>JBAWWY010000005.1:0-83285 GCA_037144355.1 Eubacteriales bacterium | reverse complement strand
GGGCGAGCTGCTATCAGTAAAAATCTACAAATCATAGATTTGTGATTTTCTTGTATAAGTTCGCCTGCTATTCGCTTTGCGAATAGGGCGAGCTAATATGTTTATGTGTGCGCATATAGAATTATGTAAAGAGTGATTCTATATGCGCGCACATTATAACATCATGCCGATTAGCTTTAACGCATCTACTTTGCTGCGTATTTTCTAACTTCTTTGATGAATTCTTCTTTATCCGGGATTATTGAAACCCACTTCATATCACCATTTATACACATGGTCGGAAGATTGGTCAACCCCATTTTTCTTGTTCTAGCAATGTCTTCTTTTAATGTATATTTGTACACTTTGTAATCTGCAATATCTTTGATCTCGTCATATACATCTATTACACTGTTCAACATGTATGTGCAAGCGGCGCATTGCTCTGGATCCAGAAGAAATAGCTCGATTAAAACCTTGTCCAGATTTTTATAGTCGGGTATTGCCACTTCAATATCATCGGCTTCCACTGCTTCATAATTCTCTATTATTTTCCTGACATCCTCGGTTCTCTTCACTGCCTGTCCTGCGGCAATTGCATTTTCCAGTGGAATATCATAAGGCATGTCACATCCTGGGCTTATTATAAGGTTGTGGTGGTCTAGACTATCCAGTAGGTCAACCACGCCTTTCATATTATCTTGCTGGTTGCCATGCAGCATTGTTGTTGTAAGTGGAATATTGCCTTCTATTACAATATTGTACTCGTCCGTGATTAGTTTTGCAGCTACTAAGCTTACATTTTCATCTACTGCTATGCAATCAGGTCTCGTGTCACACATAACTTTGATCTGTCTTGTTGCATTTCCGCATACGAAGAATGATGAATATACTCCTTTGCTTTTAACAAAATCGAATACCGCTGCAAAAGATTCAGAAAGCATTGCTTCAAAATGTTTTGGAGAAATTTGGCTTACAAGAGGGTCAACAACTGCAATTACATCCATCCCAGCTTCTATATAGTATTCTGCCATTTTGCAGCAGACTTCGCCACAAAATTCAACCAGCTGCTTTACATATTCTTGATCCTTAATCATATCCATGAATATTTCGCTGCCTCGTAAATGGGAGGCTAATGTAAATGGTCCACATATAAGGCCATAAAGTGCGACTTCATCTCCAACTTCTTTTTTCATTCTTCTCATTACATCAAGAATCATTGGAATTCTTCCACTATCTTTTGTTGGGATTTTGCATACACATGGGATGCTTTTTTCCCCTGCCAATGGATGTGATTTCACCGATGGTGGATTATAGTCAGCCCACAACATGTCACAACCAAGTATTTCAGCTTCAACTTGTAGGTCGAAAACTATTGGCATGCCATCAGGATTGTATAATTTTTTTACTTCCATTAAAGATTCAAAAAGTTTGTCCGGCTCCTTCAATACTTCAGAAGCGGTATATCCCTTCAATTTTCCTGCATGTACTCCTGCAAATGGTACCCAAGGCACCTCGTTTGTTTCTTCGTGCCTTAAAACTTTAAGCAATAATTCTTTACCCATAAACTCCCCTACCTTTCTGTTTTCTCAATATTCATAATATTTGATTTTATACTATAAATATTATAATTTATATCTGCGTTTTTGTATTATTTTAATAATATATTTGTATATTATTGTATTTTTATTGGTTTCTGCTAAAATGATAAGTGTTTGAATGAGCATTTAGTATTTTAATTGGTTTTGCCACTTAAATATATGTTAAATTAGGAGTTTTATTGCAGTGAATATTAGTAAAAAAGTCATCGATAATGTGCCAATTCCCGAAAGGCTTGCATCGGCTCTTGTTTCATATTCTGAAATTTGTGAACTTCCAGTGACTTTTTATAATCCATCAGGTGATTTAATCTGGGAATACGGGCAAGAGAGAAAGATTTGCCCTCTGACTAATATTTATCTACAAAAGGATAGCGCCTGTACCGAAGCTATTTCTTCCTCAGTCAACATCGCAAAAGGTTTGGGTGAGCCTTATATATTCTTGTGTCCTGCAGGTTTTACATTGATTTCCATCACAATTTTCAATCAAGATGAATACCTTGGATACTTGATCGTTGGACCTATTGCCATGGGTAAAATAAATCAGGAGATAGTCGCCAATATTTTCAGGTTGAACCATGTCCATGAAAATTCAGAATTGATATCCCCATTGACTATGTTTATCCGGAATATGAAATCCAACACTCCTGTTCAGGTCGCCCATCTTTCAACATTGATATTTTCCTGTGTACTTGCATGGAGCGAGGGGAATTCCAATTATGCGGAAATCAACAAGAACTTCAAGGAACAGGTTCAAATTGGAGAAAATGTACAAATTTTGAAAAAGAAAAACCTATTTCTTCTGTACCCATACGAAATTGAGAAGCAATTGATAGTGAAAGTTAAAAATGGGGAGTCCGCTGAAGCGAAAGTTCTTGTGGACAATTTGCTAGATGAAGTCCTGCTCATTGAATCGGGGAATCTTGAGTTGGTTAAAACCACCATACTTGAGGTTTGTGCCGTGTTAGCAAGATCCGCCATTGAAGGTGGGGCTTCCTTACAACAGATTTTTGAAAAAGATTTCAGCTATGTGAATTCAATAAATGAGGCGGTCAGCGTTCCCGATTTGCGCAAAAGAATCGAGGCCATTGTTATTAATTTTTCGTCAAATGTCTTTGACACCCTTTATTTGGGAAATTCAGAGTATATTATAAAAGCTGTGCAAGAAATCAACTCAAGCTATATGAACAAGATTACCTTGCATAACATGTCCGAAAATCTTCATATCAATCCCGCTTATCTTTCGGTTCTTTTCAAGAAGGAAATGGGCAGCAATTTCACGGACTATCTTAATTCTTTGAGGATAAAAAGAAGCAAGGAGCTTTTGGTTGCAACGAACCTAAGTCTCCTTGACATTTCTCTTCAGACTGGCTTTGAGGAGCAAAGTTATTTTACAAAAGTGTTCAAGAAATTAGTCGGTTGTACACCGAATAAATACAGGAAAACCTATTTGGGCGATTCTAGCTTTCAGCCCTCTTCCCAGTAATTTCCTCAATCAGAATTTTTATTACAATTGTCGCTTCAACTTCCGACTCCGGAAATTCATATGTCCTTTTGGCATATCTGCTTACAATTGCGTTCAAGCCCAGGCACTTGTCTTTGGGGCTCTCAAGGAAGACAGCTTTTCCAAATCCGATAACGCTTTCAAACTTGGTTCCCCACTCGCAAGGTTCGTCTCCACTTCTAGCTATGTCATTCTCGTTGATATCGATTTCGAAACATACATTGTTGTTGGCCCTTAGCAAGTCAAGTTTTTTCCCTTCTCCGGCACAATGAAGGTATATTGACATATTGTCATATGCATAGTTCATCGGAACGATATATGCCCTTACTCCATCAACCAAGCCCAGGTGGCACACGAACCCTCTATCAAGTATTCCTTCTATATCCTTAATTTCTGTAATTTCCCTGTCAATTCTTCTCATTGCAAATCCCTCTTCCCAGATGCGAATCTTGTTTCCATTCGTCACCCTAAATATAGCTAATATCGAGAAAATTATACTATAAACTTTTCGTTTATGTTACTATAAATTTACAATCAAAATTTATAATTTTCATGAACAAATATAAATTTCAACTAGACTAAACTATGGGAAATAAAAAATGGAGGATAAGCAGGTAATATGGAATATAGATTTTTCAAACCAGAAAACAAAGATGTTTCTCTGTTGGGATTTGGAACCATGAGGTTGCCAAGGATGGAATCCGACAAGGAAAAAATAAACGAGCCATTGGCGATTGAGATGATAAGATATGCCATAGACAATGGTGTCAATTATATCGATACCGCATATATGTATCATGGTGGAAAAAGCGAGGTTGTAACTGGGAAAGCTCTAAAGGACGGATATAGGGAAAAGGTTTTACTTGCTGATAAAATGCCGGTCTGGATGGGGAATTCCAAAGAGGAAATTGAGGCAATTTTTCAAAACCAGTTGGACAAGCTTGGTGTTCAATGTATCGACATGTATCTGATGCATAATCTTACCAAGGCGATTTGGAAAAGAGCATTGAAATTTGAAACAATGGAATTTTTGGAACTTATGAAAGCGGAAGGCAAGATAAAACATATCGGGTTTTCCTTCCATGACGATCTGGATTTCTTCAAAACTCTAATTGACGCCTATCCCTGGGAATTTTGTCAAATTCAACTGAATTATATGGATATCAATTTCCAGGCTGGTTTGGAAGGTCTGAAATACGCCACAGCAAGAAATATTCCTGTTGTTGTCATGGAACCTTTGAAGGGAGGGAAATTAACCGACGCGATTCCAACTTCAGTGAAAGACATCTGGGCAGCATCGGAAACAAAGCTTACCCCTGCCGAATGGGCTTTCAAATGGGTTGCGGCTCAGGATGGAGTTTTCACCATACTTAGCGGCATGTCGGATATGAGTCAGGTTAAATATAATATTAACATTTTTTCAAGTGGTAAAATGGGCCTGCTTTCAAGTGCGGAAACAGAAACTCTTGAAAAAGCATCCTCGGAATACAATAAACTTATAAAAGCATCCTGCACAGCTTGTGGCTACTGCTTGCCTTGCCCTCTTAAAATTGATATACCAACTTGCTTGAACTACTATAATGAATGGTTTCTATTTGACAAGAACCCAAAAATTCTAGGTGACTTCAAAATGTTTACCAGCCCTAAAGCAAGGCCATCGGATTGTTCCTCCTGCAGGCAATGCGAAGAAAAATGCCCACAGCACCTTCCCATATCCGATCTGATGAGGGCAATAACAGAAGAGTTTAAATAGGATTATGTTGAAGGTTCTGGGTGATTTTAAGAAACTAATTAAACCTTATGTTGGAGAGAAAAGGAGAAAAGGAAATGGGAAATTTATTAAAACCCAACATTACATTGGACATTCTCGATAAAGTCGACATCCGGGTAGGCACTATAATATCTGTAGAGGATATTGAAAAGTCGGATAAAGTTGTAAAACTAACGGTCGATTTTGGAGATTTCACCCGTGTTATCCTATCGGGAATGAAAAAGGAAAGAGATAATCCTAGAGAGATTGAAGGCAAACAGGCATTGTTTGTTGTTAATCTAGAACCCCGAAAAATGCTAGGCCTAGTTTCTGAAGGCATGCTTTTCGATATAGGTTTTGTGGATGGAATAGTTCCTGTCTTGGCTCAACCAGAACGTCCGGTTCCAAATGGGGTAAGTGCTGGATGATAAATTATCTGCTTCCAATTGGCTTAATTGTAGTATCGACAACCTTTTACAACATTTGTCAAAAGTCAACGCCAAGTGGCGCCAATCCCTTTCTGGCATTTACTGTAACATATCTGTCCGCAACTTTGGTTACAGTCATCCTGCTTTTAATCAAGGGCACCGACAAGGGAATAATGACATCGTTAAAGGATCTGAATTGGACCAGCGTTGCTTTGGGAATAAGCATTGTTGGGATTGAATTCGGATATCTTATGGCTTATCGGGCAGGTTGGAGTATGAATATTGGCTCTCTTGTAGCGACCACGATTCTTTCAATCGTTCTTATTTTTGTCGGAATGCTTATTTACAAGGAAACTTTGACATACAACCAGATAATCGGAATTGGCTTGTGTATTGTTGGATTGATATTTGTCAGCAAATAGTCTATTTCCTATCCACTTGAAAGCGCAATATGGTGTTCAACTTGGCTGGCTCTGTTTTTCTTACATCTGAAATGTAGATTTCTCGATGCGTTTTTCCTTTTCTAACCAAATTGTTTTCAGCAGCGAATTCTTCCATTTTGGAGAATGTGACTGGTTCATCATCATATGGACCTATATGCATCATTTGAACACATAACCCCTCTTCAAAACTTTCAAATCTAACATTGTCCAGCAATATGTGCGGCTTGTTTTTTTTAGTTGTAATTATTGCTTCCTCGGCTAATTCCGGGGTTACAAAATTTGGTTGTCTAATCATTATCGTATAAACAAAGTTGTCCTTGTTCAATACTTTGGATTCTTTTCCCTCATCTGACAAATCCCAGATTCCTTCCAATGGGAATACAGTGTAATCATAATACCCGTCAGGCGTCTTTCCTTTCTTAGGCATCATTTTTATGCAATAAGCAAGAGAATATATAACCCCGACGGCTTGGGAAAATTCTTCCAAGTTGGGATTGCCTTTTCCATCCAGCATGAAAAACGAGTATTTAGGTATCTTGATAATCTCTGGTTTGTTCTTAGGTGAATACAATTCCTTTTCTTGTTTCTTCCATTCAAATTTCATTTTTATACCTCCATATATATCAAAATATAATGTTTGTCAGATTTTATTTCTAAATTTATTATACCATAATTGCGAAAAAAAATTCCCAGTGTTTGTTTCGCACTGGGAACCATGGATAATTTATAATGTGACTTTGTTTCCTAAAATAATATCGAATATTTGCTTGTTGATTTTTTTTACTTGGGCTGAAGACATATTCGCATTGACCAGTATGTACATTTTCAACTCTGGGCACATCCAGAAGCTGGATCTGAAACCATCATCAGCTCCTTCATGTCCATAAAGAGTATAGCCTGCCTGTTCCCGTTTAAACCAGCTTAGGCAGATGGTTTCTCCGTTGTTGGGAATTTCCGCTTGCTCCTTAAACATCATTGCATAAGTTTCCTCTTTCAGAAGCTTCTTATCCAATTGAGCTACTGCCCATTTTCTCATGTCTTCGGCATTCGATGTCAATGTGGAACTTGGACCATGGGTCCTGCTATAAGGGTAAAATGGGGCTTTGATTATTTCATTTTTTTCATTCTTCAAATGAGGCGCACATATCTTTGACAAATCCCTCTCAAACGTGAGCAGTGTGGAATTTTCCATTGCCAATGGAATGAATGTGTTTTGCTTTATATATTCTTCAAAGCTCAGGTTCGCAACCTTGGAAATTACCAACCCTAATATTTCATATCCAATATTGCTGTACCTGAACTTCTTGTCCCATGGGTTTGATAGAAGTTTTTCCTGAGTTACCTGATCTGATCTTATATATCTTTCAAGAGCATCCTCATCTATCTCAGGTTTATCCCAGTCGTAATTTTTTACATCGTGCATGCCCGATGTGTGGGAGAGAAGCTGTCTTATAGTTATTTCATTGTACCTTTCATCCTTCATGGAAAACCAAGGCAAGTATTTTGTAAGTTTTTCATCTATGTCGATTGAATTATTTTCAACTAGTTGCATAATGGCAGTCCCTACAAAAAGCTTTGTAATTGATGCCATGTGCAGAATATCGTTGGTTTGTATCGGTTCCTTCGTTGAATAATCTTTGTAACCAACCGCATATTCATATTGAAAGTCCGGGCTCCATGCCGAAGCAACCAAACCGCAGATATCATAATAATAAGCGGCTTTATCGATATTCAAATCCAAGGCCGCTTTAAGTGTTTCATTATTCATTTTACTTTTGGTTTCGATCATTTGAGCATTGCCACCGTTCCAGTTTTTACAAGTTCGATTATTCCATATGGTTTGAAGGTTTCTATCATATTGCTTATCCTGTTGATCTCATCTGCCGCTTCAAGAATTACTGAGTTGGCTTCTATGTCCACAATTCTGGCATTGAAAGCTTCTGCAAGTGTGATAATATCTATCCTATTTGTGATATCCGCTTTGATTTTAATTAAAAGCAATTGTTTGCTTACTGTTTCCTTGTTTGTGACATCGTCAACATTAATAACGTCAATCAGCTTGGCTAGCTGCTTTATTACCTGGTCTATTACAGTTTCATCCCCCTGAACAACTATTGTCATCCTGGAAATTTCCTCATTTTCCGTAGCGCTTACAACCAATGAATCGATATTATATCCCCGTCTTCCAAAAAGTCCGGAAACTCTCCTAAGAACACCTGGGTGATTGTCTACTAAGACCGATAAGACATGTTTCATAAAAAACCCTCCTTTTTAGTAGATATTACCTTAAAACCCATTGTATGTAAACAAGAAACCCCAAAAAGTAAAAAGAGAGAGTACACTAACAACTCTCTTTTTACCTATTCATTTGGTGTTTACTATTTTAAAACGGTGTCTGCGGTTTTTACTATTTATTATTTTTTTAGTGCATCCATAAATGCCTTATTCTCCATGAATGTTGCGAATTCTGAATCTTTTTCCTGAATTCCTGGAGGGAATCCATACATTGCCATTCTTTCCACGAATGGATCTGGATTAAAGAATTCTGGACCATTTACTCCTGCTTCTTTCCAAATTCCATTAGCTACGAGATCAAGCATGATAACTGGTCCAACAGCAGTCTGGGCAACTACGGAAGATGTTCCATATTTTTTCATGCAGGTTTGATTGTCTGCAACCTGATATAGGTAAGTTGATCTTCTCATACCATCTTTCGTTCCTGTTACCCAAGTACCTGCGCAGCCTTTGCCAAGCATGGTCTTTGATGATTCTAGAGGGTTTTCAACTACTTTTACAAGGAAATCTCTAGGTGTAATTTCAGTATCACCAACTTTAACTTTTGTCTGCATGCTGTCCATTCCCAATGCTTCTAAGTTTTTCAAAAGCTCTCTTGTTTCCTTTGGAACACCATATTTAAATGTAACTCTATTGCAATCAATATATCTAGGAACAAGCAAAACTTCTTCATGTTCAACGTTTACTACTTCAACAGGTCCAATCCCTCCTGGGAAATCAAATATTTCAGGTTCTGAGAAACTTTGAGTCGTAAACCAGCCTTTGCCCTTTTCCCAGATAATAGGTGGGTTTAAGCATTCTTCTATTGTAGTCCAAATCGAGAAGCCAAATGGGCTGTCGCTTTCCGGATTTGTATAATTGTCCCCATCTCTTACATTCACTTGATCAATCTTGTCAAACAAGTGCTTTGACGCATACTTTGCAAATACGTCTGCCATTCCTGGTTCAACACCGGAACCAACGATTGCCATATTTCCCTTTTTCTTCCATTCTTCCGCTTTAGCGAACTGATAATCTCCTAGTTTTTCCGCACATAGTTCGTAAGGTTTTTCCGGATGTCTCTTAGAAAGAGTCATTGCGCAATCAATATATCCTACTCCACATTCTAATGCTGTATCGAAAATATTCTGGTTATAGTTTGGATCAACTGCATTCATAATGTAGGTGATATCGTATTTCTTCACCAACGCCTTTATGCTTTCCGCATCTCTGGCATTTACTTGGTCTGGTATAAATCTTGGGTCATTTATTTCTTTAGCAACTTCCTGAGCTCTTGCCAGATTGTAATCTGTAAGAACCATTTTTTCCATCCATTTTCCTTTTTCTCCAGCGTCCTTGATAATCTTAGCAGCAGATGTTCCAACGCCGCCAACTCCAATTAATAATAATCTCATATCGCTCTCCTTCATCATTTGCCTAAATGGCAATTATTTTCGCTTCTGAATAAATAATGTTCCTATGCTTCTGTAAATCATATTACTACTCTGAAATAATCGGTTCAATGATGAATTTGCTTAAAATATGTACTATCTTGCTGTCTTCCCAATTTTGATTTCAATTGTTTATTAATAATATACAAATTCCCTAGTTTAGTAATATAATTAGTTATATATTTAGACATTAATCTTGAATCTTTAAATTGGCTCATAAATATTAAACTATTTATATCGAATTATATCGAAGATTTTATATTCGTTTGAAAGGCAGGTGCAAAATGAGAATTCTAAAAATACTTATTGCCTCAACTCTTATTCTTCTTGCATGCTCTCTAGCTGGCTGTGGGAGTCAAGCTACCACTCCAGCCAGTGAAGCTCCAAAATTCTCGCCGGCAACTTATCCGACTGTAGATGGATCCACTGTTACCATTCCTCTTTCCGAGGCACTTGGCGCAAAGTTGATGAATTTGCCGATTGAAGAGGCGCGGCAATATATTGTTCACAACAAGACTCATCAAGCATATTTAAATTTGATAAACGGGAGTGCTGCTTTAATATTCGTAACATCGCCTTCTGCCGAAGAGCTTCAAATCGCCAAGGAAAGCAATGTAAAACTCGAATTGATTCCTATCGTCAGCGAGGGATTTATCTTCCTGGTAAATAAGGATAATCCTGTCAATAGTCTCACTTTGAAGCAAATTCAAGATATTTATACAGGTAAGATCACAAATTGGAAGGATGTTGCTGGAACCGACACTATCATCAAGGCATATCAGCGGCCTGTGAATTCAGGAAGCCAGACTGGATTCCTTGATTTGGTCATGGGTGGATTGACTCCAGTAAATCCACCAACCGAACAGATCATTTCTGAAATGGCAGGTTTGATTGAAGCTGTGGCAACTTACAAAAACGAACCTGATGCCATAGGCTACTCTTATTTCTATTTCGCAACCGATATGTGGGGAAATGAAAAAGTCAAACTTCTGGCAGTAAATGGGGTTGTGCCAAGCAAGGAAACTATCCGTGATGGTTCTTATCCAATTAGGACAGCATATTATGCCGCCATAAGATCAACAGAAGCAAAGGATAGCCCCGCAAGGCAGATAATATCCTGGCTTTTAACAAAAGATGGCCAGCAACTGGCTGAGGAGGCTGGATATGTTCCAATCAAATAGCAATTTAAAGGGCAAGCCTGTTTATGAAAAATCAACTGCAAGTTTTCGGTTAATTCCTAGTGCCATTGAAATGAGGCATATTCTACTTTTATTGTTGATAATGGTTTCGACTTTAATATTGATATCCTGCGGCTCCATCAACGTTGGACCTAACAATTTGAAATCCCCGATTGAAATTCCCTATCTTTTAAAAAATCCAATTGAAATAACTTCTATAGAAAATAATGACGTCACGGAATTCTATACAAGGACTATTTCGTTAAAGGGTTTAAAAGATAAAAAAATTGAAGGCAGCATCAACGAAGATCTTTTAAATGCTTATGATCAGATATCTAATGGTGAACTGCCTCCAATAAGAGGAATAAAAAAGGATCTCGGATCCACATCTAAATTGACAGGAAATACTTTGGATGCTCAAATTTCATTCAATTACAATAATGTGGCTTCAGTGGTAGTTTACGGGAATCGAACATATAACCAGAGTGTTTATGTGGGGCTTATGGATGCTTTGAATTTCGACCTTAATACCGGCAAGCAAATTTCACTCAAAGATATTTTCGCTGATGATGTGGATTATAAGATAATCCTTAATGATTATATAAGCGCTGCCCTTGCAAAAGGAAACGCAACAGAAGAGGATTATTACAGCATGTCCGGAAATGATTTGAAGCTCGTCTCTCCATTCAAGGGAATTTCCGACAATCAAAAATTTTATCTTTCCCAAGCAGGTTTGGTTTTAATCTTCGATTATAGTAATCCCGAATTCGATACCGGCCTTTATGCATCCACAATCTATATCAATTTTCAAGAACTTGGCGATATATTTGCAATCGCGAAAAGATTTTATGATCCGAATGTCAATATATATACTAGCGAAAAACCTGTGGTAAAGGAATTCCTTCAGTCTTGGGGAGGCACGGATATCAGGAGCCAGGAAAACAGAACTTTGGATAAGATCAATATAACTCAATCCCTTGTTTATAATCCTAAAATTCCTGTTGAAGCTGTGGAAAAAGCCACCTCCCTTGGCATATTTGACATTTCAGCCTTCAATGATATGAAAACATACACAAACACGTCGGGTGAAGATTGGAATAGCTTCGAGCAATACGTGTGGGCCAATAGTGTCGGCACGTATTCCGTAGTCTCAAAGAATTTAAATATCTATTATAACGGCAAGTGGAAAACCAGTTTGGAAAACTATAATTATGACAAGTCTGGCAAATTGCTGGCATTACATGATATTTTTGTTCCTGGATATGATTATAAAAGCCTGGTGGTCAACTCGATGAAGGCTGCTATAAAACAAATTCCAGTGATAAAAACATATGATACGGATCAACTTTATAATAATCTGAGTTTTGCCATAGGCATCTCGGAAATCAGTTTTTCAACAATCCCAATGAAAACTGATCCCCTTTCGGAATCTCCAGTTTATTTTTCAGTGACATATGAGGAATTCGGCTGCGACAATATGACGATCTTCAACCAGGTTGATTAGCTTGTAAATCAGTATTTATAAGAAGAATTGATCAATCATGCAATCAAACAAAAGGCAGGAAAGAATCATATCTTACCTGCCTTTTGTTAATTTTTCTATCTATCAATCATTATCATTTCGGCGCTGAATCCAGTTAGATAGGATTGAATGTTCAAAGTGTCTGTAGAATCCTGAAGGGAAAAATCCACGCTAGGGCAAGCGCCCCAGGCGAAAAGCTGTTCCTCCTCTGCTGTCAGGTTGCTTGGAAAACCCAGTTTTTCCATAAATGACAATATGCTGTTTTCCTTTGAAAACTTATATCTCTTGATTCTAAAGTTCCCGGCAATCCCACAGATCTTGAAAATTATTTCATTGGATTTCTTGAACTGATATACAGCTTGCATAACCTCTTCGATGGGATATTGGCCTTCTACCATTCCAGTTACACGCTCGTCTCCATTGAAAACAAGAATCCTAATGCTTTCATGTTTGTCTTTTCCTTTCGATTCCGAAGAAATTATATAATTTTTTCCCACTGAGATTACGTTCCCATCAAGATCTGACAACATTTTATATGCGTAATAAGCTGGTTTTAAAGCCAGTCCAGCAGTCATAAGGCCGCGTTTTCCCTTTATTTCAATCAACTCGTCCGTATCATCGACAAGGCTGTTGAAATCTCTGATTTGTCCGTTTTCTCTCATCGCCTTTTCAACCAGGTAGGGAATCATAACAGAAGAATCCCACATATAATTGGTTTTCTCCACCAAATTATTGTCGTCGACAGTCTTGAGCAAAATCTGGCTCCGATGTTCCAGCTTTCTTTTAATTTTATTGATTCCTTCCTTGGTAAGCTTGTTATTGTTTTCTCCCGGCTTATTCACATCTATAAGAGACAAGGCGACTTTAATCCCCGAATCCACCAATTTCTCAATTGAGGAGATGCTTATATTTTCTGGGTGGGAATAGACATTGATCTCACGTATTCTTAAATCTTTTAAAGCTTCAATGATTTTATCAGTATATTTTGTCAATGCTTCCATCGTACATTTGGGAACCAAGTTGATTTTTATACCTTTGGTCTTCCTGTCAACTTCTAAATTTCTTAAATCCAAATCTACTATGTCTATATTCGGGTTTAACTCAGTCTCGAATGCGCTATAAACTTCTTTTATCTGCTTTCTTAGTATTGGTATTATCTCATCAGGGGTGGAGAGGCTGTAAACGGCATGAATCTCTCTGCTTATGACTTTCCCAGTGAATTGCTTCCTATATTCAAGAGGATGGATTCCAAACCATTTCTCAAAATATTTGATATAATATCTAACTGCTGAAAAACCTGATTCCAATGATATCGTACCGATTTTTTTATCAGTTCCAAGTATGAGTTTTTCAGATTCTTCCACTCTCATGAAACTTAAGAGGTCCTGGTAACTTAACCCAGTTGCTGCTTTTATTACGTGGGAAAGGTAAAATACGCTGAGATGCTCCCTCTCGGCGATTTCATTCAAGGTTAGTTTTCTTCCATAGTTGTCATACATATATTCAGTTATTCTCTTTAATCTTTCCGCTAAAACCTTGTTGCCCTTATTTTTTGATTCGTTTACGAATTTCCCATCATCCATTGAGAAGTATTGGAATTCATTTATTAGACATGAAATGAAGTTGCATGTGTGTTGAATTGTCCTGTGTTCATAATCCTTATCCTTTGAAAGAAACTCGAATATTATTCTGGAAAGGAGGGTCCTGAGATTTTCCAGACTTTCATCATCGCTGTCTTTCATGTCGGTAACAAAAAAACAGTTCTTTAAATTATTGAAGTATTTGGAAAAGAATTTAAGATCAATCTGCAACATCAAGACGATATTCTTCTCGCCAGTATTTTGAAAGCTATGTATTTCCCGATCATTCAATATGAATATATCCCCTTGGTTTAATACGTAGTTGTAATATCCGTTTTTTAAACCAACTTTCCCAGAAAGGACATAGACAATTTCCATATCGTCATGAAAATGGATGGGATATTCTTCAATATTGCATATAGTCGCAACTAAAGGGAGCTCTTCACTGAATTCAATTTTTTCCTTTAACATGTTGCCTCCCAAATATATTATGTTACCCTGCGTTTCTTTTTTTCGAACATTCTTCAACAAGTCTAAGCTTATTATTTACCAACCTTTGCGTAACTTTCCCCAATTTCAAAATGCCGTATACGATGTTATTCACCATTGGCTGTGGAAAACTATTATAGCTAATATCCTTTACTATCAAAGGGTTTCAAGCTTTGTCGAAATTTGTTATCAACAGGTTGTCCACAGGTCGCAATATCATTATTATCAACTAAATTAATTCAATCATGACAAAATATTGCATCCTTGCCCTTAAATTATACAATGGCATTTATAAATATGCTATAATTTTAATTATTAATTTGCTGTTTATGGAGATTTGGAAATGACAAATAGATTTTACAAAAACAACATATATGTACGGGAATTGTTTTCGACAATAATCGAAATTGTAGATGGCGATATTCTTGTTTTGGATTCTACAATTTTCTTTCCCGAAGGTGGAGGCCAGCCATGCGATTTGGGAGAAATCGAAGGGCTTCAAGTTATCTCTGTTTTTGAAAAGAATGATAAGATATACCACAAAGTTGCAATAGAAAGCGAAACCGCAACAGAAGCTTTTTCTAACATTGGCATCGGAGACAAAGTACATTCAATTCTGGATTGGGATAGACGTTTTGACAATATGCAAAGACATTGCGGAGAGCATATCTTGTCCGGAATATTTTTCAGCAAATTTAAGGCTGTAAATAAAGGCTTCCATATGGGAGAAGATTATATGACTATAGATTTGGATATGCAGTCTGTAGATTCCAATATCTTGGAAAATGTGGAGCTGCTTGCCAATAAGGTAATCTGGTCGAATATTCAAGTAACCGTCCGCCATTTTGACAACATTGAGCAGGTATCAAAGCTCCCCCTCAGAAAAGATTTGACTGTGGAATCCTCAATCAGCATAGTCACCGTTGGTGATTTGACTCATCCTGTGGATTGTGTCGCCTGCTGCGGGACTCATCCTGCCACTACTGGCGAAGTTGGGCTGATTAAGATTTTCAAAGCAGAGAAATACAAGGGAATGGTTAGAGTATTCTTTGAAGCCGGGCAAAGGGCCCTTAATGACTATAGTGGAAAGCATAAGATATTAAGCGAACTTTGTGCTTCCTTCTCCTCAACGCCAAACGAACTTCAAATCAAAATCAATTCCAAAATGGAAAAGTATGAAGATCAAATAGAAAACCTTAGAGTTTTCAGGGAAATTTTGATTCAAAGGGAAGCGGAAGATTTACTTGAATACATTTCCTCTCCAGACGAAAGTGAGATTTACCTCACCCCTCCTGAAAATATTGACGAAATCAATATTGGACAAATCGTTATTAAAGAATTTGATCTTTTTTCAATTGATGATTTAGCTTATTTGTCTAAGATACTGGTTAAAAATACTGATCATCTTTTTGTCCTAGTCTCCACAAGGGATAATATGGCCCTTTTAGAAAAAAATCCGGACAATACTCCAAATTTTCCCGACCTGGGTCTTCTAATAAAAGATTATACCAAGAATAGAACTGGACGTGGGGGCGGGAGCAAGAATTCAGCCAGGATCAGCTTTGAAAATTCAAATGACTTGATGGATTTTATGGAATTGATAGTCGATCTAATATAGCAATTTAATATAGTTAGCTTAATATAGTTGAATTAATTGAGTTCTTTATAAAAATGCTGATAATCCTTTGGGTTGGCCCAATCTCCAGCCCATTTCCATCCTCTTTCAATAAATGCCTCATAGCAGGCATCCCCCTTGATTATCAGGCCCTTGACGTTTTTATTCCGTTTCACATTATCAATCCCCAGTTTTGGAAGAACCTGCTCAACAATATTCCCTTTTGTTTTAATATATGGATTCTGCACTGGATTGATGTCAATTGCCAGGCCGAGCCCATGAAGGGAAATGATCCCCCCACCTGTTATTTCCCTGTAGCAGAAGGAAGAGGTATTGTTGTCGTTCATCGAAGCTTCATCTGAGGCGTTGTAATCGTCAACCAACCTAATTTTCTCAATGGGGTATTTTGCCAAATAGAGTTCCTTGAATATCTCCAATACATCAGTTGCAACTTTTGCGTTTACAATCATCTCTCCGACATTTTCCCTGCCATCAAATCCAACATATAACACTTTTAAATACCTCAGTTGCTCAATTGAAATTTGCTTGTTGTTTACAAATGACTTTCCAACAATGCGCTTTGCTATTTCCTTTGATATAGGCTGTGATGAAAAGCTGTCGACCAGATTTTTCTTCCCAGTCTGAGGTTTTACAACCGTTGCTGGAATGCTGACTTCATTTTTTATTTTAGACGCTTCTTTCTTCATGACTGGCGTGAATATTTTGTATTCAAATTTTCCCCCAGCAGCTTTACTGAAGTTTTCATTCATGGCAATATCAACAAAGGTTATTGCCATAACGAGTACGGCAATAACCAACTTGATCAGATTAGTCCTATTGATTTTCATTTTTCCATAATCCTTCTACCAGCTGCCGCCGCCGCCGCCGCCAAATCCTCCGCCTGAGAAACCACCGCCACCTGAGAACCCGCCGCCGCCTGGACCTGGCTGAACTCCCTTTGGAATCGCTATATTGCTTTCGAAGGATCTTACAGAATGGTTGAATGAATTCATGAAAATGAAGGTATTAAAGTTAGGCCCATAAACTCCTCCCACATACCAATTTGGAGGTTCGACAGTTATGGTTTCAAACTTCTTCGCCCAAGTATCTGTAAGCCCCAAGACATATGCATAAGGGAGTACATTGAAGAAATACTTTGGATTTTCTTTTATCAGGAGTTCAAGTTTATCTATTTCGGCTTTTAGAATAAATTCTTTAAGACCTAGAATCTTGCCCATCCATTCAATGCTTATCTTGCTCCTTTGTTTCATTATTTTTGCAATTTCCATTGTAAAAATCGAAGCAGCTCCAGCTAGGATTGGAACCAAAGTCATGTTTAGAAGATAACTTCCATATAGGAATATTTCTCCAATCAGTATCAATATGAATACCACGTCAAAAATTCTGGCTCCCAGCCGCTTAAGCCTTTTCATGCTGTCTCTACGGTCATATGAAGCTATAGAAATGCTAAAACATAGAAAGTTCGTTACAAGTATGAATCCTGCAATTACATTGAGGTAAATAGGAGCAATGGCTATATACGTTCCTATTACAAGGAATGATGCCATTGGAATCATCATGAGCAGAACTCCAATTCCTCTTGCAATAAGAGAGTTCTGTGTGAATATGCGTTTTTCCTTGCTCTCTTTGAAACTATCTTTTATCATTTCTCTTGTTGTGGTAAAAGTTGTATAGAAATCTTCTTTAAGCGAACTGGAAAGGACTTCATCTCCACCTTTAAACAATCCGTTGAACATAACCTTCTCATAAGGTTTGGCATCGTTAGGCAGATCCTTAAGCTTGATTAAAGAATAATCCTTATCGTCTCCCTCCACGATTTTCAGGTACTCCAAATTCGCCCAGTAGATTATCAAGGATACAACATCTTTGCTATCCACGACTCCGTCGACAATATAGCCAATCTCAGCCGAGTTTATTCCATTTGGTGGATAAAATTCAACCGTTTCGACAATCTTATCGTCTCTTCCATATCTCAGCCAGAGAAGCAGGCTTAACAATGGAGCAAGGAATATCAATAAAAGCATTAAAATATAAAGCATATTATTGTTGGATTCTCCAACAAAATAGTTTTCCTTCAGCAAAATACGGAAAGTGACACCTTCGTTTACTGCCAACGGTGATTTAATTTTTGCAATTATCTGGTTTCCGTTTACAGTCCAATTCACCTTTGAAACATCATTGCTTCCATATATTCCAGAAATGAACTCGATTTTACTCTTGTCGAATTCTTTCGGCATATTGATGGTTATTGTAGAATTTTTTATTTCTGTACCCCACCCAGTTGGGATGATATTTAGATACAGGTCATCAAAAAGTTGTATCTTGTCCTGGCTAAGTCCATACTTGTACCCAATTAAATATTCTTGGGCTCCATCAACATAGGTGTCTGCGCTCCCAATTTTAATCAGTTCGTTTTCTCCGTCTGTTGTCACTTGGAAAGGAAATCCTTCCGCATAAATGTCTTTGATTGAAGCTCTATATCTTTCCTCAACCGTCTTTCCGTCGATATTTCTAACTACGGTCCCCATATATGGAATGTATCTATAGATACCATGTCTTGGCTCAGTGTAGGTGACCTTGATATCCTCTTTTATATACAGAACCTTATTCTCCTTAACATCAACATTAACATTATAGTTTTCAGTTGTGTAATATTCAGCATAAGCAAAACTGGTGTTGAAAGCTAATCCAATCAATACAAATAGGCATACGAATAAAAGATTACCAGCAAATTTAAACTTTATTTTCATTGATGTATTTGAATTATCCATTTTCTCTCCTAAAATTTAACCTGTACGGCTTCTCTTTGATCTTCTCCCGTTACTTCAAACATTGGCTTTCTCTTGAATCCGAATAGGTTTGCAAGTACATTGTTTGGGAAAACTTCCGTCAATGTATTGAATTCTTTAACAACGGCGTTGTAGAATTTTCTTGCATTAGCTATGTCTTCTTCAACCTGTTTCAATTGGTTTTGAAGGTCTAAAAAGCTTAGATTCGCTTTTAGGTCAGGATAAGCCTCGGCAACTGCAAACAAGCTCTTTAGGGCGCCGGAAAGCATATTTTCCCCCTGGATTCTTCCTTCAACAGTAGTCGCTCCTGATGCCATATTTCTTGCTTCAGTAACCTTTTGAAATGTGCTTGATTCGTGAGCTGCGTACCCTTTTACCGATTCAACAAGATTTGGAATCAAATCATATCTTTTTTTCAAGAAAACGTCCATTGTTGAAAAAGCTTCTTCGGCTCTGTTTCTCATGGCAACGAATCCATTGTAGGCGCCTATTACCCAAACAACTATAATCAATAATAGCAACCCGATAATTAATGCGATAATTAAACTTGTATCCATTGATAAATCCTCCTATTAACTTTACACGAACACTAACTTAAAATATTATATTTGAATTTAAAAAAATTCTTTTATAATCACATCGATTGATTTTTTGGAATTCATTGCAAATGCTTCCTCAGGCTGAAGCTCTACAGAAGCCTCGCTTCTGAAACGTTTTGTGAATTTTACTAGAATTTCCTCTTTTGAATATTCATCCTTGTAGTATTTTACTATGAATTTTTTACAGTCTTCTGCTGCTTTAGTAGCCCAATCCCAATAATTCTTGCTGTCTTCAGGATCAATAAGCCCATAATGCGGAGAAATGATGTACTTTGCTTCAAGTCTTTTTAGTCTGTTTATGGTCTTTATGGTGTCCTTGTAGCTGGTAAGAAAAACTGGAGACATTTCCCCATGCTTGATTAGAACTCCAGGCGTTTCTCCAGGAAATAGAATGTTTTCATTTCTAAGGAAAAATGACATTGAACATTTTGTATGACCCTTTGATTCTATAACTTCAATTTGTATATTGCCTAGGTCTATAATGTCCCCATCCTTGATTACCTCATCTGCGTATAGACCTTCAATGTGCAAATCTTCCAGCTCTTGGCCAAACATTTTTGAAGCATCAATTGAAAGTTTCTTAATCATCTCTTTTGAACTATCCTTGTCTAGAACTCTTTTGCCATGTTCCGAGCAAAGGACAATCAGCTCCGGCCATTTTTTTCTAAGCGCCATAAGTCCGCCAATATGGTCGTAATGTGTATGCGACAAGATGGCAAAATCAAGGGCTCTTTCCCCAAGTATTTCGGTTATATTCTCTACAAGTTTTTCGCCGCAATAAGCCATTCCGCAGTCGATTACCGCCGTCCCGGCTCTTCCCACAATCAAGTTTGAATCTCCTCCAAGGCCTCCGGCAACATTGTGTATATTTTTATTTATAATATCTAACATTATGCACCCCATGAATTTATTTATTTCAACGATAATTATAACCCATAAATGCCTTTAATGAAATTGTTATTTGGGATATTGCCTTTTGCATTTATAAAATATTTTGTTTTTAAATTATATAGTTGACATTAAATTAGTTTATGTTATCATAATCGTATAATCGCATATGCGATTATACGATTATGAAAGGACGGCTAATATGTTAAATATAATTAATGTCTTCAAAGCCTTATCCGATGAAACCAGACTCCGAATTCTCAATCTTCTCTTTGAACAGGAACTCTGCGTATGCGACATAATGGAAGTACTGCAGATAAACCAGACCAAGGCATCAAGGCATCTTGCCTATATGAAGAATGCAGGATTACTGAATGATAAAAAGAATGCCCAATGGGTATATTACAGCATGGCAGATTTGGAAAACGACAGTTTCATTGAAATCTTGATAAGAAATGCTCTAAGAAATGATAGTTTATACAAAAATGATCTCGAAAATCTTTCAAAATGGCTTAAAGTAAAAAAAATAAACTGCACAGATTGATATGGAGGAAGTTAAAAATGAATATTGAAAAAAGGGCGCAGTTATCTTTCCTGGATAGGTTTCTGACACTTTGGATTTTTCTTGCAATGGCAATTGGAGTGGCTGCAGGATATATATTCCCAACAGTGGCGAAATCATTGGAAGGAATGAGCACAGGAACAACATCCTGGCCCATAGCGGTTGGTTTAATTGTAATGATGTACCCTCCTCTCGCAAAAGTTAAATATGAGGAAATCGGAAGAGTTACCAAGAACAAGAAAATCTTTAGTTTCTCCCTTTTGCAGAACTGGATCATCGGACCCATACTAATGTTTATCCTAGCCGCAATATTTCTGCCAGATATGGCTGATTATGCCGTCGGTCTAATCATAATTGGTTTGGCTCGTTGCATTGCAATGGTTATTGTCTGGAACACATTGGCTAAGGGTGACAATGAGTATTGCGCTGCCCTGGTGGCGGTGAATTCCATATTCCAGATACTTTTCTTTTCAGTTTACATCTATATTTTTGTTACCTTCCTTCCCAACCTTCTAGGACTTCCCTTTGGAGGGATGGCTGTAGATATAAGCATATGGAAGGTTGCTCAAAGTGTACTGATTTATCTTGGTATTCCTTTCTTTGGTGGGATTATCACAAGATTCTCTTTAATTCACTACAAAGGCAAGGCCTGGTATGAAAATGTTTTCATTCCAAAGATTTCACCTTTCGCCCTAATTGCGCTGCTTTATACCATAGTTATAATGTTTACCTTGAAAGGGGAATACATTGTTCAACTTCCCTTCGACGTAATAAGAATCGCCATACCTTTGCTCTTTTATTTTGCAATAATGTTCTTCTTTAGTTTTTTCATGTCCATGCGTGGTGGCTTTCCGTATGATCAAACCGTTACCTTGTCATTCACTGCTGCCAGCAACAACTTCGAACTTGCAATCGCTGTGGCAGTAGCAATATTTGGAATTGGAAGTGGACAAGCATTTGCGGCAGTTATCGGGCCATTGGTTGAAGTGCCTGTCATGATTGGATTGGTTAACATAGCTTTGCTGTTTAAGGATAAATATTACACAAAGGAAGGTCTTCCTTTGAGGAAAGAATTATCTTAAATAAATTTAAAATAAATAAATCTTAATTGAATAGAAGGTGTTGAAGATGAAAAAATATAAGACCGCATTTGTCTGCACGGGTAATTCCTGTAGAAGTCAGATGGCTGAGGGGTGGGCCAAAACTTTAGGCAGTCATATACTTGAAAGTTACAGCGCAGGAACGCATCCATCTGATGCCGTAAATCCTTTGGCAATTGAAGTCATGATGGAAGTCGGGATTGATATTTCATCCCAACGTCCAAAGCTGCTTGGCCAGATTCCATATGAAATCGACATTTTGATAACTATGGGATGTGGAGTTGAATGCCCTTTTCTCCCCAATGATTATCGGGCGGATTGGGGACTAGAAGATCCTGTTGGCAAGCCAATTGAGGAATTTCGAAAAACTCGGGATATTATTCAATTGAAAGTGCTGGAATTGATTGATAAAGTCGAAAAGGAGGCAATTATATAGTTCTGTAATATTTATTTAAAACAAAGATCAGTATCATTTAAAAAATCAACAAGAAATAAATAGGCTTCATTAAATATATAGAATGTAAGATGAGTAAAAAGTTGCTATCTTACATTCTATCTTTATCTTTAATGGAGAAATTATTTTTTTTGTAGTCAATAATTCCTTCGCCCTTCATCTTGCCAAGTTCTCTCGATAATGCGCTCCTATCTACAGCGAGCCAATCAGCCAGTTCTTCCCTATTGAACGGTATTGAAAAAGTGAGGGTTTTTTTGCTTTTCGCTTGATCCAAAAGATATGCCGAAATCCTCTCTCTCATGCCCTTCATTAGAAGGTAATCCACCTTTTTATTAAACATCACATTCTTATTTGCCAAAATGCTCAACATGTTTTGGATTAATCTGGTATGGAATCCACAAGCGGAGTTGCAGCTCGTTGTTATACGCTTATAGTCGATAAAGCAAAGCCAACCCTCGCTGCTGGCCACCACTGATACTGGGCTCTCTTCTACTTCCGCACATACCAAAGCTTCAGCAAACATATCAAGAGGACCGAGTGTGCTAACAATGGTTCTCCTGCCAAATGCATCCTCTTTGATAATTTCAGCAGTTCCACTGAATAAAATTCCTATATGTCTAACGGGATCACCTTCCATCAGGAGAAATTGTCCCTTTTGGAATTTGCCGAATGAGGCCCTTAGGCATTGTAAGAGGCTTTCTATTTCATCATCATTTATTCCGTAAAAAAGTCTTGACCCAGCCAATGCAGTTGCGGCCTTATGTAGTCTTTCATTCTCCGCTTTTGGCAAATCCCCGAATGAAGTGCTGTTGTTATCCATATTTTCATCTCCTAGACTTATAGTAAAGGTTTATTAATTATTTTGTTATTTTAATTATTTCGTTGCTATGGCAACGCACAATATATCTTCACTGTACTATAATCCAGTTATAAAAGCAACTTGAGTGCTTAAATAAAAATAATAATTAATCTATTTTAGGATTGTAAATGTGAAGGGAGAAATTAAAATGGGAAATATGTTTTGTTTTCAATGCGAACAGACGGCTGGTGGAAAAGGTTGTTCAAGCGGGGGCGTGTGTGGCAAACAGCCAACAACTGCAAATCTTCAGGATGAAATAACAGGCAAGTTAATTGATCTTGCAAAAAAACCAGTTTTAACACAAGCAGACTATACAACAATTATTGAGGGCTTATTCACCGAGGTTACAAATGTAAACTTTGATGATGATTCGCTTAAAGTGATTCTTGACAAGTTAGGTCCAAAGACCGAAACGACTTTGGACATGAACTCCATATGGGGAGCAAATGAGGATATTCGATCACTTCAATCATTGATATTGTTCGGGCTAAAGGGAATGGCTGCCTATGCTCATCACGCTTTAGTTCTTGGCTATATTGACGATGAGGTAAATGCAGAATTTGCCAAAGGACTGAAAGCCTTATCACAGGATTTATCCGCTGATGAACTTTTAGCTATGGTTCTTGAACTTGGAAATGTAAATTTAAAATGCATGGCTTTACTTGACAAGGCAAATACAGAAACTTATGGTACACCAGTCCCAACAAAAGTATCAACAAATATTGAAAAAGGACCATTTATCGTAGTATCTGGCCATGACCTTTTAGATCTTTACCATTTGTTGCAACAAACAGAAGGAAAAGGAATCAATATCTATACTCATGGAGAAATGCTTCCATGTCATGCTTATCCAAAATTGAAAGCATTCAAGCATTTGAAAGGCAACTTTGGTACTGCTTGGCAGAATCAGCAAAAGGAATTTATCGACCTTCCTGGTGCCGTACTATTTACGACTAACTGTATCATGCCAGTCAAAGCCAATTATGCGGATAGGATTTTCACAACCGCTTTGGTTCAATACCCAGGCATGACTCACATCGATGACAAGAAGGATTTTACACCGGTAATAAAAAAAGCTCTTGAACTTGGTGGTTATAATGAAGAAAAGAAGATGACCGGAATAAATGGCGGTGATACTCTAATAACTGGTTTTGGACATGGAACTGTTCTTGCCGCTGCTGGAACTGTTGTTGAAGCTGTAAAGGCTGGAGCAATATCCCGCTTCTTCCTTGTTGGAGGATGTGACGGAGCCAAACCTGGTAGAAATTACTATACTGAATTTGTCCAAAAGGCTCCTGCCGATTCAATAATTCTTACTCTTGCCTGTGGCAAGTTCAGATTTAATGACCTTGATCTTGGTGAAATAGGTGGATTCCCAAGAATAATGGACATGGGTCAATGCAACGATGCTTATAGTGCGATCAAAGTAGCTATTGCTTTAGCAGAAGCATTTGAATGTGGAGTTAATGATCTGCCACTATCAATAATACTTTCCTGGTACGAACAAAAGGCTGTAATCGTATTATTAACATTACTTGCTTTAGGAATTAAAAACATTTATCTTGGACCAACATTGCCTGCATTCGTATCTCCAAATGTTTTAAAGATCCTAGTAGACAACTACAATATTTCGCCAATATCCACTGCGGAAGAAGATTTAAAGAAAATTCTAGGCTAGGGATACATTTGAATAGTTAGATTCAAGACTTACTGGCGTTAATCAAAGTATGTAAATGAAATGAAACAAAATCAACGAAATTGAAATGTTAAAAGCTGCATGTTGGAAATTCTCAACATGCAGTTTTTCTCTTATTTTTATAATGATTACATTTGTTGATATTTATATTATAATATTTCTTGACAACTGAATTCTGCCATATTATAATTGCTTAAAATATAACACTTGTAAACATATATGTTTAGTATGTTTTAATAATCTGCTTATATCCATATGAGCAATTAAGGAGAGAAAGAAATGAGTAAAGACAATTTAAAATTCAACACTCTGGCAATCCACGGAGGCCAGGTAGCAGACCCGACAACAGGCGCGAGGGCTGTTCCTATTTATCAGACAACTTCTTATCTATTTGAAAATGCCGACCATGCGGCCGATCTTTTCGCTTTAAAAAAAGGTGGCAATATTTATACCAGAATCATGAACCCTACAACAGATGTCTTTGAGCAGAGAATAGCACAGCTTGAAGGTGGAATTGGAGCATTGGCGCTAGCTTCCGGGTCTTCAGCGGTTACTTTTGCAATTTTGAATATTGCTGGTGCTGGAGATGAGATTGTTGCAGCCTCAACTTTATATGGAGGGACTTACAACCTCTTCTCACTGACTTTGCCAAGGCTGGGAATAAAGACGATTTTCGTAGATCCAGATGAACCAGAAAACTTTAAAAATGCAATATCCGATAAAACCAAAGCCATATATATTGAAACAATAGGGAATCCAAGGATCAATGTTGCTGATATCGAAGCGATTTCCAAAATTGCCCACGACAACGGCTTGCCATTGATCATTGATAATACATTTGGAACCCCATACTTAATCAAGCCAATTGATTTTGGCGCCGATATAGTAATACACTCCGCAACAAAGTTTATTGGAGGCCATGGAACTTCCATAGGCGGAGTTATTGTCGATGCTGGTAAATTCGATTGGGCGGCAAGTGGCAAATTCCCTGGGTTCACTGAACCAGACCCAAGCTATGGTGGAATAAGATATGCTCAAGATATTGGTGCTGCAGCTTTTATTGCAAAGGCTAGATTGCAACTACTGAGAGATATTGGTGCGGCTTTAAGCCCATTCAATGCCTTCTTATTCATTCAAGGGCTTGAAACACTTGCCTTGAGAATGGAGAGACACGTAGCCAACGCACAAAAGGTTGCGGAATTTTTAGAATCCCATGACAATGTTGTCTGGGTAAATTACCCTGGTCTGCCAAGCAATAAATACCATGCTCTTTCGAAAAAATATCTTCCCAAAGGGCCAGGATCTATTTTCACTTTTGGAATCAAAGGAGGAGTTGAAGCTGGCAAAAAATTTATAGACAGCCTGGAACTTTTTTCCTTGGTCGCAAATGTGGGAGATGCCAAGTCACTTGTAATACATCCTGCCAGTACCACCCATGCACAGCTTTCAGAAAGTGAACAAATAGCTGCCGGAGTATTGCCAGAACAGATAAGGCTTTCCATTGGTATAGAAGATGTATCCGATATAATCGACGACTTGGATCAAGCTTTGCTTAAGTCTGCAAAATAAATCATCAATACCTTCCAAGTTAAGCTATAATTGACAGAACAGATATGGAATCTGTGTGAATATATCCAATCATATAGGACAAACTAAAAATGGAGAAAAAAGAAATCTATTTCGACAACGCAGCAACGACGCAGCTTAGAAGGCAGGTTATCATGGAAATGCAACCTTATATGGAGGCTTTCTATGGCAACCCTTCTTCTGTTTATTCTATCGGCAGGCGAAGCAAAATGGCCTTGTCCATATCAAGGGAACAAATTGCAAAAGCTATTGGTGCGAAGCCTGAAGAAATAATATTCACAAGCGGAGGCACCGAGGCGGATAATTTAGCCGTGTTTGGTATCGCACGGGCTAACCGTTCAAAAGGAAATCATATAATAACCTCTAAAATAGAGCACAAGGCAGTTCTCAATCCATGCGAGGCTCTTTTGGAAGAAGGATTTAGAATCACTTATCTTGATGTGGATAAATTTGGAGTTGTAAATATAAAGCAACTTGAAAGAGAGATCTGTAAAGATACTATTTTGATTTCAATAATGCACTCAAACAACGAGGTTGGTACTTTCCAGCCAGTCGATGAAGTAGCAGCTCTAGCTGCATCAAACGGCATTTATTTTCATACGGATGCAGTACAATCATTGGGGGCCATTTCCCTTGATGTAAATTCCCCAAGAGTTGATCTCCTGACAATTTCGTCCCATAAGATTTATGGGCCTAAGGGTATTGGGGCTCTTTATGTTAGAAAAGGTACAAATATCAAACCACTAATCCATGGGGGTTACCAGGAACGTGGAATCAGACCGGGAACTGAAAATGTATGCGGTATCGTTGGATTTGGCAAAGCGATTGAGCTTATAACCAATGAATTAGATGAAAATATCAAGTATATTACTTCTCTGAGAGAATATGCATTGGCGAAGTTCAATACTGTCTTACCTGATTCTGTTTTGAATGGGCATCCAACAAATAGGCTCCCAGGGAGCCTTAATATATCATTTAAATCTGTTTCTGGCGAAACAGTAATTATGATGCTTGATTCCAAAGGCATTTTCGCATCTACAGGTTCAGCTTGTGCCTCTGGTTCAACTGATGCCTCACACGTTCTACTTGCCTTGGGCTTCTCAACGATAGAGGCTCAGAGCGCAGTGAGATTTAGCTTTGGGAAATACAACACTAAAGATGAAATTGACATTATGATAGAGGAACTAAAGAAGGCTATTTCTAGATTAGAATAAATTATAATAGATTGGGATAGATATGAAAGAAAAAATATTTGGAAAGACAGTTATGGTTGGAATGAGTGGCGGAGTCGACAGCTCTGTTGCTGCTTCTATTCTCCTTGACCAAGGTTATGAAGTTACGGGAGTTACTCTTAAACTGCTGGAGACCGAGGATTCACCTTGTTGTGCGGATCCAAGCGAGGGATGTTGTAATGACCCAAGCCCTGGCTGCTGTGCTGATCCAAGTCCAGGCTGCACTGGTGAAGATTCTGAACTTTGTTGTACTGATTCCGATTCTGGTGCAATCAGCAAGAAGTCTTCCAAGACTTGCTGCTCCCTTGATGATGTTGAAGACGCCAGAGCTACTGCTTTCAAATTGGGAATTCCTTTTTATGTTTTAAATATGAAAGCTGAATTTAAGGAAAAGGTTATCGATTATTTTATACAAGCCTATTTGGATGGAGAAACTCCAAATCCTTGTATCTACTGCAATAAATATTTAAAATTTGAGGCAATGCTTAAGAAAGCTTACGAACTTAACATTGATTATATTGCAACTGGCCATTATGCAATACGAGAATATGATGACGTTTTAGGCAAGTATATTTTAAAAAAAGCTCTCGATCCATCAAAGGACCAGAGCTATGCCCTCTATATGCTAACCCAGAATCAGCTTAGTCATCTCTTATTGCCATTAGGCAATTTGAACAAGAGTGAAATACGCACTATGGCCGAGCAAAAGGGACTTAAGGTTTTCAACAAGCCAGATAGCCAGGATATTTGTTTCGTTAATGAAGGTGAATACCCAGAATATATTAAAAGACACACTTCGAAAAAGATACTCCCTGGAAATTTTGTTGATAAAGACGGAAACATTCTTGGAAGACATAAAGGTATAATTTACTACACTGTTGGGCAAAGAAAAGGTCTAGGGATTGCCTGGAAAGAACCGCTTTATGTTTTGGCCAAGGATGTCGAAAAGAATACTATATTATTAGGAAATAAGGATACTATTAAAAAATCATCCCTTATAGCAAGAGAAATGAATTATATTTCCATCAGTGAACCTTCAGGGATATTCAAAGCACTGGCAAAAGTGAGATATTCTTCAAGGGAAACTGAAGTGAATGTAACTCCGCTTCCAAATGGAAGGGCTCTCGTTGAATTTTTGGAGCCACAGGCTTTCATAGCACCAGGACAAGCCGTTGTGCTTTACAATGGGAATATAGTTATTGGTGGCGGAATTATTGAAAAAGAACCTCAGAAATAGATTCTGAATAAGTTGGGTGGGGCCTGATGATATTAGCCAAATCTCTCCTGGTTAATCCCAAAGAAATAGCTAAAACAAACTCTGAAATCATATCGGTAGCCCTATTGCATATAATGTGGGCGCCGATTATTTTTTCGCTTTCCTCTTCAATAATGACTTTTATAAATCCTCTTTCTTGTTTTTCTATGACCGATTTTCCGTTCCCTTGCATTTGGACTTTTAACTCTTTTGCTTTAATATTTTGATTTTCCGCCTGCTCAAGAGTCATTCCCACCGAAGCGATTTCCGGGCTTGTATATACGCAAGATGGCACAGTATTCAAGTCAATTTCTCCTTTTCTCCCGCTTAGCGCAAAAGCAAGGCTGGTCCCCTGGGCTGAAGCCATATGAGCAAGTTGGATTTTGGATGAGACATCACCTATTGCATATATCCCTTTGATGTTTGTCTGAAAATCCTGATCTGCCAAAATACGATTCCCTTCAACGCCAAACGCCAGTCTGCCAGTAAAAAGGTTCTCATATTCTGCTTTCCTACCAACCGCAATCAACACTCCATCACAAGCTATGATCTCCTCCTTGCCCTTGTCTTTCAAAATCGCAGTACATATTAGTCTCGGCTCGTTGCTCAACTCCATGTCCGTTTCGATTTTTTTCAAAGTAGTTTTTGTGAGGATTTTTATTCCTCGTTTTTTCATTATAGAACTTATATTTTGAGATATTTCCTTATCCATTTCTGGAAGAAGGTTTTCCAAGGCCTCGATTATGGTGACTTTGCAACCTAGGGAATTATAGAGCATTGCGAATTCAACTCCTATTACACCACCACCAATGACTATCAGTTCTTCATATGCCCTGTCTCTTTTGGATAATAGCTCTTCGCTATAAACCACATTCGGAAGATTCGCCCCGGGTATATGGAGTTTTATTGGCTTGCTTCCAGTTGCAATAATAATATAAGTTGCTGAGATTTCAGTTTCGCCTACCAAGATTAAATTTACATCTTGTATGGAGGCTTCCCCTGCTATCAAATCAATATTATTCTTCTTGAGCAAGTAAAGTATTCCGTTTTTAAGCCTTTGAACGACTTCTTCTTTCCGCTCCTGCAATTTTTCCATATCGATATAGGATGACTCAATATTCAATCCGAATATGCCGTTTTTCTCAAAATCTCTGATTTCGCGGAAGATATTTCCGGTATGAATCAATGTCTTAGTTGGTATGCAACCAGCATTCAGGCAAGTCCCCCCTACTTCATTTCTCTCTATCAGGCAGACCGAAAAGCCAAGCTCGGCGGCCTTTATAGCCGCTGTATAACCTGCAGGTCCAGCGCCAATCACAGCGATGTCATAGCTTTTTACCATTATAAGCACCTCGAATTATAATAAATAAATAAATTAATTAATAATAATTTCCTTTTCATATTTCAACTTGGGAATTCTTGCCGCCATTACTTCGTCAAGCCTGCCAACAGGTGTGGTCACTGGAGCATTTTTTAACTTTTCTGGATTATTAATAATTTCATCAAAGATGGATTTGAAAATATCGACAACCTTATTTAGTGTTTCCAATGATTCCGTCTCCGTAGGTTCGACCATCAATGCTTCTTTGACTATCATTGGGAAATACATAGTAGGGGGATAAATTCCGTAATCCAACAATCTCTTCGCCACGTCCAAAGCTGAAACACCATATTTTTTCTTGACTTCCTCCATTGTTATGACGAATTCGTGCATGGTATTTCCTGTGTTGGCGACATCATAATCTTCCGAAAGCCTTGTCTTCAAATATGTGGAATTAAGGACAGCCATTTCCGAGGCTTCTGAAATTCCTTCTTTTCCCAATGTCATTATATAGGTCAACGCTCTTACGACAACAAGGAAGTTGCCATGGAACGCCTTTACCTTGCCAATGCTTTTTTGTCCAACATTAACACGGGGAAACTCATATTGTGAATCCTCTGATGAAGTGAAATAATTCGACATCGGAAGGAATTCTGCCAGAAATTCTTTGCAGCCCACTGGTCCACTTCCTGGACCGCCGCCGCCATGGGGAGTTGAGAATGTCTTATGAAGGTTAAGATGTATCACATCGAAACCCATATCACCAGGCCTGATCTGCCCCATTATAGCGTTTAGATTTGCTCCATCGTAATAAACAAGGCTGCCAGATTGGTGAATAATCCTTGTAATTTCCATTATGTCTTTTTCAAATATGCCTAATGTGTTTGGATTTGTAAGCATCAAGCCCGCTGTGTCTTCACCTGCAAGTTCCCTCAGCCTTTCCAAATCTATGCAGCCGTCTTCCCTGGATGGAATATTTACCACTTGAAAGCCTGCCATTGCAGCACTTGCTGGATTTGTTCCATGAGCGGAATCGGGAATAAGGATTTTTGTTCTAGCGATATCGTTTCTGCTCTTGTGATATGCCCTAATAAGAAGTAACCCGGTAAATTCTCCCTGCGCCCCAGCTGAGGGTTGAAATGTCATCTTGTCCATTCCTGTAATCTCGCAGAGGTATTTTTCAGCAAGCTTTAGCACATGCCTGCAACCTTCGGCTGTTTCTATTGGCTGCAATGGATGGATATTTGTAAATCCCTTCAGTGAAGAAACCTCTTCATTGATTCTTGGGTTATATTTCATCGTACATGAACCCAAAGGATAAAAGCCGCTGTTCACGCCATAAGTTCTCTTTATTAATTCTGTATAATGGCGAAGCAGGTCGGTTTCGGCTATCTCTGGGAAGCCAGGCGCCTTTTCTCTTTTCATCTCACTGGATATTATATTCAATCCAATATAATCAAACCTTGGCACATATTCTGTTCCTCTTCCTTTTATGCTCTTTTCAAATATAAGTTTCATTTTGCCACCTCCCTTAGAATCCCAACCATCTGGTCGATATCTTCTTCCGAATTCATTTCAGTGGCACACCATAATATGCATTGCTTCCCCTCTACATCTATTGGAAGGCCTCCCAAGATGCCATGCTTTTCCAATGCTCCCAATATTACATTTGAATCTATTGAAATCGAAGTTACAAATTCGTGGAAGAAAGGTTTCTTGAATTCCAATTTAAAGCCTGGTATTTTGCAAATTTCATCGGCAAGATATGAGGCCTTTGCCATGGAATTTTCAGCAACATTAGTCAAACCATTTGGCCCCATTGCTCCAAGATACGTGGCAACTGTTAATGCGCATAATGCCTGATTTGAGCAAATGCTGCTTGACGCCTTTTCTCTTCTTATATGTTGTTCTCTAGCCTGAAGTGTCAAAACATATGCCCTTTTACCATTGATATCAAGAGTTTCCCCTACAATCCGGCCAGGCAGTCTTCTAAGCATTTGCTGGCTTGCAGCCATGAATCCTATATAAGGACCGCCAAATGACAAAGGTATTCCCATTGGCTGCCCTTCACCGACAGCAATGTCGGCGCCGCATTCAGCTGGTGTTTTTAGTATGGCTGCGGCTATTGGATTTACACTCATAATAAACTTTGCCCCGCAATTATGGGCAATATCTCCTAGTTTGCAAGCATCTTCAATCACTCCGTAAAAATTGGGTTGCTGGATTAGAATAGAACCTGTTGCCTCATCAATCAATTGGGCAAGTGCTTCCTGGTCTGTCCCACCTTCTTTTGATTTTGCAATGATTACTTCAATGCCTAGAGGCTCACAATATGTTTCAATTACCCTAAGCCAGTCGCTGTTCACTGTTTCTGAAACAATTGTTTTTCTTTTTCCCTTTTCAACACACATCATTATTGCTTCAGCGCAGGCGGTCGCTCCATCATATACTGATGCATTGGCCACATCCATTCCAGTCAATTCGCAAATCATAGTCTGAAATTCGAATATGGATTGCAGCAAGCCTTGACTTACTTCAGCCTGATATGGAGTATAAGCTGTGACAAATTCTTCTTTTGCAGTGATATATTTCACTACTGAAGGGATATAATGGTTGTAGGCACCAGCGCCTCTGAATATGCTTTTAAATACCTTGTTTTCCCCAGCAATATTCTCCATTAGCTTCAGAACTTCCAGTTGGCTCATTCCAGATGGAAGATCGAGTCCGTTTTCAAGCATGACTTCTCTTGGTATATGAGAAAAAAGTTCCGCAGTACTTTTTATTCCTATGGCGTTGAGCATTTCCTCCTTGTCATTTTTAGTACAAGGTATATAACCTGCCATAATCAAGCCTCCTTTGCGATCAACTCTTCATATTCTTCTTTGTTGAGAAGATCTTCTTTTTCGCTTACATCTCCAGCCCTAATCAACCAGGCGTCATATGGCAAGGAATTAAGCAGTGCTGGATTGTCAAGCAATGCTTCATTAACTTCCAAAACCTCTGCAGTAATTGGCGAATATATATCCGATACAGCTTTGACGGATTCCACATCCGAAAAAACCTCGCCCATAATCAGTTCATCTCCCACATTTGGCAGATTCACAAATACAATATCCCCAAGTTCATGCTGTGCAAAATCCGTAATTCCTATCTCAACTGTATCCTTGTCAATGAATCTAATCCATTCGTGGGAACTTGTGTACATCAAATCATCTAAAACAATGCTCATAATCCTACCTCCATCAACTTTAATATTTATTTTGAACTTTTCTTTTCTCTTTTATAAAAAGGCATCGCAACAATTTCGGCTACCAGCTTTTTCCCTCTAACATCAATTTCCAAAGTATTTCCAATCTGGGAAAATCTCTTGTCAACCATGCCCATTGCAATGGCATAACCTAAATATGGAGCCATGTTTCCGGAAGTCGTTGTTCCAACGTTCATATCTTCTAAGTATATGTTGGATTCTTCCCTGGCGATTCCTCTTGAAGTTATTTTAAGACCAACTCTTTCCCTGACGATTGGGCCTCTTTCAATTATTCCGTCTTTCCCAATGAAATAAGCCTTATCCATATGAACGAAATGAGACAATCCTGCTTCAACAGGGGATATATCTTCGCTTAACTCGTGGCCGTATAGAGGCATAGCCGCTTCAAGTCTCAAAGTATCCCTTGCCCCAAGTCCGCATGGAACAAGTCCAAATTCGCTGCCCGCGGCAATGAGCATTTCCCAAAGCACAGGCGCGTCTCCATTGCTGCAGTAGAACTCGAATCCGTCTTCTCCAGTATACCCAGTCCTTGAAACTATGCATTCAACCGTGGAGACTTTTGCCTTCTCCACAAATGTATAATATTTCCCTGGGATTTCAGCTTTATTCATCAACTTGAGAAGTATATTTTCCGATTCAGGCCCAGCTAGTGATATCAGGGAAATTTCGTCCGAAATATCTTCAAGCTCTGCGTCTCCAAAAATATTTTGCGCAATCCAGTCAAAATCCTTTACCCTGTTTGCTGCATTCACCACCAACATATAACTTTGCTCGGAAAGCTTATAAACAATCAGGTCGTCAATGGTGCCCCCATTCTCGTTGCACATTGGACTATACCTTGCCTTGCCAACGGCCATATCCTCAAAATCATTTGACAGAAGATATTGCATATTTGAGAGTGCATCCTCCCCGGTTATTATCAATTCACCCATGTGTGAAATATCAAATAATCCAGCCTTAGTTCTAACTGCGTTATGCTCTGAAATAACTCCTTGCCCATATTGGACAGGAAGCAAGTAACCTCCGAATTCAACAATCCTAGCTCCAAGCTCAACATGTTGCTCATATAGAGACGTCTTCATCGACATGTTTTTTTCTTCTTCCATTTCCACATTCCCCCCATAATTATACAAAAAAACAGAAAGCACGATGCCTTCTGCTCTGTTATTGACCTGAGAGATTCTTTCAAAAATGAAATTGCCCCTTCGGTGCTTTCGCTTTCCAGAGATATGTCCCATAGCGGTCCTGTTACCTGAGATCATCCCTTGAATATGGCATATCCAAAGTTATTCCTTCGGTGCTATGAACATTACTCCATAGGCTCTCCCGCTATTTTCATCCAAATTTTATTAAGTTATTCTTTATTTGATACTAACATGATACAATCAAATAAGCAACCAATTGAATCATGTAGGAGGTAACAAATATGAGCAAGGAACTTATAAAAGAAATGCTAGGCAAAAAAGTGTGGGCGGTAGTTGGCGCAACTCCAAATAAATCCAAACCTGCAAACCACATTTTGCATATGTTGATTGAATATGGATATGAGGCTTATGCTGTAAATCCAAATTATGATGAAATTGAATCTGGAATTAAATGTTATAAGAGTATTGATGATCTTCCAAAGGTTCCTGACGTTATAGACATTGTCATTCCACCTAGTGCAACACTTGAAAGTTTAAAATCTTTAGATTCTACCAAGTTTCCCTATATCTGGCTTCAACCTGGAACGTATAATGATGAAATAGTTTCCTATGCTTCTACCAATGGCTTTAAAGCAATTAATGACGGGTCCTGTGTAATGGTGTCCCTGACTTTAGAATGTTAAATAATTAAATAGCAAAAGCTGAGTGGATGAACTTTCAGCCAGAAACCATTTGAATGAGATTGTCAGTGTTAAAGCTTCCAATCTTATTTTTATTATCTGATTTCTCTTTCCCAAGAAGACTTAAGAATATTTTAGAAATATTTGGGTCAAATTGTTTTCCACTGCACCTTATTATTTCCGCAACTGCTTCTTCTTTTGAAATAGCATTCCTATATGCCCTATCTGATGTCATCGCATCATAAGCGTCGACAATTGAGATTATTCTGGACAATAATGGTATCTCTTCTCCTTTTAGCCCCTGGGGATAACCCGATCCATCCCAAAACTCATGATGTGCTAGAATCAAGTCCGATAGTTGAACTAAGTCCGGCGATGATTTTGCGATTCTATATCCAATTTCTGGATGCCTCTTCATCTCGGTTTTTTCTTCTTTGTTCAGCGATCTTGGTTTTTCAAGCAATTCCTTGTCTATGCCCATTTTCCCAAGATCATGAAGTGTGGCTAGAAGTTGAAGATCATTCATCTGATTGTCGTTTAACCCTAGCTCTCTTCCTATGCCGGCAGAAAGGCTGACAAGTCTTTCCGCATGTTCCTGGGTGTCAAAGCTCTTTTCCAACATTGACGTTTTTATTGTGGACATTATAGAGCTATGGATGCTTTTACTTTCAAGCAACTTCCTCTTGTACATCTCTATTTCAGCTTCTTCTCTAACTATTTCAATTGACTTTTCCTCATAGTTTTTTGTTGCAGCGCCTAATGAAATGCTCGCAAATTTAATCTCGGTTTCCTCTGACTTGTTTCTCTCCGCGCAATTTAAATATATTGATTTTACAATTTTCTCCACTGTTCCTTCTGATGTCTTTGGCAATATTACTGCAAATTCGTCGCCACCCACCCTTGCCAGTATGTCCTCAGCTCTCAAGCTATTTTTTAAAATTCTTGCTACATTGATTAGCAAGTTATCGCCTTCCGTATGGCCGAATGCATCATTTATTAATTTAAGACCATTGATATCCCCCATAATAATAGATATGGGAAGTTGCCTCTTTTTATCCAACCTTCTTACTTCTTCATCAAAGAAAAATCTGTTGTAAAGTCCAGTCAATGTATCATGATGATTTAAGTAAATGATTTTTCTTTCCCATATTTTCTTTTCTGTTATATTATGATATGTGACCAATATCCCCTTGATAGTTGGATTATCCATCATATTTATTGCTGTCAATTCTATTTCGGTAATTTCTCCATTGCCATGTTTATGCCTGTATTCTGTTGCTTTTTTCCCACCCTTGAAATTAATTAGGGAATCAAGCTCTTCTTTCAATCTTTCAACATCATCAGGATGTACTGTTGTCCAGGCATTTGACCCAATTATATTCTCTTGAAAAGCAGAAAAAACATTGGTACAATTAGGACTTATGTATTCAATTATTCCGTTTTTATCTATAATGGCAATAATATCGGAAACATTTGCAAGCATGGAATTATTTCTTGCCTCGCTTTCAACAAGTGCCTCATCAAGAGATTTTCTCTCTGTGATATCCTGAACTGTTCCCATGATTTTTATTGGAATTCCAGAACTCGATAGAACAAATTCTCCGATTACATGCACCCATTTGTACTGTCCATCGATCTCCCTCATGATTCTATACTCACAATCAAGCTTTCTCTTGTTTTGGAGTACATATTTGAAATATTCCACCATCTTCTTCCTATATGATGGGTGGATTGTCCTTATCCACGCTTTAATGCCGAATTGGCAGTCTTCATCAATACCAAAAATTTCATTTACCTGCTTCGAAGTCTTCCAATTTCCAAGTAATAAATCCGCATCAAAACTTCCAATCTGAGCTATTTTCTGTGATTCCGAAAGGATTATTTCATTATCTAAAAGCTCTTTCTCAATTTTTTTTCTATCGGTAATATCATTTACGGAAATAATAAAAGAATCTATCCTATTTTTTGCATTTTTCAAAATGGAAATTGTTATTAAAGCCCAAATCTGTGATTTGTCTTTATGAACATATCTCAATTCAGAAGAAATATTTTCTTCTCCATTTATTAATCTTTGCTTGAACTCAGAATATTTTCCCCTATCGTCAAAATGTGTAATATCAATTAGTTTCATTAAAAGCAATTCTTGCTCAGTGTATCCTGTAACTTCACAAAACTTATTATTGATATTAATAAGACAGTCATCCAGGGATATGTTGCAGATGCACAAAGACTGGTTTCCCCATAAGAATTGATATTGTTGCTTGATGAATTCATTTGAAGATAAATAATTCTTTGGATCGGAAATAATTTTAGCTTTTAAGTTTTCATAAAAGTTACTCATATTGCATTCATCCCCAATAAATTATAATCATTATAATAAAAAATGAAAAACCCACCTTCATTGATATTAACACTTTATATGTCAATCATCAAGGCCAGGCAGGCTCTGATTTAGTATTTAATTTTTAATTGACCAATCTTGAATTCTGACTTCTTACTTTTAAATTACAGATACATAATTCTTTGCTACTATTGCTTGTCCTTCTGCTGATAAAACAAAGGCCAAATATGCTTTTGTTAGTTCTGATTCCATGCCTTTAGTCATGTAGATGAAAGGTCTGGACATTTTGTATGTTCCATTGATTATATTAGCTTCAGTTGGTTCAATTCCTGCTAGTGTTACAGTTTTTACTGAATTATCCAGTGCGCCGATTGAAGTATAGCCGATTGCATCCGGTGTATTTGCAACAGTCTGCATTACTGCTCCTGTAGAAGGTTGTACAATCGCTTTTTCAGTTGTATTGTCAATCGTCTTGCCCGCTGCGTCTTTCCCTTCTATTCCAGTAATTGCTATGAATGCTCCTCTAGTTCCGGATCCAGCTTCTCTTGATACTACTGTAATTGGCTTGTCATCTCCGCCAACTTCTTTCCAGTTTGTTATTTGTCCGGTAAATATGCCTTTGACTTGATCCAATGTAAGGTCTGTTACCTTTACACTTGAATTGATAATCAAGGCGATTCCATCTTTTGCAATTACATATTCAGTAAGTCCAGTCTTTTCTTCTGGTTTAAGGTCTCTTGATGATGCTCCAATATCAGCTACTCCATCAGTTGCCGCTTTTATACCAACTCCTGATCCTCCGCCCTGAACTTCAATTGTTGCATTTGGATTTTTGCTTGTAAATGCAGCTACTAATTCTTCTGAAAGTGGTTGCACTGAAGTAGATCCTGCGATTACTACGCTTCCGGTTAATCCCTTGTCTGTAGTCTGCCCAGTAGTGTTGCTTCCTGAGCAAGCTGTCAAGCCTAAAGCTCCGATGACAACAACTGCTGCCAGAATTAATAAATTCTTTTTCATAATATCCTCCATATAATTTTTGATTTGCCTTTTGATTCAAGTTCATTATATTTTGATAAAGTTAACTTCACATTAAAGCAATGTAAATTTTAGGTTAAATATTATAATTTTTCTCGCGGTATGGTAACTGTGAAAGTAGAGCCTATTCCTTCCATGCTCTTCACGTTGATTTCTCCCTCAAATAGGAAAACAATGTGTTTTACTATGGCAAGTCCAAGTCCAGTTCCCCCTACTTTCTGGGATCTTGACTTGTCTACCCTGTAGAACCTCTCGAATAATCTCGGTATATGTTCTTTTGCAATCCCAATGCCTTCATCCTTTACCTTGATGACTACCATGTCTCTCAAACAATAAAGGTCAATCTCAACTTTTGTGTTTTCATTGGAATATTTGATTGCATTCTCTAGTAGGTTGATCATCATTTGTTTGAATCTGTCATGACTTCCGTTGATATAGATATCCCCATCTTCAAAACTTGTAGCAAGCTTTATTTTCTTGCTTTCAGCAATATTGTGAAGAAACTCTATCGTATCGTTAATGCTCTCTTTTACATTTATCCTTTCGGGTGTTTTGGCAACTCTTCCACTTTCAATGTCTGAAATTATCAACAGGTCTTCAATCAATCTATTAAGCCTTGATGTTTCAATGGCGATTATATCAAGAAATTTATCTCTGACCTCTGGTTTATCTATGGCTCCGCTTTGAAGCGTTTCAATATACCCGGAAATCGAAGTCAAAGGTGTCTTTAATTCGTGGGATACATTGGCAACAAATTCTTTTCTTATATTTTCCAATTCCTTGCCCTTTTTATTTATCGGGCGAGTGATCCATATAGAGTAGTAGTAGCTAAATATGCCGCCGATTATTAGACCAAGCAGAAGCGAAATTAAAATAATCTTAATAAATGCCGCATCCATTTTATTAATTACCGTAGCTTCGAAAGCTATTCTGGTAACTCCATATATTTGTTTGTTATATTTGAAAGGCATCGCTACGTAAAGATAGTCTTGCCCCAACGTATCGCTTTTTCTCAGGCTTATGCCAATTCCATTTTGAAGAGCTTGTTTTACTTCTTGACGATTTGCATGGTTCTCAAGCTTGTACAATTGGTCAAATGCTATGGACGAATCTGCAATAACTTTCCCCGTAGCGTCAATAAATGTGATCCTTCCCGAAATATCCTTCGAGAAATCCAATGCCAACTTGATATAATCAGGAGTCTTGGCAAGTTTCAGCTCATTTTCCACAACCCGATTGATTATCTTGCAGTAACCTGTAAGTTTATCTTCCATTTCCTTTTGATAATTTATCTTGTTTAAAGACAGCAATGTTAGACTTGATACAAGACTGCTAACTAAAACAATCATTACCGTAAAAATGAATATTCTTTTTTCCATTTTATTTTCCCTATTTAACTTTGTATCCAACACCCCGAATGGTTTGGATTATATCTTCATTATCCCCAAGTTTCTTTCTCAAGTATCTTATGTGAACATCCACTGTCCTTGTTTCTCCCTCGTACTCGTAACCCCAAACCAATTCTAGTAGGCGGTCCCGGGTTAGTACTCGTCCCTTGTTGCTGACTAATGTGAGTAAAAGTTCATATTCCTTCAGAGTAAGTTCCACTATTTTTTTACCCATATGCACTTCGTGGCTATCCTTGTTGATTTGAAGTTTCCCCAATATTATTATGTTGCTATTCTCTTCTTCGTTTACGGCCGAGGGCTTTTGGTCAGTTCTCCTCAGGACGGCTCTTATTCTCGCCATGAGTTCTCTAACACTAAAAGGTTTTGTAACATAATCGTCAGCTCCAAATTCCAAACCAATTATTTTATCTATTTCATCTGTTTTCGCTGTTAAAATAATAATTGGCGTATTGTATCCTAGAAGCCTCAACTCCCGACATACGTCCAAACCATTCTTGCCTGGAAGCATCAAATCTAAAATAATTATATCGAAGCTTTTGGAGTTGCAAATATCAATAACTTCAGTTCCATTGTCAACACATGTAACCTCGAAGTCATTTTCCTCCAAATTATATTTTATTAATTCCTGGATATTGATTTCATCATCTACCACGAGCGCTTTCAGTTTGTCCATTGTCTCCCCCATTTGGGAATCTTTATATCCTGAAGTTTCTGGAGATTCCCACGCATTTATAATCTCATATTTCCAATCAATAATCAATCAGTGTTTAAAATAGCAAAAGAGACTCCAGAAGCTTTTGCCTCAGAAGTCTCTTTAAATGGTCATGAAAATTATTTTTCTACTTGAACATCGTTGAAAAGTATTTCTTGTTGAATTATTTTTTACAACATTTCTGATGCAAGTGCTGCCAGTGGAGATCTTTCAACCTCTTCCAAAGTGATATGCGCTGTCAATTTACTGTTTTTCATCTTCTCGATGGCATAAACAAGACCATTTGACTTAGAATCCAAATACGTTGAATCTATCTGATTGTTTGACGGGTCCCCAAGCATAATAAACTTTGAATCATTGCCAGCTCGAGTCAACATTAGCTTAACTAGTGCTGGTGGTAATTGCTGACTTTCGTCAAGAATTATTATTGCTCTTGATAGAGTTCTTCCTCTCATGTAATTCAAAGTTTTAGTTTCTAAAACTTTTGCATCGATTAATCCTTCTAGAAATATATCAACAGATGCCGTTGGCTTTTCATTAAAACCTTTCTTTCCATCTTTCCTAATCAGCCTATCTGTTATAGGTTTTTTTTGCATTTGCATTGATGAAAGATTTTCCGCAGCATCATAAAATGACTGCATCCATACAGATAATTTTTCCGTCTCTGAACCTGGTAGGAATCCAATATCTTGTCCCGCAGGAACAACTGGCTTGACGAACACAATTTTATCATACAAACCAAGCTCTACTACTTTTTGAAGAGCTGTTGCAACTGCAACTATAGTCTTACCGGTTCCTGCCGCCCCCGATAATGTAACTAGGCTAATTGAGTCATCCATAAGCAGTTCAAGGGCCATTCTTTGTTCTTTATTTCTTGGAATTAATCCCCATACGTCCTCATTGTCATATTTTAAAGGCACTATTTTTTCTCCATCGTATTTTGCAATTGCCTTGTGATTTTGCGAATCAATGCTGTTAATACAGAAAAATTCGTTTGGGAATACCTCACCCGCATATTCTTCTGGAAGGTTTAACCCACCCCTATATATTTTATCCATATCGGAGGATAACATGGAAACTTCCCTGAACCCCTTATATATGTCGTCAGTGTTGATTTTATCGTTTTGATAATCTTGCACAGCGAGATCTAACGACTCTGCTTTTATAGCAACACAAAGATCCTTAGTCACTAATATTGTTGGAGTATTCAAATCGGATAATTTTATATTATTCACAATTGCAATTATTTTATTGTCATTTTTATTAAAATCTAGGCCATTAGGCAAATTGTCCACATCCAAATGGTTTAATTCTATTCTGAATGTTCCACCGCCAGGCAAGTCAACTCCCATGTGAATATTGCCAAACTCCCGAACCTTATTGATTTCTCTTAATGCGTTTCTTGCTTGAAAACCAACTAGTCCTTCCTTGTTTTTTAAATTATCCAACTCTTCCAGACATATGATTGGGAGAATAACATTGTTATCTTCGAATGTATATATTGAATTTGGCGAATGCACAAGAACATTTGTGTCTAAGACGAAATTTTTGATCATTAAATACCTCCTATTAAAATTATGATTTACTTCGTCGATCTTGCTTAAGTTTACTTCATCTATTTTTCGATTTCAATATATATAAATAATGGGATTAAAATATTATAATTCTAATTCTTCCTCCATTTTCAGGAAGGTTGTCATAGTAATATGAAATTGCTTTTCCTGCCTTTTCGGCAATGAGCATCTCACTCGTGTTTGAGTATGCATAAACATTCCCAATTTTTTTATAAACAGATACATCATCGGCGAATTTGAATATTTTTACTGTATAATACAAGCTGCTTTGTGTGACATTTGTTATATTGTTGCCTCTCAACGCCGTGATGTTCCTCATGCTTTTCAATGTTCCACTGCTTATATAGAAAGCCGCAGGTCCATTTGAGACATTGTAGGTAAGATTTGAGGTATTCAACGATGCTGATAATCCATCAATGATATATGTATACTTGCCACTTGATGTCATGCCGCTTTGGTTTACTATGGATGACAATACAATACCATAATCCGCTGCATCTCCAGTCGCATTATTTAGAACCATCTGGGTTATTTTTCCGTTTTCCGCTTTATAATAGAGCACTTTGCTCGAATCCAATGTAAGCCCGTCTAGTCTTTGGGGTGATACTGTAGCGTAAGCCCCTTTATATGTATCTAAGATTGAAGCGCTTGCAGAGATTGCGCTGCTTCCAACTGTCATCAAGTCTGAGTCTACAATTCCGTAAATTCCCGAGGAAGAGCCCGAAACAATTGAGACATTCATGGAACCATCTTCCACCCCCACTGTTACAACATCCCCAACTTCATATGCGGAGTTGTTTGTTATAGCGTAGGTTTGCGATGAACCATCTGTTGTAACTCCCTTAATATAATCGGATGAATAATTTTCATTATCCGAGTTTTGGAATATTTTTGATCCAATTTCAGTAATATATAGGGTGGCTTCAGAGCTTACCAAATCTGAAGATAGTGCATCAGCAATGTTCCCATCCTTGTCTAGCAAAATAGTAATCGAGTTCCCTGGCTTAAGCGTACCAACCGATGAAAGGCTGGAATATGCTGCCGCAGAGCCAATCTGATAAGTATTTCCCGATATTGCTATTGAAGAAGGTGCATCCTGATTTGGCAATGCCTTTTCATAAATTCCTGAAACTTTCTTGCTATAAGCCCAAACTGTATTAGTCGGCTTGGAATAATAAGCAACATCGAATGTCAATATGCTTCCCATTGATGACCTGGAGCCATCCCTATAAACATTAACCGTTGATGCATCAAGCCCAAGGCCTTCATACCATAAAGAAGATGTTACCGTAATAGGGCCCTTCATATTTGCTGAAATAGCCGAAGCATAATCGATAAGGCCACTGCTATTGAGTTTATATCCTAAAGATTCCCCATAGGTCTTGCTTCCATCCTTTAACTTGCAGTTTAATAGGTTGGTTATCAATGCTACCCCATCTTGTCTTGTTAGCGTTTGGCCTACACCGGAATTCATTCCGGAAGTCAATCCAACCGATGCCGCCATATTTATCTGGGCATATGGGAAAGAGCCTCCCTTGAAATCTGATCCAATATATCCAAGTAGTTTTAACGAGCTGTTTATTGCCTGTTCATAAGTTATACCGTTATCTGGCTTGAAGCTACCATCGCTAAAACCTGAAAGGATGCCATTTGAAACCGCTACTTTTACATAAGGCGCCGCCCAATGGGAATATGAAACGTCTATAAAAATCGACGATAGTGTATTTGTTGCCACCTGGTCCTTATATGTGGATGCCATGACAATCATTTTTGAAAACGCGCTTCTGGTCAAGACGCTGTTCAGATTCATATTGCCAGATGAATCGCCACTGATAATACCCATCGCTGAAAGCAATTCTCCAGTATTATCTGTATAAGAACTGGCATAAGAGATATTGCTATTGAATAACCATCCTGAGCTGCCGCCGAGAATCATTATGGCAATTGTTAGTGCCGCTGCTATTTTTTTCATATTATTCCCTCCGATTCGTGAATTTATTTTATGCTTTTCAAGCTTTTTAATTGATTGATGTTTTAAGCATCAATCATATTTAAGCGCATCGATTGGGTTCATGTTTGCTGCTTTGCTGGCTGGCCAGTATCCGAAAATAATTCCTATTAGTACCGAAACACTGAAAGCTATGAAAACTGCCATAAAGGAGGGTGCGACTGTAAGCCCGATTAGCCCGCCAGCCAAATATGCCACACCAATTCCCACAATGATGCCAATTATTCCTCCCACTGAACTGGTAGTCGCCGCCTCGATTACGAACTGCCGCATTATATCTTTTCTCTTTGCCCCTAGCGATTTTCTAATACCAATTTCTTTCGTTCTTTCAATTACAGAGACAAGCATTATATTCATGATTCCAATTCCGCCTACTACTAATGAAATTGCAGCTATTCCAACTAATACAAGTGACAACGTGCTAGTCAGACTATTGACGCTTGCAATCATTGAAGCCTGGTTAAATACCCTGTATGCATTTTCATTACCGAATACCGATAGCATAAGCTTGTTGATTGCAGCCATAGCTTGATCGATTGTATCCTTGTTTACTGCGCTAAAGGAATAGGATCCTATCGTTCCCTTCCCCGAGATTCTCATGGCCATTGTATATGGTATATAAATCTTGTCATCATTGGAACTTGCGGTGGAATCTTCAGCCACTTCTGCTACTCCAACTATTTTAAAGGCGTTTCCATTTATTTTAATTGTCTGCCCTATTGGATTTGCTCCAGGGAAGAACTTTGTAACAATATAGCTACCAACGACGCAAATCTTGTTTAGCCTGGAAACATCAATATATTCAATATATCTTCCACTACTCAAATTAATATTTTTAATCTCATTATAATTTTCATTTGTTCCAGTTATAGTCGTTGTGTCTACACTTTTAGTCTCATATTTAACTATTGCGCTGTTTACGTTGATTACTGGTGAATATGATGCTAAGGTATCCTGATTCTCAGTCATCATTGTCTCTATTTGATTTATGGAAACAGAACGGTTTGTTCCTCTTCCCATTACATTGACACTGATCAAGTTAGTACCCATTTTGGCAAAGCTGGCTTCCATATCCTTTGACATTCCATCAATTAGGCTAACGAGAATTATTACTGAAGCAACTCCAATGATTATACCCAGCATTGTGAGAAAAGACCTAAGCTTGCTTCCCTTGATACTCTTTATTGCAAGAATAAAAGACTGTTTGAAATTCATGGGTTCTTCTCCCTTCCAAGTTAATTCCTAAAATCCTCAACTATTTTCCCATCGGACAAGGTGATTATCCTTTTTGCTCTTTGGGCAATATTTAAATCATGGGTTATTAAAATTATTGTATTTCCCTCTTCATTCAGCTTCTGTAAAAATTCCAGAATTTCCTTACCCGTTTTAGAATCCAGAGCTCCCGTAGGTTCATCAGCAAGAATTACAGGGGCATTTCCTGCCAGAGCCCTTGCCACAGATACTCTTTGCTGCTGTCCTCCAGATAGCTGGTATGGGAAACTGCTGCTTTTCTCCGGTATCCCAACTCTTTCCAACATATGCTGGGCTATTTCGATTCTATCTTTTTCATGCATACCTGCATATATTAAAGGTAATTCTACATTTTCAAGAGCGGTCAACTTTGAAATCAAATTGTACTGCTGAAATATAAACCCGATATTGCGATTTCGAATTACTGCCAACTCGTCGCTTTTCAACATGCTCACATCTTCTCCATTTAGGAAATATGAGCCACTTGTAGGAATATCCAGGCACCCCATTATGTTCATGCATGTTGACTTCCCTGATCCCGAAGGCCCCACTATTGCAACCATGTCTTTTTTTATAATATCAAATGAAACTCCATCAATGGCTCTTACAATAGTTTCTCCCATTTGATAGATTTTATATATATCTCTAAATTCTACTAATTTTTCCATTGCATTCCCTTTCATTAGGATTTATTGTTGATTCTTATGTATAATTTTCATCAACCTCCTGGAGGGCCCCCACTACCGGGGAATGAATTTTGCCTTGTGTTGGTGGTTGTAGTTGTGGTAGTAGCAGCCTGCTCAACAGGAACAAGAATAGTATCTCCTTCATTCAAACCGCTAATAACCTCAATGTAGCTAGCATCGCTAATTCCAAGCTTCACTTCCACACTTATATATCCATTTGGAATAGCAAGCGTGGTCCTTTTGCTATTAGAGTTAGCATTGCTGATTGAGGTGTTTGTACCGCCAGTCCTACTCTTTGGAACGTAAGCTTTTTTCGTCCCATCGTCTTTTACATAAACTAAATTTCCCCTGTTCACCGCTGAAACTGGTATGCTTATTACCCCTGTAGCAGATTCAACGACTATATTTGCTGAAACGTTCATTCCGGGTAGTATCCCCACAGGTTTATTGATAATGATTTTAACAGGATATGAAGTAACTCCATCTAACGTTACCCCATTGATACCAACATTGTTTACAACCCCTGTAAACTTTGCATCTGGCAAAGCATCAGCTGTTATATCCACAACTTGTCCTCTTTTGATTTTAGCGATATCAAGTTCATCAACCGATAGGTTAAAAGTCATGGTTGTCATGTCTGCTATTACCGCCAAAACTGTTTGGCTGTTGGTCGATGAATTTATTATGTCTCCAGCTTTGACGGATTTCTCTATTATTGTTCCGTCGATTGGTGCAGTTATATTGTAATTGTCCAACTGCTTTTTCGTATTTGCGAAGGATAGCTGTGCATCCTGCAGAGATAGCGCATCATTCTTATATTGGTTAACCGCCGAATCGCTGCTGATTTTAGCCAAGATACTTCCAGGTTTAACATATTGTCCCTCAGTGCAGTAAACTTGGTCAACCGTTCCAGAAGCACTGGCAGTAATTATCTTTTCCGTTATATAATTCAGAATTCCACCTTCATAGGAGGATATTCCGTTCACATTAACAGTCCCATATGTTCCACCCTTTAGAGCTCCCGGATTCTTAACGCTGATTTCAACATCCGTTACTGTTTGAGAACCAGCAAGTACTCTTGCGGAATCATAAATTTTTGTAATCATTCCTGTAATGGTTTCAAAAGTTGTGTCAATTACAACATTGACTTTCTGTCCGTTCTTAAGTTTTTCCGCATCGCTTGAATTAAAAGGAACTTTCAAATTGAAACTGCTGTCATCATAAACAACGGCAATCTTGCTTCCTTGAGATACATTGTCATTTCTTGCTATATAAACTGTTCCAACTTTGCCTTTAATATCGGATTGAACTGACAAGTTCTTGTATGAATCTGCTGTCTGGTTGTATGATATGATTGATTTTTCTAAAGATATTTCAGCTTTTGAAAGTGTGTTTTGCATGTCCACCGAGTTAATTTCATAAAGCAACTGACCTTTTGCAACTTTGTCACCTTCTTCAAAGTTTGCTGAAACGACATCCCCTTGCACAAGTGGCACAATATTGTATTTATTTATTGGCTCAACAGATCCTGTTCCACTTACAACAACCTGTATATCTGATTTCTGCACTGTTGCTTCTGTAAATGAGGCTTGAGTGCTGCTTCCCCAGATTGTCTTGTACGCAAAAAAAGCTCCTGCTATTACTAACAGAAGACAAATAGAAGAAATAATTATCCTCTTTTTAGAACTAAATATACTTCCCTTGGTTTTTATAATGGTTTCTTTAAGTTTTGACTTGATAACACCTAAGTTTTTCACATTTATTCCCCCTCATCCATTTTTCCATAACCTCATTCTAACTATGAATTATGAACAAGTTATGAAAGTTATATGAATGCTGGGTATTATTTATCTAATTGTTTTTTTGATTTAGTTCAAACCAGAAGACCGCACCGCCGTTTTCACTATTGTATACTCCGAAATCAGACTTTATAGATTCCAGCGCCGACTTTACTATAGCAAGTCCCAGGCCGCTTCCCTCAGATGTTCGCCCTGTATTTTGCTCGATTTTAAAATACCTTTCCCAAATGCTATCAATTTTATCATCAGGAATCCCATCACCTGAATCAAGCACTTCAATCCTGATTCTATCATTTGAGCTGATCTGTCTGACAGTAACGGTTAAGTCTTTTCCTGTGTGGATTATCCCATTGAATATTAAGTTATGAAGAACTTGTTCAAGCTTCTTTTTGTCTGAAACAACCACAATATTGTCCTTGTAATCAAATAGCAGATTGTAGTTATCCCTGTTTTTATATAAGTTGTAGCTTCCTAAAACCTCTTTAACAAGATCCGTAATGGAAAATTCCATAAATTCTGTATTGTTTATGCCCGCTTCAAGTTTTGAAAGTTCAAGTAGGTCCTTTATCATTTCCGCCAGCCTGTCGCTCTCATGTATTATGATTGATAAATCGCTATTTCGTCGTTCCTGTGTTTCGTCTGGCAAATCTCTCAATGCTTCAGCATAAGCTTTGATCATTGTCATGGGAGTTCTTAGGTCATGTGAAATATTGCCTATGAATTCTTTCCGTAGATTCTCTGCCTTGTTTAAATCAGCTGCAGTCTTTCTGAGCGTCTCAGCAAGCTCTCTAGTTTCAGCATAGCTTCCACCCTTGCAATCATCTGGGAATCTTTTATTTGCAAGCTCTCTTGATGCAAGTGTTATTTTACTCAATGGTCTGGATATTGAAATCGCAATAAGTATGGACATTAAAGCCGCCAAGATAAACACAATGATTGTTATTATCATCAACTGGCTCTCAATAATCTTCGCAGTTGCATCAATTGGCCTTATTTCCGTCGAGACAAAGAGATACCCGTCTGCAACCTTTGTAACATAAAGCAGAACCGAACTGTCGAACTTCGGATCGTTGAATTTTGAATCGCTGAATTTCAAAAGTATTTCCTTGTTGTCCTGTTTGTTTAGAGCAGCAACGCTATTTGCGAAAAATTCCTTTTGAAATGTTTGCTGGCCTTCTTTGACTTGTTTTGGAACATCGGTGTTTCCTGGAGCTTGGCCAAACGGTCCTCTTATACCGAAGCTGTTAGCCTCGTAGACTGAATTGCCTTGTAGGTCGAATATGTTTATCACAATATTGTCCTTATAGGATACTTCTTCGGCATAAGTTTTAAAATCATTCTCACCATATGCTTTTGCAATCTCCGCGCCGGCGCTTTTTAAATCGGAGGTTCTTACAAACTCATAATAAGGCTCAAGAAAAACTGTCTGGAGCATCCAAATTGCAGCCATGACAAAGACAATAAAAATTGTCAGGTAGAGCCAAAGACGAAATTTTATACTTGATAAGTTAAACTTCAAATTTATAACCTATTCCCCTCATTGTAACAATATACTTTCTGTATTTTCCAATACCTGCCCTGATTGCTTTTATATGTGCGTCAATTGTCCTGTCATCAAGATAATAGTCGTATCCCCAGACACCATTCAATATTTTATCCCTGGTCAATGCAACATTCCTATTCTTCACAAGATAAAACAGGAGTTCATATTCCTTGGGTTTCAATTTTATTTTTCGTCCATCCACCAAGACATCCCGGCCTGTAAAATCAATCTCAAGTCCCTCAAATGAAGCTTTATCAAGTTGCTCAACTTTTGGTTCTCCGCATCTCTTAATAACAGCATTGACTCTTGCCATGACTTCCTTTGGGCTGAATGGTTTTACAACGTAGTCGTCAATCCCAAGTTCAAAACCATAAAGTTTGTCGTATTCTTCTCCTCTGGCCGACAGCATTATTACCGGAATTTTTTTGAGTTTGTGAATCTCCTTATAAGCGGAGAATCCGTCAAGCTCAGGCATCATTATGTCCATCAGAATAATATCGAAGTCTTTAATTTTGACTTTATTGAGAGCCTCAAGTCCATCTTTGGCTTCAACCACTTCATGGCCTTCCAGTTCTGCATATCTTCTCAATATTGCCCTTATATTTACCTCGTCGTCAACGATAAGTATTCTTGGCATTTTGCCACCTCTCAAAATATTTATCTTCTAAATATGAATATATACTCTATTTGTGAATGTTTTGTGAACAGATTGTGATTTTTATATTATAGTACAATTATAGATATGCCTTCGTTTCCATTTCTATAATCCGGATCTTTTTTCAGTTCAGGATAGAGGCTACAAATACGTACTCCGGGATCCCGATTCTGAGAAAAATCGCTTCCAACCGCATAGTCCCGTATGAAGCCGCTGGTTTTGTGCCCGGCCAGGAAGGCAGGCATAGCCTGCCTTATGGCTCCTCCGGTTCCGGAGGAGCCATAGCCGTGGATGATTTTGATGTACTTGCATCCACGGCGCCTGGCTGAGGGCACGGCGCTCAATATCCGACCCTTGGCAATTTCCAGGGTCGGATGGTCGCTTTCGATATTTATTATGTCTATTTTCATATTTAATCTCCAGCTTTTAATACCTGCATTATTATCTATGTTTTAATTTCTACTTATTGATAAATAGAAGCGATGGCTTATTATTAACTTGCCGAAATATTCATAGAGCAAGGCATGCCGCACATGCATTTGCCGCAAACATCTGCAAATCCAATTGATTCATGATGTTCTGCATTTTCATCCGTTACTGCTTTGCAAGCCCAATTGTCATAGGTATCAGGAACATCAAGGGCTGAAACCGGGCATGCGCTAACGCAAAGCTTGCAGCTTTCATTTTGTTTGTATAGGCAGTATTCCTTTTCAGGTCTCTTTGTTGGTTCTATATAGGCATCCGTAATCAAAGTTCCGAATCTGCCGCAAACGCCTTTTTCTGTAATCAATCCATGGTTGACTCCCCATGTTCCAAGACCTGCGATGTATGCCGCATGCCGATGGGACCAGTTGCATTTCATGGTTTCCGGATCCCAACTTCTGTTGTCCGCTGTCATGGCAATTTTCCATCCATGAAGGCTAAAAAGATGATTAAGCCCATTATTGATGGATTTAATCAAATCAATAGTTTCAAGATAGGTTCTTGCCCATTCTTCGGAAGCAAAATAGCCAGGAATATTTGAGTCGGCTATATTCTTGCCAATAGGAATGAAATATGCGATTACGGTCTTCCCATCCTCCATAATATCCTTAGGCAATTTATGATGTTCACCTATCACGGATTTCAATTCTGAGAACATTGGATCGGATGCATCTGCATACGCAAAACAAGGCTCTCTCCAAATAGGTCCACTTTCATTTTTCTCGTTGAAACATCTCACAAATTCTATTACAAAAGCTTCAAATTCATTTTTCATTTAATTCTCCATTTCAAATTATCAAAATTTAGGCTATTTCTGATTTTTCTAGTTGAAGTACCTTCCGATAATAAATGGGTTTACAGCCAATATGATTCCTATGGCTAACATTACGATTATATTGCTGAAAAAATATGGATATACCATCATTGCAAGCCCAATATACAAAAACCTTGGCTCCTGCATTTTCTTTCCATATATAAAATATCCTAGCCCAATACTGCTTATTACAAGCCCTAAGAATAATCCCATAATACTTCCACCTCACACAATAAATATGTTCTCTACAATCAATAACTATATGTTCCCCACTCTTGAATGTCAATTCAATCGCACAATCTTAACATGTTTGATTTTAGGTGATTTTGGGCATAAAATATTAGTATGCAAAACCGTTTAATAATATGGAGGTGTAATCCAATGTTTAAAAATAAAAATGTAAACCCTAGCTTTCAAAATGAGACAAGTCTTGTTTCTCTATTGGGAAAAGACGGTGCTCCAGCTAAACCTAGGATTGTTAAAAAATTGAACTTGTCAAAAGAAGAGTGGATTAAAAGATTGCCACGTGAAGCTTATATTGTGCTTAGAGCGCAAGGAACAGAGCCGGCTTTCTGCGGACTTCTAACCGACGAAGAGGAAGATGGAGTATACTTTTGCGCCGCATGCGGACTGCCGCTTTTTAAGTCAGACTCAAAGTTTCATTCAGGAACTGGATGGCCAAGTTTTTTCCAGCCATTTGCTCCGGAAAATATAAATGAACTCGATGATAATAGTTTTGGCAGGTCGAGAACTGAAATATTATGTAAAAGATGCGATAGTCATCTGGGCCACGTATTTTCAGATGGGCCAAAGCCAACCGGCCTTAGATATTGCCTCAATTCAGTAGCTTTGGATTTTTACCCTCTAGACGAATTGGAGAAAGCACCGATTGAAGCATTTGACGATAAAGTCATTGCCTTTGAAATAGCTACTTTTGCAGCAGGTTGCTTTTGGGGAGTTGAATCAGAATTCCGAAAAGTAATCGGTGTTATTGATGCAAAAGTTGGATACACCGGCGGTCATACGGAAAATCCAACATACAAGCAAGTGTGCTCAAATGAAACCGGTCATGCGGAGGCAGTCCAGCTTGTCTTTGATCCGGCAGTTATAGGTTATAAGGAACTTCTTAAGGTTTTCTTTGAAATCCACGATCCTACTCAATTCAATAGACAGGGCCCAGATTATGGTTCCCAATACCGTTCTGCAATATTCACGCATTCGTCAAAACAAAAGGAAGAAGCCGAGGATGCCAAGCTTCAGCTTGACAACTCCGGCCACTTTAATAAGGCTATAGTAACTGAGATAACCCCTGCTTCAACATTTTGGATTGCCGAAGAATATCATCAGAGATATTTTGATAAAAATGGTGGTGGCAGCTGCCACATTTAGTATTTTACTATTTTGTAGAAAATTTTCTTGGCAATTTCAGCCGTGATCATATACATGCATACAATTGCCAATAACATCCCAAGAACCCATAGTGGAAGTGGTTTAAAACCCAGTACCGTTGCTAGTGGTGTGTAAGGCAAAAGCAAGGTCACCCCAACAATGGAAAATATGGCAATAGCCAGGAGTTTACCAGGCGTACTTTTATAAAAAGATTTCCTTGTTCTGACTACCAGCACAACCAACGAAGCAGAAATAACAGATTCAAGGAACCATCCGGTCCGGAATTGGATCTCTGATGCATGGACAAGAAATATAAGCGCTCCGAAAGTCATATAGTCGAATATGGAGCTTACCAACCCAAACACCAGCATGAATTTGCGAATAAAGCCAATATCCCAACGTCTCGGTTTAGTTATCATTTCATCGTCAACTGAGTCGGAGGCTATTGTCATCTCTGGAAAATCGGTCAGCAAGTTTGTCAATAATATCTGTTTTGGCAACAATGGAAGGAATGATAAGAAAAGTGAAGCTCCAGCCATGCTGAACATATTCCCGAAATTTGCGCTGGTAGCCATGAATACGTATTTCAAAGTATTGGCAAAAGTTATTCTTCCAGCTTTTACTCCATCAATCAGTACTTCCAAATTTTTCTCAAGAAGAACAATATCTGCAGCTTCTTTTGCCACATCCGCACCACTATCCACTGATATACCAACGTCGGCGGCATGAAGCGCCGAAGCGTCATTGATTCCGTCTCCCATATATCCAACAACGTAACCCGCTTTTTTCAGCGCAATTATAATGCGTTCCTTTTGATTAGGTTCAACCTCGGCAAATACAGATATGTCTGGAACCTGTTTAAGCAATGCATTGTCGCTCATTTGATGAAGTTCAGGTCCAGTGAGTATTTTGCCACCGACGATCCCCATTTGTGAGACTACATTGGCAGCAATGAGGCGATTATCCCCCGTTATGATTTTAAGGTCCACTCCCAAATCCTTCAGCTCGTTGATTGTCTTCACAATATTGGCCTTCAATGGATCAAATAATGTAATGAATCCAAGAAATATCATGTCTTTTTCATGTTCTTTCTCATGCAGGGATTCAATGCCGATTTTATATGCAACACCCAAGGTTCTATACCCAAGATTGCTATATTCTTCATATTTTTTTTGAATCTTCTCTTGTGCTTCTGAAATGTCTACTACCGTCCCATCTCCCAACTCAGCTTTCGTGCATACTGACAATACATTTAGCAAGGCGCCTTTGGTAATTACAATCTGACTATTGCCATTTGGAGCTTTAATATCTGGTTCTGATAAGAGAATGCTCAAACGCTTCCTGATAAAATCATAAGGTTCTTCCGCAACTTTTTTATAGCTTGAGATATCAAATTTTTTATAAGTTCTAATTGCCTCATCGATAGGATTAATAAATCCGGATTCAAATGATGCATTCAGATATGCATATAGAAGAATCTTTTCGTTCTGGTTTCCATCAATATCCAAAGCTGCCTGAAGTTGTACAATTCCATCAGTTAGAGTTCCTGTCTTGTCGGAACAAAGCACATCCATGCTTCCGAAGTTTTCTATTGAAGATAGACGTTTCACAATAACTTTGACCTTTGCCATGAGCTTGGCACCATGAGCCAAATTGATGCTGATAATCGCTGGAAGCAATTGCGGTGTCAATCCTACAGCAAGCGCCAATGAGAATAGGAAAGAATCCAAAGCCGGCCTGTGCAGATATACGTTTATTGCAAAAATTCCTATCACGAGCATCAGAGTTATTTCCATTAGTAGAAATCCAAACTGCTTTACACCATGCTCAAACTCAGTTTCTGTGGGCCGAAGTTTCAACCTCTCGGATATTTGGCCAAACTCAGTTTCTTTGCCAGTTTTTAAAACAACAGCTTTACCACTTCCACTTATAACATGGGTGCCCATCCACAAGGAATTCTTTCGCTGCGCTAGAGCCGTCTCTTCCGGTAGTATTCCTGCCTCTTTCTCTAAAGGATAGGTTTCCCCGGTCAATGTAGCTTCATCTATGAAAAGGGCATTTGATTCAATGATCAGGCAATCGGCAGGAATCAAATCCCCCGCCTCGATAACCACCACGTCTCCAGGAACGATATTCTCGATTGAAATTTCAATCGCCTTTCCATCTCTAATAATATTAGATTTGATTTGTACCATGGCTAATAGTTTTTCCACAGCGTTATTTGCACCATATTCCTGCCAAAATCCCAAAATTCCACTTGCCAACACAATAGTAAGTATTATCAACGCATCTACCGTGTCTTTCAAAAAAAACGAAAGTCCAATAGCAAAAAATAGTATTAATATTATAGGGCTCTTGAACTGCGATATGAATAAAATTATGGCGCTGTTATTCTTTTTCTCTTTTATACCGTTGATTCCATATATTTTCAACCTGCTTTGAGCCTCTTCATTTGTGATTCCATTATTGCTTGTTTTCAAGTTACCAAATACATCTTCGATAGGCATTGCCCAAAAGTTTTGCTTTATATCAGCCATTTATATCAACTCCCCTCAAGATTGAAAATTTACATTTTTTCTCTTTATTTCATTCTCAATTTACTTTTTCATATTCCTCATTATATCACTTACTTCCTAAATTACGAAACCAAAGGCAAAAAAAATGAGGCCGTCTCTCCATAATGTCGTTAGACATGGTTTTGAGAAGGCCTCTTGAGTATTTTATTTTTTTAATTTAGGGCTTCTGAAAGGTTGATTTCCTTAAGTTTTGCAGTTATTGCTTTTGCAGCCATAGTTTCCTTGGCTATTATGTCCTTAAGCAGTATTTGCTGATTTGCGACTTGCACCTGCAATTTGGAAATTTCATCTGAGAAATCACCTTTAGTGCCATATTTACCGTTAAGAGATAAGGTAAGGTCATACACATCGGCATCTTGCATTACTTTTCCAGTGCTCCAATATAAATTGCCTTTGTTGTTGTGGAGCTGTGCGTACATATGGTCAACTACCTCTTTGTCAAAGGAGTATGCATAGTAATTTATCAATCCGTTGACCTGCCAAAGTAAATTGTCGACAACATTATTCACATCGCCTTTTTTTAGAGAATCGATTGAATCAACCATATACGAAATATTGTTCTGATAATATTCATGTCCTACTATTGGAGAAGTACCTGCTGATGTCATTATGAAATTATCCGAAACCATTTTGAAAGCTTCCAGGTTCACCTTGTTTGCTTTCATAGCAGCCTCCCAGATAGGAGCAAGAACTTCTTCCGTTGCCCCTGCTGCTAGTTTTTCCTTATACAGCTTATTAAGCGCCATAGTTTCATTGTGCGAAGTAGTCGCAGAAGTCTTCAAGTCTGTTAAAGCAGCCTGGTATGATATTACATCTGCTCCAGCGGCTTTTGCAATATCCGCATTGAAGGTTGTGGACATTCTATCGTATTGCTTAGTGAAATCAAGCTCTAAAGATGGGCTTTGATCAATGGCCATTGCCAGTGATCCATAGTATTTCAAATTGTATTTTAGTGCGGCTTCGTTGTATGTGCTTTTATTGTCATATTGGGAGTGGTAAATTTTATAATAGAAATCATTTACATCGGAATTATCCGACTTGAATAAAAATCCATTTACTGCAGAAGGTATCCCTGCCATCTGATATGAGAAATCATCCGAGTATGTATAAGTGTCAAGGCCAGGAACAACTCCACCTGGGAATACTCCTACAGGCTGGGGCGCATTAGGATTATTTTTTGCAAAGTCCGTAATAAATGTCTGAAGTTCCGGAGCCGAATCTGTTCTGGTTACTTTTTCAAATTCATATGCTGGAAGTTCGAAGTTGATATATGTTAATGCCTTTCCAACCCATTCTGGATGAATTTTGAAAACTTGGTTCCAAGCGCCAATCGACCAGTCGGATGCTGAATTTATTGCCCCATATTCTTCTGATCCATGAAGTATGAATACAATTGTTCTTTCAGGCTTGTAATTTGAATCAATCATTCCTTTGGCAATTGCCAGTGTCAATCCTACTGCACAGCCATTATCCTGGAATCCAAGGAAATGGGCATCATAATGATCTCCCACTATGACCATTTCATTTGGGTTCTTCCCTGGAATTTCTCCAACGATATTATAACTGGTTCCTCCTGGCTCTACTATGTTGTCAACCTTAAGATTTACATTCACAATACCTTTTTTAGTTAGCGCAATGAGATAGTCTCCATCCTTGGCGCTTATACTAAGAGATGGTATGGTAACTGGACCACACATGTCTTGGGAATTCAATGCGTCCGAGGCAATTTCAGCAAATCCACCTCTTTGCACTGTCAATATGGCAGATGCACCTTTTAATGATGCTTCCAAAGTAGGCAATGTCACCCACCAATTTGCCCTCTGATTGATGTCAACAAGAACTATCTTTCCCTTTACATCTATATTAGCGTAATCAGGAGCTGTTCCCTGCCCAACGTATACCAATTCATTGCTGATACCTTCTGGGGAAGTTCCCCCTGAAGCATACGAATACGGCTTGATTACTGTTTTATCACCATCTATTGTTAAAGTTGATCCATTGAACTGCCATTTGGCAACATTGAAGGCATCTTTCGATACATCCTTTAGTCCGATTTCAGTCATTTTTTGAGCTAGAAAATCTGCCGCCCTATGTTCAGCGTCGCTTCCCGAATTTCTGCCGCCAAGATCCGAGTTGAAAAATTCTGGATTGCTGGATAATTGATCTGCGATGTTATAAGCGTATTTAACGTCTGCAGATTTAACATAATCAGCATATGACTTTTCCACTTTTGAAACGTCCGGCACCTTTATCGGTGGAACTGGAATAGGAGTGGTTTTTTCTGGAGTGTTTATTATCTGATTTGGGAAAATTAGATTTGGATTATTAAGTTTGTTAAGTTTTGCCAATTCCTGCCAGGTGGTCCCATATTGCGATGCAATCTTCCATAGCACATCCCCGGATTTCACGGTATACGATCCTGCAAAGGCTGGGCTGATACTGCTCATGATGAGAGCTGTTGTGAGACAGATGCTTAATAATTTTCTTTTCAAAATAACACCTCCGAATTAATATTTGATAAATTATTTTAAAATTTCCATAATTAATTATAGTATTATAAAACATAACTAATATGCCACATTTTATTAATAAATATGTTATTGTTGTATAGTTTTTATAATGAATTTGGGTATATATAAAATGCTCCCCTCAAGGTAGCAGATCTCATTAGATGACTGCCAAATCTGGGGGAGCATTTTAGTTTTCTCATGCTTCAAAATTCTTATTTATTTACATTGTACAATTTTTAATTAATAGTATAACCTTACCAGTTTGTAATTGTTATTTGTTGGGTTTCCTGGTTCCATTCAACGTTGCATCCCAGTGTTTCAGAGATAAACCTTAGTGGCAGCATCGTTCGTCCGGGATAGATCAATAACGGTTTTACATTTAAATTGTCAGGGTCGATTATCTTTGAAACGCCATTGACTTTAGCTGTATTGTTACCAATCCAAAGTTCAATTGTGATGTCACCCCTAGTAATTGTTACCTTCTTTTCTGATTGGCTCCATAAAATTTTACCTCCCAATGGCTCAATAACAAACCTGATTGGCAGCAAAGTACGATTTCCTGTTATGATTGGCGCTACATCCATTGGCTTGCGGATTTCATTTCCAGTTCCTAATTTTAGGAATGAATCCGTATTCCCAACACTGAAAAGCAACATGTCAGGAGGTGTTTCCACTACTGGTTCCACGCTTCCCCCATTATGTCTAACCCTTGGAGTTGCTGTCGCAATGTTTGATTGTCCAGCATAAGCGCCACCCGTTACAATCAACTTGAAGCTATACTCTTGTCCGTTGATCAATCCGGTAACCGTAGCGCTGGTGGATGATTCGGTCAAGGTCTCAGTTATTTCCGAATCAATATAAATTGCTCCATCCGTGGATTGCTTAACTACAATGCCTGTCGCTCCTTCTGGTGCTGAAAAAGTAAGATTTGCAGAGCTGTTGCCCCCTGAAGCCTCAAGGTCTACAATAGGTCCTGGGGCAAATTCTGCCGTTGCTACCTTGGATAGACCATCGAATTTCCCTCCAGTTATTACCAGCCTGAAATAATATGTTGTTTTGCTGGCGAGACCAGTAACTGTTGCAGTCGTTGAAGATACAGTTATTGGAGTTAATAGCGTGGCTGGTGTAAAAGTTATTCCGTCCAATGATTGTTCCACACTTACGCCAGTGGCCCCTTCAAGTGGAGAAAATGTCAAGTTTGCCCTAGTACCAGCTAATACTGCGTCCAAATTCGCGATACCGTTAATATTCAAGTTGCTGAACTTGAATATGGAGAGTTGGCTGCATCCATGGGAACGATAACTTGCTATCATGCCGATTCCATTTCCGTATGCTTCAGGAAGTGAAAAGTTGTCAATTAGCTTTGTTGTTCCATCCCATAAATCAACGGTAGTTGCAGATGTTTCCAGTCTGATAGAGTGTAAATTCCCATCTGTCAAAGTTGCAGAGTCAAGTTCTGTAATATATGCGGGATTGTCCATATCCCCTGCCAAGCCATCATGGAAATCATCCACGTCTATTCCATCAATTTGATATAGTTTAGCTATATTCCCGGGGATATATACATCTTGATCGTCATAATATCCGCCATCCCGAATCAAAACACAATATCCGGATAACAATCCATCAATAATCTGTGTATTGAACATGAAGCCGCCGCCTTCCATGCTGTGATAAATAACTCCGCTTATATCGAGATCGAAGTCGAATCCTTTTGCGGCAGTTTCATCGCTTGGGAAGTAAAGAAAATCTTTATAAGCTGGCGATCCATATCCATAAAAAGTAATTTCTGCTCCATCAATTACAATATGCCTGTTGTATGCGTTACCCCTTGGATCGTCGCCAGTTGTGAAGGGGCTCTCTCCCCAATTGCCAACATGGTCATACGCCTGCCAGTCACCAACAAGATTGGATTCTATAACAACAGGAACCGCATTGGTTACAGGTTCTGCCGAAATAGCTGCAAGAGTGGTACTATCTAGCGCTGCCACATTCCCTGGAACATAGTCAAAGGTTATAATATCGCCCCTCTTAAGTGGTGTTCCCAAAGTTAAGTCAATTTGAGCCGGGTCAGTGCTTATTGCAGCGCTGGTCACGGCAACTGCCTGGGTAGTTGGAGACCAAGAACTATACCCATTGATATTGACTATGAAGCTATCCACGTCTGCTGATGGATCTGCCATATCCTTGTCAAATGTAATGGTGATAGTATCTCCAGCCTCGTTGGTTGTTGCGCTTACAACTTCAGGTGCTACAAGCACACTACCTCCAAATACCTGAGTTGGAAACATTGTTGAAACCAAAAGAACTACAACAAACCAAGATAATATTTTTTTTCTCATAACCACTCATTCCTCTCATTTAAGCGAAGATTGCGCAATTATCAATGTAGGTTCTTCTCTCTAATACGTATATTAACTTGCTGGCTAGATTTGCTTACATTGCTTTCACTTCAATATTCGCATCTAAATTGAATATCATCAAAATCCGAGATGATATCCAAGGCTTCTATGTACATTTATTTTATCAATCTGAAAGAAAAAATCAATATCCACATGTGTTTTTTTGTGTATATTGATTTTTATTCGTTGAAGTTTTACAAATTCCCTTCATATACATGGATGAGGTGCTTACGCGCAATTTCAGAAAGCAGATAAATTGTATCTTCGGGAGTTGATGGCTTGCCAGTCATTTTATATCTTGGGAAAAAACGGGAGATATGAAGTGGAATATTACTATCAATTGAAGCAATCCAAGAGGATAATGCATCCATTTCATCTGGGCTGTCATTTTCCCCAGGAATTATTAAGGTTGTGATTTCCACATGACAGGCTTTTGCTGAGATCTCAATAGTTCTCTTTACCGGTTCAATCAGCCCTCCGATCTTTTTGTAAAAGCTTGGAGAGAAACTTTTCAAGTCGATATTCATAGCATCAATAAATGGCAGCAATTCCAGCAAAGGCTTTTCATTGATAAATCCATTGGTAACCAGCACAGTTTTCAGTTTTTTCTGGTGTGCCAGCTTTGAACATTCTGAAACATATTCGTAGCTAATCAATGGTTCATTATATGTAAAAGCCACACCGATATTCCAGTTGGGAATCATATCAATTGCCTTTGAAATAAGTTCATCCGGAGAGATAAAGCTTGTTCTTTGATCATCCTTCCCTGCCATTGAAATGCTATGATTTTGGCAGAAACTACACTTGAAATTACAACCATAACTGCCAACCGACAATATGAAATGCCCCGGGTTGAACAACATCAATGGCTTTTTTTCAATTGGGTCCAGGGCAATTGATGTGATTTGTCCAAAGCTTTCTGCATAAAGCACACCTTTTTCATTAAGTCTTGCATGACAAATACCCCTCTTCCCTTCATGTATCAAGCAAAAATGGGGGCACAATTCACATTGGACTATATCATTTTCATCATCTTGGGTTTTGTAATTTTTGTAATAATGAGCTTCTTTCAATGGTGCCTCACCACCTCAAAACGTTCCAGGTTATATGCGGCATCCGGAGAAATGCTTCCCTTCTGTAAAGCGATTGATATTTGCTCATCTACAGTTGAAACATTTTCCAAGTTGGGAAGCAGCAAGCCCCTCTTTCGTCCTGATGTGGCAATGACTCCATAACGTTTCACGTCAAGTTGTCCCCTGTTTTGGACCGGTTCTGGTGTGCTTAGGACGTCAACGCTATAGACGAGTTGAGCTAATTCTTCCTTTGCTACTTGCGGAAAACGGAAATCCGAAGCCGCAGAGCTGATTGCATTTCTAATTATTTCTTCCGCAATCGTGGGTTCAGTTGGCCCAATAGTGCCTATACATCCACGTAGCCTGCCATTTTTTTTAATAGTGACAAAGGTTCCTGCCCTTTTTTCAAGAAGTTCAGTCGGAGTATTTTTTGGCAACTCCATGGTTTTCCCACTCAACACATACGTTTCCAACGCCTGTCTCGCAAGTTTGACATAAGGGTCCTCATTTTCCTTAATCTTTACAAGATGGTCACTTAAAGATGTTTTAGATTGAACCCCAAAGTCCCTGCTAGGGTCTTGCCCTAGAACCTTATATGCACAAACTGCATAACCTACTCCGAACGGACCTTCATAAGATAGCAAGTCTGCTTCAACCGAAGTTTTATCCAATGCTCCCGCCATAATAATGAAGGAATTAAGTCCACATTCTCCTGCAGCATTGTAAAGTTCCTCTTCAATATTTAGAAATTTCAGGAAGTCTGCTTCTTCCATGGCTCTTGTTATCTCTCTATCAAAAATAGGGCCTTCCTCTGCGTAGGTATATGGCCCGTCACTTGAAAGCTTGTGGGATAAATCACCGCTGGCGACTATGACAACGCTTCTTCCAATCTCGTCTACTGCATTCTTTAGGCAAATTCCGAAATTATAATGCTCCTCACGGCTAAGCCCCGATATGGCAATCCTTACCAGGTTGTAATGTTTAAGATGATGGTTGATAAAATAAAGCGGCACGAGGGTGCCATGATCAAGGGTGTTGTCTTTTTCACCCATTGTGCCGGCAGGAATTCCTGCTTCAGATGCCGCAAATGAAATTGCAGAAACGAGGTCTATATCGTATGGCGCCTGAACAGAAACACTAGGCGCTCCAAATTTCCTGAGAGAACCGTTGCTTCCAACACCTGGAGAGATATGTATATAGTCTGAATATAAAATCGCATGTGGCGTGATTACTATAATAGTCTCGGGGTCTGATTTTGCGATTCGCTTTGCAACCTCTTCATAAGCATCTATTGTCTTTTGAATCTCTTTTTCCTTGCCCTGCCCCACTTCGCTGACAATGACTGGTGGGTGTGGCACTATGTATGCTCCTAAGATAGGCATTCGAATCACCTCCTTGTACAATATATTATATACTTCTTTTGGAAAAAATAAATAATATGCTATTCGAATCAAGGTGAGAATTTTAGATTGATTTAGAATAATAAATGTTACGTTTGCGGAAAATCATTGATTATAATTTTTATTGTTAAAGTTCAAAATTGTGCAAATGAAAATGTGCATGATGATTCCCGTCATGTTTGTGGTAATATTCATCAACGAGGTTGACTTCCTTTAAAAGTTCAATCTCTGTTAGTAATTTGTTCGTAGGCATATCTGCCACTATGTTATGATGCTCGTCGAATAAGATGGCTCGTTTTGAAATCTCCTGTACCAACTCAAGATTATGAGTTGAAGTTATTAAAGTTTTACCCGCTTTGTTAAGTTTAACAAGGAACTCCACAAGCCATCTTTGTGTTCTTGGATCCAAGCCATTCATAGGTTCGTCCAGCACAAGCACCTCCGGATTCAAGGCAAGAACACAAGCTATTGCAACTTTTCTTTTTTCCCCACCACTTAAATGATAAGGCTGCCTTTCAGTGAAGTCATGAATATTTAAAAGATTGAGGCAATCATTTACTCTTGCATCGACTTCCTCTTCGGAAAATCCCATCTGCCTAGGACCAAAAGCAATCTCCTCATAGACATTAGCACAGAATAGCTGCGTATCGGAATTCTGAAATATGAATCCGATTTTTTGGTGAAACGACTTTGCAAATTTATTATCCTGAAGTTTTTTAAGGGTTATTTCCTCATCGTTGAATTTATATACACCTTTATCAGGTGAGACAATGCCGTTTATCAATTTGAGCATGGTGGACTTTCCACTTCCATTTGCTCCCATCAAGGCAACAGCTTCTCCCTTGTTTATATGGAGGTTTACCTTGTTTAGGGCGCAAATGCCGGAATATGCGTAAGATACTTCCTTAATATCAATCATTTTAAACCCTTCCTAAATACATAAAGATAAATAGTATGCACATGTTGATTAAAATAAATACAAAGTCGGCGAACGAGAATTTGAATCTCTTGTATATGAGATATTCCCCTGTGAAACCTCTACATTCCATTGCTGAATACATATCTTCCGACATTTCTTTTGACTTGATAAACAATGTCCCCGCTATTCCTGACAGGGATGTGTACTTCCTCTTATTCCTTCCTACCGATCTAAGTTTGAGTGCATATAGCATATTAAGAGAAAATTCCGCCAGCATGTCTATATATTTTATGGTAATGTCCAACACTAAAATAAAAATATCAGGCACAAAAAACCTCTTAAGCGCACTGGTAATAGAGCTCCATCTCGTTGAATGGGAGAGAATATTAACAGCAGTTATCGTTGCGAAAACTTTTGAAGTGATCATTACAATACTATAGCCACTACCCCAAAATGCAGATGGCAAAAGGATGATGAAGGTAAACCCTGCCATTATGGCACTTAGTCTGAGGATAATGACTATTTCTTTTGCTTGCATCATGCTAAGGATAAGCAGCAAGTATATATTGATGATGATTACAAATGTGAAACTTCTTGAGAGTGATAGGAGAATAACAAGCATTAAAACGAATACAACCTTGAAATAGACATTTACCTTGAATTTTTCTCTCTTATAGACGTTTTGAGATCTTATCTTAGATATGATATTCAACATGGCTAGAATGCTTTTATTGATAAAAGTATCCTTATCCGAGTCGGGTATATATTTTTCATCTCTAATAAGCCATTCAGGCATAGCATTTCTCTCCAAATTTTCAGTCGGAAACATTCCCTGTCCCCTTTTTCTTAAAACTGCTTATAATTTTAAATATAATCAATAATATGGCAACTCCGGCAATTGCGGACAATATATAACCCGCGCCATTTGGCAGGCCACCAATGGCATAATCCGGCATAATCGAGTCAAGTTTAAATCCGTTCTTCATTCCATCAGGAATAAAGCCTAGTGGACTTCCTCCGGTTGAAACATTCTTGATTTCGGAAGTTCCCCATTCACCCCACGCAGTACCTTTTGCTAAAAGGCCAATAGGTGTCAAACATATGAGGGCTACCAGCAGTCCATAAATTGCCTTTGTTTTCTGCTTTGCCCCTTCATATATTGTTCCAGGGGATACTTTTTTTATAAATGCGAATATGGCTAGGGTAAAAACGACTTCTACTATTCCTGCTACGAGAATGTGAGGTATGGTCATCGCCGGAATAGAAATTGATAAAGGATATGGGCTATAAAGGGGTTGTCCTGAGGTGTTGGCAAATAGCAATGGTTGAATTCCGAATTCAATACCTGCGCATAATGCCGCAACATTTATTCCAACATATGAACCTAGGGCCATGCCTATGTATTCGCCCTTTTCAGAGTGAACTCTGTCCTTGATATATTTATATACGAAGTATCCAAGAAACGGCAATACGAAAGCCATATTGAATGAGTTTGCCCCAAATGCCAGTATCCCTCCATCCCCAAAAAATAAAGCCTGAATAAGCAAAGCAACTGTTACAGATATACATGCGGAAAATGGCCCTATTAGGATTGCCAGCAAAGTTCCACCCACTGCATGCCCGCTGGTTCCTCCAGGCAATGGAACGTTGAACATCATCAACAAAAATGAGAACGCCGCGCCAATGCCAAGCAGAGGCATTCTGACCTTGGTCACCTCTTCCTTGACTTTTTTCACTGCTATTGACCAAACTGGGATCATTGCTGCTCCCATTACAGCGCATGTTGAAGGACTTAGATAATTGTCAGGAATATGCATCTATTAACAGCCTTTCTCAAAAAAATAGAGCCCATAAAAAATGCTGTCTCATACAGCTCCCTTCATGGGTTTAATGTAAAATTGGAATGCAATTTGATTTATTAAAAGCCTTCTTGACTTTATTTTCTTTCTGAAGAATACCATAAATATGGACATTTAGTCAATCTTAATCCCTTCATTCTTTTAATGTCACTTCTTTTTTCATTTTTTATAAGTTGATTTATATAATATGAATGTACTGGTTGATAAAAACAATACGAACAATATCACCGGTGCAAGTACCATAACTGAAGAGATAAGTTTGCTTGCGACAATTGTCAACAAAATCGATAACAATGCTGCTGCTATATTTATATTTATAAAAGTGAATATCAATTTCTTGCTTTTGATTTCCCTATCCTTATAAACATACTTTATAAGACTCTCACTTTCAGCTATCTTTTCTTTTAGCACGAAATAAATAATTAGTATGGCTATTATGTCCATAGCGACCATTGCATATGCCAGCAATCCGAGTTCTAAAATATATATTCCAATTAAAAGAATTGAATATATGGCAAATGTGCTTGCGAACCTATACTCCCTCTTTTTGGGAATATTGAAGATTTCCGGCATTAAAACTGGCTTTAAAGTATCTGAGAAAATCTTTCCACCAAATTTAATGAACCCCGGTGTCACAATGGAGGATAACTTTGTAATCCCTTTGGAATTTTTCATGGCAATTGGGGTCAATAAAGTCATAAGCAGCACATATATGCCAGTGAATTGATAAAGGTTTTCCGAAATTGCCCCTGCCGCTAAGCCAATTGTTGCGAAGATCATGGAATATTCACCTCTTGCAATCATACTGGTCCCAATATTTACAGCCTTTTGGTGAGAGAAACCTGAAATGTAAGCAGCTGATGATGTAATTGCAATCTCGAAAAATATGGACAAAGGAACCACTATCAAAATAATATTCCACATTCCAAATATTTTCCCAATATCCAGGTGCATTCCGAAAGAAACAAAGAACACAGTAAGGAAAACGTCTTTAAATCCTGAAATAGTCCTATGCAGCCTCTGCTCCACATCATAGCTGGTTATTACCATTCCAAGAAGGAATCCCCCAGCAGCAGGAGAAAGGCCAATGGAAGCTGCTATTGTTGCTGTTAGCATTACCGTTCCCAAAGTCAATGATGTGAACAATTCCTGAGATTCAATCTTTGCCAGATAGTCTATCAGTTTGTGGATTATGAAAATTCCAACTATGAAAAATACTCCGTAGAATACCAAGGCCTTGGCTGCTGGAAAGAGTGAGTCTACTATGTTGAAATGGTTTTTGATTGCAATCGTGCTTAGAACTCCCAATAAGACCACTGCCAGGAAATCCTCGTATATCATTACCCCCATTAGAATCTCGGATTCTTTTGATGCTGTCCTTTTCATTTCGACTATAAGTTTTCCAACTACTCCGCTGCTGCTCAATGCGGTTATGCAGGCGAAGAACAATGTCTCAATTTGGGTAAAACCAAAATATGAGCCGATTAGTGTACCTATAAGGTAACCTGCTGCCAGATTCAATATAACCTCGAATGTTCCAATAAAAATTACCGAGTTTTTTATGCTGCTGAATTTATTTATCGAGAATTCTATCCCTAGGAAAAACATCAGCAAGACTATGCCGATTTGAGAAAAAAGTTCCAATATATCCAAATTTTTTACAAGATTGATTCCATTTGGGCCAATAACTATTCCAACCAAAATGTAACCAATTATCAATGGCTGCTTGATTTTTTTCACAAGAAGAGCGGAGAAATATGAAAGCACAAGCATAATACCCAGTTCGAAAATTACTATTTGCGTCATATGAATTCCTCCTAGAGATTGATCATCCACACTGAATTAATTCGTCAAAGAATTTAAAATTCTCCGGATCGCCAATAACGACACAGATATCTCCGGCGTTAAAAATATATTCAGAGCTTGGATTCGGTGTAAATCCGTCCTCATTTATGACTGCTATTATTGATACCTGGGTTCTCTTTCTAACTCCAAGACCACCCATCTTCATCCCTACAATTGGTGAATTTGAATCCAATGTGAACCACTCGATTTCAATGCCTTCAAGCTTCAGTTCAAGATCCTCGATGGATTTCGGCTTATAAGTTATTCCCGAAATGAAACTACCAATCCTTCTAGCTTCCTCATCCAACATGCTGATTTGCGCTTGAGGCTCGCCATCTTTGTCCATAATGTAAAATTCCCGTTTCCCATCATGATGCACTATTAATGTTGCCTTGTCATTGGCGTGGGTCATAAACGTGATCTTTTTTCCTATTACTGGGAGATCTGTTTCACGATAAAAAGACAATTCGCCACCTCCGTTTATGAAACATATTGGATAAAGTAAGTTTATAATATATAATTATACTATTATATTAAGCTATTCTCTACAATTTTAAGTAAATGGGGGCATGTTTATGAAAATCGTTATTATCGGTTGTGGAAGGAATGGAAGCACCATTGCAGAAGCCTGGTCATCCCAGGGCAATGAAGTTTCAATTGTTGATAAAAGTATTCAATCATTTGAAAAACTTAGGGAACCAAACAATATCAATATGATTCTTGGTACTGGGATTGATGAGGATATACTTCGCGAAGCTGGAATTGAAACTGCGGACGCTCTAATATCGGTAACCCGTGGTGATAATACAAATGTGATGATTGCTCAGATAGCGCACTCCATCTACCATGTTCCAACTGTAGTGGCAAGAGTTTCAGACCCCAAAACAAAGGATTTCTACCAGAAGGAATTTGGTTTCATTTGCTATTGTCCTACTGAGACAAACAGCAATAAATACTTGGATCTATTGAAGGGAGCTTTTTAAATGTATATTATAATTGTCGGAGCCGGCAAACTAGGATATTACCTTACCAAGGATCTTCTCAGCAAGAAATTCGAAGTAACCCTTCTTGACTGGAACCGGGGGAAAGTAAGCGAATTGGAAAATGAATTCGGAGAAAATATTATTTATGCCAACGGATCATCCATAGATGGCTTAGAAAAGGCCGGATGCTCCCGGGCGGACGTAATTGTGGCAGCAACAGGCCATGACGAAGATAATTTGGTAATCTGCCAGATGGCTAAAAGATATTTCAAGGTAAAGAAAGCGATTGCAAGAATCAACAATCCCAAAAATGAAATAGTGTTCAAGAAACTAGGAGTAGGGACAACAGTCAGCAGCACAAAATCTGTCGCTGAAGCAATAGAGCATTATATGGCCCATAGCGATATAATGTCCCTTTTAGAATAGGGAGCCGACATGAACAACAAGACCATTCTCATACCTTCGGATGGAACACAAAGGACAGAACAGATAATCGACTTCATTTGTTCCATTGGAAATATGCTTTCCCTCAAGATTATTGTGGCCTATGTCATCGAGGTTCCAAGGGATATGCCCCTTCATTCAAGTATCCCAGGCTCCGACAGCAAGGCAAATGATGCTATTAAACATGCTCTTTCTATAGCCTTCAGACATGATATAAGAATTGAGACGACTAAAATATTTGCAAGAAATGCAGACGATTGTATTATTTCTACTGCCCAGGAAATGAAATGCGATATAATCGCCCTCGCCCACGAAAGCGCCAAATATAAATTCGTGACAAGCCCTTCCATGAATATCTACCAGCGTGCCAAGTGCGACGTCTGGCTATTCAATAACAAAGATTAGGCCCCACCCAAATGATCCGACATTTTTTCAAATTCCTCTTTCGATATTTCTCCATTTGCATATCTTCTTTTTAGTACATCGATGGGTGCTTCCAAGGATAGTATTACAGGTTTTGTTATTGTTGTTTTCATTACAAGAAACAATATTATCATTAATAATATCAAAATCAACGCAACCAGGAATAAACCCCCAAAGCCCAGTGTTCCCATTAAGCCATTCTGAGTTTGCACATCAGTTGCAAATAAGTCTTGAGGTTTATTGGTTGATCCATTGTTGCCATTCATTCCGGCAATCATCAACGTCAACATGCCATTGGGATAGCCTTTCAAGAAGTTGAATCCCAGCCTTGCATGAAATGAATTTAAAGATGCCGAACCTGGGCCTCCTAATTTTGAATCCATTTGGTTGTGAAGTTCTGAATTTCCGATCATCAAATCCATTACAGAATCACCCAGTTCTTCCAGCTTTTCCATGCTTACTTTTGCTGGATCTATCTTGAAAGTGCTTTGGACATTTTGTTCCTGCTGAATCTCTTTTAATATTGTTTCCACACTTTTTATAGTGCCATCAACTGCAAAAGAGTTTATCGATCCTGCCAATATGAAGATAAGGATTAATATTCCTATCAATATTTTTTTCATAATAACTCCCACCTCCGATATTCGTACAAGCACATAAATTATTAAAGTTTTCAGTATTCTTCTTTCAACTTTTCTTTTACCACTTTCACCTCTATTATAAACTCATAATCCAACCAATTGAAATTTAAATGCAAGCTGGTTTTAAACAAAATGCTACCCTTACGAGTTTAGATTAGGTTTTTCATCTATTTGCTCAAAGGGTAGCCTTTTATTTTGCTTTATATTTTTTATGTTGTTTATTTACTCTCCGCTTATCTCTTCCAGCGATTTCCCCATGGTTTCTTTCCCTAAAAGAGCTACAATCAAAGCGACTATGGCGAAAACGGTAGTCAACATGATAAATACATATGTATATCCTGTCTCAGTTCCATATGCTTTATAAAGAACCGGCACTATAAGTGGCGCTGAGAAGGCTCCAAGGCGGCCAAACGCAGCTGCCCAACCCATCCCGGTAGCTCTTGCCGCAGTTGGATAAACTTCCGGAGTATATGCATAGACACATCCCCAAGCACCCAGGCTGAAGAAGTATAACAAGCATCCAAATAAAAGAACCTCGTTTGTGCTTCCGGCATGCCCAAACAACCATGCGGCCAACGCCGTACCCGCAAAATATCCTGAAAGGACCTTCTTGCGTCCTATTTTCTCAACCAAATATGCTGCGCTGAAATATCCCGGCAATTGTGCTAGACACATTATCAATGTGAATTGAAAGCTTCTAACCAAGTCAAAACCTTTGTCCATAAGTAGTGTCGGTGTCCACAAAACAAATCCATAATAACCAAGATTTATACCAAACCAGATAGTCCATAAAACTATTGTGCTTTTAAAGTATTTTTTCGACCATAGATCAATAAATGAAACCCTCTTGGATTTGTCCTTGCAATCCTTTTCATCATGCTGGATTTCAAAGATTTCATTTATCCCAGCTTGCTTCTCCATTTGACTTACCAAAACTCCTGCTTCTTGGATTCTCCCTGCATTTTCCAAGTATCTTGGGGACTCTGGAATAGCCTTCCTCAAATAGGCGGCAAATATTGCAGGTATAGCTCCAACCCAGAATGCAATCCTCCAGCCGTACATGGGGATCAATAGATACGCAACCAGCGCTGCGGCAATCCATCCCCAAGCCCAGAAGCTTTCCAGCAATATGACATTTCGTCCGCGAATTCTGGTAGGTGAATATTCACTGACCAGCGTCGCTGCTGCTGGCAACTCTCCGCCAAGGCCAAAACCAGTTAGAAATCTCAATGCCAGCAACATTGGGTAATTCAATGCAAAACCGGAAAGCCCACTTGCAATGCCATAAATTATCAATGTGCCAATAATTACATTTCTTCTTCCCCATCTGTCTGCAGCCATGCCTGATAATGCTGCGCCCAAAGCCATTCCCAGCATGCCTGAACTCCCAAGAAGTCCCAACTGTCCTGTGGTCAATGCCCAATCTTTGCCAATAGCGGCCATGACTCCCGCCACCATGCCTTGATCCATTGCATCAAACATCCATCCAATACCTGTCAATAGCAAAATTTTCTTTAGCATTGGAGTAACGGGCAATCTGTCAATCCGAGAAGTGATATTTGACATTTTAACTTCCTTCCTTATTCTTGTATAGCTATAACTGCTTTGTTTAATTGCATCCCGTAGTCTGTCTTTGGGATATTGGAAGTCATTATATCAAATAGCCAGCCCCAATGGTAGAAATTTTATTTAACCAATCATGCAGATGAAAAAGAGCGGATAAATCCGCCCTTATTGTTTTATGTATAACAAGGATTTGCTATTCTTTATACGATTGAGGGTTTTTCATACTGAGCCAAAACAACAGCGATGAAAATTAATAGACATCCGCTTATTTGGAAGCCATTCATTCTTTCTCCCAAAATAATAGCCCCGAATATTGCAGCAAACACTGACTCAAGGCTAAGAATTATCGCTGCAACCGAAGGTGAGGCCTTCTTCTGTGCCAAGGTTTGCAAAGTATATGCAACACCAATACAAAATATTCCAACATAAATAAGAATGCCCGAAACACTTAATATTCCAGCAATACTATTCCCCTTTTCGAATAGCAGGGAAAAAATAAGACTGAATGTTGCGCATGAAAAGAATTGAGCGGTGCTAAGCAGCAACGCTGAGGAATGAGTTATGAAATGCCCAATAATTAAAATTTGCACCGCAAACAAAATTGCACTTATTAAAACTAGGGAATCACCAAATGCGTCTGCCATTACAAATTGGTTTCCAGAACTTATAGTAATTAAAAACAAACCAGTGACTGCCAAGGCAGCGCCAACCCAAACCTGCTTTTTTATTTTTCTCTTCAAAATAAAGAAGCTGATAATCGGAACAAAGATTGTATAAAGCGATGTTATAAAACCCGCCTTCCCAGCGGAAGTAAAGGAAAGAGCAAACTGCTGACATGCCGCCGCCACTGACAAAACTGTTCCAGCCGCAAAGCCACCTAATACTTGGTATGATATTGGTTTATAGAGGTTGGTATTATTGCTTATTTCAGTTTTTCTATTTTTATTCTTGTCGTACTTAGTCATAAAAATATATATAACAAGTACAAAGAGAAACCCAATATAAAACCTCACGCTGTTTAAAAGAAATGGCGTCATAAAGGTTAAGGCCATTTTACGGAAAGCGAAGCCGCTTCCCCAAAGCAAAGCTGTCAATAGCAGCATGCCGTTCATAGTTGCTTTCTTGTTATTCATTTAGTCCTTTTCCTTTCAGGATTTGCTGCATGGATTTTTCTATCCTTGCCTCTCGGGTTTTGGATTGTTTGGGTTGGGAAAAATACAGAACGTATGCTCTTTGGCGACCTGGCGTCAAAGCTTCAAAAGCGGTTTTGAAGGATGGGGCTTCATCGAATTTAATTTGCAATTCTTCAGGAATTGTAATTTCCATGTTCTTTTTAAATTCTATTTCCAACCCGGATTTTTCTATTTCAATTGCTTCATAAATATATGCCTTCAAGATGTCTTCCATTTCAACAATTTCTCCAATATTGGTAAAACGAATCTGGCGTCCAGCCTGAACATTTGCTGTTTGTTGAATTAAAATTCCCTTGGCATCCTGAAGCAATGATCCTTTGAAAAATAGCAGCGCGCAGTATTCTTTAAACCCATGTATTAAAACTATGTTCTTTTCTTCAAGTGTATAACAAGGAACGCCCCACTTCATATCTTCGTTAAGTCCGCAATCAAGAACAATCTTTCTCAATTTTCCAAATTCTACTTTCCAATTCTTCGTTTTACTTAAATATTCATCAACCTTTGGATTCATTCTATTATTTGTCATCAAGGAACACGCCCCTTCCATATTTTATTAACACCCATATTATATCTCATAATTCTGCTTATGTAGACAACTTTTGCTATCATGCCATCATCAAAATAGGATGATATTCAATGTTGTTTTTTTGAATAAACTTGCACTAGTATTTATTCATAGATATAATATTTGAAAACAATTAATTCAAATAATATGGAGGTCGAAATATGACATTTTTAGTCGTCGCGACAGGTTTGCTAGCACTTTTATTTGCCGTTTACCTGTCTCTTTCCGTTTTAAAAGAAAATCAAGGCACTGCCAAAATGATAGAGATCTCTGAGGCAATCCAGCAGGGCGCTATGGCTTTCTTGAATCGGCAATATAAAACACTTATCCCTATTACAATTCTGATTTTTCTTCTTCTCGGTTTTTTCACGGAATATAAATTCGCTTCAGCAATTTCATTTTTGACCGGTGCTATTTTCTCAGCTATCGCGGGATATATTGGCATGTACATAGCCACGAGGGCAAATGCGCGAACGACCCATGCAGCTCAGAAGAGCCTGCACTCCGCATTGGCAATCGCTTTCAAAGGCGGATCAGTCATGGGGATGGGTGTAGTCGGTCTTGGAATTTTAGGAGTTACCCTGCTGTTTATTTTTGTTGCAAAGCAAAATGTTGAAATGATCGCCGCAATTGACTCTTTTGCCTTTGGAGCATCTCTAATTGCTCTCTTTGCACGTATCGGTGGTGGGATTTTTACAAAGGCTGCGGATATAGGTGCTGATCTGGTTGGCAAAATTGAAGCTGGCATTCCCGAAGATGATCCGCGAAATCCTGCAGTCATCGCCGACAATGTTGGAGACAATGTTGGAGATGTTGCCGGAATGGGAGCTGACCTTTTCGAATCGTATGCGGCAACATCCATCGCAGTAATGCTTCTTGGCTCCGCACTTTATGGATTGAGCGGCGTCATGCTGCCACTTCTAATAGGAGCCGCTGGTATAATTGCTTCCATAATCGGCTCATTTTTTATCTATACAGGAAATCAAAAGAATCCTCAGTCAGGTTTAAACAGATGTCTTTATTCCTCTTTCATCCTTTCATCAATTTCTGCTTTTTTCTTAACTAAGTATTTTATCCCTGATCATCATTTGCAATTTTTTGTTGCAATCATGGCTGGGCTTACAGCCAATATAACAATTGGTTTAGTTACTGAGTATTATACTTCTGCAGTTTTTGGGCCAGTTCAGGCAATTGCAGAAGCCTCGAAAACCGGACCGGCAACAAACGCAATTGCTGGCCTTGCCTTAGGTCTTGAATCAACAGCCATGCCAGTTATAATCATAATTTGTACGGTTGGTGTCGCATATCTTGTTCCCGGAGGCGGAGCTATGGGTCTTTATGGCATAGCGCTTGCTGCAATGGGAATGCTCTCAATGGCTGGCACCATTGTTGCTATCGATGCATACGGACCTATTGTTGACAATGCTGGAGGAATCGCTGAAATGGCTGGTCTAGATGCTTCTGTCAGAGAAGTTACAGATAAACTTGACTCAGTTGGAAATACAACAGCTGCAATTGCAAAAGGCTTTGCCATTGGTTCAGCGGCTATAACGGCATTAGCCTTGTTTTCAGCTTTCTCTCAACGTGCAGGTTTGGTTTCACTGGATATTCTAAGCCCTATGATTATGATGGGTCTTCTCTTCGGAGCCATGATTCCATTCCTATTCTGCTCTTTTGCAATGAGAGCTGTTGGAAATACAGCTTTTGATATGATTAATGAAGTGCGTAGGCAATTTAGAGAAATTCCAGGACTTCTTGCTGGAACCGGCAAACCAGATTATGCTAGATGTGTTGATATTTCCACAAAAGCAGCTCTGAAAAGAATGATTTTACCTGGATTGCTTGCTCCAATGTCAATTATCGTTGTCGGATTTACCGTCAGCATATTCGACCCAAATATGGCCCTTGAAGTGATTGGGGGCATGCTGGTCGGGGGAACTGTCACAGGAGTACTTTTGGCCCTTACAATGTCCAATGCAGGGGGAGCCTGGGACAACGCAAAGAAACATATTGAGGCCGGACATCATGGTGGAAAAGGAACAGATGCACATAAAGCGTCAATCGTTGGAGATACTGTTGGAGATCCTTTCAAGGATACCGCCGGTCCTTCGCTAAATGCAGTTATTAAAGTAATGGGGACAATATCCCTAATTGTTGCACCAATTATCCACTCAATGCTAAAATAGTAAAATCAACAATCAAAAACAGCTGTTTTCTTAAATAGAGTTGACAGCTGTTTTCTTTTTTTAATCGGTTATAATTATTAATCCAAAGTAATTTGTCGGCGTTTTAAATATGTTTTATTTTATATTCAAATAATTGTCTTTAGCGTTTTTATAATTTCTTTCTGCATAACCTTTGAGTGATTCAATTTCCATTTGCGTAAGCTCGCGAATAACTTTAGCAGGTACGCCGACTGCCATGACTCCGGATGGAATTTTTTTCCCATTTCCTACAAATGACATTGCTCCGATGATGGAATTTTCTCCAATTTCAGCATGATCCAAGATGACGGACTTGATGCCTATAAGGCAATTATCTCCAACCGTGCAAGCGTGAATGACTGAGCCATGAGCAATAGTTACATTATTTCCTATTGTTGTCGGGACATCCTTGGAAACATGAACTACTGAATTGTCCTGTATATTTGTACCTCTGCCAATTATAATTTTGGCAAGATCCCCTCGTATCACAGCCCCAAACCAAATAGCTACGTTGTCTGATATTTCCACGTCCCCCAATATCATAGCAGTATTTGCAATGAAACAATCCTTCCCAATTTTAGGAACCCTATCTCCAATTTTTTCAATCATTATCTTCACCTCGCTGATATATTATAAAAAAATATAACTTACTATAATATACATCATAATAAGTTATATTTGTTTCCTATTTTCTGCCGCTCCGATAATTTACAATAAAAATCTATAAGTGTATAATTGCATTATCTTGCAAATTATGGTCTTAAATTATTCACAATTATCTAAATCAAGGAGGAAATAAAATATGAAGCGAAATGTTGTACGATTTTTTACAATGGTAGTGGTTTTCTCTCTTATTTTTTCTATGACCGTGACAACAGCAATGGCCTGCACGACTATCGTGGTTGGCAAAGATAAAACTGCAGATGGCTCTGTTTTGTTAGCCCACAGCGAGGAGCTCGGCGATTCGCCCCAGCATCTTGTTGTGGTTCCAAGAAAGACTTATAACCCTGGCGATTTATATATAAGCTATGCCGGGGCTAAGATTCCCCAGCCAGCAATGACTTACAGCTATATAGCTTCAACTATTTTCGATAAAAATTATTATCCTGGAGATTTTACCACTGGGATAAACGAATATCAGGTGTCTATTGCAAATAATATGTCCTGGACTCGTGGCGTTTCGGAAGATGCAGCATGGGAAACCATCCCTGGAGGGGTATTCTGGACAGAATTTACCCAGCTTGCCCTCGAACGCAGCAAAACCGCCCGTGAAGCCATTGAACTTATGGGCAATCTTTGTGAAACCTATCATTTAAGCAGCGACCCCGGCACAATGTATGGGGTAGCTGATCCAAATGAAGGATGGTTTATTGAAATTGCCCGTGATGGACAGTGGATTGCACAAAGAGTTCCAGACAATGGGTTTGATATGCGTGCAAATTCCTATAGAATCGGAGTTGTGGATCTTGAAAGTCCCGATATATTACATTCACCTAATCTTGTCCAATATGCCATCGACAAGAAATGGTATGATCCTACGAAGGGACCATTCAGCTTTGCAGATGTTTACGGTGAACCCGCAAATCAAGCAGACGAATACAATAATATTAGGCATCGTATTGTTAGTGAAATGTTGACTAAGGATGGGACTACGCCCAAGGATTTGATTGGCATATTAAGAACTGCTTATGAAGGCACCCCCTCTTACAAAGCAAATCCCGCCACAGGATCCCCTTTTCACACTGATGTCAGAACTGTTAGCCGCACAAATACCGAAGTAACGGCAGTAGCTCAACTTAGAAGCTGGCTACCTTCGGAAATTGGGGGAGCAATGTGGTGGAGCTTCTGTACTTCCAAGACAAGTCCATATGTTCCATGGTATTATGGTACTCAAACATTCCCCGAAGCTTATACTAAAGGAACTATGGATGATAAAGAAGGTTCGGCATACTGGGTATTTGACAGTCTAAGAAAATATGTAGATCTTAACTATTCAAGGACAATCGGAACTGTTTCTGAAACTTGGTCAGCATTTGAAGCAAAAGAGTTTTCAAATCAGGCAAGTCTGGAAGCTGAAGCTTTAAAGCTCTATAACGAATCAAGTCCTTCTGCTGCTGCCAAATACTTGAACGCTTATTCCAATGCTCAGGGAGAAGCAGCATATGCAAAAGCCCAAGAACTGCTTGCTAGCTTGAAGGCTGATGCGACAAAGTATTTCAATGACATCGGTGACAAAAACTGGGCAATTCAGGCAATTAATAAATTACACGAAGATAAGATTATCAACGGAGTTGGCAACGGTAAGTTTGACCCTGATAGTAATGTAACCAGAGCTGATTTCATAGTCATGCTGGTTCGCGCCCTAGACCTAGCTTCAACTACAGGAACCAATTTCGGCGACATACCTCAAGGCGCCTATTACAATGAGGCGGTTGGTATTGCCAAATCCCTCGGTATTGCTTCTGGCACATCATCGAATCAGTTTTCTCCCAATCAATTTATTTCCAGAGAAGATATGATGACTATGCTTTCAAGAGCTTTATCGGCCAAGAATATAACTTTGAAGGAATCTGCTTCAGATATGTCGGCATATAACGACGCTGACACAATAAATGGATATGCCCAGGCAGCTGTCTCTTTATTGATGGCAAACGGTATTGTGATGGGTTCCAATGACAGCATTCATCCTCTTAGTCTTGCGACAAGAGCTGAAACAGCTGTAATATTAAACCGCTTGTTAATGGGAATTTAATAGATTACGCTTAGATATTAGAAGAAAGCACTGCATTTTGCAGTGCTTTCTCTATTTAATTCCAAATCTGTAAAGATCATACCAAATATTAATAATTAAGGGCACTAATGTAACAAGTATAACGCTGATAACGAAGGGAACCGTAATAGCCAATTTTCTTTTAGCCATAACATAAAATATAACCACATTGGTTATTGTAATAATAAGAACAACCCTGACAATAAGTGATGTAAATAAAGTCAAAACATCATCCCCTTTTCGCTATTAAGAGTTCTTTCTAATATATATTTTTAGAGCCTTGATGAGGAGTATCGTCGCATACAAGCTGAGCCCAATAGCCGCAGTTATTAATAATACGTAAATTCCAAACAATATAGGCATAATCAATCCCCCGCTTTTTCTCATAGAGCAATAGTATATTTTGTTTTCTATATTTATAATATACACCCAATTCCTATTCCAGATGCTGGTCTTAGAATCTGCTCCACAAACACTTTCGCAACCATAGGATCAAATTGGGATCCAGAATGATTATTGATCTCCTCTATGGCTTCTGTAATGCTTAATTCGCTGCCATAGGTTCTATACGATGTCATAGCGTCGTAAGCATCCGCAATGGATATGATTCTTGCCTGAAGTGATATTTCGTCTCCTTTGAGCCCCCTAGGATATCCAGAACCATTCCATCGCTCATGATGGCATAATATATAATCAGCTATTTCTGAGAATTCATTTGAGGAACTGAGTATCCTATAGCCTATTTCCGAATGTCGTCTAATTTCGTGCCACTCATCCACAGTCAGTCTGTCTGTTTTATTCAAGATAGCATCAGAAACACCTATTTTACCGATATCATGCATCATCCCAGCTATTCTCATCTGATTGATATCTTCCTTGATAAAATTCAATTTTGTAGCAATAGTTGCAGCTATTTCACCAACTCTTTTAGAATGAAGCATCTCTTTTTTATTTTTCTCAAAGAGGGAATTCATTATCAGATCAATCGTCTTGCTTCTCATGCTTGAGCTTTCCGAGAGCTTATGTCGGTACATGTCATCCTCTGCTTCCTTGAAAATCTTATTCATTTCGGCAGTAATTTCACGTTTGACAGCAGTTCCTATGGAGAGTGACAAGATGAGGCTATCCCCTCTTTCCTTTTCAGTGGCTGTGCTAATTCGTTCGGCTAGGCTCCTCGCAGCAAGCTCCTCGGTTCCTGGCAGCAGAATCACAAACTCATCCCCACCGATTCTGGCAATAATTTCACCTGCGCGGCACTCATTTCTAAGTATTGTGCCAACTTTCTGAAGTAGATTGTCTCCGGCTTTATGTCCGAAGGCATCATTGGTCAACTTCAGCCCGTTGACATCCAACATGATTAAAGTGATAGGCAAATTCCTCTCCACATCGATTCTCTTTAATTCCTCTTCATAAAATCTTCTATTATAGAGTCCTGTGACCTGATCATAGTAGCTTAAGTTCAATATTTTTGCTTCGTTTATCTTCCTTTCGCTAATATCCTCGATCATGCAAAGCTCTCTTTGTCCAGGATATCCAAGCGGGTCCAGCATGGTAACAGTCAGATTGATCCAGACAATAGAGCCATCCTTTTTGTAGTACCGCTTATCCATATTAAATCCGTTGATTTCTCCAGCCTTTATCTTATCTCTTAAACGGAGATTCTCCGCCATATCCCCTGGATATGAAATACTCATCCAATCCATCTCCAAAATTTCTTCTTCAGTCCTGCCAATGATCTCAGCAAATTTGCGGTTAATCTTATTAGCCTTTCCAGTTGTAAAATCGAAGAGCCCAATACCCAATGGCGCTTCATCGAACATGCCCTTGAAAAGTTCTTCACTTTTAAGCAGTTCTTCCTCGATTTTCTTTTGTTCGGTGATATCCTGGATAGTTCCCATGAGCTTGACCGCATTGCCCTGCTCATCAAATGTCAATTCTCCGAGTCCGTGTACCCAGCGTTCCTGCTGGTCATTCTTTCGAACTATTTTATATTTAAAATCAAAACGCGACCCCTCTGCAAGCAGCTTGGTTAGATAACCACTCATCCGTTGCTGCCACTCAGGATGAACTATATCCAACCAACCCTGAATAGACCTGCAATAATCGTCATCTATACCGAATATTCTGTCCAGCTCCACCGAACTTCTCCACATACCGATGGTAAAATCGGTATTGTAACTTCCGATGTGGGCAGCGCTTTGAGACTCTCTTAAAAATCTTTCGCTATTCCTTAGATTATCATCTTTTATCTTGTGATCAGAAATATCGCTGATTAGAGTAGTGAAATAAAGCGGTTTTCCGTCGGCACTTCTCATAAGCGCAGAAGAAAGTTCCACCCACACGATAGATCCATCTTTTTTGATATATCTCTTTTGAATGGAAAATATAGGCCAGCTTCCATCAATTAATTTTAAAACGCCCTCCCTGCTGATATCCCTATCATCTGGATGGGTGATTTCCATAAATTTAAGATTTTTAAGTTCTTCTTGGCTGTATCCAATAATATCGCAAAATTTTTGATTGGCATCAATAAATTCAGCCTGCATAGAAGTGTTGGCAATACCCATGGAAGCCTGCTCAAAAATAAGACGATACTTCTGTTCACTTAATTCCAGCGCAGCTAAAGTTTTATTAGCTTCCGCAAATCTTCTATCCAAATCGTCATTCATACCCTCTCCTAATCTGACAAATATCAATACACATCTTGATTTCATCCACGTCTTTTTTGCTCGCTTTTGGTTATAAGTTTAGCATATTTTAATATCGGTAGCGAATTATATTTTCTGAAGTTTTCATCACCGATGAAGAAAATGCGAGAAGCAAAAGTGATTTATTAACGTTTGTGGACCTTTTTTGAACGCTTGTGGTTAAAGACAAAAAATAAGCAACCCCAAAGACCTGTAGCCTTTGGAATTTCAAGGTTTCTGTGGTGCAGATTAATCATTTCCGCTTTAAGAAATAAAATGATAGCCTTTTTCAATATAGTATTCTATTCTATGGCATATTGATGATTATTTCTACCATTTTTCTTCGCCTGATACATCGCCGCATCGGACTTTATTAACACGTCTCTAATATCCTTGCCATTTGTGGGATAAAAGGCAATTCCAATACTCACTGTAATATTTACAAGAGTTTCACCTATACTTATCGGTTTCGATAAACTATTTTGAATGCCACTTACAACTTTTTCAATATCTTCATGCTTGCTCACGCTCCAAATGAGTAGCACAAATTCATCCCCACCGAATCGAGACACTGTATCAACTTTACGCAACAATTCTTTTAACCTGTTTCCTATTGCCACTAATACCTGATCCCCCGCATCATGGCCCAGATTATCATTAACTGATTTAAGCAGATCTATGTCCATAGATATAATTGCAAGTTCTACATTTTCCCGCTGCGCATTTGCCTTTGCAATCTCAAAACGGTCATAAAATAATTTTCTATTTGGTAAGCCAGTCAAAAAATCATGTGTCGCCAATTCTTCTACTTCTTGTCTCATAATGAACATTTCGGTGATGTCGCTTATGCTTGTCAAAATGCATTTTTCATTGTTTACATCTATTAAGTTTGACGAAAGCACTCCAATGATTATTTTCCCATTTTTATCTCTAAATCTCAATTCATGCCCGCTAACTGTATTTCCATTTCTTAAATCTTCAATAAGCACTGAACGCTCCTGTTCTTTGTCCCAGAGGTTTATTTCCAGCGTTGTCTTCCCGATGACTTCACTTGCTATATATCCAAATATTTTTGTAAAGCCCTCATTGACTTCAAATATTTTCCCATCATTCAATCTTGTAAGGAGAATTGCATATGGTGAAGCATTAAAAGCCAAATTGTACTTATCCTTCTCAACACGCACTTCCTCAAGTAGACGTCTGCTGACCAATATAATAAGGCTGATTGCTAATAAAACGCTAAGTGCTAGATAAGTCGTTAATACTACCAAATTCATATAGTCCGATTGGAAAAAATTATTCACATGGTTTGGTATAATGTACAGTAAAATGATTCTAATAAAACTGACCATGGCAAAAGCTAGTAAAATAATCCCTGGAAAGATTGCCATTTGCCTAGATTTCAAGGTAACACGGTGAAATAAAAGCCAACAGCTTTGCCCATTTATGATTACTACCATGGCAGATATTGAGATTTCACGAGCTGTCAAATTTGGGTCTACCAGGCTAAAATAGGATAGAAAAAAGGAAAAAACTGTAAGAAAAATATAATTATGCAAATGTTTCGATTTAAGATTAAAGAATTTCTCAAGTCCAATCAATACTAAAAGTGCCCCAGTAACAATAAGCATATTAGAAAATACAAGCGATATAACAGAATTAAGAATTCCTCGCAACGAACTTAATATGAATCCCAGCATTTGGAAAAGCATATCAATAAAAAGTAAAAACAATCCCCTAAAATACTTATGGTATTGACGCCATAAGACTAATAGCACACATGCATTTATCAAATTGATAATAAAGTTTAATAGCATAAGTGTTTTTATATCAAGCATAATGGTCACCTTTAGAAATAACATTATATTTTATAAAATATATATATAATTATAACATATTCTAAATGAAATGGGCTTTTGCGAAATATGATCTGTTATATTTCCTATTATCGTTAATTTATCGAATCCAATCTGCTCCTCAACAATCAATTTGAATATGATAACGCGTTTTCAATAGCTTTTAATATCACAACGCTGCTATACGTCGCACCAGAAATAACATCAACCTTCAAAGTTTGTGCTTCAATAACCTTGTTTAGAATTGCTTCAGCAGGTGTTCCATGCCCATTTTTATGTTCCAGCAACTCTATAGAACTGATTTTGTGGTCACGCACTTTGACACTTAATTTAACTGCTATTGGGAAAACTTTATAGCTACCTGGATAATTACCATTCTGCACACTACTCAAATCAACATCCG
>JBAWWY010000004.1:0-85535 GCA_037144355.1 Eubacteriales bacterium | reverse complement strand
TGATATCAGCCATTGCGGCAATATATGGTCAGTTAAAAATTATTGCTGGGATTTTCCCAAATTATATATTATGCCAAATCACGGAACAAAACACATCCAAATCGTGGAACGAAATGCGTCCAAATCATGGAAATATATTCGTCCAAATCATGGAATTGTGTTGCACTTTCCTGAATTACAAACTATAATATGGGTAAATCGAGGTGAAAGTAATGAAGAATTATTTGAAGAGAATAGCTGACAAGATTTTGCATGATAAATTGGAATCCAAAGGCGCTGTATTGATTGAAGGATCTAAGTGGTGCGGCAAAACTACGACCGCAACTCAAATCGCCAAAAGTATTCTTTATATGCAGGATCCGGCCAAGAAAAAACAGAATTTAATTATGGCTGAACTTGAGCCTTCTATTTTACTCGAGGGGGATACGCCTCGTTTGATTGATGAATGGCAATTGGCTCCTCAGCTCTGGGATGCTATTCGTTTCGAGGTTGATAAAAGGGATGAGTTTAATCAGTTTGTTCTGACTGGATCATCGGTTCCTTTTGATGATATGACTACTTCGCATTCAGGCACGGGAAGAATATCTAGAATGGTTATGAGACCGATGACTTTGTTTGAGTCTGGTGATTCTAATGGTTCAGTTTCACTTGGAGAATTATTTGGGGGGAATAAAGAACTTACCGCTAAAAGCGATATTGATATAAGGCAAATTGCTTACTTAATATGTAGGGGCGGCTGGCCGAAAGCTATTGGCCAAAGAGAGGAAATAGCTCTAAAACAAGCTTACGATTATTACGATGCTGTGGTTGAGTCTGATATTTCTCGTGCGGATGGAATCGCAAGGGATTCGCAAAGAGTAAAGCTCTTGATGCGTTCCTATTCGAGATTCATAGCATCAGATGGCACAGTTGCTAATATTAAAAAGGATATGTCCTCAAATGACACTGACTCTTTAGATGAGAAGACAATATATTCATATGTTAATGCACTTAAACGCATTTTCGTTATTGAGGATTTACCCGCATGGAGTCCTAACTTAAGATCAAAGACAGCTATTAGATCATCCGATACAAGGCACTTTGTAGATCCTTCGATTGCAGTAGCGGCGCTAGGCATCGGGCCAAATGATCTGTTAAATGATCTGAATACTATGGGTTTATTTTTTGAATCAATGTGTATTCGTGATTTGCGAGTATTCGCAGAGGCTTTGGATGGAACTGTTTACCACTATCGCGATAAATTAGGTCTTGAATGCGATGCGATTGTACATTTGCGAAATGGCTCTTATGCATTGGTGGAGATGAAGCTCGGGGGAAGCGGGATCGACGAGGCCGCGCAGAACTTGCTTTCACTTAAAAATAAGATAGATACCGGCCGGATGAAGTCTCCATCTTTTATGATGGTATTGACAGGGACTGACTTTGCTTACAAGAGGGAAGACGGGGTTTATGTTGTTCCGATCGGATGTCTGAAGGACTAGCATTAATTTGCAGTTGTTTTACTAGCGGCAGTTATTCGAAAATTTCGAATAACTGAGCTCCGCTCTAAATGCAGTTGTCAAGGAATTCTTGACAACTGCATTTTAATCCACGATGTTGGGATTCACAAGCATTGTTTAATGGTATTATAAAGGAATTAGTTATCGACGATTCATTGATTTCCAAAAGAATTAATAGTACTATCAATGCAACTGATCATTTTGTTGAGATTAACAAAATGATTAAAATTGATCAAGGGTTTAAGCAATATAAATAATATAGATTTATCAAATACTTAAATATAAATAGGAGGGTTACACAGTGGATAGGAAATCAAGCAAAGAGACTATTCATGCTAAAGGCTTAGAAATTGAAATATATACCGACGATTTCAAAAACGAATTTATTTCAATTACCGATATAGCAAAATACAAAGGCAATGATCCTTTTATTGTCATAAATAATTGGATGAGAACTAAGGATACCATAGAATTCATCGGATTGTGGGAACAATTGCATAATCCAAATTTTAAACCTATCGAATTCGATAGGTTTAAAAACGAAGCTGGATTTAATGCGTTTACTCTTTCTCCGAAAAGATGGGTTGAAGCAACTAAGGCCATTGGGATACGAGTGGCATCAGGACGCTATGGTGGTACTTATGCTCATTCTGATATTGCCTTCGAATTTGCATCTTGGGTTTCTGCCGAATTTAAGCTTTATATTATTCAGGATTATCAACGGCTTAAGGTAGATGAGAATAGCAGGCTTTCTCTAAATTGGAATTTAAATCGTGAAATTTCAAAATTAAATTATCGTTTTCAAACAGATGCAATCAAGCAAAACTTATTACCCCGGAAATTAAGCAATTCACAAATATCAATTACTTATGCAAATGAAGCGGATGTTTTAAATATTGCTATATTTTGTATGACTGCAAAAGAATGGAGAGACCAAAACCCGAGTCTTATTGGAAATATTAGAGATTACGCAACATTGAATCAATTGCTAGTGTTATCAAACATGGAAAGCTATAATGCTATACTTATCTCACAGGATGTGGCTCAAAACGAAAGGCTGAAATTATTAAACAAGCTCGCAATAAGGCAACTTGAGGCTATCGAAAAGATAAACACAAATCCAATAAAAATTATAGGATTTAAGCCAGAATAAAACATGTAGAAGAGGTGTTCAATATGGATCAAATTATTATAAGGCATACCAATGCCCAGGATATTGAAGAATTGGCAAAGATAGAAGCAACCTGTTTTCCAGCAGAAGAAGCTGCTTCCTTTGAGACTCTCAAGGAGCGCTTTGAAGGCTTTCCGGAAAACTTTCTGGTAGCTGAACTCGATAGAAGAATCATAGGTTTCATCAATGGCTGTGCTACATCAAGCCCGGTCCTTTATGACGACTTGTACCATGGAACCAGCCATCATGAGCCGGCCGGTCCAAATCTTACGGTATTTGGAATAAATACTCATCCGGATTTTCAAAGGCGAGGCGTAGCGGCCCAAATGATGAATCAATATATTAATAAGGCAAAGGAAGAAGGCAGAAAAACCGTCATCCTAACATGTAAGGAGCATTTAATACACTACTATGCTAAATTTGGTTTCGTTAGTAGTGGTGTTTCCGGCTCCACCCATGGCGGCGCAGTCTGGTACGATATGACGTTGGTTCTTTAACTACAAAACACTTGGAATTTAGAAAGGAATGTGGCCTATGCGTGGATATCTATATGTAATCGCATCCGCACTTTTGTATGGATCTTTGGCAGTTGTTTCAAAACTAGTTTACAAGCAAGGCCTTGAACCTTTTACTTTAATTGTAATTATGGGTAGTGTGGCAAGCCTGTTCATGTGGTTTATTGCTCTGGTCACCCGGACTAAAAGTTGGCGCCTAATCCCCAAGGCAATACGTCCAGTGCTTGTGCAAGCCATCGCTGGGAACTTTATTAACAGCGTCTCATTTTTTGTGGCCTTAAACTACATCGACGCATCGATTGCCATCCTGATTCTCTATACCTCCCCAGCTTTTGTTCTATTGCTGGAATTATTTATTGATAAAAAGCGTCTTTACAAACGTCATCTTGTAGCTTTGATAATGTGCTTGTTAGGATTGGTTGCAGTCATTAATCCTTTCCCTGTGAGTAAGTTCACAATAAACGCCTTTGGAATATCCCTGGCAATCGCTGGCAGTCTATCACTAGCTTTCGGCAACTGGATTGGGGAAAAGAACATGGAGAGAAGTTCACCTTTTGCTGTTATGATCTGGACAACTACAATCCAAAGCATCTTGTTTGTCTTGATTTCACCAATCTCCCTTTATCGTGGCATTACCGCGCCTATTACAATGTTGGGTGGCCTTGTTATTTTGACCATATTTACTTGGGTTATTCCATACTTTCTAATCCTGAAAGGAATTGAGGCAATCGGAGCTAGTCGTGCTTCCTTAATAAGCTCTCTTGAAATCGTCTTTACCTTGGTATTGGCCTTTCTCCTCTTAAATGAACGATTGAGTCCGCTGCAAGCTTTCGGTGCCGCGTTAGTTATTGGTGCTGTTTTCGTCTTGCCTAGAGGCTCAAAAGAAGCCTTGCCCCCGCAGTCATTGTCATAAGGATAAGGGGCTTGTCCTTGCAATTGCTGTGGACCGCCCCTTTTATTATTTTCCTTTTATATTTGTGGCTTTATCAATTGCTTTTGAAATTTTTTCAGAAGCCTCATCTATAGTGTATCCAGTCTTTCCATTTGATCGTTCATCTTCGATTTCAGCTAGTTTTTCACGAAGACTATTCATTTTTTCTAGCTTTTCTAATGTTTCAATATCCATAGCTATCGAATCTCCTTATCCACTTTTCAAAATGTTTAAATTCTAAAATTTGTTTAATTTAAACTTCAAAGTAGTCGCATATTGTCTTTTCGATTTGATTCCTCAAATTTTCGTCTGCCAGTGTTCCTACCTTATTGATGAACCTTATGTGCGAAAGGGTGCGTACCTGCTGCATCATTGCTATCGAATCCTTTGGTAGTCCTGTATATTCCATTTTGAGTAGTACTTCGGAAGGATAAGTTTTCGAGTCTTTTTTCATGGATGAAAGCGGAACTACCGTTGAAGTTTGAAGCCTATGATTGATTGAGTCACGTGAAATAACCAAAACTGGCCTTAATCCCTTTTGTTCACTTCCAACGCTTGGGTTCAGATCGCAAAAGTAAATTTCCCATTTGCTTACCATTCTCCTGACACCTCGCAATCAGCATAAGTAAAATCAGAATCTGCCTTCATAGTTCTGTCCATAAATTCTTTGTCATTAGACGCTTCAATCATCTGAGCATCGTATTGTTCATTTTTTTTAAGCACTAAATATTGCTCAACCGCTTCCCTGATTCCATAATTAATCGATGGGATTGAATCACTTGATACTAGTTCCTTTAATGAATCTACATATTCCAACGGAAGCACAGAAGTATATTTGATGTTGTTTACTGCTTTAGCCATAAAATCATCTCCTTTATGTTTTGATTGTAATATATGATGGTATATTTAGCAATCATTATTTGATGGTAATATATAAATTATTGATTTTTTTACCTACGTGATTAGCTTTACTAATCTAAAGATTTATTCATTTGCTTTACTTTTGTAAAGCTTTTTGGTATTTGCTTTACTTTTGTAAAGCTTTTTACATAGAAAAAGATAAATCAACTAACATAGATGCTATAATATTGTTAATAATTATATGGAGGAAGGCATGCACGATTTGAAAGAAGGTCTAACTTTTCATAATAGCAAATCGGCTCAGGCGGTGGCGATGGCTGTGCTGGCGGCGGCGCTGTACGGGGTGAGTGCGCCGGTCGCTAAATTGCTGCTTGCTGAAATACCGCCGACTTTGATGGCTGCGCTGCTGTACCTGGGCGCGGGCTTTGGAATGGCCATAATTCTTGTTGCCCGGGGCATAAGCCGTGCGAAGCAGACTGAAGCTAAGATTACTAGTCGCGAGCTGCCTTATGTGGTGGGTATGATTGGGCTTGATATTATGGCCCCAATTTTCTTGATGCTTGGGCTGTCCATGACCACGGCCTCCAATGCATCCCTCCTCAACAATTTCGAAATCGTCGCAACTTCCCTAATCGCTTTGTTTGTATTTAAAGAAGATATCGGCAAGCGAATGTGGATTGCCATAGCTCTCATTACTCTCTCCAGTATCATTCTCTCTGTTGAGGACCTCTCCATTTTTGCTTTTTCAATCGGCTCTATTTTCGTTCTTGCCGCCTGTCTCTGCTGGGGTCTTGAAAACAATTGCACTAGGATGCTTTCCATTAAAGATCCCCTCCAAATCGTTGTTATAAAAGGCTTTGGTTCCGGCATAGGTTGCCTAATAATTTCAATAGTTCTACATGAATTCAGCAATAACGTTCCATATATATTGGTTGCCCTCGGACTAGGTTTTCTCTCCTACGGATTTGGTATCTTTTTATACATATCGGCACAGCGAGAGCTTGGTGCTGCAAGGACGAGCGCTTACTATGCGGCCGCCCCCTTTATCGGAGTTATCATTTCCTGGATAGCTTTACACGAGAAAATTACAGGATCTTTCCTGATTGCCCTAACAATAATGTTGGTAGGCGCCTACCTAGCAATTTCCGAAAAGCACGGCCACTCCCACCTCCACGAAGAAATAACCCACGAACACATGCACGATCACAACGACCTGCACCATGACCACGAACACGAAGCTCGTGGCCCACACTCTCATATGCACACGCACCAGACTATGATTCACCAACACACCCACACCCCAAACATCCACCACCGCCACACACATTAGTCAGTTATATTTTCATATTGCTTAAATGTGCAATTATGTATAATAGAGTTAATATTAAAATTAAGTTAGGAATAAAATAAATGAGCATTGAACGAGTTAAACAGTATTTTACAGAAAACAATCTTCCCTTGGAAGTAATAGAATTTAAAATTAGCACGGCGACAGTTGATCTAGCGGCGCGGGCGTTAGGAGTGGAGCCCGGGCGGATAGCGAAGACCATGGCTCTGAGGCTGAAGGGATCGGATATCCTGATCCTAGCCAAAGGCGATGTGAAACTGGACAATCGCAAGTTCAAGGATCAGTTCGGCGAGAAGGCGAAGTTCATCGGGCTCGAGGATGTTGAAGTTGCAACAGGTCATCCCGTTGGCGGTGTCTGCCCCTTCGGCCTGAACAAGCCTCTTCAGATCTACCTTGACCAGTCCCTTCAGGTCTTCGACTATGTTTTCCCAGCCGGCGGCGGCCCAAACACAGCCGTGAAGATCGACGTAGACTTTCTCCAAAAAATAACCGCCGCCGAATTCATCGACGTCTGCTCCGAAGTTGTTTAATATTCATTTAAACCCTTGAACTGAATATTAAATTGATTAAAATAATATATATAGCAAGAATTAATGGAGGATTATTATGGAAAACTTTGTTTTTAAGAATACAACAACGATAATTTTTGGGAAGGATACACTCTCTAAGGTTGGGCAATTGTCAAAACCTTATGGAAAGAAAGTCCTTTTGGTCTGTGGTGAGGGTTTTGTCAAAAGGACTGGGATTCTGGACAAAGTCAAAACCTCTTTGGTGAAGGAAAACCTGGAAATTATTGAGTTCCCAGGGGCAATGCCGAATCCAGTCCTTTCCCATGTGCAAAAGGGCATAGCTCTGTGTAAGGAAAAGCGGGCCGACTTTATCTTAGCTGTCGGCGGCGGCAGTGCCATCGACGTGGCCAAGGCGATTGGTGTCGGGGCTCTTTACGATGGTGATGTCTGGGATTTGTTTGATATGGTGGCCTTTGCCAAAGAAACTTTACCTGTCGGTGTTGTATTGACAGTGCCGGGGACGGGGAGCGAGTCCAGCAACAGCAGCGTGATTAAGAACGAGCGAACTATGGTCAAGCGAGGGCTCAATGACGATGTGATCAGACCGGTCTTTGCCATAATGGATCCCGAGCTTTCTTACTCCCTGAGCAGTTACCAGACTGCCTGCGGCGTTGCCGATGCAATGTCTCACGTTATGGAGCGCTACTTCACAGCCACTGAAAATGTAGATTGTACAGATCGTATGTGCGAAGCACTGCTTCTTAGTCTTATAAAAAATGGCCCACTAGCAATATCAGGGCCCAATGATTACAATGCCCGCGCCGAAATCTTACTTGCCAGCAAGTTTGCCCACGACAATACCGTTGGGGTAGGCCGAACCGGCGACTTTTCAACTCACAGGATCGCTCATCAGCTTTCAGCATTTTATGGCATGACGCACGGAGCCTCCGTTGCCTTGATCTTCATTGCCTGGATGTCCTATGTCTACAAACACGATTTGAAACGGTTCGTCCAGTTCGCCGTCCGCGTCTGGGGCATCGACCCTTCTGACTACCAGTCAGACTCCGAGCCCAGTTCTGAAAGCAAGCTCGAATCTGATCCCAGCTCAAAATCCAACTCAGACTCAGACCAAAGCTCCAAAACCGCCCAATCCCGCATCGCCCAAGAAGGCATCCAGCGAACCGCCGACTTCTTCAGAAGCCTCGGCCTAGAGCTCAGCCTTTCCAAAGCCGGCGTCCCCGCCTCCAGCTACCACGAGATGGCAGAAAAAGCCACCTCAATGTCAGGTGGCGTAATCGGCAATTTTATTAAATTGAATACAAGTGATGTGGAGAAAATATATAACCTAGCCAAATAAACATATTTTATATTTACGACATAGATATCTAATAAGACACCTTATTATAGTAAATATAAAATATTATTTTAATTTTACTCCATAAAAGTTGAATTATAAGCTTCTATGTCGTATAATTAAAATATGTAGGAGGTGATATTTTGAAACATTATTCTAATTTGGTAGATATGGGCGTTTTTACGTTTTATGACATAGAAAAATTGCTTGGCAATAAAAATAGTGCCCGCTCTTTATTAAATTCATATTTAAAAAAAGGCTATATTCGCAGCGTTAAAAGAAACCTTTATGCCACCATTAGTGTTGAATCAAGGTTACCAGTTTCTAATAAGTTTTTTTTAGCAAGTCATATAACTCCTAGCTCTTTTGTTTCTCATCATTCTGCATTTGAATATTATGGCATGGCTAATCAAGTTTTTTACGAAATGTATGTATCTTCTAAAACAGAATTTAGAAGCTTTGATTTTGATGGAATAACATATAAATATGTTCAAAATAAGATGGATCAAGGTATAGATACAACGGTTACTGATATACGTGTAACGGATTTGGAGCGAACCGTCATTGAAGGAATTAAGGATTTTGATAAAATTGCTGGAATTGAAGAATTATTACGTTGTTTAGGCATGGTTATCTATTTAGACACAAATTTACTAAAAAAATATTTGGAGGCATTTGACTCGCAAATATTATATCAAAAGGTTGGATATGTTCTAAGTCATTTCAAAAATGATATGCAAATAGACGAAAGTCTGTTTGTCTTTTGTAAAAGTAAGTTAAACAAAAGTGTACGTTATTTTTATAGAGGAATAGAGAATGAGTCTCCTTTATATAATAACTACTGGCAATTATTTGTTCCAAAATCATTACTTTCAATTGTTGATAAAGGAGGAAATGAACTTGTATAAATACGATAAAGCATATATTGCAAAAAAGGCTGACGAGTTAGACTTTATTCGTGATACATTTGAGAAAGTATATCGATTATCTATTATTTTGAAGCATATAAACAGTAATCCAAAGTTAAAAGATTCCCTTGCTCTAAAGGGTGGAACGGCAATTAACTTTACGATATTCAATTTATTGAGATTATCTGTAGATATTGATTTTGATTGCTTCAAAAAAATGAATAAGGACGAGATGTTGGAAGAAAGAAAATTGATTACTGATTATGTGCTAAATTATATGCAAATTGAAAGTTATAGTTTAAGTCCCAAAAGCAAATACCATCATAGCTTAGACTCTTTTGTATTTAGCTACACAAACTCATCTGGAATGAATGATAATATCAAGATTGAAATAAACTATTCCCTTAGAGATCATTTATTTCAGCCAGAAAATAGGGGTATTCAATCCTCACACATTTTAAACGATTATCAGGTAAACTCTCTATCAGCGATTGAAATTTTTGGTAGCAAAATAAATGCGCTCTTAAATCGTGCTGCAGCTAGAGATTTATACGATGTAAATAATATGTTGCTTTTAAACCTATTTGATAAATCGACATATGAAATGCTTAAGAAATGTATTATTTTTTACGCTGTTGTTTCTGGGAAAGGACCGTTTAATGCTTTTGATTTTAATATAATAGATACTATTACAAATCACAAAATTAAAACTGGCCTGCGCCCCGTAATTCGCAAAAGGGAAATATTTGATTTAGATTCTGCAAAAGAAAGAGTAAAAAACTTTATATCAGAATTATTAATTTTAAATGATTCTGAGCAACAATTTATTAGGTGCTTTAATAACAAGCAATACAACCCTGAGCTCCTTTTCCAAGACCCTGAAATAGTGGATCGAATCAAAGATCATCCTATGGCATTGTGGAAGACCAGGCACTAATCCTTTTGGCTACCAGACTAGCTGAATTAAGTATCTTTATACGAAAAAATTACACTCCTTATTAATGGATAATACAAATCAGAAGATTATAATTGAAATAACTTGATAATTCGTATATCTAAATTAATTTAAGGAGAAAAAGCTATGAGTACAGATTTAAAACAGTACGGTTATGAGCAATCATTAAAGAGGGTTCTTCCTCTGAGCTATCTTGTCTTCTACGGTTTAGCTTACCTAGCCCCACTCACAATTTTCAGCACATATGGAATTGTAACTAGCATGACACATGGGATGTTAGCTCTTTGCTATATTTTGGCAACAGGAGCCATGCTATTTACAGCATATAGTTATAGTCAAATGGTTAAGGCGTATCCAATGGCGGGATCTGTATATTCATATGTACAAAGATCCATAAATCCGCATTTAGGATTTTTAGCTGGTTGGGCAATTTTAATGGATTATTTGCTCATACCAATGATTAACTATTTATTGATGTCCTTATTTGGCCAGGCAGTTTTCCCAAATGTTCCTGCATGGGTATGGATATTAGGAACAATTGCTTTGGTAACTGTTGTAAATATTGTTGGGATCCAGGTTACCGCTTGGGCGAATAATATTCTTGTAGGAGTACAGTTTGTTTTCTTGCTCGCCCTTATAATATTTATTTTCAAGTGGGTAGGCGCTGGCGAGGGAGCTGGTACCTTCTTTGACTTTAGTGCAATTTTAAACACAGTTGAATTCGGAAAAGAAGGTATGGGTTGGGGAATAATTTGGACCGGTGCTTCTATACTTACTTTATCATATCTTGGCTTTGATGCGGTCACAACTGTTGCGGAAGAGGCAATTGCTCCGGAAAAGAATGTTGGAAGAGCAATAATAATAGTATGCCTAGGAGCAGGTGCTATGTTTGTGAGCGTAGCATACTTAATGCAAATTTCTTGGCCTAATGCTTGGAGCGAATTCCAAAGTGTTGATACTGGAGCATATGAGCTTATATCTAAAGTTATGGGCAGTTCCATTGGCTCAATCTTTACTTCAATGTTCCTAGTTGCTGGTACTGCTTCAGCGATTGCATGTCAGTCTTCAGCTGCTAGAATTCTCTATGGTATGGGACGCGATGGCGCTTTACCTAAGAAATTTTTTGGTTACCTCCACCCCAAATTTAAGACACCAGTTTTAAACATAATAATGATTAGTTTTATTGGATTGACAGCTTTCTTCATGGACCTAAATTTAGCAATATCCTTAGTTAATTTCGGCGCACTTGCTGGATTCACACTAGTAAATATTTCTGTTATATTCCATTACTTTATCCGTGGGAAGCAGAGAACTGGAATGGCATTTGTTAAATACCTTCTAGTCCCTGCGATCGGCGCATCTATCGTATTTTCAATTTGGTTAAGTTTAGATTCACATTCAAAGACTTTAGGGACTGTTTGGTTAGTGTTAGGAGTAATATACTTAGCAGCAACAACCAACTTCTTTAAAAAGTTACCTCCAGATTTTAAAATTGAAGCGTAATAGTCTTTATTAGCGATGTGAAAGGAATATGAACATGAATAATAAACAAATAGCAGATTTAATCCTATATGGAAATTATATATTTACTTCGACTAATGATGTAACCATGGAAGGATTTATAGCAATTAAAGGTAATAAAATTATTGCAGTTCAAAGCATGGAAAATATGGAACACTATGTTTCAAAAGATACCAAGCTAATTGATTGCAAAGATAAATTAATTATGCCTGGATTCCATGATTCTCATACCCATTTAATTATGGCCATTCTTTTTGATGAAGCTGTAAATCTTTATGATGCAAAATCTGAAGAAGAGGCAGTGAAGGCTGTAGTTGATTATGCTAAAACTCAGCCGAACGATGGATCTTTAATTGTTGGTTTTAATTGGAACTCATCGGTATGGCCCACCCAATATCCAACTAAGGATTCCATAGATAGATTAATCAGCGACCGCCCTGTTTTACTAACTAAAATGGAAGGACATGGCGCATGGCTCAATAGCAAAGCTTTAGAACTTTTTAAAGTCTCAAGCTTACCCGATAATATTGAGGGTGGAGAGGTTCAAAAGGATGCAAACGGTATCCCAACAGGGTACCTTGATGAGAAAGCTGTTTTGATGCTTTATGAGATTGCTACAAATCTTATATTTTCAACCGATGAAATTGTTGAAAAGAAATTCAAGAAGGCTTTTGCTGAGTTATCTCAAAATGGTATTACTGCGATTAGCGATCTTTATTGGGGCTATGAGCCAGTTATTAAAGTTTTGTCAAGACTTGAAGCCAAGGATGAACTTGAGGTGCGTTTTAATTTTGCGCTTTTCCCTAATCCTTTCAATGAAAACGAAATCGCTGAATACCAAATGAAGTATAAGTCTGACAAGCTTCATTACCAGGGTGTAAAATACCTTTACGATGGAACAATACTTGGTTATACTGCTGATCTTTTGGAACCTTATTCAGATTATCCTGAAACAACAAATATTTTGCCGATGGATTTTGAGGCCTTTCAGGAAGAGGTTGTTCAGCAAGATGCAAAGGGTCGTCGAGTTAGGATACATGCTATTGGCGATGGTGCCGTTACAAAGGCTCTAGATATCTTTGAAAAATGTCAAAAGGTCAATGGCAAAAGAGACTCTCGACATTCAATAGCGCATGTTGAAGTACTTGATCCTCGTAATATCAAGCGTTTTAGGGATTTGGATGTTATAGCAGATGTTCATCCAGCTCACATCCCACTCGCAAGTGAGAAGTGGGAAGACAATTCATATATGCAAAGATTAGGCGCAAGGGAGAAATTGTGTTTCAATTATAAGGCGCTTTCCGATGGGGGAGTGAAAATAGCTATGGGGTCAGATTTCCCTATAGTCCCTTGCAACCCACTGTTGGGCGTTTATAGGGGGACTACTAGACGTTTTGATGATGGCCTTCCTGTTGATGGATGGGTTCCAGATCAAAGGCTACCAGTTAGCAAAATCCTTAAATTCTTCACAGCAGGCTCAGCTTATCATGATTTCTCAGAAGATAAAATTGGGACCATTGAGGAAGGAAAACTTGCGGATATTGTTGTTATTGATCGCAATCTTTTAACAGTACCTGTAGAACAGATACTTAGCGCCGAAGTAATCATGACGGTTTGCGATGGAAAAATAGTTTACCAAAAATAATCCTTAACCATGGCCTTCTGTGAAAGATTTAAATCTTACGCAGAAGGCCTTTATCATTCAAAATGGTCTTGAAAATATCTAATTTATCTATATTGCGCGTACAAAATGTAAAGCATATAATATCTTTATAAGTTTATTTTGCTCAGCAATTTATTTTACCTTTCCTGAAGGAGAACGTTATGAGATCTCTTGAAACAAATGAATGGATATTAATCAATGATATTATTTTAAAAATACACACAACCGACGATGACACAGAAATGAGACGTCTTTTTTTAAACTCATTGAGACTATTAGTTCCCTTTGATATGGCTACATTTTATCTTTCAGACGAGCAAAGTCCTCTTTTGTTAAAAAATCCAGTTGGTCTTGATTGCCCAATAGAAGCTTTCAAAAAATATAATGATATTGGTGAAAAGTTAGACTACACTAGATGGATGGCTTTGCAGCACAAAAACATAGTTTATAAGGAAACCGATTTATATCCTGATCAAGTAAGAGAATCTCTCCCTTATTACTTAGAAATGTATAAACCTTTTAATATTCACTATACCGCCCATATAAACTTAGTTTATAATGAAGTTTTCTTGGGTGTTGCATCGCTGTATCGTACAAAAGATGATGTGGATTTTTCAGATAAAGAGACCTTTGCCCTTGATATCCTTAAAGACCATCTTGCCTATCATTTATACATTATTGCAGCTGCTGAAAAATTGATAAGTAAAAAACCGAATGATATAGTCGATCCCCATGCATTAAAATCTTTTTATAAATTAACCGATAGAGAAGTTGAGCTAATTAGTTTGCTTTTTCAGGGATCAAGTAATGAAGATGCTTCAAAACAGCTCAACATAAGTTTGCATACTGTTAAAAAACATCTTCTGAATATTTACAGAAAATCTGGAGTAACTAGTCGGCTACAATTGTTTTTCTTGCTTACAACATTATCTGAAAAAACTTCCAGCTAGTTCTTCAGCATTTCCCCAAGTTCTTCTTTGATCTGCTTTCTAAGGGCGGCAGGGGCGATTACCTTTGCCATGCTCCCGAGGCTCAGCACCCAAGAGATTAGCTCTGGGGTGTTTTCCATTTTGGCGCTAAGTGTTACATTGCCTTCGTTATCTTCTGAAATTTCCTGGTCGTCTCCCCAGATGCGTTCCCTCACATAGTTTGATAGAGGTGGCGATATTTTAATTTCCACTTCCATTTTTTCACCCTTAAATATCTGATATTTCCCAATATGATCCCTTAAATTGAAGCCCGTTGGAAGTTCAAAGTTCTCTTCCAAAAGTTCAAAGTTCAAAATTCTTGAAAGCTTGAATTCGCGAATTTCATTTCTAAGTTCACAATAGCCGATGCAGTACCAAGCGTTCTTGTATGCAACTAGTCCGTATGGGTGAATGGTTCGGTAAGTCTTTTCGTTCCTATTTGAAAAATATACAATTTCAACTTTTTTCTTCTCAATCATTGCGGCATTAAACTGCAAATATTGATCCTTCTGATTCCGTTGATCGTTTCTGACTCTTTCTTCCTGATAATAAATCATGTTTGATTCACAGATTTCCATGTGTATATCGCCTGCGGTGACAATCTTATCCACCGCGAAGTTAAACTCTCTGTTAAAGACGTATTTGGGGTCTCTGGCGAGGTAATCCCTGGCAGTCACAAGGGCGTTTATTTCCTCATCATTGAGTACTGGAACTTTCAATATGCATTCTTGAGGAGCATAGTATCCACCATATTTTCCTGAGGTGCTTTCGATATATATTCCTGCTAGCTCTAGGTCACTTTTATACTCTCTGACCATGCGTTGTGATACTTCCAGTTTCTCAGCTATCTCTTGCGTTTTCATCAACTCACCATTTCTGGCTTGAAGCATAAACAACATCCTAATGCAATTGCTCACTCTACTCATATGATTTCTCCTCTTCCCAACCGGCACAAGCTGGCGCAAATATTTGATTTTTTAATCGTTTTAAATCAAGCTGAATAATTCTAAAACATATAATCAATGACTTTTATATCTCCATATGTGTATTATAACAGATATTGCGGCAATATTCTGTCACGAAGCAACGATTCTTGTTTTGTATCCCAAATTAATTATTTCGTATATAATTTGTATAAAAGATTTATAAAATTGAAGTATTTATCGACATTGGCTCGTTTAAGATATTAGGAGGCTTGAGAAGTCGACTGGAATGGAGGTGAGGATCATACTGAAAAATAAAGATGAAGTTTTGACTGAGTGTATGGAAAGTTATTCCGGTTTGATTTTCACAATCTGCTATTCGATGACGAGAGACCATTTTGAGGCGGAGGATCTGGCGCAAGACACCTTCATCTCAGCTTATAGGAATCTAGAAAATTTTGATGGCATTAATATGAAAGCCTGGCTGACGACTATCGCAGCAAACAAATGCAGGGACTATTTAAAAAATTCGTCAAGAAAAACAACCCCCTCACCGGATGAATCTTTCTTGGAATTAAAAGATACTGGTCCCTTGCCTGAAGAAAGTTTGCTCAGAAAAGATTCAGAAAAGCGATTGGTTAATATTTGCAGGAAACTCAAGGAACCTTATAGATCAATAGCTATGCAACATTTCTGGCAAAACAAGAGTGCCGAAGAGATTGCAAAGGAAAGCCAAAAAAGCATACGAACCATTCAAACGCAGATTTATCGAACGAAAGCACTTTTAAGAACACTTTGGAAGGAGGAGTACAGATGAAGCAAAATAACTATGAAAGCAAAACACATTTAACTGAAGAAACTTTCAGAAAGTTGAAAGCTAATCAATTGAGCATTGAAGAAAAGCTTGAGGCCTTAGAGCATATTGCTGAATGCATTTTATGCGCGGATCGATTTGCAGAGTCTTTTGTAATTTCCGACCTTCTGACTACTCCAAATGATTTCCAAAGTCGTGTACTTAAAGAAATTAAATGGGACGATTCCCATAGAGAAGTTAAAACCTACGCAATTTCAAAATCCAAATCAGGCAATAATTCTAATGAGCTAAACAGAAAAAAGAAGGCATTTTACTTCTATGTAGCTCGGGTTTCCTTGGCTATGTGTATAAGCTTGATGCTATTATTTTCTGGGACTTTTGGGTTTATGACAAACGCATTGGCGGCATCTACATCAAAAGGTTTGGACTTATCAAAAGTTGATACATTTACTGAAAATCTTAGAGAAGTATCTGACAAAATAGTTAATATGGAGGTTAATTAATATGATTAAAAAAAGAAATAAATTCTGGACATTGGTTTTTTCAATGCTTCCAGGAGCTGGACACATGTATAATGGTTTTATGAAACTTGGAGTTTCGCTAATGGCTTTATTCTTCGCTGTTGCCTTTCTTTCGGCCACCCTTGATTTGGGCCCACTCATGCTCCTTGCCCCTGTAATATGGTTTTACTCATTCTTCGACTGCATCAATAAAAGATTCTTAGACGATGAAGAGTTTTACGCTCAAGAAGATTACTATCTTACTGAAGTTGGAAGCTTTGGGAAGCTCGACTTTTCGTTTTTTAAAAGGCATAAACTTATTATTGGGCTAGGTCTAATATTGGTTGGTATTTACAGCCTTTTAGAGAATACTATGGGTTATATCCTAAACAATCTAAATCTTTCTGACCAAATGCTTCAAGCAATTTCAGAATTCATACATCTTGCTCCTCAGCTTATTGTCAGCATTGTAATTATTGCTATTGGAATAATGCTCATCAACGGGAAAAAGCGACAAGTCAGTGAAGAAATCGTATCGAATGAAATAGTTGAAGACAAGATTGAAGAAAACGCAAACGACCAATTGAATCAAAAGGAGGTTGAGTAATATGGGCGGCAACCGACGCGTTGGAACACTAACACTTGGGATCGTATTGATATTGATGGGTGGGGCTTTCATCGCCCACCTTGTTTTACCAGTTTTGAGCTTGAATATGTTGCTGAACTTCTGGCCTGTGGTACTTATCCTTCTTGGTATTGAGACTCTGGTTTCGTATTTTGTCAACAAACAGGAGAGGCTTAGATATGATGTATGGTCAATCGTGATTATGATCGTGCTGGTAGGCTTTTCAACATGCATGGGCTGGGCTCAATTTCTTTTTGAAAAGTTCCCCCAGATATACAACCATATAAATTTCTAGATAGGTATTCAGGTCAATTGGTTAAATTGTAGGTCAATTAGACAAATATTATTGACTGGGGTTTTGACATCAAATATAATGTAACGAATATTAATCAATATTCGTTACATTTTTTTTATGGCAATTTTGGTTATTATGGACTTATTTATGGAATTATAAAAATTATTTTGAAAGGTATAGGTATAGCGGAAAATGAATACAAGAAAATTTTTGGTAGTCATAGCTGGAATGGCAATGCTCTTATGCCTGGGCTTGATTTACGCGTGGTCCATCTTTGTAGCGCCTTTGGAAGCGGAATTTGGCTGGACAAGGCAGCAGACATCTCTCACATTCACCATCTCCATGGCAATGTTTTGCCTGGGCAGTCTCGCCGGTGGAATGCTGGGAGTTAAAAAAGCAAGACGGTTGCTGCTCCTTGTAATTTCAGGAATTATCCTGTTTATTGGCTTCAATGCAGCCAGTACTTCAACAGAAATTGTACATTTTTATATTTATTACGGAGTGCTTTGTGGAACCGGCGTTGGTCTGAGTTACAACATCATTATCAGCTCGGTTACGAAATTATTCCCAAAGAATCAAGGTTTCATATCCGGAGTGCTCATGATGAGTTTTGGCTTCGGTGGTCTGATTCTTGGAGCTATTTGCACATCCCTTCTCCTTGCATATGGCTGGAGAAGCACATTCAAGCTTATTGCAATAACCATCGGTGGTATTGTAGTCCTTGGAGCAATCATTATCGAGTTTGCCAGCAAGGGAATTAACCCGGAAATCGAATCATTGAAGTCGAAAGCTTTAGGGCAATCAACTGGTGGCACAGCGGTTGCTGCCAGAAGAGAATATTCTCCAAAAGAAGTTATCAGGGATGGAACTTTCCAGATCCTTTATTTATGGGTTGTACTTATAAGCGCATCTGGTTTGATGATTATAGGACATATCGCTCCCTGCGTTTTAGAGCTTGGTGCAGCTCCTGCCATGGCGGCGCTTGCCGTGGGCACATTCTCCATATTCAACGGCGCTGGCCGTGTTATCTTTGGAATCAGTTATGACAGGCTTGGCATACAAAAGACTCTATGGCTTATAAGCTCTTGCCTCCTAACCGCCGGCATCCTGCTTTCAATTGCTGTTTTTATCGCAAGCATACCTTTGCTCCTTGTTGGATGCGCATTTATGGGATTCAGTTATGGCGGAAGCCCTATTTCCTGCTCTGCTGTGGTAAATAAATTATATGGATCACAATATTTTTCCAGCAATTTCAGCCTGGCTGTTACAAACCTTTTGATTGCGGCATTGATTGGGCCAACCCTTGCCAGCACCCTTAAGACCAGCAGCGGAACCTATCAGACCAGCTTTTATGTATTGATACTGCTAGGACTTCTAGCATTGGTCATCTGCTGGTTCCTAATCAAAAAAATCAAGAGTTTTCTGGCAAAGTTGCAAGAGGCTTAGAACTGTCAGAAAAAAATTAGGCATACGAATATTTTGAAAAGAGTCCCTGCATTCTATAGAATGCAGGGACTCTTATAAGTTTTTAAAGTTTGAATTATAGCGGGCCTTACTTTCTTCCTTTTGCTGTCATGTGCTCAACTTCGATTTTAAACATCTTAGTCTTTTCCCACATTTCTTTTATATACTCCATTCCTGAAGGCATAAAGTCACTTGAATATTTTTCTAAAATTAGGACAAGTCCTTCCCTTTTTTCTTCCTCAAAAATCTCAACTGCTTTTCCAAAAATAACGACGCTTTTATATCTTGTCGCAAAATCCTCAGGCATAACTTCTGTTTTACCTACTGTTGTAAAAGAGACTTTATTGTTCTTTTCGATGTTTTCCAATTTATGTCCTACTGTTGCACAATGGAAATAAATTTTGTCATTCCCGTAAGCGTAGCTAACTGGAACTCCATAAGGTTGGCAGTCTTCCCCGCATGTGGACAATACTCCGTATTCCGCAGTCTTTAGAACTTCTAGTCCTTCTTCATTAGTCAACGCCCTGTCTTTTCTTCTCATTTCTTTGAACATAAAATCCTCCATCTATATTTTTATTTTGTAGCGCTATAATTTAAATCTTCCTTTAATAAGGCTTCAGTTACCGCAGCAAATGTAGCAAGTCTTTCTTCCATTCTCCCTGGGAAGTTTGTCTTCATATAAGCCATCTTGTCAAACTCTGTATGCCAGATTTCTCCGTTCACTCCAAGTTTCATGTCAACCTGGGTATACCCATCCTTTTCCCCCAATGTCCAATTAGTGGATTCAAAATACAGGTATGGTATTCCTGCTGCCTTGAACGCTGCGTGGTCACTCCAGTCTCCAGTTGTTCCCGCAGGATAATCAGGATTTTCTCCTGGCTGGGTAATCATTGTTAGCTTGTTTTCTTTAGCAATTTCCAGAGCTCGATCTCTAGCTTTTCCTGTAGCATCCCCATTGCCATATACATATGCGAAGTCTCCCGCAATCAAGCTGTCGAAGTTTATCATTAGAACTGTGTTCGCGATTTCATCTGAAGTCATCTTGCTTACATGATATGCCGATCCAAACAATCCAGGTTCTTCAGCCCCAAAGAATATAAACTTTATTGTTTCAGGTGTTTTGACATCCTTTAACACTTTTGCCGCTTCCAATTCAACAGCTATTCCTGAAGCATTGTCATCTACACCGTCTCCTGCTGTCATTGAATCATAATGCGCTCCGACCACAACAGTCTTTTCCGTATCTCCAGTTTTCACGGCTATTATGTTGTTTGAATTTTGTGTCGCTCCTTGATCATCTTGAAAAGTAAAGGGTTCCAAGGTTACAGTGTATCCCATACCCTCCAATGTCTTTTGTATGTATGCTCCTGCTGCGATTTCAGTTTCCGTTCCCGCTGCCCTTGCCCCTGCTGTTGAAAGATCATTAAGGTAAACCATTGCGTCAGTTCCGGGAACTACCTTCGCTGCATTCCCTCCTGAGCATCCACTCAAAGCGAATATGGCGATTAGAGCAACGACCAACAACCTTTTTCTGAAAATGCTTTTTTTCATAACTTTCTCCTCCTGATAATCATTACAATAGATACAGGCAGCTTAATATGCGGCCTTTTCAATAAATATATCCACTATGGCTGGATCAAATTGAGATCCGGCGCATCTTTTCAATTCAGCCTTGGCTTCTTCTATGGTGAAGGCAGTCCCATATGTTCTTTCAGTGGTCATGGCGTCAAATGAGTCGGCAACTGCTATTATCCTGGCTTGTATGGATATTGACTCTCCTATCAATCCTTTTGGATAACCTTTTCCATCCCATCGTTCCTGATGCTCAAGAACATAATTGGCTATTTCGGAGAATTCATTTACCGAACTTAATATGCGGTATCCTATTTCAGAATGTCTTTTTATTTCTTTCCATTCTTCCTTGTTTAATTTATCAGGTTTGTTGAGGATATTTTCATCGATTCCAATCTTACCAATGTCATGCATTAAACCTGCTAATCCGATTTGATTGACTTCATCCTTGTCAAATCCCATCATGCGGGAAATTTCCTCGCACAGCTTGCTTACCCTTTTCGAGTGGAGCATCTCCCTATTGTTTTTTTCATAAAGGGTGCTCATGATCAGGTCTATGGTCTTGCTCCTCATGCTTGAGCCTTCATAAAGCTTGTGCTTGTACATATGGTCTTCCGTGTTTTTAATTATTTCATTTATATTTTCTGCTTCAAGATGTTTGGTCTCAAACCCAAAAGAAACGGAAATCTCTAGAGATCTGACATTTTCTTTCGCCATCATATCCTTGATCCGCCTAATTATTTTTTCGGTCTCAAGGACATCCGTATTTGGAAATATCATAACAAACTCGTCTCCGCCCAACCTTGCAACAACATCATTGGAGCGGCATGTGCCAAATATCACTTCAGCAACTTTCATAAGAAGCTCGTCCCCGACAAAATGCCCAAATGAATCATTGATAAGTTTCAGGCCATTCACATCACCCATCACTATAGTGAGGGGTAGATACTCTTCTGTATTGAGTCTTTCAAGTTCCTCTTCATAGAACCTACGATTGTAAAGTCCCGTCAGCTGGTCGTGATAACTTAAATAGGAAATTTTCTCTTCCCTTTTTTTATGATCGGTTATATCCTGTATGGTTCCGATAACTTTTACCTTGCTCCCATGTTCATCGAAAAGCAATCTTGCTTTTGATCGGACATCCCGTTCTTCTCCAGTGTCGTTTTTCGATATTTTAAATTCCAAGTCATATTCTTCATTCCTTGTTATCAATTCTTCCAGTTCGAGGTCAAGCGCCTTCCTATATTGCTTGAGGACGCATTCTTGGACTAGTTCCAATGGAAGGTATTGGGAATCGTATTTTACACCGTATATATTAAAAGCTTCCTCGGATCCCCAAATAGCCTTAGTAGCAAGATTAAGCTCCCAACTTCCTACATGGGCCATCCTTTGAGCATCTATCAAACGAGTCTCGCTTTCTCTCAAAGTGTTTTCCGCCTTCTTGCTCTCGGTAATATTGACCAAAACATAATTCGTTAATTTCCTTTTTGTGTCTATGCTGTTTTTCTTTACATTGAACCAGTTTATTTCGTCATCAATCATGAACGAAATAGGCATGCCCTCTTTTTCGCAATGATCCAGAGAATCTAAGATATTGTTGATTTCGTCACCTGATCCACTGAACATCTTGTCTGTGACGGCATTCGTACAAGTTACAACTCCATTCCTGTCCACGAGGAAGGCGGGGTAATCCGTATTGGCAAAACTGTTTTCCCACCTATCAATCTGAAATTCAAAAATACCATTTTTAATCTCATTGATACCAATCAATATGCATATGATTATTATTGTTATCGGTGTTGGATCAATATATTTATCCAAGCCATTAATGATGATCAAAATTGTAATCCAAGGAATCTGCAATGAAACAAGCAGGAATAGAAATCCATTTTTAAGATTGTTCTTCTTGGCTTTTCTATATGCCTTTTGTAAAACCATGCTGGAATATATTAGGAAACCTGCATAGAATAATACCATGCTGTAAAAAAGTGGCCCTTTTACGGTCTCTGTAATTCCAAAACTACCGACTATTAAAAGATAAATGCTTTTGTATATGAGTGAATGTAGTGGATTTGTTATAAAAATAATCCAAAGGCATATCGATATGGAGTATAGAAGAATTTTCATTTCCCTAGTTATTTTGCTTTTTGTCAAGTCAGCGATGAACAAAATGCCGAATGCCGGTACAAAGACCGCTCCAAGATACTCAAAGTTACGAACCGCCAGCAATGTCTCAATGGAGAAACAATTCAGTTCTAGGAAATATCCAAATGAATAAATTGCTGATGCAAACATGAGCATGGAAAAATAACTTGCCCTTGCCTCGCTCCTGCTTCTGAATAATATAATCCCCACAATGATGTATATTGCCGATATGATGGGGATGATATTCACAAGCAATTTCAGTATTAGATTCTGTATATCCATATTTGCTCTCCGTTGCAGTTTTTATATGGTTTGTGGTATTTTATCGCCTTTTTATGCCTAGGCCCTACGCCCTTTATTGTAAGTCATTTCACTAAGAAGTGCCATACTATTTTATTATGTTTCCCATAATAAAAAACAGCGGAAATTGCATTGCAAATTTCCGCCGCCCAACACGTTTTGAGTGTATTTTGTTTGATGGTTCTTTTTAATTTCATTGCATGATTTTGCTTTTATATCATACATAAACTGAATATTGAAATTGGGTTTAGGAAGCTGCTACTACTTCTTCTTCCTTAGCTTCTGGTTCTTCTTCCTTCCTTGGTGGTTCGGATAATGTGCATACTATTTCCGTCAATTCCTTCATAATTGTAATCTTGGAATTTTGGGCAATATCTAAGTCCTTGATATGGATTGGTGTCGAGAAGGTTATATCAGCTACGTCTACTTCCGCTGCGTGTGGGATGTCTTTTGGAAGGCACTCTATTTCCACATGGTCTAACAGTTGTGAAAGTATTGAAGGTTGGAGCTTAACATGTTCCTTGTTTAGCAAGATAATTGGAATTTCCATGCGTGCTTTTTCATTCATATGCAGCATGAAGAAATCGATGTGCAGTATATGGTTGGAAACCGGATGCTTTTGAATTTCCCTGATAATTACGGGAATACTTTTACCACCAAGTTGTAGATGGATGACTGATGCAATTCCGGATTCTTTGAAAACCTTTTGGAATTCCTTCGAATCGACCATGATATGTTGTGTTTCTTCTCCCCTACTGTAAATAACAGCTGGGATGTGGTGTTCTGCTCTCATGGTATTTGACCTGTTTTTCCCTAACTCTGTCCTTTTTTCCACTTTCATTTTTATCGTCGCCATAGCATTTACCTCCTATTAGATATTCGCATTTTGAATTAAATAATTAATTTACCATATGCATCAAAAGGATCGGCTCCCTGCAAATAGGCACCTTTTAAAAAGTTCCTGATTACATTATACCATAGATTCCTATTTTCTTTTTAAGGAAATAATTACTCCAATTATACAGATAATCGAGAAGATAATGAATGATGTTCTCATGGCAGCGATGAGGGTATCCTGGCTGGCTTCCGCAAATGTCAAAGTGCCAAGATGAGCTGACATAATAACAGTTATTATTACCATGCTGACAACTTGTCCCAATGTCCTCATAGTGGCAAGGATTGATGAAGCCACTCCATAGTCCTTTTTCTCCACATGGCTCATTATGGAATTTGTATTTGGGGATGAGAAAAAAGCGAATCCTATTCCAATAACAACTAAATTTACAATTATCAACCAAACGGGATATTTGTCCGATATGAAGGAAAAGGCAAGTATTCCAACTGCTGAAAGTCCCATGCCGAATGAAGCAATCTTATATGGTGCAATCCTATCCGAAAGTCTACCTGCATATGGTGACAATGCAGCCATAAGCAGCGGTTGGCAAATTAAAATCATTCCGGCAATTTGCGAATTGAAATGAAGAATCATCTGTAAATATATTGACAGTATATATCCTACTGCAAAAGTCGCCCCATAATTCATCAATGCTGCCAGGTTAGCTGCTAAATAAGCGGGATTATGAGAAAAAAGTCTAAGCTCCATTATAGGATGCTCTATTGAAAGTTCATGTCTTATAAATATGAATACCAATATCAACCCAATTGGAATAAGCAGCCATGTATGGTAATGGGATGAAAATGAGGAAAATCCATACATTATGCACAAGATCATAGCTACATAAAGTATGTTGCCAAATCCATCCATCCTCTCGTCCTTTGCTTCTGCGATTTTATTTTCCAGCTTTCTAATTGCAATAACCGCAATAGCCATCCCCAAAATAGAAGTAATAGCGAAAATTGAACGCCATCCAAAATAATGATTCAAAAGACCGCCGACTACTGGTCCCGCAGTTAATCCAATATATGTTGCAGATACTGCATAACCCAGGACGACTCCTCTTCTGGCTGGTGGGAATGCGCTAATCAGTACTGCCGTATTCGTGCTGAATATCATTGCTGCAACGATTCCCTGCAATACTCTAAATAAAATCAAGGCGCCAATAGACCAGGAAACTGCGGACATACCTGAGAAGATTGAAAACCCTATAATACCAATTACCAATGTCCTTTTCCTGCCTGTGATGTCGGCAAACCGGCCAAATGGAACAGAGAATGCCGCCGCAGCCAGTATATATCCCGTTACAACCCAGCCGATAAAGGCTGCGCTTGTTTTGAATTCCAAACCAATGGAAGGTATTGCCAGGTTCAATGCGCTGCCGATAAACGTAGTCATGAAGGCAGTGATTATTACCACCAATAATGTTGTTTTCTGTACAGAATCCATCTTTAATTGGTTGCTGTTTTTTATCACATTCCCATCCGTTAAATTTTTCATTTTATCTCTCCACCCTTTAAATAATGCTTATAATTGATGATTCCGAATCACTTCATTTTTTTTATGATTTTCGTGCTTTTCGTCCAGATGGCGGAATTCCCTATATAGCAAAACCCCAGCCAGCAATGAAGCGCAAAAGTCAGCAATTGGTCCGGCATACCATATCCCATCCAGTTTGAAAAACATTGGGAGGATTATTATCAATGGCACTAAAAATATTACCTGCCTTGTAAGGCTGAGAAGTATTGCCTTTGATGCCTTTCCAACTGATTGGAAATAGTTTGTTATAACAATCTGCATCCCAATTACTGGAAGCATAAGCAAGAATATCCTTATCCCGTGCACTCCGATAGTTACCAGCCCTTGATCCCCATTGAATAGGGAGATTATCTGCTGGCTGAAGATTTGAATGATGGCAAAGCCAAATACACAGATTGAAGTTGCCGCAATTGAAGCATAAAGCAATGTCCTTTTAACTCTATGATATTTTTTTGCCCCGTAGTTATACCCGATTATTGGCTGGGCTCCTTGATTGATACCGAATATGGGCATGAGAATCATCATGGTTGTTCTTCCGATAACCCCCATAGCCGCAACAGCCATCTCTCCTCCGTATACTAGCAGGTAGTTGTTGAAAAGAAATGTGGTAAAACTGGCAGCCATTTGAAGCAGGAATGGCGAAAGCCCTATTGCAAATATTTTCAGCAATAGGCCTCCCTCTATCCTGAGGTTTTTAGCTCGAAGCTTTAGATTGCTCTTGCCCAATGTGAAATGATAGATTATATAGCAGGTTACCAATAGCTGGGTAGTTATTGTCGCAAGAGCGGATCCTCTGATTCCCCAGTGGAATACGAATATGAACAGGGGATTTAAAACGGTGTTCAATCCCGCTGAGAAAAGCATTGTACCCATTGAAATCATTGGGTTGCCTTCAGCTCTGATTATGTTGTTGATTCCAAATGACACGAATTGGAATATGGATCCAATTAAAATTACCGTGGTGAACTGCTTGGCGTATTCAAAGACATCAGGCGTCGCTCCAAGGAACAAGAGTATTGGATCAAGGAAAATCAGCATGCTTATGGTTATAACAACTCCCATGATGGCAATGGTCGAAAATGCGTTGCCAAGGATTTTCTCAGCCTCTTCATGCTTTTGCTGACCCAGTCTGATTGACACCAGTGCGGTGGCTCCTATGCCAACAAGCATACCAAATGCCATGAGCATGATCATTATTGGGAAGGCTATGGTTACCGCCGTCAATGCCAGAGGTCCAACGCCCCTGCCGACGAAAATACTATCGACTACATTGTATAATGCATTGGCTATCATTGCTACGATTGCTGGCAATGAAAACTCCAGCAGCAGCTTGCCTACAGGATTTACTCCCAATCGGTTTGCCTTGAGGATTTCCGTATTTCCAGTTGCTTCCTTATTATTGTTTTCATTATTCATATCTTTATTTTTATTCATATTTTTTGTCTCTTTCCTTTTGTCTTCTTCTGTTATCGTATTTCCTTCTTTTGCCATTTCCCAAGTCTCCAATTTCCATAATGTAACTTAATACTTTTAAAAATGATTTGCTAGAATAATCTATATCTGTTTGTGATTTTCAAGTGCGTTTGCCGACATGTTCTGCAAAGCATTGATAAGAATTCCTATCTCCTCTTCGCTTCGTCCGGCAGAAATTATGCTGTTCCATTTTGCAAGTATTGCTTTTAGATCGACTTCAATATCATGCGCTTTAACTGTTAGATATATCTCGTAGGCTCTCTTGTCTTCAGCGTTGATTTTCCTTGTAACGTAGCCGTTTTCTTCCAGTTGCTTGATTGCCCTGGCAGCGGCTCCTTTGTCAATAAACAACTGCCTTGCCAATTCCTCCTGGCTTACTCCGTCTTCCTTGTAAAGCTTAAGGAGGAATATATATTGGGATGAGTTTAAATTTAATGTCTTAAGTTCGCTATTGATATAAACCTGAAATTGCCTGTAAAGCACTGAAATCCACTTTCCCAAATTTTCATAATTGCAATTCATTTGATTTCCCTTTCCAATTAAATATGGTTGCATTGTCAACTATATTTTAGCCAATTCAAGAGGTTTTGTCAAGGTTAAAAAGCTTAGATACTTCTCATAAATATTTTATTCTGCAATCGTTGATTTTCAATTATTCGAAGAGTAGAATTCAATTAAGATTAAATTTCTCTTTTTCCATAGGACATTTATGAAAGGGGGCCCTTCATTTGAAGCTTTATTCTAGGCGGTCAAGATTTAAAAGAATATCCATTTCCACCATGGTCTTTGTTCTCATCTTTCAGTTATGCCTGACAAATATTCCCCTTTTGCCCAGTTCATTTAACTCAAATTCCCTTGGCGCAAAATCGTCAAGCAACTTTGTATACGCTGATTCACAGACGACTGCGCAGATTATCTTTGACGGAACCCAGAGCAGCTGGGCTGAGCAGACTCTAATCGCAGCATTTGAAGCTGGCCTAACATATCCAGCTGTGATGAATCATTATACAAAAGCAATCACAAGGGAGGAATTCGCCACAGTGGCGGTGAAACTTTATGAAAAGTTGTCGGCCACCAAAGTTACTGCCGGAGAAACCCCATTCACAGATACTTCCAACCCAGAGATTGTAAAGGCATTCCAGCTTGGAATCGTACTAGGTACGGGACCTGGGAAATTCTCACCAAGCGCGAATATAAAACGCCAGGAAATGGCATCCATGATCATGCGTGCGCTTTCCGTAAGCATTCCCAATCTTAAAAAACCAACCTCTGAAGATTTGCCATTTTCCGATAAGAGCTCCATCGCCTCCTGGGCCATGGAATCTGTGAAATTTTCATATCAAAACAAGATAATCAACGGGATGGGTGAAAACAAGTTTGCCCCCCTTGCCAATACAACCCGGGAACAAGCCATCTCCATAATCAAGAGGGCATACGACAATTTCGGTGGAACGGCAATAAAAGCTATTGTCCGCCTTGGAACTGGTGCTCCTCCAATTACAAACGAGATCACAAAATTTAAAGCTATAGACTTCTCAAATAGGTTGACTGCGCCGGATTATGACACTCGTCTTACTCTTTTCGCAGCAACAGCTCCCGGGAAGCCAGTTTCACGAATATCATCGTCCTCAAATAGTCCATTTATTCTAGCTGCAAATAAATCTGTAGACAGACAAAATGATTTAATTTTAGGCTACTCATCGCTTCAGGGATCAATAACCAACGTCCAGTTGCCATCTACAGTTTTTCAGCCTATTTCACCAGCAATACAACTCATTGATCCAGGTCTGATTATCAATCCCGTTATTTTGAATCCAACAATAACTAGACCTTCTTGGTGGAATGCACCAAGAACTAATTCTTCAGTTTACTCTAAGGCTGACTTAGGTGCGTTTATAGACTGGAGCAAGGATAAGAAACGCTATTTCTCATTTGATACAAATAATGCCACTGGCGCTGCCAATGTTGTATGGCAGGTTTCCAGAACTCCATTCAATGGATTCAAAGACAATTGGCAGACTCCAAGGGGCCTTGTTGCTCAAGGTTCAGTTCCTATCTCTTCAGATGAATTTGTAATCGACTTTGGAACTTTTGCTCCTGCCGCCCCAAGTTCTGGGGGGTTTTACAAGCTCAATGCCAATGCTCTTTCTTTCACGCTAATCAACAGGGCTGCAAGCACATTTAAGGAAATTCCACAGACCCAGTATAAATACTATGTGAGAGCGGTTCCTGTGAATTCCATCGGTGTTCCTATTGGCGATCCGGGAGCAGGGCTTGAAGTTCTTTATGGCAAGCCAATAAGTTCAACCCACGCTGAAGCTGTTTCTCCAAGTTTCGAACTCTGGTCTGGATTGAGGGCCGGGGCACTTGGAGGCATGGGAGAATTCCCAAATAGTGTTCAAAAGAATGCTGGGATTGGAATGACACCAGTCGATCCAATCTATTGGTTCCAGTTGAAAACTCCCGCCTCCAACACGACCAAGGTTGTTATGCAGGTTTCAACTGAGAAATTTACAAATGATACCGCTGCCTGGGATTCACCGGCTGGATTGGTATACTCAAAATCCTATGCAATGCCAATCTTAATCGACAAGAATTATCCCAATGCGGTGAGTATCGCGTTCAATAGTTTTAGCCCGCCTGCATCATCTCTTGCTGCCGACGAATTTGTCGACTATTATGTCAGAGCAGTTTCCATTAGACCTTCCAATACTCCTGGAGCAGAGGAAGTTGCATTCTCTTCTACAATTTCCGCAAAATATGGAACTCCTGCTGGCCCAACTTTATATCGTAACGAAACTATCCAGGTTCCATCATATACACCTTCCATAAGCATAGTTCATTATGAACCTGTCAAATGGGAAAATCCTGACTGGACCCATTATTATGAAGTTTTTAAGAACCCGAAATGGAACGAAGTAAACTCCATGTTCAAGAATCAGAATGGAGCGATTCTTGCTCCTTATTCCATGTACACAATGCCAATGAGCCCATATTATGATAAAACAATGACCATAGATAAATATGAAAACGATTTGGTCCCACAATTTCTCACCGAAGGTACCAAGGTTTATTTCCCACCGCCAGTAGAAGCTGATAAATCATGGTGGGAAGAGCTCTGGGATGGAATTGTAAACTTCTTCTCGGATCTGGTGAATGTTGTCAAAGGCATTGTAAATTGGGTATCCAATGCTTACAATTCCGTTAAGACCGGCTTGATCAGCTTTGTAGCCTCCAACTTCCCAGGCATTCCCGACAGCTGGCGCGCCGGCCTGAAAGCGGCCCTTGAGCTTCTAGTCAACAGCGGCCTTGCGGCCATGGGCATACCTCCATCATTGCCAAATTTCGATGAGCTGACAAGTATGAGTATGGATTACATGGCTGGTGTGGCACTGACCCAGGCCGGAATACCTGGAGGTCCTGCCACAGACGCACTTTTGGACAAGACCAAGGAAGGTATTAAGCAAGGTCTTGCAAGTGCGGCAAAATCTGCAATGCCGAATCCAATCAGTTCACCTTTTCTAAAAACTGATTCAGTATATCTATATAGGCCTGCCTATATAGATGTGCAGGTTTCAAATGACTTTGACAAGCCATCTCTTCCAGGAAGCTTCTCCATTGATGCCGAATGGGAGTGGACAGAGAATGTAAGCCTAAATGCTGATGTCTGGGCAGATAAAAGCGTAGCCCAGCAGTATGCCGATGCCATGTCATATCAGATTCACTTTGTATATGGGCTCAGCAGAGGCCATCAGGGGTTCCCAATTTACTACCCAATCTTTGAGCCCGTCAGAAGCCAGCCAATTCCTGCCTTGCAGCCTGGTGAAAAACTTGTGGTTCGAATCTACTTGAAGGAGTATATCGGAAAACCTTATCCTTTCACAATAAATGGAGATACAGTTCTTCCTGAAGATTTTGCCCAGATGTATTTTGGAACTACTGGAACAACAAATGTTTATTCAGGGGGCCAAACAGTGAGTGAAGGCTACAATTCCAGATTCAAGGTTTATGTGGACTCCGACTACAATCTTCCTACTGCCGCGTCTGCCGCCAAGGCCATGGGATTGACCGGAACGGATCCCAAATGCATATATGATTACAAGTATATCTTGGGAAATCAATCGGAAAGTTTTGAACAGATTGCTTCAAACCCTTATAAATAAAGCAATATATTTAATAGGAAACAATAAATTCAAATGGAAGCAATAAATCCTGACATGAAAATAAACTTTGGCATTAAACCAATTAAAAAAGCGACGGTTCAAAATTTGAACCGTCGCTTTTTCACTTGCATCATTAACTATTTATTATAACTATTTTCTGGCATTTTTGAAATTCTCCAATTATAGCCGATTTTCGATTATTTTGCTTTAAACCTCTTCAACCTAAGTGCGTTAGAAACTACTGATACGGAGCTGAGGGCCATTGCGGCTCCCGAGAACATAGGATTGAGAAGAGGCCCACCCAAGAGATACAAGGCTCCTGCCGCGATTGGTATCCCCAATATATTGTAAAAGAATGCCCAGAATAGGTTTTGCTTGATATTCCTCATTGTTGCACGGCTAAGTGCGATTACTATTGGTACCTGGTTCAAGTCTCCCCTCATGAGAACCACATCGGCGGATTCAACCGCTACATCTGTCCCAGTTCCAATTGCCATCCCAATATCAGATTGAACAAGAGCCGGAGAATCATTTATCCCATCTCCCACCATGGCAACTTTTTCTCCTGCATTTTGAAGTTTTTCCACTTCATTGGCTTTATCTTGTGGGAGCACATCTGAAAGAACATAATCTATTCCAACGCTTTTAGCGATTACCCTGGCTGTATTCTCATTGTCCCCAGTAATCATTATTACTTTTATCCCCATTTTTTTAAGTTTCTTTACAGCACTTTCACTGGTTGGCCTAACTGTGTCTGCGGCTCCAATAAGTGCAGCGAATTTCCCATCCATTGCCATATACATGAGAGTTCTGCCAGATGACGAAAGCTTTTCTGCGTCTGATGTTGATGCTGAAATATCTATTCCGTTTTCATTCATGAATTTGACGTTTCCTGCCAGGATTCTTTTCCCTAGAACATTTGCATCAATTCCCCGGCCTGGAATAGCCTTGAATCCAATTGGATTGACTAGGTCCATTCCGCTCTTTATTGCACTTTCCACAATTGCTTTTGCGATGGGATGTTCGGATCCCCGCTCTGCAGAAGCGCACAATAAAAGTGCTTCCTTTTCGCTTATATCGGTGTAAAGAAATATATCAGTAGGGATCGGTTTGCCCTCTGTGATTGTCCCCGTTTTATCTAAAACCACAGTATTGATCTTACAAGTGGTTTCAAGCGCTTCCCCGCCCTTGATTATTATTCCAAGTTCGGCGCCCTTTCCTGTCCCAACCATTATGGCGGTTGGAGTAGCTAGTCCCAGTGCGCATGGACATGCTATGACCAGGATTGAAACAAATATGGTAAGTACAAAGTTGAAATCCTTCCCAGCAAAAGCCCATGCCACCGCTGCCAAAAATGCTATTCCGAGAACCGTTGGCACAAAATATCCTGATATGACATCTGCAAGCTTGGCAATTGGTGCTTTTTTGCCTTGGGCGTCCTCCACCATTTTTATAATCTTGGACAATGCCGTATCGACTCCAACATATAGAGCTCTGAATTTAATCAAACCGTCGATATTAATACTCCCTCCAATAACCTTGCTGTCCGGTTGCTTCTCAATTGGCAGGCTCTCTCCCGTGAGCATGGATTCATCCACGGATGACAACCCCTCTATTATCACTCCATCTACTGGAATGGATTCTCCAGGTCTTACCAATACAATGTCATTTATTGAAACTTCATCAAGAAGCACCTCAATTTCCTTGTCATCCTTGATTATTACTGCTGTCCTCGGCTTTAAATTCATAAGTTTTTTTATAGCTTCCGATGTCTTTCCCTTGGTTAATGCCTCAAAATATTTTCCAAGCATTACCAGGGTTATTACTACTGCCGTTGTCTCGAAAAACAATGATTCAACAAAGGCCAAATCCCCAAGATAAATATTTACAATTGCAAAAATTCCATACAAAAAAGCGCTTCCCGTTCCAATGGCCACAAGGGTATCCATATTTGGGGCGCCCTTTGACAAGGTTTTAAATCCAACAGTAAAGAAACGGCTTCCCGCCAAGACCACTGGTATTGTCAAGAGAAACTGAATGAAGGCTAGGACGAATGGTATGTGTTTCGGATCAGCAAGGTACGGTATCGGAAGATTGAGTCCAAGAATGGCATTTGAAACTCCAATATATACACTTACTGAAGAAAGCGCAACCGAAATAAATAAAACTGGTACTGAAAAAATTGCGGCAACAGTAACCCTTTGCTTCATGTTTTTAGCATCTTTTTCTAGACGTTCTTGTTGCAAGTCCCTGGTTTTTTCCCCTTCTATGTCCTTCCCTTCATATCCAGCCTTTTCAATTGCGGCCTTGATTTCAGAAAGCTTCACCAATGAAGGTTCGTATATGAATGTTCCCCTGTTTGTTGCAAGATTTACTGATGCTGAAACTACACCATTCAATTTTTTAGTAGTGCGTTCAACCGCAGCCGAGCATGCCGAGCACGTCATTCCATCTATGGCAAGTTCTATCGATTTTGATGTCTGTTCCTTGATCAGGCCATATCCCGCATCTTCCACCGCCTTCTGTAGGTCGTCAAAGCTTAGCTTGTTTTCATCATAGCTAATTGTCATTTTTTCAGTAGCGATATTTACCTGTACCTCTGAAACTCCATCAAGCTTTGCAACGGTCTTCTGAACATACGCAGAGCAAGCGGAGCATGTCATATTGGTAACTCTATATGTCATTTCCATCATTTTTTTCCTTTTCCGAATGATTATCAATATAATTTTCTCAAGATAGTCCATTCATTTTCCAAATAATTGTCAACAAGGTGATTATACCATCAAGTATTTAATTGAATCATCGTATAGAATGGTTAAATTAATAAACCTATATTGGAAGAGCAGGAGCTTGAACTTCTTTCATCTCTGACACTTGAATAATGCCATAAGTTTGTCCGCTGGTGGCAATTTTTTCGTCTTTGATCTGTCTACCCTTAACTTCAATATATATATGATCTGTATTCTGTGTATTGTTGATTAGTTTCGCCGCCAAATCCTGCCCCCCTGATGATTTCGGTGCAAAATTCCCATCGAAGTAATAGAACTTATATGATTCATCGCCTTGAAGAATTGCAATCCCATACCCGCTGGCTGCGCATGCTTCCATTGTAAGGCAGTCTTTGTTGTCCTCCCATGGGTTTTCGTAGGCTATGAAACAATCCTGATCTATGAAATATCCATCGAAGGTCTGAAGTTTTTCACTTCCGGCAGGAGGAACTGGGGTTAAATTGGCTCCATTGTCAACTTTCCCACCCGAGCCGCTTACCCCTGTCGTTCCAGGAGCAACGGTTGATGATCCATCGCTTGAATTTGAACTTGCCTTATTCGGATCGTCGTTCTTCGCAACTGGGTTTCCGGGAGATGGGTTTTCAGATCCGCTGTTGACGGTTGCCGCGATTTCCTTCCCATCACCGGCGCCCGTGGGCGCCGGATTCATGAATTTTACACCCAAAACGACTCCTGATATTGCAATCAAAACAACAATTCCAATTGTCAGTAATATTTTTTTTGAACTCAATGAATTCATTGCAATTTCTCCTATCGTTTGATTAGTCGTCATTATTTATAAGTCAAAGTTGTTCTTCCGTCTTGTCAATTGCTTTTCTTTTTATAACTATATATTTGCTTATTTGTTTCTATTTTTCTGCCAGTTTGGAAACATCCAGAACTTCAAATGTCAGCCCATCAACGGTTGTTATTGTATCGCCATTGAGCGATCCTGTGACGGTGATTGAAATGTGATCTGTTTTATCGGTGGCATTGATCAAATTAACACTTAAAGTTTGTGCCCTTGTGGTGTTTGGAGCGAAGCTTCCATTGAAATAATAGAATTTATATGATCCATCATTTTGCAAAACCGCTATTCCATATCCAGTTGCAGCACACGTTGGCATTTGAAGACAAACCTTTGTATCTGATCCAGGAACAGGTTTCTTTATATAACAATGTTTATCAATAATGTATCCTGAAAATGTTTGTTCAGTAGTTTCTTTTAAAGTAGAAACTGTCATAACAGGATATGAAATTCCGTCTGGAGCAGTTTTAAAATCTCCTTCCATTTTTCCAGTTGCAGTTACGTAAATATGGTCGGTTTTGGAAGTATCTTTTATTAATTTTGCTACTTCTGTCTGTCCAGCTGTGGCAACAGGAGCAAAATCTCCATCAAGATAGAAGAATTTGTAAGATCCGTCTTTCTGAAGTACCGCCATCCCGTATCCAGTTGCCGCACAGGTTGGCATCTGCAAGCAAACTTTCGTATCTGATCCTGAAACAGGTTTCTTAATGAAGCAATGTTCATCAATTATATATCCATTCATTGTATGGGCAACCATATTGTTTGCAACAAAGGATTTTGCCCTATCAAGGGCCACAACCGCTTCTGCGCGACTCAGCAAAGCCATTGGTTTGAAGTTTCCGTCCGAGTAGCCTTTCATCATGGAGGCAGTAGCAACTGCTCCCACCGACCCACTGCTCCAAGTCATTGACCCAAAGTCACCCATCATTGAAACGCCATCCACATTAGCTTGAAGTTTGGCGATTTTCATCATCATGGTGGCGGCTTCTTCCCGGCTTATGGTGTTTTCCGGTTTGATTGTATTGTCAGCATATCCTGAAATATACCCTGCTGCCATTGCTTTTCGTACAACGGATGCATACCAGGTGTCATCTTTAACGTCAGCAAAACTGATTGGTACTTCAGCAGTATAGCCAAAAGCCTTGTTTACTAGCGTCATGAATTCGGCCCTGGTTATTGCCTGCTCGGGTTTGAAAGTACCATCTGGGAAACAACTGACTATCCCTTTGTCTACCCAAGCCTGTATCTGATTTTTTGCCCAGGTGTCTGAAATATCCGTGGCAGATGCTCCAAATGATATTATTGGCGCAAGGATAAAAAACATGCATATTGTCGTTAAGATGATTAATTTACTTCTGAATTTCATCGATAACTCCTCCTTCATAAATATACTATTTAGAAATAGCCCATATAGTCATCCGCCCTGGTCCTTAAGGCGGCATATTCCTAGCCATTTTGCCTCAAACTTAACTTTCATATATTATATCAATCTTTTGAAGATTAATAAACCTATCAATCATGTCGCTATTTCAAATTGTTCACATACCTTTCACACAACAACTATGCTGTCTTCACATAACACTGTTAAATTAAGAGAGTGGGATGCAGGAAATGAATTTTGTCCCACCAAATTTAAGGAGAAAGTATTATGAAAAAAAGAAATATAGTTTTGGCCAGTTTTATGGCAATTACCATTCTGGCAACTTCCAGCGCCATGGTCTTCGCATCATCGGCAACTGCAAGCACCAGCCTTAACGGCAACCATGATAAAGCAAAAGCAAACTCCACCAGCTCGGCATTTGCAAATTTGACTGACGCCCAAAGGACAGCATTGCAGCAAGACCGCGGAGCGAATCTTAAAGATGCTCTTGCAAATCTTGTAAAAAGCGGTGTGTTTACACAATCCCAAGCCGATGCAATAATCGCAGCAATACCAACAGCCCCAGTAGAAAAAGCGAGTAATCCGGTTTCTACTCTAACAGACACTCAAAGAACCGCTTTAGAAACAAAGGTCAAATTGATCGAAGCTGCTAATATAAAAGCTTTAGTTACTGCCGGAACAATCAATCAAGCCCAGGCTGACCAACTTAATGCAAGATGCCAAGACAGGTTTGACGGTCAAGACAGGTTTGACGGTCAAAACAGATTCAACGATCAAAACAAGAGTTTTGGTAAAGATGTTGCTAGAGATAAGACTGCCAAGGCAGTTATCGATAAGACTTCAGCTAATTCTTCAGCGTTAACTGATGCACAAAGAACAGCTATCCAGGCTAGCAGAACTTCAGCATTTAAAACCGCGGTAGCAGAATTGGTTACTGAAAAAGTCATTACCCAAGCAGAAGCTGATGCCATAATCACAGCAATTGCCAATGAACCTCAGGAAAGAGGGAACGCAATGGTAAAGAATCTTACCGATGCACAAAGAACAGCATTACAAACTGAAATGCAAGCACTTGCAGCAACTCATCTTAAAGAACTAGTTGCCGCAGGAACAATTACTCAAGCCCAGGCTGACCAAATGTCTAAATTTGGACATGGAATGATGGACGGAAATGGAAGAGGTCATGGTCCAGAAGGAAATATGATGAATCGTGGGACAATTGAAAGTTCTGAAAAAAACTAATTCCTAAGATTCTTCACATATAGTTGATTTTTTCAAACACAAAATAAGAGTCGCATCTGAAATCTTCGGAAATCAGATGCGGCTCTTATTTAAATTTATATTCGTTTTTCGTATTCTCAAGTACTAAAGCTTCTAGGCTTCTATTAAGTTTAAGATTAAGATTAAGATTAATGTGATCCTATACTTTTTTAATTTCAGACTGGGTCTTGTCGATATGCATGTTGATTGGAGTTATGCCAGCCATTTCACCGATTACATTGACAAGGTCGCTTCCGGTTGGCACCACAATCTTCGCATTATTTTTTAAAGCAGTTTCCAGCGCTTGAAGTTTTCTTAGAAGTTGGGCATTCCCGACAAAATATTCTTCTGCAGCCTGGTTTACAAGCTTGATTGCCTGAGCCTCACCTTCTGCTTCCAATATTTTTGCCTGCCTGATACCTTCAGCCCTCTTGATTTCTCCTCTTTTTACTCCGTCTGCCGTTGTTTCAGCTGCTGTCGCAAAGTCGATTGCTGCGATTTTCTCATTTTCCGCTTTTACTACTTTGTTCATGGTTTCTTGAACATCCTTTGGCGGATCTATTTCTTTTAGTTCAGTACGTGTTATTTCAAGACCCCATTTTTGTGTTTCCTTTTCCAAAGTCGTATGCAAGTCTGAATTTATAACACCTCTTTCGCTGTTGGCTGAACGAAGTGACATGGTTCCTATTATATTTCTCAAGGTAGTCCTCGCCAGATTTACTACCTGGTCCTTGTAAATATTTGCATTGTACTGGGAAGCTTTAACGCTTTCTTCTACAGGTTTGACTCTGAAATAGACCTGGGCATCCACAGTGGCATTCAGGTTGTCATTTGTGATGATTACCTGAGGCTCCGCATTGACCATCTGTTCAGTTATGTTGACTTTGTATAGATTCTGAATTAGAGGAATAACCCAATGGAATCCTGGTTCAGCATACTTTGTGTATTTCCCAAGAGTTTCAATCAATCCACGGTGAGTCGGCCTGACAATCCTTATCCCGAGTATGAATATTGCAATAATTACAAATATGACTGTATAAATAATTAGATTTGTTAGCATTTTATCCACTCCTTCTTTAGTGATCCATTGAAAAAGAAAAGTCATATCCCTTTGATTCGAAGTGACTATCCTTGGCACAATGGCAAATAAAAACAAAAACAAAATAAGAATCTGATAAGCGATTTTTCGATTATGCATAAATTTCACTTCCTCGCCATGGTTATCCCACTGGGTTTATTATATCAATTCACCCGTTCAAGTTCAATCGCCCATATGGACTTATTCCTAAAATACATCAATTTGTATTGGTATTTGGCTTTTTTGCTCCTGTCAGCAAAAATACCAACATCATTATTGTTGCCATGCTTCCCATTGCAGCACCGAAATAAAAAGGTGCTCCATTCCCAAGTTTATCGTATAAGACTCCACCGAGTATGCTGGCTGGTAAAAGGGTAAATCCAATAATCGCATTGTACAAGCCTAAACTTGTGCCTCTTTTTCCTTTAGGTGAAAGATCTGCTACTAGAGCCTTCTGCGCTCCATCGGCCGCCGCGCTATATATCCCATAACAAGCAAATAGAATGATTATCATTATAGGGCTTTGCGCTCTTCCAAAGCCAAAATAAACCAGCGTATACACAAAGTATCCTAAAAGTATCAATTTTTCTCTTCCAATTCTGTCTGAAAGCATTCCTGCTGGAACAGAAAGCAGTACCGAGACTCCGTTGAACACCATATATACAAGAGGAATAAAGGCGGCGGCGATTCCAACGTCGCTTGCTTTAACTAAAAGCAACGCATCCGTGGAATTGCCCAAAGTGAAAATGAATGCTATGGAAAGAAAGAAATAATAGCGCCTTGGGAAATCCTTCAGTCTTATTTTCCCTGGAAGCTCTGATTTTAACTTGTGAACTTCCTTTATGAAAAATAGTATCACCAAGACCCCAAGCATTGCCGGTATTCCCGATATTATAAAAACTTTACGATAATCTTCCGGGAAAATTGCCAAAACAGCAAATGCAAGCAAAGGCCCTATTATGGCCCCGCTATTGTCCATAGCTTTATGGAAGCCAAAGCTTCGACCAAGCTTGCCAGCTGCACTTGATGAGGCAATAAGGCTGTCTCTCGGTGCTGTTCTTATTCCCTTGCCCACCCGTTCTGCAAATCGTATAAATAAAACCTGCAAAGGTGAAATTGCAAATGCAAATAAAGGGGTCAGCAAAGCAGTCATGGCATAACCCAAGATCATGAATGGCTTGTTCTTGCCAATCTTGTCGCTCCACCATCCCGCTAGTGCTTTAAGAACGGAAGCTGTGCTCTCAGCAATTCCCTCTATCAAAGAGAGTTCTGTTTTTGTTGCTCCTATTGATATGAGGAAAAGTGGCATAACCGCATAAATCATCTTTGTTGTTGTATCTGTCAGGAAGCTGGTCAGCCCAGTAAAGAATACATTTCTTTCAAGCCCGAGAATTGTTTTAGCCTTCATTTGTCATTTCCACATCTTTCTATTTACTGAATTTTCTCCACACCTAATAATAACTACTCTGAAGCCTTTCTGCAATTTATTCTGCAGTTTCTATTCCTTAATATAGTTTTATGCAGGCAGTTTCCAGTTTTTAATATAGTTATCCAGCTTGAATGTTTTTATTATCTTGGTTTATAATGAATTGATATCAAATCATTATATTTACATTTTGATAATATTGTTTAAACCGCTTCATCTTTTGGAGGTCTTGTAATATGTCTCATATAACTGCAAAATCCGCATATTATAGTTTGGAGGAAAGATTGAACAGATTTCCCCAGGGGGCTCCACCTTCTGAGACTTTGCATAAAATCCTTTCAATTCTCTTTTCCGAAAAAGAAGCAGCTTACGTTGCACAACTTCCAATCAAGCCATTTACTTCAAAGAAAGCCGCGGCAATCTGGGGCATGCCTGTGATTGAAGCAAGTGAATTGTTGAAAAAGCTAGCCTCGCGATGTATTCTTATGGACATGGAAACAAATGGAGAGATTCGATACATGCTCCCTCCTCCCATGGCTGGTTTCCTTGAGTTTTCTATGATGCGTACAAGGAGCGATATCGATCAAAAGCTCCTCGCAGAGCTGTTTTATCAGTATATGAATGTAGAAGAGGATTTTGTAAAAGAGCTCTTCTTCAGCAGTGAGACTCGCTTGGGCAGAGTATTTGCAAATGAGACCGCCTTTGATTTGTCCTATGGCTCGAATGCAGTACATATACTGGATTTTGAAAAGGCAAGCCACATAATAAAAACAGCTCCCCATATTGGGATCAGCATGTGCTACTGCCGTCACAAGATGGAGCATGTTGGGAAGAACTGTGATGCACCCATTGAAGACATTTGCATGACTTTCGGAAACACGGCGGATTCCCTCATAAGGCATGATTATGCTAGGAGGGTGGATGTATCGGAATGTCTGGAACTTCTTCATAAGGCGTATGAATATAATCTTGTGCAATGCGGCGAGAATGTCCGTAATGAAGTTTCCTTCATCTGCAACTGCTGCGGTTGCTGTTGCGAAGCCCTAGTAGCTTCAAAAAAATTTGGAAACCTGCACCCAGTTGTCCCTACTGGATTTTTGCCTCAGTTAAATGAAGACTCATGTATAAGTTGCGGCAAATGTGAAAAAGCATGCCAGGTTGAAGTTATTCAAATGCATGAAAAAAACGGGAAGAAACTTCCCGCCATTAATGAAAATATTTGTCTTGGTTGTGGTCTCTGCGTTCGTGCTTGCCCAAACAAGAGTCTTATGCTGAAAAAGACCAGTCGCAAATTGATAACTCCTTCAACTTCCGTACACCGGGTAGTTCTAATGGCTATAGAAAAAGGAATGTTGCAGGAACTTATTTTCGACAATAAGGCTTTATTCAGCCACAGAGCAATGGCGGCTATTTTATCTGCTATTCTTAAACTTCCACCAGTAAAAAAGGCAATGGCCAGTGAGCAAATGAGATCCATATATCTGGAGAAGTTGATTAATAGGCAGAATCTCTAACCTATACCATAAATTGTCCCAAGAATACTTAAATAAAAATGACGGAAAGTAGTTTCCGTCATTTTCGCTGAATTTGTCATTGCATCTTGTTTTATTTTGCCTTTATACTAAACTTTAGCCTTATCCTCCTCAATTGCCAAAACTTGGGATTTCAACAAACTTAATATCTGATGGAACATCAAATGTGCCTGCTGGCAATTTGCCAACTTTAATGTTGGTCAATTCCGTGGAAACTATTTTGCCATCGGCAGAGGTCGCTTCCATCTTGACAACCATTCCCAAGCGTTCATTTATCCATAATTTTAAGTTTCCAGTATCCCCTGTATTTTTAGCGGAAACAATCAAAACTTCCTCTCCATCAAATTGCCCCTTTTCTTGAAAAACAAGAGATGTTTTATCAAGATTATCCGAAAGGTTGCTATCTGGAACTGTTCCAGGGGCTGCTCCCTGGGTTGGGTCCGTTGTTCCGGTTGAAACAGGCTTGTTTTTAGTATCAAACTTCATCCCTGTTTTATTTACTGGATCATAACTTATCATTGTCGTGCCATCAATTATTGTAACGCTTTCTACTCCTTGGTTTGAACCGCTTACCTTTATTTTTCCACCCTCCATTGCATAGCTCATCTTAGTTGTCTGCCCTGCTCCGGCTATAGCCATGTCATAGCTTACCCCGTTGGTCACAGCCGCTCCCTTGGAAAGTACTTTTGTCAAATATGCCATATCTATGTTGCTTGTTCCATTAGTTGTGGACGTTTCAGTTTTATCGCCAGTAGTATTATCCGTTGAAGCTGCAGGTGCCGAGCTACATCCTGCAAAAGAAGAAAGTACTAATGCTATTGTAATGAAAATAGCAATGAATTTACTCGTGCTCATTTTAACCCTCCTTTTTTAAGAGCATTCAATTTCATCCGTTCCAATGCCCATATTAAAATACCTTTGTTTTATTTTAACATTATGTTTCCTTCAATACAATATACTAGCCTATTCCTCCAACGCGAAAAGCCTGGTTGAAAATTCAACCAGGCTTTTGCTTGTAAATGGATCTATATATAATGGGTTCTGGGTTATAAAATTAATTTTGTTTTGTTTATTTTACCCTCATTGACCTGCTATGAGGTGGTGCCGTATTGGATAGTGCCACTGCAGTCAAAATAGCAAATAATACCGTTAAAAATGCTCCTAGTTCAATATTCATGTTCTTTCTCCTCCATCTGCCACATATCCATATATTTCGGTGGCTTTGTATCCCATGTTATGGGATACTCTGAATTTAGTTGTTATAAATCTAGTTGTTTAGTTTTTAATTAATTGAAATAATATGCCTGTTCCCCGTGGATCTGATTGTCCAATCCGAAGTCTTCACCCTCATTTTCAATTCGAACTGGTGTAATCTTGTTGATAATGAAAAGTAATAAGTATGAAAATACAAAAGCATATGCAGCTGCAAATATAACCGCTCCTGATTCAATCAAGAAGAATTTTGTTCCTCCAAGTAATAATCCATCAGCGCCGGAGCTATTGATAGCCTTGCTTGCGAACAATGCCAAGCTTACAACTCCAAGTATCCCACCTACTCCATGAACTCCCCACACATCAAGGGCATCATCCCATTTTAGGACGTTCTTCATTTTTACCGCGAAATAACATATTATCCCGGCTAAAATTCCAATAATTACCGCTTTGTCCGTGCTGACATATCCCGCAGCTGGAGTAATTGTAGCCAGGCCCGCAACCGCTCCTGTGAGCAAACCTATAAATCTTGGTTTCCCTGTTTGGAACCATTCTATTGCAAGCCATACAATTGCAGCAAAAGACGCAGCTATATCGGTATTTAGAAATGCAAGCGCTGTAATATTGTCGACTCTGAGTTCACTTCCTGCGTTGAAACCGTACCAGCCGAACCATAGCAGCGCTGTTCCTATTGCAATAAGTGGAACATTGTGTGGTTCGCTTGGTTTCACATGACGTTTGCCTACAAAGAATACTGATGCAAGCGCAGCCATTCCAGCAGTTGCATGAACGACAATTCCTCCCGCAAAATCAAGGACTCCCCACTGGGCGAGAATTCCGCCACCCCATACCATATGGGCGAATGGGAAGTATACAAATAAAAGCCAGGCGATCTGAAAGATTATATAAGCCTTAAATTGAACCCTGTCCGCGAAGGCTCCTGTTATCAGTGCTGGTGTTATTATTGCAAACATCATCTGATAGGCAATAAATACAAGCAATGGAACATTGTTTGTTGGTGACAAGGCATCATTAATTGTAACACCATGTAAAAATGCCATATCCAAATTTCCTATTATCCCACCGACATCTCCGCTGAAACATAAGGAGTAACCAACCAAGTACCATAAAACCGTTGTTACTCCCATAGATACAAAGCTTTGCATCATTATAGTGATTATATTGTTTCTTCCAACCAGACCGCCATAAAAAAAGGCGAGTCCTGGAGTCATCAACATTACCAAGCTTGTGGCAATTAGCATAAAGCCTGTGCTGCCAGTATTAAAATCCATAAATTGTCCTCCTAAAATATTTAAAATGCTTAAAATTGCAAGTGCACAATATAGATTTGCATAATGCGTGCCAGAATAAAAAAACAGGCTAAACGCCTGTTTTCCAATGTTTCATTTGCTAAATATTCAATTAATATGTGCCACTCCTGTCACAGTGTGCCAAAATTCATGACAAAATACTGTTACATAATTCATGACAATATATTATACTTGTGCATTTTTCTATAAAGAGTTCTCCTAGAGATGCCAATGCTTTCCGCCGCTTTGGTTACATTCCCGTGAGCTTCAGAGATGGCGGCTTTCACGACTTTTTCCTCGATTTTATCTTTGGTGATATCTAGGATGCCCGGTGTCTTGTTTTCCATATTATAATATACAATCTCTGGCAAATCTGAGAGTTCTATCCTATCTCCCTCGCTTACAACTATCAGCCTTTCAATAACATTTTCAAGTTCCCTGACATTCCCAGGCCATGCATATGCCAGCATTGCTTCCATTGCTTCCTTGCTGAACCCCTTCTTTTCCCTCTTGTTTTTCTTGCTTGCCATTACCATAAATGTTGCAATCAGATCCTGTATATCCTCTTTCCTGTCTCTGAGAGGTACTACTGCAACCGGAATGACATTTAAGCGGTAATATAAATCCTCACGGAAAAGTTTTTCGGTGACTAGGGCTTTCAAATCCTTGTTTGTAGCTGTAATAACTCTTATATCCAATGGAATGCTTTGCGTTGATCCTAGTCTTTCCACTTCCCTTTGTTGAATAACCCGAAGAAGCTTGAGTTGTATTGTCGGAGATATATCGCCAATTTCATCTAGGAATATAGTTCCTCCGTTGGCAAGCTCGAAACGCCCAGGTTTGCTTTCAGTGGCCCCGGTAAAAGCTCCTTTTTCATAACCAAACAGCTCGCTTTCCAAAAGGGTTTCCGGGAATGCAGAGCAGTTGACCTGTATAAATGGCTTTCCAACTCTTTCCCCATTTTCATGAATGGCTTTTGCCACCAATTCCTTTCCTACGCCTGTCTCTCCTGAAATATTCACAGTTGCATTGCTGTCGGCAACCTTCAATATAAGATGTATTAGATCCTTCATGCTCTGGCTATTGGCTACCATGATTTCCTCAGAGTGTAGAAGTTGAATATCGTTGTCCTCATTGTGCTGGACTTGTATGGAAGCCTTATCAATGGCACTGATCACTTCATCTATATCGAATGGCTTCCTTATATAATCCCTCGCCCCAATTCTTACAGCTTCAATTGCTGTGTCTACCGAAGCGAAGGCTGTCATGACAATCACCTCAATGCAGGGGTCCATTTTTTTTATTTCCTTGATTAGTTCAATCCCATCCATTTCAGGCATTCTGATATCTGTTATAACAATGTCAATTTCATTTGATTTTGCAATTTCCAAAGCCTTTTTACCATTGTTGGCCCCATAGGTAATGTATCCATTCTTCTTTAAGAGCCTCTCTAAAAGGTTTAATATATTCTCCTCGTCTTCAGCTATTAAAACTCTATTCTTTCTCATTATTCTGGTCTCCTTCCAATGGCAATTTTATCAAAACCCTAGCCCCATGACCTGGATTGTTTTGTATCTCCAGAGTACCTCCGTGGTTTTCAATTATTCTAGTGGAAATGGAAAGTCCAAGTCCCGAACCCTTGTCTTTTGTCGTATAGAATGGTGTGAAAACCTCGTCTATAATCTCTTCCTTTATTCCTGTCCCTTGATCCACTATTTCAATGATAAATATCCCCTCTTCTTCATCCCTTGAAGTAGTCACATGAATCTTGTCTCCTATGGACGAGGCTTGAATCCCGTTTAGAAGCACGTTTATTATAACCTGCTTTATTTGATCCGGATCCACAAATATTTTATCATTTTCACATTTTGTAAATGTTGGAGTTATTCCTCCCATGGCGAAGTCATTTTTCATCAACATGATTGTACCATCAATCAATTCAGACGCAGATACAATTATTTTATGCGGCTTGTTTGGTTGGGCAAAATTCATGAACCTTTCAATAATCCAGTCCAGTCTTTCCACTTCATCTAAAATTATAGTCAAGTCACCATACATTTGCTGGTCTTCTAAAAATTCAAGCCTGGCACATTGGGCATATCCTTTAATTGATGCAAGGGGATTTCTAATCTCATGGGCCATTCCCGCTGCCATTTGGCCAAGTTCCGACAACCTTTTAGCTCGTAGAACTATTTCATCTCTCTTCTTTTTATCAGCAAGTAGATTAATAATTACGGTCATGCCAATCAACTCGCCATTTTGATCCACTTGGCGCAGAGTATTGAAAACAATAGGCACATCTTCTCCATTTTCGATGGGTATATAGAAGATTTCTCCACTGTATTTCCTGCCATGCTTCAAGCTGTTAGAAAGGATTTTAAAGAAATCCTGATTCTCCATTTTCTCTGTGGAGAATATGGAAAGCCCTTTCGACGACGCTGGGTCAAGATCAAGAATTTTTCCAGCGGTTTTGTTCATTGAGGTTATCTGGCCATTTGAATCAATAGTCAAAATACCATTGGGAATGGTCTCAAAAATATCCTTTATATTCTCGTTGATTTCATTCACATCTGCTGCTTCGCCAGTTTTTTCCAAAACCATCTGCATCATGAAATTCAGTTGTTCTAAAAGAATATTAAAACTACTGCTAAGGCTCCCAATTTCATTTCTTTCTTCATTGTCAGCCTTGCCTTCTCCTCCAACTTTAATCATTTGCTTCATCTTGTCCATTAATTTTCTTATCGGTTCGGTGATTATTCGTGAAATTACAATTGACAAAAAGAAGAATAATACCAAGGTGAATATGGACATGAGTAGGAAGTATTTAACAAAATCATTTATTACCTTGTATGCCTCACTCTTTTCCTGGTATACATCAACACGCCATTGTTTTCCTGTAGTTTCAAAACTTTTAACCGCGCTGCCGACATATGTCATATTGTCTGGAACTGTTAAATGTTGGTCGATTGATAGTTCTGCATATCCCGTATCGCCAATTTTCACATTGTCCACAATCGCTGTTATTGAATCCAAACTCATGACAGTGGCCACGGATCCGGTCCTTATTCCGTTCAAATCGATTAATGGGCGGGAAAATATTATTATTTTTTTCTTATCCTTATTCATCATCACATCGGAAGTGAAAGGGGCATTGCCGTTTATTTTATCCATAACTCCTGTAATATCGGGGATTTTTCCGCTTGAAAGCCTTATTCCACCATCCATGTTCATAACAAGAATGCCCTCATAGGTTTTATATGCCGCTATTACATTGTCCAAATAGTCGCGCCTAACGTTCTCGCTGATTCCATCCATGGTAAGAACTTTTGAGTCCGATAATACTTTAATATCCCCGAGACGCTCAAATATGAATCGATCAATTTTATCCGCAGTCTCATAGGCAATTGTGCTTAGTTCGCTTTGCTTGGATGCCTTTATGGCTTTGGCGTTATTGGAGTAGAAAATACTGCCTAATAATGAAAGTATTAAAAGCACCATAACCATGAAAGTTATTAATATTTTTATTTGTAGTGACATGTTGGCAATTTTTTTAATCAACTTGCTCCTCTATCAAAATCTTGCTTTATATAGTAAGAACCTCAATCCTAGCCTATTATAACAAAATTTTAAATCGATTGCATTACAATCAAAAGGGCAGCCATCATAATAATGTGCTGCCCTTGACTTTTTTTATTGCTGATAAGTAATTATCGCTTTCTTATTCTCCCCAGGCTGAAAGCTTGGTCTTTGTTTCTTCTTCAACGTTGAACCAGTGTGATGTAACACATTTGGATTCTGTGAAGAATCTTACACTGTCCTTTCCTAAGGCATGAAGGTCTCCGAAGAAAGAATTCTTGTGGCCTGAGAATGGAAAAATTCCGTAAGGAACTGGAATTCCAACATTGATTCCTACCATGCCGCCATCAGTTCTTTTTGCAAACTCTCTTGCATAGTAACCACTTGCGGTGAATATTACAGAGCCATTTGCGAATGGGTTTGCATTCATTAAAGCGAGGCCTTCTTCAAAGTTCTTTACTCTTTTTACGCAAAGCACAGGTCCAAATATTTCTTCATTCCCAATGCTCATTTCCGGAGTTACATGGTCGAAAATTGTATGTCCAAGGAAGAAACCATTTTCATATCCAGGAACGACAACATCTCTCCCATCCATAACAACTGTTGCGCCTTCTTCGATTCCTTTTTCAATCCATTTTACAACGGAATATCTATGAGCTTCATTTACAACTGGCCCAAGATCAGAAATCCTGTCACATGACTGGCCTACTTTTCTAGCCTGTGCAAGCTTCGCTATGGCTTCAACCAATTGGTCAGCTATGCTTTCTTGAACTACGATAACCGGCAATGCCATGCATCTTTCTCCGGCGCATCCAAATGCTGCGTTTATAATTGCAGATGCTGTTTTATCGATTGGAGCATCTTCCAATACCAATGCATGGTTTTTAGCTTCGCATAATGCCTGTACTCTCTTTCCGTGGGCTGCTGCTGTGGAATATATGTGCTTTCCAACACTGGTAGAACCTACAAATGTTATTCCTTTTACATCTTCATGTTCAAGAAATATTTCCGCTTCGTTTCTGCTACATGTTACTATGTTGAAAACTCCGTCTGGCAGTCCTGCTTCTTTATATAGTTCGGCGAATTTTAGAGCAGTCATTGGAGTGGAGCTGGCAGCCTTAAGTACAAATGTGTTCCCAGTTGCTATGCAAACCGGAGCCATCCAGCCAACTGGTATCATAGCTGGAAAATTGAATGGAGCGATACCGGCGAATACTCCGATTGATTCTCTATACAATACTGTATCGAATCCTTTTGAAGCATCCATCAAGGATTCTCCCATCATATGGTTTGCTATTCCGCAGGCAAATTCAGTAGGTTCTTTTGCTTTAAGAAGATCTCCCGCTGCCTCGTCCCAGCATTTGCCGTGTTCTGTGGCTATAATTCTAATTAATTCATCTTCATGTTTTTCAATAAGTTCTCTCATTTTGAAGAATATTTGTTGTCTTTTCACTGGCGGAGTGTTGGACCATGCTGGATAAGCAGCCTTGGCTGCGGCTATGGCGCTCAAAACCTCATGCTCCGTACAGCATGGTGTCTGAGCAATGATTTCTCCAGTACTTGGGTTGAAGACATCCATGTACTTGTTTGTCTTTGAGTCCAAAAACTCTCCATTGCAGAAATACTTCAGTTTCTTGATTTCGTTCATTTTTCTTCTCCTTCTGGTCGCTCAAGCGATATTGCTATACAATATCTCGCATCTCAATAATTTATTTTCACTCATTAAACACCAGTCGGAGAGCCATTTCAATAGGTTTTGGGCAAGTACATTGTATACAGAGCAAGAACATTGTATTTTGTATAATGCATTACAATTTAAGGTTCCTCATGAACATTTTATATGACAATTCAATGCCAGATAAATGCGGGACAATTTTTTCTTTGTATTCTTTTTCATCAATATTCCTAATATATTCGTAACTGAATAATCTTTCCAGTTCATCTTTTTTGAAAAGTTTGGATCTGGGTGTTTCTAGAGGAGTTGAAATATGCTTGGAATTCCATGGGCAGACCAGCTGACAAATATCGCATTCTACAAAGTATCCTGGATTGATTTTTATTACATCTTTTTCAACTACTTCGTCCTCCAGAAGATGGGAGAGGCATTTCCGCCTAATAAAGTTGCCTGGGTCTTCTATCGCCTCAGCTGGGCAAGCTTTTATGCATTCCCTGCATGTCCCACAATGATTTTTCATTTCAGCATAAATTTCCCCAATGTCTGCATTGGTGATTATGGCCCCAAGAGCTTGCCAACTGCCATATTTCTCATTTAAGAGCAGGGAATTCTTCCCAATCCAACCAAGCCCAGCCTTTGCCGCGACTTGTTTAAGTGGTATTGATTTTTCTTCTACGAATCCATCGCAAATTACAGCTTCATATCCGTTTGCAATGAGATAATCAGAAATTGGCTTCAAGGGATCTACCACATTGAAATAAAAACCAGAAAGAGTCAATCTGCTGGTTTTAACATGTGTACCTTTCTCCCACCCCTCTAGGAAAAATGCGCCGATATAAATGCTGCTGATTATCACACATCTGGCATTCGGCATAATGTCCTTTGGCTGTCTATCCTTAAACTCGGGTAATAGTTCCAAATCCTTTGTATCGACAAATCTTATCTCTTCTAAAAGACAATCCGTCGCCAACTTTCGCAAATCTGTTCTTAGGTCATCGTTATCATATTCTGCAATATCTGTTCCATTATCACTCATTTTCTTCTCCAACGAATTTTCACCTATCCTCTCGCTTCAACCATATTTTACATGATTTTAAAGTTGTGCCTTTTCCATGCACTCATAAGTCCACTCTGTCAATTTGGAAATTGACATCTTCTTCATAGTTCTCACATAAGTGTCCAAATTGTCTCCAATTGGGTCTTTCCATCTTGCCGGTATTCTGTCAGTACCGATTATTATTCCAATTGCGCTCATTATCTGGGCCGCATTGCAATCAACATCCTGGCCAGCCATTGCAATTATATTTATTGTCTTATCAAAATCCCCTTCTCCGTACCACAATGCCACTACTTCTGCCGCCGCATTTGGATATGCATGTATCCAATTGTATTGCCTCAACCTTTTTTCGCATTCTTTCCAGGCGCTTTCCCATTTCTCATATTTATTGCATTGCGTATAAGCAAAATCTATAATCTCCCAATACTCACTGTCTTTGGGAATCATATCCATAGCTGTTCTTAGGATTTTTCTAATATCATTCTCAATAAAACTTTGGGAAACGAGGGCCGCATTGAATATTTCACCCAATATTCCATTATTAGAATGGGATACGGAGCCATCAATCCAAGCAAGCCTGGCAGCTTCACCAGGGTCACCAGGAGCGACCATTCCGCAAATGGCACCTCTCATCTGGGCACCAATCCAATCACTGAAAGGGTTGCAAAAGCTTCCACTTGCTGGCGGAAAAATTCCATATCTGATGTTTCTCAATGCGATTTCTTCTGCCGACCATCCTGATGGAATCAATCCGACCCATTCAAGGGCTATGTCTTCCGATGTGATTTCCCTACCTTTTGCTGAATAGGCTTTCAAAAACGCTAGTTCATATGTAATGTCGTCATTGAAAGTATTTGGCTTTCTTACATAATCGTTAATTTCTCCGAATGTCTTTCTAATGTTTTCCGTTGTGTATCCTTCAATGGCTGTGCCCATTGCTCCGCCAATAATTTGCGATATCCAGCCGGCATTCAGCGAATCCATCATTTGCGCATAATCTTTATTGCATTTTATCGAAACTGGCATTTCTATTGCTTCCACATATTCTTCCCATGATCTATAATTCTTGTATTTCCAGTAACTGGACTCTTCATCTATTTTCGCCTTGTTGATTTGCAACCAAAGTTTTGCAGTCGCCTTGTGCAATTCCACCATGTCTCCCTGCTCCAAGGCATTAAATCCATCATTTAGGAGCTCGCCCGAATTCTCCACAATATATCCCATATTCTCTTTTGATTGAACTGCCGCAGTCATTATGGACTCGGGCGCAAAAGAGCCTGGAACATTGCTTTTCCAAAGCACCTTTGTGTGATTATCCTCATTTTCTTCCAAAACAAATGCCAGATCCCAGGTTTGTTCCTCTTCATCCAATATTCTGGGTATAGCCTGGTCAGTGATTTTTCTCTCTCTTTCCCATGCCTTCATTTCAATCTCCTTAGAAAATTCATTCTCGTATTATATTGTTGCTTTTATGTTGTTGCAATATATTTTGAATTATACACCCATAAATCATTTATTAAATCCAATACTATCACATTGTTGGAAAATCAAAAAGACCTCCCTGCTGGTTCGAACTGATATTTCGCGGTTCTCCGAGCAGGGAAGTCCTTTTTTATGAACAATCTATTATCTAATGAACAATCTGTTTTTATAAGCAATCTATTTATTTTGCTTCTCTATTTGATATCATTCAAGGCATCAAGAACATCGTTCAAGTTGTGCAATATAGCTTTAAGGTCAGTTATTTTCAAATTTTGTTCTTTTATGATATTTTCCAGTCCTGACTTCATTGCTTCTCTGTCCTTGTTTGCATGGGCGGTTTTAAGTATTGCTCTTTCTTCTAGAAGAACACCCTTGTGGTTGCTTTCATAAGTTCCCCTACCCATCTTAATTTCCTCTTTTAATGCTTTTATTGCTGTTATTTGGTCTTCCGTGATAGCAGGATTAGAATTTCTAAGTTCTTTTATTTTAGCCATTACAGCCGTATGTGCAACTTTGATATCTGCTTTAATGGCTACTATAGTTGTTCTATTTGCTAATATTTGAGCCCTTAAATCTTTTAGCATTGTGAAGTCAGGCTTAACCTTTGAATTTTCTTGAGTTTTCACTGATGTTACATGGACCTTTGCTGGTTTATCTTTTTCAACCGTTGTACCATCTGTGGCGAAAGCTACTGCTCCCGTGCTAAAAACCATCATAAGTGCTATAAGTATTGAAAATATTTTTTTCATTTCTTTATCTCCTTTTTTATATTTAGAAACTCAGGTCTGATTCCTGAACTTCATCCAAGTTTTTATCATTAACTGTATTTAGCAAACTATCCATTTCATGTCCCAACTGGTTCAACACCGTCTGTTTTTCTACATCTGAAACTGTATTGTTTGATTTGGCGATAACCGTCACAGAATCTTGCGTGTTGGCGACGGAGCCATTCGTTAAATTGGTTGTTACTTGTTGGCTTGTTTGATTTGCGACACTTTGATGATTTCCTGCCGTCGCTTCATTTGAAACTTCATTGGTATTCCCAGATGTTTGATTTTCAGAATCAGATGATGTTGTACCCGTGCAAGACGTTAATAGAAACAAGCATAAGCACAATAATAGAGAAAAAAATGTTCTTGATCTGTTCACTCCTTCACCTCTTTTCTTTTTCCAAAGATTAATAGCAACTGGAATTTTCTCTACACCTACAATATAGATGTTAAATATGAACTGTATTTTTATAAAATGTTAACAAATTGTAAACATTTATAAAATATCAGGCTTTTGGTATTATCAAGCTTATTATTGTACCCTCTCCCAGTTTGCTTTCAGCGGTTAGCTTTCCTCCCTGAATTTCAACCAGGTTCTTTGCAATATTGAGACCCAGGCCACTGCCATCATTCCCAGCACTTCTGGATTTGTCAGCCTGGTAGAATTTATCGAAAATAAACGGCAAGTCTTCAGCTGCTATTCCAATCCCATTATCCATGACCATAATTTTGACCCATTCATTTTCCCCATTGGCGGAGATATGGATTTCTCCACCTGGGCTGGAATATTTGAGAGCGTTTGAAAGGATATTGATAAGGATTTGTGTCAGTCTCTCAACATCTGCAAAAATAGATATTTCTTCGTCAAAATCAATTTTTATTGAAACATTGTTTTTAAATGCCATAGGCTCCATACCAGAAACAACCTTTGTAATAATCCCCAGTACAGGTATATTTTCCATATTCAATTTAATTGAGCCTCCTTGGATTTTGGCCAATTCCAATATCTCCGAGGTCAGGCTAATCAATCTCTGATTTTCTTCCATTATCAGGCCTAGATATAGAGAATAATTCTCCTTTGGAATAACCCCATCAATCATTCCTTGCACGAAGCCGTTCATGGAAGTCAGAGGCGTCCTTAATTCATGGGAAATATTTGCTATCAAATCCCGTCTAATGGTTTCTGTCTTTTCCAGCTGTCCCTGCATATCCCAAAAAGACTGGGAAAGTCTTCCTATCTCATCATCTGATTTGATTGGTTCCTTTTTAATTTTTTCACCAAATGCAATTTTTCTAAGAGCGTTGTCCATGATTTTTATCGGTTTGGAAATTTTTCTTGCGTTGAAATAAATCAATGGCGAGCATAATAGGAAAACTAGTAAAGCGGATGCTAATATTTTCAGATTCATCTGTTCAATATATCCCTTTATCTTGTTTTCTGGGCAGAAAACTAGTACTGCCCCTTCTATTTTTCCTGCTATTTCAAGCGGTTGCCCAGACAATAAAACATAGGTTTGAAAATCTTTTGAATAGTTCTTCTTTTCATATATTTTATCTCCGGATAATATCTTTTTCATTTCGGAAGCTGATATGGCATCCTGGAGGCCTTTAAGTTGAAGATCATTTATATCGAATTTTGCTGGATCAATCTTTAGAACATAAACCATTGAATTGCTAATATAGCTCATTGCATTGATAGCAGCATCCAATTCGTCGATCTTGACCTTTCCGCCATAATAGTCGATAGTCATAGAAGTAATCTTATTTGCCACACTTTCCAGACTTTTTCTCTTTTCGTCAAAAATATAGTTTTGGTAGGCGAACGATATCAATGCTGACAAAACGAAAATAGCGATTATAGTAACGAGCATGTATGTCAATAAAAGTCGTGAGAAAATCGTCTTGAATTTCATTCTTTAACCTCGAATTTGTATCCAACTCCCCAAATGGTCTTAAGCTCCCATTTTTCAGATGAGTTTCCAAGCTTGTCTCTCAATCTTTTAATATGCACATCTACGGTCCTTGTTTCTCCGGAATACGCATAATCCCAAACCTTCTGTAAAAGCTGGTCCCTATTGAAAACTATATTTTTGTTAGCAAGCAAGTAGTGAAGCAGTTGAATTTCTTTTGGTTTCAAAGAAACAAGTTCACCATTTATTTTAACCTCATATTTATCAATATTCACCCAGAGATTGTCTATAGACAAAACTCCGGAAGTATTTTCCTCAGTTGTTGAAGAGTGAGGCTTAAGCCTTGCCTTTACCCTCGCAACCAATTCTTTTGGTTCAAAAGGTTTAACTATATAATCGTCTGCTCCAGCATTGAAGCCATTCACTTTATCATCAACGAGGTCGCGGGCTGTTACCATTATTATAGGGATATCCATTTCAGCCTTTATAATCCTGCATACTTCACTTCCATTTATTATTGGTATCATCAAATCCAAAAGTACCAAATCGTAATTCCCCTCTTTGACAATATCCAGTGCAGCGCTCCCATCATGGCAGCAAACAGTCTCATATCCCTCGTGGTTCAAGTAGATTTCAATCAACTTGCAAATATTCTTATCATCATCTACTATTAGAATTTTTCCATTCCCCAAAGTTATTTACCTCCTTTGCGAATTTTCTTCATTATAACATAATATCCATTTATCAAAATATGCAAATCTGTATACCTCTCCAATATTTGACAATAGCTTTTACAAACAATATAATTTCCTCAATAATGCTGGGAAAATATTTTACTAATTTGAGGTGTAACCATGGAAAACAAAGAGATACTTAATATTCTGGAAAAGGAACTTGTTGTGGCGCTTGGATGCACAGAACCTATTGCTATTGCCTATGCTGCTGCGGTAGCCACAAAATATCTGTGTGGGGAGAAAATATTATCCATCGATGTCCTTGCCAGTGGAAATGTCCTTAAAAACGCCTTGGCTGTGAACATCCCCGGCGCAGGTGGGTCTGGAATCAATCTTGCCGCAGCACTTGGGAGCTTAGCTGAAGATATTGAGAAAAGAATGGAACTTTTGTCAGGTATTACTGTCTACGATGTGCAAAGAGCAAAGACCTTGATTAACGATGGAATCGTTCGAGTGAAAAAAGCCGAAACCGATAAAAAGCTTTATATTGAAGTCATTGTTGAAAATTCCCAAACAGTATCCAGGGTTGTAATTGAGGATATCCATACAAATATAACCTTGATAGAAGTCAATGGAGAAAGAAAAAATATAGATAATATTATAAATAAAAAATGCAAATTTATTGATGACACATACCCGATTTTGAGTTTGCCAACGATTTGGAAGTTTATTAGCGAAGTCAAACTTGATGAATTATCCATAATAAAGGAAAGCATCCGGCTGAATACGAATATAGCTTTGGAAGGTTTGAGCGGAGAATATGGCTTGATGGTTGGGAAAATATTGAGCAAGCCATCTTTGGGCCAAAGAGAAATCGATTTTTCCACTTATGCCATGGCCATGACTTCTGCGGCTTCCGATGCTAGGATGGCCGGGAGCAATCTTCCCGCGATGAGCAATACGGGGAGTGGAAACCAAGGTATTTCAGCCACTTTGCCGGTTGTTGCAATTGGAGAAAAAATTCAGGCTTCTTCCGAGCAGATTATCAGAGCTGTAACTTTAAGCAATTTAATAACTATTTACATAAAGTCCAAGTTCGGGCGTTTATCTGCCCTTTGTGGGGTGACGATTTCTGCAACCGGTGCCAGCTGCGGTATTGCTTATCTGCTTGGCGGAGGATTACCCGAGATAAAATCCTCTATTCAGAATATGATGGGGAACATAACAGGCATGCTATGCGATGGGGCAAAACTAGGTTGCGCATTGAAGGTTGCCACTTGCACAAACGCTGCCATCCAATCGGCAATCATTGCCATGGAAGGTGTATGTATCCAATCAACGGACGGAATCATTGAAGATGATCCCGATATGACAATATTGAATATGTGCTCGATTGGGAATTTGGGAACTTCGGAAGCCGACCGCATCATCTTGGAAATCATGCTTCGTAAAGCCAATTCCTAAGTATCTTTCTCCAACTTTACGATTGAATTAATTTACACAAGTTTTACATCCTCTTAATATTTCCTTAATCTCCACGAATTATAATCAAGATGAAAATGATGATAAGGAGGTAAGCGGATGAGAAGCTTAAATTTATGTATTGATATTGATGGAACGGTGACAGAACCATTTTACTGGTTGCAAAGGGCTAACGAATATTTTAAAGCGAATGTAAAACCAAAGGAAATTAACGTTTACGAAATTCATCAGGTATATGGCGTTGAAGAAAGCCATTATAATGAATTTTATAACCTATTTGGAAGGCTTTTACATACAGAATCCAAGATGAGACTTGGGGCGGGAAAAGTAATCAGCAACTTGTATGCTCACCATCAAATTCACTTCGTGACTGCCCGGGAAGAGAAAATGAGGTCGGTAAGTACGGATTGGCTGGCAAAGCATAAAATACCAATGGATTCAATCTCTTTGCTTGGGACGCATAACAAAGTTAAAAGAGCCAATGAACTAAATTGCGATATTTTTATTGAGGACCGATATGACAATGCGGTTCAACTAGCCGAATCAGGATTTGATGTTTTACTAATTGACTGCAGTTACAACAAAGGCCCACTACCAGTAAATGTAAAGAGGATTAAATATTGGTATCAAATAGAAAACTATATCAATGTGCTTTCTTTACAATTTGACGAACTAAAATTCGCGTAGCCCAACGCCCATCTTAGGATGAGGTGTTTTTATTTTGATCTCCTCTAATTTTTTGATATTCAGCCAAGTTTCAAGCTCCTTACAAGGAGTTTGTAAGTGGCTGAAATTTTTTTGTTCTTAGCATCGTTAATTAACGATGCGATATCTAGGAAGTTTTGCCTTTGTCTATTGCATCTAATCTGGCAATTATCAGTTCATGATTTATAATCAATCTATCGAGTTTCGCATGAAGGTCCTCTACTATAAGTTCTGATTTTAAATTCACCTTGTAATCGTTTGCTGCACGGATTCTGTCCTTTTGTTCCTGTCTATTCTGACTCATCATTATAACTGGAGCCTGAAGGGCCGCAATGCATGAAAGAACCAGATTTAGCAATATGAATGGGAATGGATCAAATGGCTTGGAAATTAATACTACGTTTATTATTATCCAAATAGCCAAAACAGAGCAAAACGAAATTATGAATGCCCAGCTTCCAGCTACCCTGGCCACTCCATCAGAGACTCTCGCCCCAAATGATAAAGTTTCCTGATGTGCCTCGTTGATATTCTTGGCTACAGTCTTGTCTAAAAGCATATGTATCATTTCCTCATCATCTTGAATAATGTCCATATCCTCTTCAAGTATCAAGCTGACGAACTCAGCTTTTGTCAATTTTTCTGCCATGGTTTTCCCTCCTAAAAGTTATATATTTCCCCTCTGTCTCTCGATTTCGTATTAATTTCCCTTGAATATTGCAAATATATTATAGCATATGTCCCATTGATATTTTATTATGATAAAGATATACTTCAAATATCAAATTGAATGAGGTGAATTGCCAAATGAGTGATAATTGGAATCAAAGACAAAAGGCTTGGGAATTGCTTAGCCAGCATGTCAAATCTGAAAGATTGATCAAGCATTGCCTAGCGGTGGAAGCCGGGATGTTGACCTATGCAAGGATTTACGGGGAGGATCAGGATCGCTGGGCAGCCATTGGATTGCTCCACGATGTGGATTATGAAGAGTTTCCCGATACACATCCACTTGCATCCGTAAAAATATTGAGTGACAATGGCTATGACCAAGTCTTCATAGATTCAATCCAGTCCCACGCCACGGAAGCCGAAAGATCAACCAGGGAAGCGAAAGTTCTTTATGCCGCAGATGAAATGTGTGGATTCATGGTGGCCTGTGCTTTAGTTAGAAGTCCAAAAGGTTTTGAAGACATGCAGGTAAAATCTGTAATGAAAAAATTTAAAGATAAAGCTTTCGCTAGAGCAATAAACCGAGAAAATGCTGGAATTGCAGCTATGGATCTTGGGATAACCTTGGAAGAACATATTGACAATCTAATCGTGGGTATGAGGGTGCGGGAAGCCGAACTCAATTCATTAAATCAAAGCCTTTTATAGCGCTAAAATTAAAAGCAAAGAGCTTGATAATCAGGTATATGAATATCTGAAGATCAAGCTCTTTTAATATTGTTATAAATCATTATCAATTTTTAGAAATTTGTTCTTGGTTTTTTTTAGTTAAATCTATTTATTCCTTTTCTTTGCCGTTCTTTTCTTTTCTAAACTTGACATTTTTGCCAATCCCGCTTTTCTTCACTGCTATGATAATTATGGCGATAATGATTAAATACGGTATCACATATATCAGTCCAATAATCCCACCTTCAATTGCAATAATAAGACTTGAAAACGATCCTTTGAAAGCTGAAACTATATTATTTAGGAAACCATTCTCTTGTAAAGTGAGTTCTTTCACTTCGCTTATATATACATTTATTGTCCCATAATCAGTTTGTGCTTTCATTTCGTTTAAACTGCCAGTATAACTTTCTATTTCCAATCTGATTTCCGATAGTCTGGATTCCAGGGTTATTACATCTTCAAGTTTTATAGCTTTGCCTAGCAATACCAACAATCTTTCCTCTTCGACCTTAAGCGTCTTTATTCTGGCTTCTGTATCGACGAACTGCTTGGTGATATCCTGGCTTGAAGAATTCGAGCTGGTCAAGTTTCCTAAAGCTTCAATTTTTTCTTTTGAACTGTCAAAAGAAACTTGCGGAATCTTGATTGTAAATGATGCGCTTCTTAGGTTGTTTCTATCAATCTGGCTTCCTGTAATGTTGGAACTTGCAATATAGCCATTGTATCCGGAAACCAAAGTTTTAAGATCGCTAATCGCTTTGCTGAAGTTGGTAGTCTCAAGGGCGATATCCGCATTGAAAATAATTTTCTGTCCGCTGGACACGGCAAATCCATTGTTGTCCAATGGGGCTAAGCCATTTACAGTACTCGAGTCATTCAAACTGGGGCTTTCTTGAACCAATCCATTGTCTACTGCAGGCGCACCAACGGATCCGCCCTTGGAAACATTCTGGCCTTCCTGTGTGCTTGTCCCGCCACATGCTGACAATATGGAAATAGTTGATAATATTAAAACTGCAACAATAAGTCTTTTCATTAAATTCACCTCCAATTAAAAAGTATATCTAAGCTTTAGACCTACCCATAACAGAAAAAGTTTCATTTATGATTTATTTATTGTCGTTTCGTGCAAGCCATTTGATCAAGCTCAAACTCCCAAATCCAATAATAGTCATTATGGCCACAAGAACAGGATACGCGATCTGCCAAGTAAATTTTTCTGTCATCATGGTATATTCCGACATTCCAAAGAATCCAACTATCAATGTAAGCGGCATAAATATGGTTGTTATCAATGTCAGCCTTCTTACCGACTTATTTGTTTGATTTGATGCCAGTGCCATCTTGTTGTTTATCAAAGCCAGATTGATATTGACCAGATTCACTTCCATTTCTCGATTGCTTTCAATCATTCCGAAATATTTGTTCAAATGGTCGTAGACATCCCGATAATGAATAATCGCTTCCTCAGGAATAAAGCTGATATCTCCCCTGATAATCTTAAGAAGACTTTCCCTTTCGAAAAAAATGCTTTTTCTAACTTTGTTCATATCTTTTCGTATTTTTTGAATTTTATTAGGATCTACATCAATGGATTCCTCGAGAATTGAATTTTCAAGTTCCAGCAGCTCTTCTGAGATTCTTTCCAACTCCGTGAATTTCTGATCAACAAGATAATCTATTAAAATATGCAATCCGAATGCTGGACCCTTTGCTACATCTTTTATATACAACTCAAAGAGATTGTAGAATTCTTCTATAAAACCCTCATCTGTATCGCTCTTATGGTTCAACACGGTTATGAGGAATTTGTCTCCAATTATTAAATGCTTTTCGTCAATATCAAAAAATCTATCACTATATGTGAAATTATTGAAAATAACATGGGAATAATTCTTATTGTCATCGACTTTTGGCAGCTGCTCGTCATCCAGACAATCTTCTATGGTTAATTTGTTGATATCAAAATTGGTCTCGAGCACTGATAAGTCCTCTCTGCTTGGCCTATAATAAGAGAGCCACAGATATCCATCCTTGCCCCTGAATTTTAAAGCTTCTTCAAAGCTCCCCAATGTTTCAATAGTTCCCTTGCTTGAGATAAAATAAAAAATATTTGTCGCCATTGAATCTCTCCTTTTCCTATGCAAGAAAGGTATTTACTGCTTTTCAGCGTGATATATATATTCCAAAATAATTATACTTTGACAACCATTAAAGCGCAAATAAAAACATTTCCCTCAGTACTTCATTTAGGTTGTTAATAGCTCCAATAAATAATATAATAGCAGTGTTATATTGTTGAAAGAGGTGATAATCGTGAATAATTTAGGTTTTGTAAAAGAAAACTCTGCCCTGTTAATAATTGATATGCAAAATGGCTTTATGCACCCAGAAGGATCCTTGCCAAAAATGGGTTTGGATTGCAGCAGGACGCTGAAAGTCATTGATCCAATAAAGAAATTGAAATCCGTTTGTATTGAAAACAGCATACCTGTCATTTATCTTATGCATACTCATAGGCCTGATGGCTTAGACGCAGGTATGATAGCTAATGTATTCCCACCAATCATGCAACTTGGCCATTGTTTTGAAGGCACTTTCGACCAGGAAATAATATCCGAGTTGACTCCAGTTTCTTCCGACATAATTGTAAAGAAGCACAGGTTCAGTGGATTTTACAATACCCAGCTTGACGAGGTTCTAAGAAGTCTAAATGTAAATCAGCTGATTGTATGTGGTATTGCCACAAACATATGTGTAGAATCAACAATCAGAGATGCTTTTTATCGTGATTTTAATGTTTTTGTTCCTTTTGAGTCAACGGCGGCATTCACCGAAGAACAGGAGCAGGGATCTTTCGGCAACTTTGGTTTTGCATTTGCAAGATTATTGACACTGGATGAAATGATATCGAAAATAGAAAATAAATAAATTTCTATATGAAATAATTAATAAACTAAAAGTTAACAAGGAGTAGATTGATGTTTAATTTGAAGAAAAAAGAAGATATTTTTTATGATCTATTTGATGGAACAATGGAGAAGGCTTTAGAAGCGGCAAATGCACTTGTTGAGCTGCTTGAGAATTATACCGATGTTGATGCCAAGATAGCTCATCTTAAGGAGATTGAGCATGAATGCGATCTTCATGTACATAAAGTATTAAAAGCTCTTAACGCTTCCTTCGTTACTCCTATTGACAGGGAAGACATTTACATGGTTGCCAAAGAAATGGACAATATTGTAGATACAATTGAAGAAGTTGCAAATAGATTTGTCTTGTTTCACGTAACCAGCATCAGGGAAGAAGCAAAGGTTATGTCCCATTTGATTGTCGAATGCGTCTTCGAGTTGAAATGCCTGGTAAACGAGCTCCGCAGAATGAAAAAAAGCAAGATTTTGAAGGATAAGGTAATAGAAGTAAATAGAATTGAAAATGTTGGAGACGTTGTATATAGAAATGCTATTAAAAGCCTTTTTGAAAATGAAACCAATGCAATTGAAGTTATTAAATGGAAACAGATATTTGAGCTTATGGAAGCTTCTTTGGATTCATGCGAAGATGTTGCAAATATAATCGAGGGGGTTATCATGAAACATGCTTAGTATTTCACTAATTATAGTAGTTATCCTAGCTGTAACATTTGACTTTATCAATGGTTTTCATGATACTGCAAATTCAATCGCCACCACAGTGTCCACAAGAGTTCTAACTCCTGCCATGGCTATTGTCATGGCGGCTTCTTTCAATTTCCTCGGTGCATTGGCAAGTGAGAAAGTTGCAAAAACAATTTCAAAAGGATTGATTGACGGGCACTTGGAACAGTATGTAATTATGGCAGCATTGTTGGCTGCCATAACTTGGAATTTGATAACCTGGTATATCGGCATACCAAGCAGTTCTTCACACGCATTGATTGGAGGATTGATTGGTTCATCCATTATCTATGCAATGAGTTTCAAAAAAGTCCTCTGGGATGGAGTTTTCCACAAGATAATAATCCCTTTGTTTACCTCCCCACTGATAGGATTTATTTTCGGTTTTACGATTATGTGGCTTTTATACAGACTTCTCTCTCCATTCACGCATACGGCTGTTAATAGATGGTTTTCTAAATTTCAAATTGTTTCAGCAATTTTTGTTTCATTTTCCCACGGTAAAAATGATGCTCAAAAGTCAATGGGAATAATAACCTTGGCCCTAGTTAGCGCTGGCATTTTAACAAATGATGATCCCATACCTCTTTGGGTCAAGATTACGTGTGCTCTCGCCATGGCTTTTGGAACATCTGTTGGAGGATGGAAAATTATAAAGACTATGGGAACCAGTATTACGAAGCTCGAACCAATCGGTGGATTCGCGGCCCAAACAGCTGCGGCAATTGTAATTGAAGCTGCTTCCGAATTAGGCGCACCAATAAGCACAACCCAGGTAATATCCACTGCCATCATGGGTGTTGGCGCTTCAAAGAGATTTTCAGCTGTCAAATGGATAATAGCTAAAAATATCGTATGGGCATGGATAATAACTCTGCCTATCACCGCTTGCTTCGGCGCAATTTTTACCCTTGTACTTAAATTTTTCTACACAATGTAATATACAGGAAACATAATCGAATGAATTTTGGCAAGAAGCAGATAGAAATTATTTCCGCCCTTTTGGTTGTGTACATATTTTGGGGTGGAACATATTTAGGAATGAAAATAGGTATTGAAACTATCCCGCCCTTCATGTTGGCCGGCTTCCGGTTCTTGATCGCTGGGATAATTTTGTATGTTTACGCAACGTTGCGTGGTGCATCGAAACCAACTTTTGAAAATTGGAAGACTTCAGGTATCATTGGAGCATTGCTTCTCTTGGGGGGTAACGGCATTGTCTGTTGGGCCGAGCAAACGGTCCCCTCCGGCATAGCCGCCTTGTTGATTGCCACTGTCCCCCTATGGATAATGCTCATAGGTTTCTTTGGAAGGGAAAAGACAAGGCATTCTTTTGGCAGTATGGCTGGAGTCGCCCTTGGACTGGTTGGTATTGCCATATTGGTACTTCCAAATATGCTTTATCAACAATCAAATTCTTCAATCGACCCCATTGGTTTGTTTGCTATTATTTTTGCATCTTTCTCCTGGTCCTTGGGCTCATTATATTCCAGAAAAGCAACCCACCACAGTTCTGCTCTACTTTCAAATGGGATGCAGATGATTCTTGGTGGAATTTTTCTTCTTATAGTTGCTTATTTCATGGGAGATTTTAGTAATTTTCATATTCAAAATGTTTCCATAAGATCAATGCTGGGGTTCTGGTATTTGGTAATATTCGGTTCCATAATCGCATATTCCTCATTCATCTGGCTTCTAAAAAACACCGAGCCTTTATGGGTTTCAACATATGCCTTTGTGAATCCAGTTGTTGCCGTTTTTCTTGGTTATTTCCTAGCCGGTGAGGTACTTGGCTTAAACTCCATCATTTCTTCAATCATTATTATTTTATCTGTGGTTATAATTACTGTTTTCAAGCGATAGCAATGCTTCCTTGAGCCTCAACCCACCTTCATATCCAACCAGTCTTCCATCATTCCCTATTATCCGATGACAAGGAATAATAATAGGAATACAATTTCTATTATTAGCGTTTCCTACAGCCCTATAGGCTTTTTCTCTTCCAATTTTCTTTGCGATATCCTTATATGAAGCGGTCTCTCCATATGGCACTTCCATCAATGCCTTGTAAACATCCATCATGAACTCCGTTCCCTTAGGCTTGAAAGGTACATCGAAGTTCTTTCTTTCCCCCTGAAAATATTCCTCCAACTGGGTAACTGTTTTTCGCAAAACCTCTGTTTCCAGATTTTTTTCGAAGTCGTCTTTCCCAAGTATGATTTTTTCGTCTTCAGAAATAAACTTGATTTCAACAATATATCCATCTTCCTCTTTGATCCTAAGTTGTCCTATTATGGGATGAGAATAAAAAGCATACATTTCCATCACTCCTTTTTTTAAATATATATCAATTCTTGTTTGTTTGCCAGACAAAGCTTAAATATGTATATTCTCTGTCTAGTATGATAGAATCATATTAGGTTTAGTCACAATAGTTCTATTCAACTTTATTTGCTTTTAGGTTTATTGTGGGTTCTTTGGGTACCATACACAAAAGGGAGGAATGAATATGTCAATGAAAACTGGAAAAGAATATATTGAGAGCTTGAGGAAGCTCAATCTAAATGTTTACTTGTTTGGTGAAAGGATTAAAACTCCTGTTGAACATCCCATGATTATCCCCTCGATGAATGCCGTTGCCGAAACTTACAATCTGGCGCAAGATCCAGAATTTGAAGATTTAATGACAGCAACATCCCATTTGACTGGGGAGAAAATAAACCGTTTCAATCATATTTTCCAAGATACAAGAGACTTGGTAATGAAAGTCAAAAGGCAGCGTATGCTTGGTCAGAAGACTGCCTGCTGTTTCCAGCGCTGCGTTGGACAGGATGCTTTCAATGCAGTATATAGTACCTCATTCGAGGTTGACAAGAAGTTCGGAACGGATTATCATGAACGATTTATTAAATTTTTGAAATATGCCCAATCCGAGGACTTGGTTACAGATGGTGCAATGACTGACGTAAAGGGCGACCGGGGACTTTCTCCAAGCCAGCAGTCGGATCCCGATCTTTATCTGAGAGTTGTTGAAAGAAGACCTGATGGAATAGTGGTTAGAGGTTGCAAGGCTCATCAGACAGGAATTGTAAACTCCCACGAAGTTTTGTGCATGCCAACCATAGCAATGCAGCCTGAAGATAAGGACTATGCGGTTTGTTTTTCAGTACCAACTGACACCCCAGGAATCGTCCTAATTTATGGAAGACAATCCTGCGACACTAGAAAAATGGAAGGCACGGAAATTGATGTTGGCAACAGCCAGTTTGGAGGGCACGAAGCTCTAGTGATTTTTGACGACGTCTTCGTTCCAAATGAAAGAATCTTCTTAAATGGAGAAACTGAATTTGTAGGGATGTTAGTTGAAAGATTCAGCGGTCATCATAGGCCCAGCTACGCTTGCAAAGTCGGTGTGGGTGATGTTCTTATTGGAGCTGCAGCTCTTGCCGCCGAATATAATGGGGTTCAGAAAGCCTCACACATTAAGGACAAGCTGATTGAAATGACCCATTTGAATGAAACCATTTATTCTTCAGCACTTGCCTGCTCTTACGAGGGATTTTCCACTCCTTCCGGCGCATATCTTATAGATTTGATGCTTGCTAATGTATGCAAGCAGAATGTAACGCGTTTTCCTTATGAAATTGGAAGACTTGCTGAGGATATTGCGGGGGGGCTAATGGTCACCCAGCCTTCAGAAAAAGATTTCAGAAGCAAGGAAGTCGGACACTACATTGAAAAATATCTAAAGGGTGTAGCTACCGTGCCAACAGAAGACAGGCTAAGAATTTTAAGACTAATTGAAAACCTTACCCTTGGGACCGGAGCTGTTGGATATAGGACAGAATCCATGCATGGCGCCGGGTCACCTCAGGCACAAAGGATAATGATTGCTAGGTTTGCAAATCTTGAACATAAAAAAATGCTCGCTAAAAGAATCGCCAAGATTAAAAGTTAGCATAAAGGTTAACTCGATTACTATTTAAAACACAAAACTGGCTTCACTCTACTTAAATGGGGGAAGCCAGTTTCTTTTCAATCGTAATCATTGTATCCACAATCGTTTTATACAAAACCTGTTCTGTTGCTCCTTTTTAGTACTCAGCAAATTCCGGTATGTCTTCCTTTGTGTCAATCCATAATTCATCGGTGTGAAGTCCATCCGCGATTTTTGAGAGTGGAAGCTTCATATATTTGCCATGGGCGATAACAGCAACGTCTCCATTTTCCAAATGGATTTCTCCTGTGCCTTCGAATATCCTTTTGCTATTTTTAGTTATTCGTCCAATCGCAATCAAATTTTGATCAAGTGGCAGAGGTTTTTTATATTCAATCTTCAACTCGACGGTAACTCCCCAAGAATCAGGTTCGGTAATCATTATAGCCCTTCCAATGGTTTCATCCAAAATGGCCGACGCAATCCCTCCGTGAAGCCTGCCTGGATAACTTTGATGTTCCTCCAGAACTTTGAATTTTGCAAACAATTCCCCATTCTCCATCTCGTAAAATCTGGTTCGTAAGCTAAACTCATTTTCCAGCCCGCATATGAGGCATTTTTTACTATTGTATTGTTTCTTTTTAATTTTAATCTTCAATTCTTTCCTCCAACGATAAGCTAAAACTTTTTATTAGGTGTTGTTTATTTTTTAGCTTCCGCTTCTTCTTTTGATGCCTTTGCCAACCTCAAAATTGTTTTTTTCACCTTGGCCCTATCAATGTTCTTCTTTTGATAAAGCATTTGCTCTGCTTCGGATAACAACTCTTCAACACTTCGGCCTTTTCCTGATTTTGTTGCATGTCCAAGGGAAATGCTTAATATGATATTTTTGAATCCTTTTGTTTTCTCATAGTCCTTGCATGCTTGATAAATCCTATTGCAGACCTCGCTTGACCCAGCTGAGTCAGTTTGAGACATGAGAATTACAAATTCATCCCCGCCAATTCGCGCAATTATATCATCGCCTCTGCAGGTCTTTTTCAATATTTGTGCTATTTGCCTCAAGAGCTCATCTCCAGCATTATGCCCAATAGTGTCATTGACCAGTTTCAACCCGTTCACATCTCCCATTATCAAGGAAATTGGGAACTTCCTGCTCAAATCAAATCTCTTTTGCTCTTCTTCAAAAAATGTCCTATTATAAAGCCCAGTCAGTATATCGTGATAGCTTATATATTTTATTTCTTCTTCCCGTTTTTTACTCTCTGTAATATCCTCGATCATTACGAGATGCATTTCTTTAATTGACTCTTTCTGAAATGGCACTACCTTCATGTTTACCCAGACAATAGATCCATCCGGCCTTATAAAACGTTTGTTCATGTTGAACCCGTTGATTTTTTTCTTTTGCACCTGTTTTAAATAATTCATGTTTTCTTGGATTTCTTCAGGATGTGAATAAGACTTCCAATCGAGAGTTTTTATCTCTTCTATTGATCTGCCAATTATTTCCGCAAACTTTGGGTTAATTTGATAAACCTGCCCTGTGTTTGTCTCAAAAATCCCTATTCCCAGAGGTGCTGAATCAAAAATTGTTTTAAATCTATCTTCGCTTTCATTTATAGCCGCTACCGCTCTTTTCCTCTCGGTAATGTCCATGATAAAGCCTTCGCTTTCAGTAAGCATACCATTCTGATCTGGAATACCAATGGATTGATCCCAAACCCATTTTGTTTCGCCAGACTTTGTTGTTATTACATATTCATCATTCGATTTCTTATTTTCAGCTATATCCATTTCCCATTTCTTGAAAGTCTTTTGCTTGAACTCATCAGTAATAAGATCATTGAATGGAACCATCTTGTTCCCAACCAATTCCTCCGGTCGATAACCCGTAAGCTCAAAGCAACCATCCGAAAGGAAGGTCATAGTCCAATTTTTGTCATTTATACATCTGTAGGCAACTCCTGGAAGATTTGAGAGCAAAACAGCTTTGCTTCTCTCGCTTTCCTTAAGTGCTTCTTCAATCTTTTTACGTTTTGTAATATCTCTTGAAAATCCTGTAGTCCCTATTATTTTTCCGCTCTTGTCCCGAACTGCCCTTTTATATTCCTCTTTCCACTTCCCGTTGACCATGGATTCGAAGAATTCCTGACCCTTGTCCAGGATGGTAGCCTTGTCGCTGGCGGTATAGATTTCAGCTTCTTCCATTGGGTAGATATCGAAATCGCTTTTCCCGATGATTGCTTCCTTTGGTATGCCGGTATATTCTTGGAAAGACTTGTTTATTTCGATATATGTTCCGCTCTTGTTTTTATACCAGGTGTTGAATGGAAGATTGTCTAGAATCAACTCAAGGTTAGTTTCTTTTTTCATATACTTCTCTCCTTGGAAAACATTGTTTTTAGAATTTAATTCCGACTCATTTAACACATAACGCAATTCTACTCTCTAACTTAAATATTCACAAGGCGCAAATTTTTACCCACGGATCTTTTGTATTATGATCTTTTCAATTTCAAAAATCGGCTTATCTTGCTCTCTAGCTTGCTCTGCTAAATCCTCATACTCAAAGGATTTTTTTACAACACCATTAAATGTTGATATTTTGGCTCTTATATTTTTATTCCCAATTTCAATCTCCTCGATCTGTCTTTTGGATATTAGACGTTTTTTATTTGAATACCTTACCCCTAGGCTGGTAGTTTCTTTAATTATCAATAGGGCAAACTTCTCCAGGTCCCATGGGTTGCAAAGTAATGTAAGCTTTATTGCAGGCCTGTTCTTCTTCATTTGAATGGGTGTGAATGATACGTCCAGAGGATTTTCAGAGATAAGTTTCTCCATAACGTATCCCAGCATTTCACCGGTCATATTGTCAATGTTCGCCTCTATTTCAACTATTTCGTCCCTAAGGACTTCTTTTTCATCTAAAATCTTGCCTATATTAGTTTCGTTTTCAAAAGCCTTCTTTTCTTTATCTTCCCTCGCTGAACTGGTGTCTTCATCTAATTCCAGTAGCTGCATTCTTAAAGCATTCAATCCCCCGGTCTCTTTTTTCCCAAATCCGTACCCGGAAGCAATAATTCTTGCGTCTTTTATATTGACGGATTTCGCTCCAATACCCTTCAATATTCCAATTCCTGTAGGGGTAATAAGCTCCCCAGAGTAGTCAGTTGTTGTAATCCTTAAATCAGAATTCTTTAGCATTTGTAGAACAGCCGGTACCGGCACTGGCAACAGGCCATGCCTGCACTTCACAAATCCAGTGCCTTCAGATAGTGGAGAGCACATGAACAAATCAACCCCAAGTTCCTCAATTCCTATGGAAACTCCGACTATATCAACGATAGAGTCAACGGCGCCAACTTCATGGAAATGAATCTCATCGATATTTTTTCCATGTACGAATGCTTCCGCTGCTGCAATTTCGTCGAATATCTTAATGGCTCTTTCTTTGACTTTATAATCTAATAGGCTATTTTCTATTATAAAAACAATCTCCCGTAAATTTCTTTCTTCATCCTCGTCAAGTTCATTGCAAACCACATGGGCATCAGTACCAGAAATCCCCATTTTTACTATTTTCTCAGCACTGAATGCATAACCTTTCAAATTAAGTTTTGCCAATTCCCTTTTTATTTTCTTAAAATCTACTCCTAAATCAATTAGGGCTCCTAGGACCATGTCTCCGCTGATGCCGGAAAAGCAGTCGAAATATAATGCCTTTTTCATAAATTTTTCCTTTCTTCTTTAAAGCCTATTAATATTTGAAGCTAGATATGCGGCCCCAAATCCGTTGTCTATGTTAACTACTCCAACTCCTGTGGCGCAGCTGTTCAGCATGGCCAGCAAAGCTGCAAGTCCATGGAAACTGGCACCATAACCTATGCTTGTTGGTACGGCTATCACTGGTTTGTCTACAAGCCCGCCTACAACGCTGGCAAGGGCGCCTTCCATTCCAGCAACTACAATGATTACATTTGCAGCCTGAATTCTTCCAGATTTTGAAAGCAGCCTATGTATGCCTGCAACTCCAACGTCATAAATCCTGTCCACCTTGTTTCCCAGAACCTCGCAAGTAATGGCCGCTTCTTCAGCGACTGGAATATCTGCGGTTCCAGCGCATATGACTGCAATCGCCTTTTCTGATTGAATTTTTGTGTTCCTGTTTACTACAATCATCTTGGGAGCTTCATAGTATACTGCTTCCTTGATTTCATCTTTCAGGTAGTCGAAGACTTCCTGGGATGCCCTTGTAGCAATAACATTCGCATTGTTTTCGCAAAGCCTCTTCATAATCTCAAGAACTTGCAACTTGGTTTTTCCCAGACAGAATATCGCTTCGGGGTAGCCTGTTCTTATATTCCTATGCTGGTCGATATTGGCGAAACCAATATCCTCGTTTGGAAAATTCTTTAGTTGTGTAAATCCTTCTTCCTGGGTGATTTTTCCTGTTGCTACCCTCTCCAATATGCCCTTTATAATATTCTCATCCAATTTGATACCTCTTATTCAACTTTTGATTATTCAAATTTTATCATTAGAAAAAACAAAACCACAAAGATAAAATGCCGACTTGGCATTCCGCACCTTCGTGGTACAATTCCCGCTTATGCCTTCTTGGCATGATTCCTTTTTCATTTTATCGGCAAACCATTGGAATGTCAATGTGGACCCACATCAATAATTTTAATTTCTTGTTGCTTTGTGTTAATATTTTCCTTATAATGAACGTGAAATGTGAAATACATCAATTATTGTTTTGAGTAGGTGAATTATGGAAACCAAGGAAATCGAAAGCTTCATAAATCGTATCAGCTCAGTCATAACAAGCAGGATTATACACGAAGGCGACGACATCAGAGAAATTCATGTTGTGTCTGATTTGTCACGTAACCCAAAACAGGTAACTAGAGATGTGGAATCTGTCCTTGTTTCCCAGTTCAACCTTCCAATTGATTATAAAATGATCAGCGTAGCCCAGGTTGAAGGTGGACTAAGTGTTTTAAAAGATTTTAGATTCAGACTGGTTGGCGTTCAAAATTCTTTTTCCGGAAGTATCTGCAGTTCCACTGTATCTCTTGAAAGAGATGGAGAAGTTTTCGAAGGCACGGCAACTGGAATTTCAACTGCCAACAATGTGCTTAGAGTAAACTGCCTTGCTACAATCATCGCAGTAGAATCTTGTTGTGGAATAAGCAATATATTTGCATTGGATGAAGTAGCCCGGGTGCATGTCGCGAACAGGGAAGTAATACTTGCAGTAGTGACAGCAATCATGGGCCAAACAGAGGTAATGGTCAGTGGATCTGCAATCAGTGGTAAAACTCCCAGTGATTTAGCAGTTAAAGCGACTTTGGATGCAGTAAACAGAATAATTTCAAAGACAGTTTTATAGTATCAGACCGGATGTTTTATTCCGTTTATTATTATATTTTATACCTAAGCGAAGCGGATATAGCGTGCCAGAATTAGCGAATGGCGTAGCTCTTATTAAAAGGAGGCTATATTCGATGAGAAGAATTTTAATTGCCCTTACCAGTGTAATGGCTCTTGTTCTATCTGCAGGTGCTGGATTTTCCTGGAGATAAACTAAATTGAAACCGTCCGGTCTGATAGACTTTCGGAGGAAAAAATGAATATCTCAAAAAAGGTATTAGCTTATATAGGGCTGCTGGCCGTTTTTACCTTGATTCTTACATATTATATAGGATCAAACCCAGCATACGCGTTCTCTAACGAGTATATTTTTCAAAGCAAACATTACTCTATATTCTTCGTGGTCATATTTTGGTCTTTTCTTGCCATATTATCAGAGTCTTTCACAATTGTCCTTCCTAATGGAATCGGCGTTTCTGTAAGCTTTTCAACGTATTTAGCTTCTATAATCATAGGTGGCCCATACCTTGGTATAATCGCGGCTACAGCTTCTTATATATTTTGCGTCGTCAAGACTGACAAAGGATATTCCCATATTTTCAATATCCCATATTATAAGAGTATCTTCAATCTTTCAAATTTTATTCTATCAGCTGGAATTTCAGGAATTGCCTTTTCACTTATGACAAAGAATAGTTTTGGAGGGTTCTATTTTGTTCCAACTATAATAACTGTCTTGGTCTATATTGCTATCAATACTTCCACGATGTCGGAACTTATAGCCCTTCTTGAAAAAAAGCCTTTCCTACAGACCTGGCTCAGCAATTTCAAAGGTGTGGCTCTAAGCGTTTTTGCGGTGGGTATAATCGGAGTTATCCTTGCCTTGGCCTTTATAAGCTATGGGTCCCCCGCTGTTATCCTCTTCTTTGCTCCTTTGCTTTTAGCTAGATATTCTTTCAAATTGTACTTGAATATGAAACATACATATATAGATACTATTTCTGCTTTCAACAAATTCTTAGAAGCAAAAGATATGTACACAAGTGGCCACGCATCAAGGGTCTTGAAGTATTCTGAGATGATTGGGGAGGGCATGCATTTGAGCCAGGATAGAATGGAAAATTTGAAGAACGCAGCGATTCTTCATGATATAGGTAAAATCGGAATTGATGACAGCATTTTGAAGAAACCTTCAAGTCTTTCACTTGAGGAGTACAATACAATCAAGTCACATGTTACTATTGGTGCAGAAATCATCGATGGCATAGATTTCTTGAAAGGTATTTCGAAAATAGTCGCCCAACATCACGAAAGGCCAGATGGAAAGGGATATCCTTACGGTCTAACCGATGGAGATATTTGCGTTGAAGCTGCAATATTATCTATTGCCGATGTTTATGATGCAATGATTTCTGACCGTCCATATAGAAAAGGAATGGGTATAGATTATGCTATAAGCGAGCTGGAAAATAACAAGGGAACTCAATTCCATCCTAAAGTAGCTGATATTTTTATCAAGATTTTACAAACCGAATTGGAAGAAAGTAAAATATCCGAATCCAAAATCGATCAATCCAACATTAGTTCTCCTATGGGAGAAAGTGATTTAGATATATTAGAAGTAAATATGAATCCTGGAATTGTTACAAAATGATAATTGAAACGATTGTGGTGTCCAGCGGAGTGCTGGCAGTAAGAAAAGGAAAGTTTTCAAGCTTAAGAAGGCTGCGTATAAACGGGTGGTACCTTCTTATTTTTTCTGCCATCTTGCAAGGCCTTTTGTCCAGAGAAATTATTCCTGCCAGTTTTCATTATTTAACAATCATTTTCACCTACATCTTGCTCATTGTTTGTCTATTGTTCAATATCCGTAGGCTGTCCATGAAAATTATTCTCATAGGGATTCTGTTAAATTTTGCTATTATAGTCTTAAACAATGGCTATATGCCTGTATCCCTTGCTGCGTTAACATTTGCAGGTTATGACATGGCTTTGGTAACTACAGGAATATTAGATACCTTCCATAGCGTTTTAACGACCTCTATGCCGCTGCCTTACCTGGCAGACTTCATCCCCATTCCAGAACCCTACTGGTTTCCACAGGTCTGGAGCATAGGGGATATTTTCCTTATAATCGGAATTTTCATATTTATTCAAGACTTGAAACCAGTCTTTAAAACAAAAAAGTAAGTCAGCCATCACTACATCCTATGGCTGACTTACTTACCGTTTTCAACTAACAATTCTGGTGGAACCACCTTCCCTCTTTACAGTTCTTTGATTTGCCAGATTTTCTGCAGCTGTGCAAGTTTAAATGTACTTCGTTCCTTTGTTTCCTGTTTCAGCGATCCATCGTTACCTGTTCCTGTTTCTGTTACTTGTTTCTATGTTTCCTGTTCCCGTTCCTGTTACCCGTTTCAATGTCCCTATTACATCGTTCCCTGTTGCTTTTCCATTTTGTTTTGCAGTCACTAGATTACTCTTTGCAGATCTTGGCTTTACCTAAACTGTATCGATTGAGTTGAGGCTAGTTGGCTTTTGTCCCAACCTTGTCTCTGATATTATAGTAGCATATGACGCCCTTAATTGCAAGAATTTTCAGTCTATTATCTCTGTTTTTTTCTGTATTTTTGATGCCTCATCGGCTAACTTTGCAAATTCAAATATGGATAAAGTTTCGCCCCTGCGCCTTGGATCAATCCCCGCGATAGTCAATGCCTCCAGTGCCTGGCTTTTGCTAAAATTCTCCACTGTTGAGATAGAATTCAAGAGAGTTTTTCGTCTTTGCCCAAAGCTTGCCTTAATAATCTTGAAAAAAAGTTCCTCGTCAACTGGCTCAACAATCTTCTCTTTTCTAATATCAAAGCGTATTACCGTAGAATCAACATTTGGAGATGGATAAAAGGCGGTCTTTGGAACTTGCACTATCTGTGTCACTGTTGAATAGTAATTGACAGCAACCGTTATCGATCCATAATCCTTGGTTCCCGGTTTCGCGCACATTCTATCTGCAACTTCCTTTTGAATCATTATTGTTAAACTTGCGCATTTAACTTTCTCTTCCAGTATCTTCATTATTATCGGGGTCGTAATATAATACGGCAGGTTGCCTATTATCCTTACGTTGCTATATTCTTCTTGATTTTCAAGCAATCCTATAAGATCAAGCTTAAGAAAGTCTTGATTAATTATTTCAATATTCTGGTGTTCCTTCAGAGTCTCCTTCAATATTGGAATGAGCTTCTTGTCGATTTCTATGGCAATGACTTTTTTTGCTATTTCCGCACATGGAGACGTCAATACTCCGACTCCCGGCCCGATTTCTATCACGAGATCATTTTCCCCTATTAATGATCCTTCTACTATTTTAGAAACAATGTGATTGTTTATTAGAAAGTTCTGTCCAAGGCTCTTAGACAATTTAAAATTGTATATATCCTTTATTTGATTGATTGTAGTTGGTGAATATAGCTTATCCATGCTTGTAAAAACTCCTTGCGGGTAACCCCATAATTATTCAGTCTGTTTAAAAATACCTTGCTGTTGCCATAGCCTATTCCAAGTGCCTTGCCAAGATATTCCCTCTTTGATTTAGAATCCTTCTCCCCAATTAAGCCATAATTCATAATGTCGTCATGGGTAAATTCTATTCTCTTGTCTTCAGATATTGTTCGGACCTTCTCAAGGGCGGCAATAATATCTTCCTTGCTTCCATTTTCGATACCCACATCCCCATCCTTAGTAGCTTCTGCCCTTGGTAGATATGCCTGCTTGGCCAGAGGAAAGGCTTTTGTAAGACGTTGCCTTATTTTCTCTCCAGCAAAGTCAGGGTCGGTGAAAATTATTATCCCAACTCCGTCATATGCTTTCCTTATCAGTTCAAAAGTCTCGTTCTTGATTCCGAATCCATGGGTTGCTATAATTTCAGCATCCACAGCCCTCTTGACTGCTGCCTCGTCATCTCGTCCCTCTACTACTATTACTTCTTTTATCATTTCAATTTGCCTTTACCACGGTATCCCCGCCATTTAATGTTTCGGGGCTAGCCGTGCCTTCGCTTCCTGTTGCTTCCTCTACTTTTGGAAAGACATATAATAGTTCTCCGGGTTTGATCATTTTCAATTGCATTCTGGCCTGTTGCTCGATATATTCAGGAGTATTTATTAGCGTTAGTTCATGTTGCAGCTTTGTTTTTTCAGCCTTCAATTGTTCCTGAAGTGCTGCCGCTTTATTTTCCTGCATTTTCAAGTCCACGATTGAAACCATTGAAATTCCAAGAAAGACAAGAATAAATAAGGCACAGAAAAAAACAAAATATCTTATTCTATTATTTCTAATGATTTCTCCTTTGCTTCTTTTCTCTTTTATCCTCTTAGGTTTTCTAACCATCTTATTCTTCTTGTTCAGTTCAAGTTCTTTTTTGAGTCTTCTTTTCTCCCTTGCCTCACCCAAGTCTATTATATTGCTTTCGGCTTTCTTCCTTTTTCTCATGATGCCCCACCTACCAATGGAAGATGAATTGATATTGTTGTGCCTTCTCCATCATGACTATCAATATAAATCCTTCCCTTATGCTCTTCTGTGATTTGTTTTGCAATTGAGAGGCCAAGACCCGTACCGCCCATTGCTCTGGATCTTGCTTTGTCTACTCTATAGAATCTTTCAAAAACATTCTTGATTTCTTCTTCCGGTATTCCTATTCCATTGTCTGTTATTCTGATTATCGCTTCTTTCTTGTCCTTGAACGCTTCTATATGAATTTCTCCACCAATATCCGTATATTTTATGCCATTGCTGAGAATATTCAATATTACCTGCTCTATCTTGTCCTTGTCGCTATAGACCTTGATTCGCAAATCATCCTCAAAATCCAGATAAATCTTCTGCTTTTTTGCCTTAGCTGTAAATTCAATTTTCGAGACAACATTTTTTAAAATAGAAGCTATGTCATTATTTCTCTTGTTCCATTTTTCCCTATTGTAGTCAAGGCGGGAAAGTTGAAGTAAATCTGAAACCAGCCTGTTCATCCTGTCTGTTTCTTCCTCTACGACTTTGAGAAATTTATTTGTGGTCTGTGGGTCTTCAATTTCTCCATCCAGCAAGGTTTCAACATAACTCTTTATAGTTGTCAGCGGCGTCTTGAGTTCGTGTGAAACGTTGGCAACAAATTCCTTCTGCATGTTTTCCAACTTCTGCCTCTCTGTTATATCTTGTATTATCATAATAATGCCGACATTTTCTTCGTTGTCATTGTTGAATCTTCCATATCTTGCAAAATAGGTCGATCCTGCATATTCAAAGCTCTCATTGCCTTCCATTTTCTTGCTGTTTGTTTTTATTTCCTTTATTGTCAGAGCATTGGAATATCTCGAGATTATACTGTCGAAATCCTTCTCCTGAACATCTTCATAGGTAATATCCAGCATTGCCATTGCCGCTGAATTAGCATGGATTATATTGCCGTTTAAATCAATCGCAATAAGCCCATCCGCCATATATTTTAAAATAGTCTCCAGTTTGCTCTTCTCATTTGAGATTTCCGACAAGGTAAAATTCAATTTTTCCCTGAGAAGATTAAACATCTCAGCGAGCCTTCCGATTTCATCGTTTGACTTCACCAATACTTCCTGGCTGAAATCACCTTGGGCCATTTTTTCCGCTTTTTCGGTAACGGCGTTGATTGGAATTGTAATACTTCTTGCGATTAAAAATCCCAAACCGACTGTGACAAAAAGTGCTATCAACATAGCCTCTATGAATATCAACTTGGCGCTGTCAAGAGCATTGTAGACGCTGGTAATATCAGCTCGCAAATAAAGAACTCCGATAATATTCCCCCTGTCCCCTATGGGGAAAACCATGCTTTTTACCGGGATGTCCCTTTCACCGCTGATTCCATCTTTTTCTCCGGTTTCACCGCTCAACCCTCTAGTAATTAGGCCTTCGTCTAGAATGGAAATTGCTGACTCGCCGATGTATGCCTTATTGCCTGAGCCTACGGCGATTATTTTATAGTCTTTGTCAATTATGAAAATTTCTTCCTGGAAACTCTTTCCCCAGGTTTCTATATTGGTTTGAATTTCCGGTATGTGGGAACTTAAATTGTTGTAATCACTAAAAGAAACAAGGATTCCATCCGCAACGACCTTGGTGAAATCCTTTCTTACGGAATTCATATAATATGATTCCAGCTGGTTTAAAATAAAAACTCCAATAATAGTCATGGCAATAAATACAAGAAGGAAATAGATGAACACGATTTTCCATCTGATACTATTCCATATTTTTTTGCCGAACATTAACTATGCCCTCCTGAAATAATAGCCTATCCCTCTTTTAGTCATAATATACTTCGGGTCGCTTGAATCGTCCTCAAGTTTTTCCCTCAATCTTCTAACGGTTACGTCTACCGTTCTGATATCTCCATAATATTCATAACCCCAGACTTCTTTAAGAAGTTGTTCCCTAGAAAACACTTTATTCTCCCTCTCGGTCAAGTATTTTAAAAGTTCGAACTCCCGAAGTGTAAGGTCTAGTGGTTCTCCATTTTTTTGAATTTCATATTTATTCATATCTATCACTATGTTACCATAGCTTTGGACTTCCATTGGTTCTGCATTTGGTGTGGTTGGTGCTTCAACCCTTCTGGTATTCGCTTTTATGCGGGCGATAAGTTCTCTCATGCCAAATGGCTTGGTTATATAGTCGTCTGCCCCAAGTTCCAGCCCAAGAACCTTGTCCACCTCTTCCTCTTTTGCGGTGAGCATGATAATTGGAACATTTGAAACTTCCCGTATACCTTTGCACACATCGAATCCATCCATAACTGGCAACATAATGTCTAAAAGGACCAGATCCGGTGACGTAGACAGTGCTTTTCTTAAACCGCTTTCTCCATCGTATGCTGTATCGACAGAAAATCCATCTTTCACTAAATTAAATTTAATAATGTCAGAAATAGATATTTCATCTTCAATGATTAGAATATTTTTTGTGGTCATAAGTGTTCTCCTTTATAGAATAGACATAAGAAAATTCCTATGTCCGCCACGCTAACCTTATTAAATATAATTTAATGGATTTTTAAATACCCCATTGATTTTAACTTCAAAGTGCAGGTGGGGTCCTGTGCTATGTCCGGTATTGCCGGAGTTGGCTATATGTTGGCCCTGGAATACCTTTTGCCCTCTTTTTACCAGTGTTTTGCTCAAATGTCCGTATGTTGTTACCCTATTGCCGCCATGATCTATTCTAATGCAAATACCCAAACTGCCATCTCTTCCAGAGAAAATAACAGTTCCACCATCAGCCGCTTTTACCGTGGTCCCAGTATGCACGCCAATATCAACACCAGTGTGAAGTCTTCCCCACCTGTACCCAAATCCGGATGTGATTGTCCCTCTGACAGGAGAGATGAACCTTCCCGTTCCAACTAGTGGAGGAGGGTTCTTTGTCCCAACAAGAACTATCTGGGCTTGTGGCTCGAGGGTTATTTTCGAGCTTACTTCCGTTCTTGAAACTTCTATTCCATTATTACGTATGATTTTTGCAACAACTTTCTTTTGTCCACTTTCCCCTCTGGATTTTACGCTTTGCTCTCCTTTATATTTTGCCGCTGTATTCTCATATTGAATTTTGAAAGGGATAGCTTCCACATATTCTGCAGTTTCTGAAGTCTGTACGGTTAGAACTGGGGCTGCCGCAGTCATGACTATCTCTTGTCCTATTTTTAGCTTGTCAGGTATTATACCAGGATTTGACGCCATTAATTGAGCCTGTTTGACACCATAATTGCTTGCTATTCCTGAAAATGTTTCTCCCTTTTGCACTGCGTGTATTTTCTTTTCAAGTGCTCCTGTAAGCATAAAATCAATAACCTTGCTCTTGTCTTGAAGGTTTCCGATCTTAGTATTTACTTCCTTGATTTGTACGTCCTGTGCAAAACCAATGCTGTTATATTTTATCTTTTTGCTATCTTTCAAGTATTTTTTCTGTATTGTTGACAATAAGGCTTCTACATTTTGCTTGTTGTCAAGAATTGCAATCTGTTTTCCATCCACAACTATTGCATACGCCTGCACTTCCATGTCTTTTAAGTATGTAAAACTATTTAGAACGTCTTCCCTTGAATCAAGTTTCAGATTTAATCCTATCACCTTTTTAAAAGAAATATTCTTTTCCTTGTCTATTACAATGTTCGCTTTATAAGCCTTTGTCAGCTTGTCCCCTATAACATCAACTGTAACAAAAACATCATTCTGATTTTTAACCACGCCTAAAACTTTTCCGTTATATAAATACTCGTAAGCGGTTATACTGCCAACAAATAAACTTGTAGTGATGAGAAATGCCAATATCCCGCAGGAAGCTATAAAAACCTTTCTTGGATTTGCGTGGGTAAATTCAATACCCTTTTCATAAGCGGACAATACCCTGCTTTTCAAGATTAAAATCTTTGTATTCAAATACTTTGCATTTATATGTAGAACTCTATAAATTCCAAGTCTTTTTATCCACACCTTGCCAAGAATCGATTGAATTTTGCCTTCAACAATATCGAGTTTTTCTTCAAGAATTCCAAACTTGTCGTCGAGTAGGTCAATAAATTCGATGAACTTTAGCGTAAAGGCGCTGTTTCCCAAATTTGCCAATTTGAATCTCTCTGGGATTCTAGTGCCTGCTTTATGGGAAACAATACTTAGTCCCTTTCCGATTTTGTCAAACCCAAACTCAATGGATTTCGAAGATTGCTCTCCCAAAAACTTGACAAAGCGCCCTATGATTTTCAAAGTAGCCAGGACAAAAGAGATTATCCTTGTCTGAAGCTTGCTTAACACAATCTTGACATCAACTACTTCAACTGTATCCACAGCAGCTTCCATGTCTTTTGAATCAAGAGGTTTTATATTTTCTATATGTTCCTGCTTTGTTTCATAATGGTCAAGCAGCGTTTCCTGTTTGTATTTCGAGAAGGTTCCATATGGAGTAACCATGACTTCTTTATCAACTTCAACGAACTTGTCAACTTTTTCCTGCGCTGGTTCAACTTCTCGTACTATATGCTTTTGCTCAACGTAAACTGGAAGATGTATTCCATCTCCCGCTAAATTTTTAACCATTTTAATAATATTTATTCGACTAATTCGGTTTACAAATTTAAGTACAATATTCTTTTTTCTTTGAGATCGCTTTTCACGACTTACGGTCATATGTTACCTCCAACCATCAATGAAGATGGGGCGTTTTCATATGTGCTAAGCTAAAAGCTTTTTAGGCTTCGACAAATCACGAGTCATTATACCTTATTTCTTCAATTGTTACAATTATATTTCAAAATTAGTCTGAAATATTTTCAGTTTTTTCGTCGCTAAACGTGCCAAGTTTTAATGAAAAACACTGGCAACGCTTGCCATCCTCCAGCATACCTGTATCCTGGCATAATTGGCACTCATATATGGGTTCGAGGAAATTGATGCTGTAATTGTTTTCTGTGAGTAGGAAGGCCTTTTCCTCATTTAATCTATTGATAATTTCCTGTACCTTCTTTGCGTCTGTCTTTCCATTCTGTCCGGATAGCATAAGTTTGGAAAGTTTAAGGCTTTCAGCCCTTGTCTCTTGCTCGATTTTCAAGATTCTAGGAAGTTTTTTTATTACTTCCGCCCTTCTTCGATCACTTTCAACCTTGTTTTTTTCTCTAATCTCCTCATATGATTTTATCACCGTGTTAATCTCCGAAGTTTTAGCAAGTTTATCTTTGCTTCCTTTTCCTTTGTCTCCAGCTTTCCAACCTTTTAACACGGAATTTATATAATTTAAATTCGGGTTTGAAATTCCACTGGTTTTATTGCACGCCTGAGTTATTATCTCAATATCGAATTCCAACTCATCAAACCAGGTGTCCATTATGCGTTTTTCCTCATCGGTGGGATGTCTGAACAGCCCCAGTGATTTTAGAATTTTTTTATACATGAAATGCCTATTATCTGTATCCTCCAGATATTCGTTTGCTTGGTCAATCGTCTTGATCCCTTGATTGACCCATTCTTTCAATACAGAAGCCACGTATTTAGGTTTTGTATTGTTTCTCTTTTTGGCGCAATATGAATATGCTATTGTCGCTAGAGATGGAGATATATCAGATTCTGAAATTATGGACAATAATTCACGGGCTTCATTTGAGTCTATCAGTCTTCCTGAAATCTGCTCAATATCAGCATACATTGATTTAATTTCTTCATCCTCAAATAGTTCTTTATGCTTATCTGAAATACCATAATCCTGTTTCTTTGCCTTTTTGCCGCTTCCGTAAACAAGTTCTTTCAAATTGATGAATTCAACCAAATATTCAAACCTGTCCTTTGGATCTTTGTATGTTTTTCTTATCACGCCTTGCTTTTCCCAAAAATCCCATGCTTTCAGCACGTCGAGAATATCCATGTCAAGCTGCTTGGAAATTATCTCATTGCTCATCTTGGCATCGTGCCCGGCATACATAAGCGCAAAGATATAAACCTTTACAAAGTTCCCTTCGGCTTTTGGCATATACTCGTTGATGAATATGTTCTCTATATGTGTATCCCTTAAATAGTAATCTGAAAAGATTTCTCTTTTAAACTTCATTGTTTCTCCTAAAATATTTCTGATCTAATGATAGTTTGATCTCTTCTCGGTCCTACTGAAATAATTTTGACCTTGACCCCTGTTGTTTTCTCAATTTCCTCAATGTAATTTTTGCAATTAAATGGCAGCTCCTCATATGAGGCACACTTTGAAATATCCTGCTTCCACCCTTCCATTTCCTTGTATAATGGCTTGCATTCCCCTAGGAAATCCAGATTGGCTGGAAAGTTTTCTATCACTTCATTATTTCTTTCATATGCATGGCAAAGTTTGATTGTATCAAAATGATCCAATACATCAAGCAACATCAACGAAATGCCTGTCATGCCATTTATTCTGGCCGAATACCTAACAACAACAGCGTCAAACCATCCACATCTTCTTGGTCTTCCAGTGGTGGTCCCATATTCCTTGCCGATAGTTCTGATTTTTTCTCCAGTTTCATTGTCCTCTTCGGTTACAAAAGGACCTTTGCCAACTCTTGTCGTATAAGCCTTGGTAATCCCAAGAACTTCCGTGATGGAACCTGCTCCGATTCCAGATCCTGAAGTAAATCCCCCAGAAGTAGGGTGGGAACTTGTAACGTATGGGTAAGTTCCAAGATCAACATCAAGCAGCGAACCCTGTGCTCCTTCAAATAGGACTTTCTTATCCTCTTTGATTGCATCGTAAACCATCAATCCGGTATCTCGGACATAAGGCTTCAGTCTTTTTCCATAATCCAGGAATTTTTCTATTATATCGCCTTTCACCAAGGGTTTTTCCTCATAAAGCTTGACTATTATTTCATTTTTCCTGTCAATCTGCCTGCCAAGTTTTTCTGCAAAGTGCTTTTCATCCATCATGTCGCAGATTCTCAGGCCTGTACGCTCTATCTTGTCCATATAGCATGGACCAATTCCCTTTTTTGTTGTTCCTATGTCATCGACTCCTCTCGCTCTTTCAGAAAGTTCATCGATCACTTTATGATATGGAAAAACAATGTGGGCTCTGTCGCTTACAAATATATTGGTAGTATCTATGCCATCCTTTTCCAAAGTGGCAAGTTCGTTGAAAAAACCTTCAGGGTCAAAAACGACTCCATTCCCAATAATATTAACAGTGCCTTTTCGTAAAATACCTGAGGGTATTAGATGCAAAGCATATTTCTTGTCTCCAATGACAACCGTATGCCCGGCGTTGTTCCCTCCCTGGCTTCTCACTACAATATCAGCCTTATTTGCAAGGTAATCTATTATTTTACCTTTACCTTCATCTCCCCATTGGGACCCTACTATTGCCAAGGTTGACATCCCAAGCACCTCCTTAAATATTTCTTAAAGCTGACTCAAATATGTATTCAAATCAGTGATTAAATTCTCTAGATTGACTCCATGACCCTTGGCTGCTTCTTTTAAACTTTCGTTGGACGAACCGGGGCAACCTACGCAATTGAGGCCATGCTTCAAGAATATTTCGTAAACATCTCCGTCTAAATCCAATACTTCGCTAACCAGCATTTCATCGGTAATTATTGCCATGATTGATCCTCCTATTTACTATCGTTTAGTGAGCTTTTATTTGCAAATCTTGTATGCTTCCCAATCCAAGTCAGTTCTATGGTATCCGTTGGACCATTTCTTTGCTTTGCAATTATTACATCACATATATTTGGTTTTTCAGTTAGTTCCTTTGTATAATACTCATCCCTGAATAAAAACATTACTATATCTGCATCCTGCTCGATGGATCCTGACTCTCTCAAATCCGCCAAGACCGGCCTATGGTCCTGTCTTTGCTCTGGCGCTCTGGACAGTTGGGACAACACCAGTACCGGGCACTCAAGCTCTCTGGCAAGCTGTTTGAAAGCTCTGGAGAGGGCTGTGATTTCCTGTTGCCTATTCTCTGTTTTCCCTTCGAAATTCATCAGCTGTAAATAATCTACAATTACCAGATCGAGGCCCTTTTCTGTTTTCAATCTTCGGCACTTGTTCTTGATTTCCATAACATTTATTCCCGGAGTGTCATCGATGAAAATCTCAGTTTTACCAAGATTATCCAAGGCGGTATGTATTTGTTCCCACTCTTTTCGATCGATATCTCCCCTTCGAAGTTTTTCTATTTCGACTTTCGACTCCATGCTGAGCATTCTTTGTCCGAGTTGTTCTTTTGACATTTCCAGGCTGAATATCATAACCTTGGACTTGCCTTTAAGCGCCGTCTGCTGTGCTATATTAAGAGCAAACGCAGTTTTTCCCATACTTGGCCTTGCGGCTAGTATAATAAGATCCGATTTTTGAAATCCGGATGTTTTTTTATCCAAATCAATATAGCCGGTTGTTATCCCCGTTATATTTCCTTCTAGTTTTGACATTTCATCAATTCTGTTTATGTTTTCCCACAAGATGTCTTGCAGCGGCATAAAATCCTTCTTTTGCTTACCTTGAGCTATTTTGAATATGCCGTTTTCAGCAAAATCAAGTACCGCATCCGGTTCCATCTTTTCTTGATAACTTTTTTCAATAATTTCCGTAGCGGTGACAATTAATTTTCTTAGCACTGCCTTCTCTGAAATCATTTTGGCATATTGAGATGCGTTTTCTGTGGATGGAACGATTGTGGAAAGATAGGCTATATATGACCTTCCTCCCACCATTTCCAATGATTTTCTCTTTTTAAGCTCTTCCACCACTGTTATTGTGTCAACTGGAATTGAATTTTTATAAAGCTCCAGGATGGCAAGATATATTTCCTTGTGCATTTCGCTGTAGAAATCCTCGGCTCTGAGAATTTCCATGGCATTGAACAAGGCATCCTTATCTAGAAAGATCGATCCAAGTACAGATTTTTCTGCATCGTCATTGTGAGGGGGTATTCTTTCCATCTGGCTCATTTAAATCTCCAATCTACGCGGTAATTTGAACTTTAAGCTTTCCAACGACCCCTTGATAAAGCTTGATATCAACTTCGTACTCTCCAATATGCTTGATGGGGCTTTCCAAGGCAAACTTCTTCTTGTCAATGTCAATCTTATGCTGCTTTAGCAATGCCTCGGCTATGTCCTTCGAAGTAATGGCGCCAAACAGCTTTCCCCCATCGCCTGCTTTTGTTGTGATTTTGACTTGCAGGTTCTGAATTTTTTCTTGGATTATCACAGCTGACTCTTTATCGTTTTGACGCTTGTCGGCATCTTCCTTCTTTTTTCTTTCCAAAGCATTTACATTATGCTCGGATGCTTCCTTGGCAAATCCTTTTGGAAGAAGGAGATTTCTCGCATGGCCATCGCTTACATCGACAATTTGACCGGCCTTCCCCAAAGCTTTGACATCTTTAATCAATATTACCTTCATACCTTTGTCCTCCTCTAGACTTGTCCCTAATTTATGAAATGAATTAGCGGAAAGTCAGATGTCAGAGATTCATAAGCTTTAGCTTTTAGAATCTTACGGCACTAGACTTGCCTCAGTTTTTTGTCTTTGTCTCGCGTCCCTAATTTATGAAATGAATTAGCGGAAAGTCAGATGTCAGAGATTCATAAGC
>JBAWWY010000003.1:0-106224 GCA_037144355.1 Eubacteriales bacterium | reverse complement strand
CAAACAAAATACTTTTTATTTTCAAGGAGAATTAAATGAAAAAACTCGCAAATGTTATTGAAATCATAGATGAAAACTCTGCTAAAATTGCTTTATATAAGCATAAGAATTGCACTGGTTGTGGATTCTGCAATAAAAATATACATCCTGGCTCCCTTCTTACTGCTGAAAATAGCGTTGGTGCTAAAAAAGATAATAAAGTCCGTGTCAATATTTCAAAAAAACTTAATTTTTTAGAAATATTTGTTACCTATTTTTTACCGACTCTAATGGTTTTTCTTGGTTTATGGATTGGAGTTCTTTTGGTTCCTTTTGGAGCCCCGGACTTTCTTGGTCTGATTCTAGCTTTGATGTTTTTCTTAGCGTCGTTGGCAGTTTACTTTAAAACAAAGCATTTATTTCAGCCCAAACTTAGTGCAAAAATTTATAAAATAATAACTTAATACCTTAAGGAGGAAATTATGTCAAATTTAGTTAATTTAACAGAAGAAACCTTTGAAACACTTGTTATGAATTCGGACACCCCTTCCGTTATTGACTTTTATGCGGATTGGTGTGGACCTTGCAAACTGGTTGGTCCAATTATGGATTCTCTCGCTGCAAAATATTCTGGGAAAGTCAATTTTTACAAGGTCAATATCGATGAACAGAAAAAGCTCGCCATATCACATAAAGTAATGAGTATTCCTACGGTTTTCTTTGTTGCCAAAGGCGAAATAAAAGATAAGATAATCGGTGCAGTGCCACAGGCAGCTTTCGAAGACAAAATAGACAATTTAGTTAAATAGCAGAAATACGAACAAGTTACATTGTTTTAAATATTTATTTAAATACTATGTTAATCAAATATTAACAAAAACTGGGGGAATTTTCCCCCAGTTTTATGGATTTATTCTTTTTAAGCTTAACGAAATTGGGAGGTATTATGAATCTTTCATTTCTGCCAAACATTTCCTTCTTTGTCTTAATTCTTTATATTATTGATTTTATGCTGGCCATTTCAATTATATTTTGGGAGCGCAAAAATCCTTCCGCCACTGTGGCTTGGATAATGATTATTTTTGTCATACCTGTTTTTGGAATTGTCTTATATTTAATGTTCTCGCAAAATTTCAGCCGGCAAAAACTATATAGATTGGAATCCTATGAGGAATCCATTTTAAATCAGGCTTTGCTTAATCAAATAGATGAAATGGAGACCGGGATATTTAAGTTTAAAACCCACGCTGCGATAAACTGGATTAGGATGATACAATTAAATCAACATTTTGCAAAGTCTTTCTACTCTCAAGACAATGAGATTAAAATTTTTACCGATGGCAACGTCAAAATGCAATCATTATTGAATGACATTGAAAATGCAAGACATTCTATACACATAATGTATTTTATTGTAAAGAATGATCAGGTTGGAAGATCTCTGATAAATGCTCTCACTAAAAAAGCAAGCGAGGGAGTCGAGGTGCTTTTTCTTCTCGATGCCATAGGAAGCCGGGAGATTTCAGATTCCACACTTAAGGATTTTAAAAAAGCCGGCGGAAAGCATGCTTTTTTCTTTAAACCCAAATTCAAGTATCTTACTATGAAAATCAATTATAGGAATCATAGGAAGCTGGTGGTTATCGATAATAGAATCGGTTATCTTGGCGGTTTCAATATTGGTGATGAATATTTAGGGAAAATAAAGAGATTCGGATTTTGGAGAGATACACATCTTCGGGTTGAAGGAAGCAGCGTTCTTGATATGCACACCTACTTCCTTATGGACTGGCGAATTTCCAGCAAGGAATATGTGCCAATTCCTCCAATATTCTTTGACTCCACAAATTATAAGGGTAAAACTGGAATTCAAATAGTTACCAGCGGTCCTGATTCCACTAGGGAAGAAATCAAACACAGTTATTTGAAAATGATTTCGGAAGCCCAAAAGAACATATATATACAAACCCCCTATTTTGTTCCTGATATTAGCATCCTGGAATCGTTGAAAAATGCTGTCTTGTCAGGTGTTGATTTAAGGATCATGATTCCATGCATGCCTGACCATATGTTTGTGTATTGGGCAACCTATTCATATATTGGTGTTCTTTTGGACTCCGGTGCAAGGATTTTCATATATAATAATGGTTTCATGCATGCGAAAACCATATGTGTGGACGGCGAAGTCGCATCAGTGGGTTCAGCCAATTTCGACATACGAAGCTTTAAACTCAATTTCGAAGCAAATGCCTTTATATACGATCCAAATCAGGTTTCATTGCTTGAGGACATTTTTGTCGATGATATGAAAAAATGCAGCGAATTGACAAAAGAACTATATGGCAAACGTTCTTTAAAAATCAAATTCATGGAATCAATTTCAAGACTCCTTTCTGATTTACTATAAATATGCCAAATATTTATTTCAAAATATTGTTGACAGATTAAAATCTTAATGCTAATATTTCTCTAAACCGTAGAAGAGGAAGTAAAACTACAAACCTGGCTTCAAGCGAGTTCGGAGATGGTGTGAGCCGAATAGAGAAGATGTAGATAAATGGGCCTCCGAGGGCGATGCGAAAGGATTCATCTCAGTAGCAAAGACGCTTGTCAGCGTTATAGACTAAGGGTGTGATAGCACTCTGCAGAGCGGATGTTTTTTAAACATCAACCAAGGTGGTACCGCAGGTTAACACTTGTCCTTGTTTTTTAGGATAGGTGTTTTTTGTTGCAGAGAAAACCCTTTTCGTTATATCTTGTGAAATTTGAAAAGGAGAAAAAATGGATTACAAGACTTACAGCAAAAACTACCCAAACAAAGATGGTTATTTTGGAGAATATGGTGGAAGCTTTCTTCCTCCCCAATTAATTCCAGGCTTTAAAGAAATTACTTATGCTTATGAAACAATTTGTCATTCAGCACATTTTATCAATGAATTGAGAAGAATCAGAAAAGAATTCCAGGGAAGGCCCACACCTGTATATCATTGTGAAAATCTTTCTAACATGTACGGAAGAACGCAGATATACATGAAAAGAGAAGATTTAAACCATACTGGCGCACACAAGCTCAACCATTGCATGGGTGAGGGTCTTCTCGCCAAATATATGGGCAAGAAACGTTTAATTGCTGAAACCGGTGCTGGACAGCACGGAGTAGCTCTTGCAACAGCTGCAGCCTTTTTCGGCTTAGAGTGCGAAATCCATATGGGAGAAGTTGATATAGCAAAACAAGCTCCAAATGTGGCTAGAATGAAAATCCTAGGCGCCAAGGTCATTCCAGTAACTTTTGGGTTGAAAACCTTGAAAGAAGCTGTCGATTCTGCTTTTGAAGCTTATATGAATAATTACGAGGATTCAATATATTGCATAGGTTCCGTAGTCGGACCACATCCTTTTCCAATGATGGTTAGAGATTTTCAATCTGTAGTTGGAATTGAAGCAAGAGACCAGTTCAAGGAAATGACCGGAGAGCTTCCAGATGCCCTTGTGGCGTGCGTTGGGGGTGGAAGTAATGCAATAGGCTTATTCACAGCTTTCCTTGATGATCCTGTGGAAATTTACGGCGTGGAACCAATGGGCAAAGGACCAGCTATAGGCGATAATGCAGCAACTTTGTCATTTGGAAGAAAAGGAATACTCCATGGATTCGAAAGCATACTTCTACAAGACGATGAAGGACTTCCTCTACCTGTTCATTCCATAGCCAGTGGCTTGGATTATCCTGGAGTTGGTCCAGAACATGCTTTCCTGAGAGATGTAGAAAGAGTTAAGTATGTAACCGCCACCGATGAAGAAACAATAAATGCATTTTTTACATTGTCCAGAAAAGAAGGACTAATACCGGCGATTGAAAGCGCCCATGCCGTGGCTTACGCCATGAAACTTGCTAAAGAACAAAAATTTGGATCTATTTTAGTCAATTTGAGTGGACGTGGCGACAAAGATCTTGATTATGTCATTGAAAACTACGGTTTTGGAGATAATATACTTTAGAGTATGAATTGAATATCGACTTATTGATAATTAAAAAAGCTCGTGATATTTTATTAATATCACGAGCTTCAACTATAGTATTTCTTCCTCTTCGTGTTTTTTCCCTCTACCCATGAGTTTGATTACTGCATCCTTTGCTGTAATCTCTTCCCTCAATACATAATATATCTGCTCAGTTATGGGCAATTCTACTTTCATTTCCTTAGAAAGTTCATATGCCGCCCCAGCAGCAAATACTCCTTCTACTACCATTCCAATTTCCTTTATTGCATCGTCTGGTCTAACACCTTGGCCTATGAGCATACCACATCTTCTATTCCTACTATGTAGGCTCGTGCATGTTACAATTAGATCGCCAATCCCAGAAAGGCCTGAAAAAGTGGACTGTTTGGCTCCCATCCTAATGCCAAGTCTAGATATCTCTGTAATACCCCTTGTCATCATTGCCGCCTTTGCATTGTCGCCAAAACCCATTCCATCAGAGATTCCAGCACCAAGGGCAATAATATTCTTTAGAGCGCCTCCCAATTCAACACCAATGACATCAGGATTGGTATATATCCTTAATCTGTTGGACATGAATATATCCTGTATCCTCTGGGCTAAAAGTATGTCTTCAGATGCTGAGACTAGAGTCGTAGGCATCCCCCTGGAGACCTCCTCCGCATGTGAAGGTCCTGACAAGGCTACAAAACCCGTTTTTGGAATTTCCTGAGCTGCCACTTCTGAAAGTCTCATATGGCTTTCTCTTTCAATCCCTTTGGCGGTATTGACTATAATGGAGCCTTCTTTTAAGTAAGGTTTTATATCTTTAATCAAAGGTCTAAAAGCTTGAGATGCAACAGAGCAAACGATAATATTAGAGTTTTCAATAGCCCTTTGCATATCCTTTATAATGTTGATTCTCGAATCCAGTTTTATTCCTGGCAGATATTTGATATTTTCTCTCGTCGAAATAATTTCTTCCAACCTGTCAGAATTTCTTCCCCATAAATTGACATCTCTTCCATTTGATGAAAGAGAAATTGCCAGAGCCGTGCCCCAGCTTCCAGCACCCAATATTGTGATTCTATCTTCCAAATTAAGCGCCTCCCTTATTTGAGTTTGAAATTCAATTTTGGCTCTTCGCCCTTTATAAGCCTCTTGATGTTTTCTCTATGTCTAATAAAAATTATTATTGCCATTATACATGACCATATGACATATTTGGGATCGAAAAAATAAGAAACTATTGGAAGTGAAACTGCCGCTACCATAGCGCCGATTGAAACACGCTTTGAAACTGCAATTACGCCTACGCCTATTACCGCTACTATTAATCCCATAAGTGGCTCAAGCGTTATTATAACTCCAGCAGCTGTGGCGATTCCCTTGCCGCCTTTGAAACCATACAAGGCAGGCCAAATATGACCAATAAATGCGGCAAGACCGCAAAGCATTGCCAAATCCTGTCCGCCAAAATAATTCCCAACAATAACCGCAACTGCTCCTTTAGCGATATCCACGATTAGCGTTATTGCTGCTGGAACCTTTCCCATGGTTCTTAATACATTCGTAGTCCCGGCATTTCCGCTTCCCAGAGTTCTAATATCTTTCTTGGCAATCAATTTGCCAAGAATTATGGATGGAGATATATTTCCTAAGAAATAGCAGAATATTGAAGCCAGAATTAATGTTATTGAACTAGGCATTTCCATCTTCTCCCTTTTCCCTGAATACGAATTTAATTGGTGTTCCGTTGAATCCAAAAGCCGCACGGATTTTGTTCTCCATATATCTTGAATAAGAGAAATGCATTAATTCTCTGTCATTTATCTTGAATGAGAATAACGGAGGCTTTACACCAACTTGCGTAACATAGTATATTTTCAACCTCTTCCCTTTGTCTGAAGGAGGCTGGTTCATTAGCATTGCATCGGAAATTACTCCATTCAACTGACCAGTGGGAATTCTCATCGAGCATTGATTTGATATGTCCTTTGAAATCTCAAGAACATTGTGTATCCTTTGCTTTTTCAATACCGATATAAAGACAATTGGTGCATATTGAAGGAATGGAAGCTCCACTCTGATATCATTCTCGAATTTTTTTGTAGTGTGATTGTCTTTTTCAATCAAGTCCCATTTGTTAACTACTATAGCCATACCTTTGCCAGCTTCGTGTGAGATACCTGCGATTCTCTTATCTTGTTCTGTTACACCCTCGGTTGCGTCTATCATCAGCAAACAGACATCTGACCTCTCAATGGCGGTAATTGCTCTAATTATACTGTATTTTTCGATATTATCTGAGACTCTGCTTCTTCTTCTTATTCCTGCAGTATCAATCAATACAAATTTTTCTCCATCATGGGTAAATGGCGTATCTATTGAATCTCTTGTTGTTCCCGGAATATCACTTACAATAACCCTCTCTTCTCCTAATAATGCATTTATTAGAGACGACTTGCCAACATTTGGCTTGCCTATTATTGATACCTTGATAGTGTCTTCTTCCTCTTCATCCTGCATTTCTCTAGGGAAAGCATCAACGATTTCATCAAGAACCTCTCCAAGTCCAAGCATGTTTGCCGACGAGATGGCCATTGGTTCTCCAAGACCCAATTCGTAAAAATCGTAGAAATCATCCGGCAATTTTACTGAATCTATTTTATTTGCAATTAATATTACTCTTTTACCTGTCTTCTGAAGCATTTGTGCAACTTCCCTGTCAGCGGCAGTCACACCTGATCTCCCATCCACAATGAATAAGATGACATCAGCTGTTTCCATTGCTATTTCTGCTTGTATTCTCATTTGCGACAAAATAACATCGTCAACGTCTGGCTCGATTCCGCCGGTATCAATCATGACAAATGGCTTGCCGCTCCATTCGGTTTCTGCGTATATCCTATCCCTGGTAACCCCTGGAGTATCTTCAACTATTGATACCCTCCTACCTACTATTTTATTGAAAAATGTAGATTTTCCTACATTCGGCCGTCCTACAACAGCTACTATTGGTTTACTCATTATATTTCTCCATTTCTTATATCAACATGTTACCTGAATATTACTTGTCGTAATATGGTTCAATATGAATTATAGTTTGTGAATTCTCATTTATATCTTCTTTTATTTTTGCTGCGATTTGATGTATTAAAACGTGGGAATCCTCCACAGTCATATTTGGTCTAACTTGCACATGCATGTCAATATACATGCAATTCGTTGTTCCCCTGCTTCTAATTTTATGAACAACTTTCACTTCTGGAAAACTTAAGGCTACTTTTTCAATAGTTTTAACATCTTCAACAGCCTTGTCTGCCAATATTCCATTCGTTTCACTGAATATTTCGTAAGCCGCTTTAATAATTACCAAAGCAACTACTAGTGAAAGCAATGGATCAATGATTGGCGGCAAACCTAATTTTACTCCAACCAAAGTGATTAATACCCCTATTGTAACGAATATATCGCTTCCGGTATGCATTGAATCCGAAATCAGAATAAGACTTCCCAGCTGCTTTCCTTTTCTCTTTTCATAAGTGGCAACAAATATATTGACCACAAGCGTCCCCCCAAGTACAATTAGGCTTTCAATTGTAATGTGGGGAATAACTGGATTGATAAGTTTATCAATTCCTCCCTTGATTATGGTCAAGGCAACAACAAGAAGCATAACCGCAATAAACAGTCCCGCAATTGTTTCAAATTTGTTATGTCCGTAAGGATGATCCTCATCTATTGGTTTTGAAGCAAATCCAATACCAATCAATCCAACCACATTGGAAGATCCATCGCTTAAGGAATGAACTCCATCGGCGAACATGGATGAGCTGCTTACTATAGTACCCATTACCATTTTCACAACGGCCACCGCAACATTCAAAAGCAAAATCAACCATAATATCTTCTTAACACTTTTATAGTTGTCCGTATGTGCCATAATCCTTCTCCTTGTTTCCTTTATTAATTATCATTCAAACAATGCTTCTGCGAAAGTTTTTGGATTAAATTCCTGCAAGTCGTCAAGTCCCTCTCCCACACCTATATATTTAACCGGTATTTCAAATTCGTCGGCAATAGTTATTACAATTCCACCTTTTGCAGTTCCATCCAGCTTGGTTAGCACTATTCCCGTAACATCGGTTGTGTTTGAAAACTCCTTGGCTTGAGATATGGCGTTTTTTCCAGTGCATGCATCCAACACAAGCAAAGTTTCCTTCTCGGCTTCGGGATACTCTCTCTCAATAACCTTGTACATTTTTTCCAATTCGGACATAAGATTTTTCTTATTTTGAAGCCTGCCGGCAGTGTCCACAATAAGCACATCTATACCTCTTGCCTTGGCCGCTGAAATTGCATCGAATATCACCGCTGAAGGATCTGATCCCTCTTTATGTTTTATTACATTGACACCGCTTCTACTTCCCCAGACTTCAAGCTGCTCAATTGCAGCTGCCCGGAATGTATCGGCTGCGGCTAAAAGTACTGTCTTTCCCTCTTTTTTCAAGTGAACGGCAATCTTCGCTATTGATGTAGTTTTTCCGGCGCCATTTACACCAATCATCAAAATAACAAGAGGCGTTTTAGATGATAATTTATGACTCTCTCCCTTATCAAGGAGTTTTGCAATTATATGCTTGATTTGCCTCAGAATCATTCCCTTGTCGTTTATTCCAAGTTTTCTAATATCGTCTTTGAGAAGACTGATGATTTTCTCAGATGTATTATTGCTTATATCCGATGAAATCAAAACTTCTAAAAGTTCTTCCATCATGTCGTCATCAATTCCAGCCGTCATTATTGTCTCTTCAATTTTTTCCATCAGATTTTTTCTTGTTTTTGCCAAGCCTTGCGAAAGCTTGCCAAAAATAGAAAGTTTCTTTTCTTCGTCTTTCATCTAGACCTCCATGTTCCCAAGTTTTAATGATAATATTTTCGATACGCCGCGTTCCGGCATGGTTACCCCATATAGTATATCCGCGTATTCCATTGTTGCTTTCTGATGTGTGACAAGTGTGAATTGTATTTCTTTGAAATTCTTTAAATACTCCGCAAACCTTTTAATATTTGAATCATCCAATGCTGCCTCGACTTCATCAAGTATGCAAAATGGCGTTGGTTTTGCTTTAAGAACAGCGAACATTAGAGCAATTGCTGTCATTGTTTTTTCTCCACCTGACAACAAATTGATATTCTGCAGTTTCTTACCCGGAGGTTGCGCAACTATCTCAATTCCAGATTCAAGGGGCCTGCTTTCGTCTTCAAGTTTCAATTTGGCACTCCCGCCTCCAAATAGCTCAGTAAATGCGGTTTGGAAATTATCTGCTATCTTTTCAAAACTCTCCTTGAAGCTTGATTTGATGGTCTTATCCATCTCTTCAATAATTTTTCTCAATGATGCAATTCCATCAAGGAGATCTTTTCTCTGCGTGGTAAGGAAATCATATCTCTCTTTGATTGTATCATATTCCTTAATTGCCCCAATATTTATCTCTCCTAATTCCTTGATTCTCCCTTTTATATCTTTAATCTCCCTTTGCGCAGCTGCCATGATGAAATCGGTTTTTTTATAATCTATCGCTTGAATATATGATATCTCGAATTCGTCCCATAGCTTGTCTTTATATGCATCTATCTGCGCCTCGTTTTTGGCTAGTTTTAATTCCAACTGGAATTTTTCATCCTGGTATGTAGAAATAGTTTCGATAATTGTTTCTCTCTTAAGCTGTATCTCTTTTAAGTAGTTGACTATTAAATCCTTTTGGGAAATGGAGTTTTTTAAAGCTTCCTCTATTTCAATCTTTTCCTTTAGGAGTGCGTTCATAGTTGTTTCCATGGAAGCTGTTTCATTTTTTAGTTCGTCTTTTTTGCCAACCAAAGCAAGAAGCAATTGCTCTTTCACATTTTTTTCAGTTACAAATTCTTCAACAATAATGTATGCTTTCTTAATTGACATTTGAACGTTTGCGAGTTCGGATTCAAGAGTAGCCATTGCTAGTCTCTTTTTAGTTAGAGTCTCAAGCGCTTCCTCGCCCTTTGCCCGTAATCCATCAAATATTGCATTAGCCTGGTCAATGTTGTTTTCCAACAAAATCGCCTCATCTTTTGAATCTTTTGATGATTTCTCTAATTGTTCGATTTTCCTTGATGTGTTTGCAAGTTCAATGTCTATTTGAGAAAGTTCATTATGAAGTTTCCTTGAATTTTCCTCATTAAACAATATATTGTTTTCATTTTGCGTGATTTCCCCGTCATTGCCCAGTTGCTTTATTTTCGAGTCCTGAATTTGAAGTCCAAGATCCTGAATCTTGTTTATCATAACTCTGATTGCCTGCCTAATTGAATCAATTTTTAAAGCAAGTTCATTTTCCCCTGCTTTCAATTCAATCAATTCATTTTCAAGTTTCTTGATTTCTCCTCTTCTTTCAAATATTCCTGGTGCGTTGGCTCTAATAGCGCCCCCCGTTATTGAACCTGAAGAGTTGATAATCTCTCCCTCAAGCGTGACAAATCTCAACCCATGTGATTGATATTTCGACATTTTGACCGCATTGTCAATATTGTCTACCAATACCACTCTGCCTAAAAGGTACTGGAAAACGTTTAAATGTTTTTTATCATACGAAACTTTATCTGAAGCAAGTCCAAGATATCCTTTAAATGATGTTATATCGTTGCTTAATGATGCATTGCCACCCTTTATGCTGTTGATAGGGAGGAATGTCAATCTTCCCGCCTTATTCTCCTTAAGCGCCTTAATAGCCTTCTTGGCGCTTTCATCGTCGCTGCAGATAATATTCTGCATGGTGGAGGAAAGTGCGGCTTCCAATGCCTGCTCGTATCCCTGTGGAACCTGTACCAACTCAGCTACTGTGCCAACGATACCTGTAATTTCGCTCTTATTTTTCATTATATACTTAACAGCATTGTTATATCCCTCATATGAGTTTTCCATCTCCTCAATGAGTCTTTTCCTTGCTGATTTTCCGCTTATTGTCATTTTCGTATTATCAAGATTCCTAGAATGTTCACTTTCCATATCTCTTGATAATTCCAGTTCTCTGCTCTCCTCGATTCTTTCTTTTTCCAAAATGAGAAGCTCTCCGTTTGTGGTCTCTCTATTGCTTTGAAGTACTTTCTTTATTTCAAGCAGTGATTTTTTTTGATTGCCAATTGCAATTTCCTCGGTTTGAATCTGTTCTTTTCGTTTTGAAAAAGTTGCAGCTAGATTCACATAGCTGTTTATCTCGCTTGTATTCCTTAAGGATTCATTGTGAAGCTGGTATATTTTATTTTTGTTTGCATCTAAAGAATTTCCTTCATCTTTTATCTGGTTCTGCAAAGAAAGAAAAACATCCTGAAGCTCTTGCAATTGGGCCCCTGAATCACTAAACGTTTCTTTTATGGTTGCTTCCTTTATTAATAGTTCCTGAAGTTCAATTTCTTCCTTTATGGATTTTGCTGATATATTCTCATTCTCCTGATTAATCCTGAAGATGTCGTTTTCACAAGCGAGAATTTTTTCAAGATTCAACTGGTTTTTATTGGATAGGACATTGATATTCTCCACTTGCTCTAGCAATTCGTCCCTTGCCTTTATTCCTATTGCATCCAACTCTTCGTTTTTTCCCTGGTTTTCTCTAATATCTTCATCAATCAGCGCTTTCATATCCTTGTTATCGTCAACCAATGTATTTGTCTCAAGCAAATCATCCTTGATATACTCGTTTTTAAGCTCAAGTGCTTCTATATTTTTAAGAGTTGTATTAATTTCAATGCTTTTTAACTTTTCTCTCAATTCAAGAAATTCCTTGGCGTTTTCGCTATCCGACTTCAAACCATCAATTCTTGATTCAATTTCATAAACTATGTCATTGACACGCTCTAGATTGTAATTTGTGGCATCCAGCTTCTTTTCAGCTTCAGCCTTTTTCGTCTTGTATTTTACTATGCCAGCTGCCTCTTCAAATATTTCCCTACGGCTTTCAGGCTTGTTTCCAACGATATCTGAAATTTTCCCCTGTCCAATTATGGAATAGCCATCCACACCGATACCAGTATCCATTATTAATTCACGGATATCCTTCAATCTGCATGAATGATTGTTTATTGAATATTCACTTTCACCGGAACGATACATTCTCCTTGTAATTGCAACCTCTGAATAATCAATTGGCAGCATACCCTTTTGGTTGTCCAAAACAAGAGTTACTTCTGCCATTCCCCTTGACTTCCTATTTTCTGTACCGGAAAAAATAACCTCTTCCATTTTTCCGCCTCTTAGCATCTTGGGACTTTGTTCCCCAAGGACCCAGCGGATGGCATCAGAAATATTGCTTTTTCCACTTCCATTTGGACCAACAATACATGTAATCCCTTGGTGGAAATCCACCGAGACAGGTTCGGCAAATGATTTGAAGCCGTGCATATCTATTCTTTTAAAATACAAATTATTCACCTCTAGAATATATTAATTCAGTACTTTCAATCTGTTCAAAGCATCCTTTGCAGCTGCCTGTTCAGCTTCTTTCTTGCTCTTGCCAAAACCTTTTCCGATTTCTTCCCCATTCAATTTCAAATTGATATAAAACGTCTTCTCATGATCGGGGCCTGTTTCCTTGTCAATAATATAGATTATCTCCACTTCTCCATTTGCTTGAAGTCTTTCCTGCAAGGCTGTCTTGAAATCCGAGAACAATGCTCCGGATTTTGCTGATTCTATAATTTCTGAAAATAAGTGGAGTACGAATTTCTTAGCTTCTGAAAAACCTCCATCAATGTATATGGCTCCTATTATTGCTTCCATAACATCGGCAAGGATGGATTTTCGATTTCTTCCCCCTGAATTTTCTTCCCCTCTGCTCAAGTATATATATTTGCCTATCTGCAGTTTGGTTCCACACTTCGCCAGGGATGATTCTCTTACAACTTCAGCTCTTATCTTGGTCAGCTCGCCTTCTTCGCTGTCTTGCATATTGAAAAAAAGATAATCACTGATAATGGCATCAAAAATAGCGTCTCCAAGGAACTCAAGCCTTTCATAGTTCATTACATTTGTTAGATTTCTCTCATTGATATATGAACTATGCTTTAAAGCCATCTCTAGAAGCTCAGTATTTTTAAACGAATAATTTAATTTCTCTTCAATTTCCCTATAGTTCACTTGTTGTTATCTCCTCAAGCTCAAGAACAGAGTTTTGAATTATTTGCACAACTTGATTCTCAACATAAGGTATGCCCTTCAAAATTGCATTCTTTACAGCATTCGCATTTGAAGAACCATGAATTTTTATAATTGCGCCCTTGACTCCCAATATTGGAGCTCCCCCGTATTCAGAGTAATCAAATTCTTTTTTTAGATCCTGCAACGGGCCACTCAGTAAAAGCGCCCCCATCTTTGCAACAGGACCCTGGGTGAACTTGGTCTTTATCAATTTCAATATGGTCCAAGCCAAACCTTCTGAAAGTTTGATAATCACGTTTCCAACAAATCCATCGCAAACTATTACATCTGCGGCTCCCTTAGGTATCTCTCTGGCCTCCACATTTCCAATAAAATTAACGTTGCTCTTTTTAAGAAGCTCGTAAGCTCCCTTTACCAGTGTGGAACCCTTGGTTTCTTCTTCCCCTATATTTACCAATCCAACAGTCGGGTTCTTAATTCCTAAAACCTTCTCCATATAAATGCTTCCCATCGTTCCAAATTCCAATAAGTTGTTTGGTTTGCATTCTGAATTCGCTCCTGTATCAACTAGAAGTGAAACTCCCTTGCCCAGTATTGGATAAGTAGCTGCAATTGCAGGCCTGTCAATGCCCTGTATCCTACCTAGGATAAAAAGCCCACCTGCCATAATAGCCCCTGTATTGCCTGCGGAAATGAACAAATCACCGAAACCATCTTTTACTAGATTTATCCCTTTTACCATGGATGAATCCAGTTTAGTTCTTACAGCCTTTACTGGTGCTTCATCATTATTGATTACTTCAGATGCATGTATAACTTTGATTTTTTCCTTTTCGTATTTGAAGGTTCGCAGATGACTGTTTATTTCTTCTTCATTCCCGATAATGTATATTTCATGTCCAATTAGTTTACTGGCTTCTATGCAGCCTTTTATTATTTCTAAAGGTGCATTATCTCCACCCATTCCATCAACAATAATTTTCATTTTCATCCTCCATCAGAAAGGTAGATATATTTGTGCCTATTCGTATTAATATAACATAATAATGACTTGGTGTAAATACATTGAAGTATTGCAATGGCTAACTTTGAAAGAAAAAGCATCGTTTAAGATGCTTCTTGATAATGGTTCTCATTCTTACCTTTGATTAGCTTGTTGATATTAGCTTACATGGTTTATAGGGATATTTTCATTACTTCGGGAAAACAGGTTTTGTTAAACTGGGTACAACTGTAACATTCAAAAAATAACGGCCCTTTTTCCCGCTCAATAGTTTTAAATTTATGCTTTCTAAAAAACTCTGGAGCTCTGGCAACCAGGTAAACAGAATCTCCGCCCAAGCTCCTGGCGAAATCCAATGCCTTGTCAAGAAGCATGGACCCTACCCCGGACTTGCCGTAATCGGATTCTACTGCGATTCCATCAATTATAAATTCCCCTTCTCTTTTGGATAAAATGCATCCACCAATCAAAGCATCATTTTCTAAAGCTTTAAAGCCTATAATAATATCTGTAGATACTGGTTCATCGTCTGTAAACTCCAAACCACTTCTTATAAACAATTCCACGAGTTTTTCATATTCATTTGTTTCACTTATTAATACTTCCACTTATGATACACTTCCTTCATTTTCAACCTTTGCGATATTGATTTTTAACTTATTCGGAATAACTTCTATTTCCAGAGGGAATTCCTCTCCCTTTTCTCCGTCGATATCTGTGCCGACAATCTGATCCGACTTGATGCTGATTTTACTTGTTTTAAAATACTCCACAAACTTATTTTCAGCATGATTTCCTGCAAGCACATTCAATAGCAATGGCATTAATTCCATAATTGGCATTTCCCTGAAAAGGACCACATCTAACATACCATCATTTACCATGGCTTCTGGTGCTATTTTCTTGAATCCCCCTGCAGAACGGCCATTCATTACAAGCATGAAATATATGTTCTCTTCAGCCGAGTACTCGTTACTCACTATTTTGATGGGAATAGGTTTTAAATTTGGAAGTTCTCCTATTCCTCTCAAATAATAAGAAACAACGCCTAGAGTATTTTTTACATTTGGATCCGTCTTCTGACTTACATCTACAAGAAATCCCATGGCTGCAACATTTATAAAGTATTTGTTGTTTACCTTTCCGATATCCACCATTGTGTAATTTTCTTCCAGAGCGACCTTGATCATCCCCTTGATATCGCTTGGCAACTCAAAATAGCCTGCAAAATCATTTGCAGTTCCAACCTGGAATAGTGCCAGTGGTAGGTCTATTCCGTTTCGAATCATTGCATTTACTGTAATATTGATTGTACCGTCCCCTCCGGCAACAATTATCTTTCTATATTTTTCTACATCCATCAAAGAGAAATACTCATTGAGTGTTTCTTTTTTGTCAGTTCTAAATGGTATTATCTGCAGTCTTTTTTTCTGAAATTTATCAATAATCTCATCAAGATGATTTTTAATTAAACCATTGCCGGCCATTGGATTGTAGATTAACAGGACTTTATTTGCCTTCATCTTTAATTACCCCCCTAACTCTTCCAATCAAATATAGTGAACCGGCACATAGTATTAAATCATATTCGTTTTTATTTTTTTTGCAAAAATCCACTGCCTTATAAATGTCGGGTATTGATATCCCCTTCTTGCCATACTTGGAAATTGCTTGCAATAATATGTTTGCGTCTAACTTCCTCGGATTGTCCGGCTCTGAAGCTACAACAAAATCGGCTAATGGAACCAATGCGTCCAAGATTGCTTCCATTTTCTTGTCTTTCAACATACCTATGACCAGCAATACCCTTTTATTTTTGAAATGCTCCAAGATAACCGACTGCAATGCTCTGGCACCAGCTTCATTATGCGCGCCATCTATGATGAAATATGGATTTAATGCTATGATTTCCAGTCTTCCATTCTGAACGGCTTTCCTGAAACCATTATATACCTGCTGCTTTCCAATTGTGATAATATTATTATCAGCCAATAGCATTATTCCCGTAAGGGCACAGATTGCATTTCTAATCTGGTGCATTCCTATCATGGAGAGTTGGATGTTTTCGAACTTCTCTCCAAGTATTTCAACGTCGAATTTGTAATGTTTTATGCTTTTTTCTATGTTTGACGGCTTGATATCCCTTGTTGAGATAAATGGACTATTCTTTTCTTTTGCTATCTGTTCAACCTTCTCATTGGAAGGCAAGTCATCTATATTTGCGATGACAGGCACGCCATGCTTTATTATTCCGGCCTTTTCTGTTGCAATTTCAACCAGGCTATCTCCTAAATATTCAGTATGGTCAAAAGAGATTGAAGTTATAATCGATAGTATAGGAGATTTTACAATGTTAGTTGAATCCCCTCTCCCACCAAGACCAACCTCCAGAACAAGAAAATCCGCTCCAGAATCTGCAAAGTAGCAAAAGCCAATTGCAGTTATTACTTCGAACTCCGTGGGTGACTCTTGTCCGTTTCTTACCATCAGATTCACTTTATCCAATACGATTTCCGTATATTTGGAAAGATCTACTTGGCTTATTTCCTTGCCGTCATACTCGATTCTTTCAGTGAACCTTTCAATGTATGGTGAAGTATACAACCCAACTTTGTAACCGCCTTCTTGAAGAATGGAATACAAATATCTGCAGACGGAACCTTTTCCATTTGTTCCTGCCACGTGTATTATTCTTAATTTATCTTGAGGGTTGCCTAACAAGTCCATGAGTATGGTCATTCTCTCCAAGCCTAGAATACTTCCGAACTTTTCAAACTCATGAATCTTCTCTATTGCAGTCTTATAATTCATTGAAAACTCCCATCTAAATTTAATTGCAATTAACAAGCATATGCTATTGGATCAACCCAATTTCTTGTTTACCACAATTGCCCTCTCTTGAACTTTGAGAAGTTGATCCCTGTATTTTGCAAGTTTTTCCTTCTCTTCATTAATTACCGCATCTGGAGCTTTACCAACAAAACCAGGATTTGAAAGTTTTTTCTCTATTCTTTCAACTTCCTCTTTGAATTTCTTGATTTCTTTTGCCAATCTTTCTATTTCTTGAGCATAGTCAATCAAATCGTCAAGAGGAATAAATATTTCAATTCCATCCACCACTGAAGATGTAACATCTTCATTTATCTCTCCCCGATTCCCAAGATAGGTAATTTCGCTAATATTTGCAAGATTTTTAATAATTGACTCGCTCATTTTAACGCTATTTGCAATTTCATCATCAACGAATATATATGCCTTCAATGGTTTTTTTGGCGTTGCTTCAGCTTCAACTCTTATATTCCTAATGGCCTTGATTATTCCCATAGCTGTATCAATAGTATTTTCATCTTTGGGATAATTTTTTCCTATGGAGTATTCCGGCCACTTCGCAAGCATTAGAAAATCTTCATTCTTAATTTTTCCCTGGTCGCTCAAATCCTGTGATGGAAGTGTGCTCCAAATTTCTTCTGTTATAAACGGCATAAACGGATGAAGAAGTTTAAGCATGTCTTTTAGAGAATTTATTAGGACAATTTGTACTGTCATCTTGTCTTTCTGGTCTTTTCCATAAAGTCTAGGTTTTACAATCTCAATATACCAGTCGCAAAACTCATTCCAAATCAGTTCATATATTTTCTTGGCAGCCAGGGCAAGTTCAAACTTTTCCATATTGGCTGTAACTTCTTTGGCAACTGTGTTAATCCTGGAAATTATCCACTTATCCTCTTCTCTAAGTGCAAGATTTGTTATATCTTTTTCAAGATTTTCCATAATCGCCAACTTGCTTTCTTCGTCACCCAGGCCCATGTATATGAATCTTGTTGCGTTCCAAAGCTTGTTTGCAAAATTCCTGCTTTCTGCTACCTTTTCAATTTGAAATTTCATGTCGTTTCCTGCAGAAACACCAGTTATCAGAGTGAACCTAAGGGCATCGGCCCCAAAATCCTGGATTATTTCAATTGGATCAACTCCGTTACCCAGTGATTTGCTCATTTTTCTTCCTTCGGCATCCCTGACCAATCCATGGACAAAAATATGCTTGAAAGGTAGCTGGCCTGTCATCTCAATACCTGAGAAAACCATCCTGATAACCCAGAAGAAGATGATATCATAACCAGTTACTAAAACATCGGTAGGATAGAAGTATTTGAAATCCTCAGTCTTTTCCGGCCATCCCAAAGTTGAAAAGGGCCATAATGCAGAACTGAACCAGGTATCGAGTACATCTTCATCCTGTTTGATATTTGTTGAATTACATTTTCCACAACTTGTTGGAGTTTCCTTTGAAACAATTATTTCTCCACAGTCCTGGCAATAATATGCCGGTATTCTATGCCCCCACCACAATTGCCTTGATATGCACCAGTCTCTTATATTTTCCAGCCAATGGAGGTAAATTCTCTCGAATCTGTCCGGCACATGCTTTAGTTCGCCAGATTTGGCGGCTTCAATCGCTGGAGCTGCAATCTCCTGCATTTTAACAAACCATTGTTCCGACAACATGGGTTCAACGATTGTATCGCAACGGTAACATCCTCCAATGGGTATTTCCTTGTCTTCAGTCTTGATTAGAAAACCTTCAGATTCCAACTCGCTTACCCATAGCTTTCTACACTGGAATCTATCCATGCCTTCGTATTTCCCAGCAAGTTTTCCCATTGTTCCATCTAAGTTTATACATGAGGGCATTTCGAGCTTATGTCTGACTCCAACTTCAAAATCGTTAGGGTCATGGGAGGGAGTGATTTTTACTGCTCCGCTTCCCTTGGTTGGATCCGGATATTGGTCGGCTATGATTGGTATCTGAATATCTGTAAGTGGTATATAAACCAATTTCCCAATTGCATCCCTGTATCTATCATCATCTGGATGAACCGCAATTGCTGTGTCCGCGAACATGGTCTCAGGCCTAGAAGTTGCGATTACAATCTCACCGCTTCCGTCTACATAATTGTATCTATAGTAATAGTATTTCCCACTTCTTTCTTCATGCTCAACTTCCGCATCAGACAAAGATGTCTTGCAACTCGGGCACCAGTTTATTATCCTGTAACCACGGTAAATCAAGCCTTTTTCATATAATCTGACAAAAGCTTCCTTGACTGCAACATTGCAGCCCTCGTCCATGGTGAATCTCTCCCTGTCCCAGTCGCATGAATTTCCAAGCTTTCGGATTTGATTGGTTATCTTTCCACCATAGGTTTCCTTCCATTGCCAGGCTCTTCTCAAAAATTCGTCCCTACCAATTTCCTCCTTGGTTTTTCCTTCTTCCTCGCGGATTTTCTCGGCAACCTTGACTTCAGTAGCTATGCTTGCATGATCACTGCCAGGAACCCACAAAGCGTTGAAACCCTGCATTCTCTTCCATCTGATCAAGACATCCTGGAGGGTATTGTCAAAGGCATGGCCCATATGAAGCTGACCTGTTATGTTAGGTGGAGGCATGACGATTGTATAAGGCTTCTTAGAATAATCAACTTTTGCCTTAAATGCCCCATTTTCTTCCCATGATTTATATATCCTATCCTCAAATTCCTTGGGATCGTAAGTTTTTGACAATGTTTTTTCCATTTTAACCTCCATTTATTCTTTATAAAATTCTTCACGCTAAAAAAAATAATCCATCCTGTTAAAAGGACGAATTTTTATCCGCGGTGCCACCTTGATTCTGTATTTCTACAGCTGCTCCAAGTTATAACGGTACTTCTCCGTCCATTTTTACTCAAGTTCAAAATGGAAGCTCACAAGCTACCTTCCATAGTCATTATCTTCTGAAGCCTTGCAGCCACGAGCTTCATTCTCTAAAAGTTTGACTATGTACTCCTCTTGGTCATTGCCGAATTTATTCATTTATTATGTTACATTTTATCAATAGTACAGTATTTGTCAAGGGCAGTATGACTTTAGGAAGCTTCTTCTGTGGATTTCGCAAATACCATATCCATCGATTCCCTCATAATGGGCTTTTGTGCCGTACCCTTTATTGGAATCAAAGGCGTAGTTTGGATATTCCAGATGGTAATCCCGCATCATTCTGTCTCTGATGACTTTGGCTACAATGGAAGCCGCCGCAATGGATACGCTTAATGTGTCTCCCTTGATTATTGGCGTCATGGGTATTCCAATTCCTTGGAGTTCAAGAGCATCTATAAGCAGGTGCCCTGGTTTGACATCCAAGTTTTCTATTGCAATCCTCATAGCCATCTTTGTTGCGTTCAAAATGTTGATTTCATCTATTACTCTGTTATGAACTATTCCAACACCATATGATATGCAACATGAAAGAATCTTGTCATATAAATCATTTCTTTTCTTTTCGCTCAATTTTTTAGAATCATCAACACCCAGAATACTGAAATCCTCTGGCAATATGATTGCGCAAGCTAAAACAGGTCCTGCCAATGGCCCTCTACCAACTTCGTCGATTCCGCAGATATTTTTTATCCCTTTGCTATATAATTCATTTTCGTACCTGCTCATCTCAATGAGCTTATTTTGCAGGTCAGCCATCAATGTAATCCTCAACCTTATGAACCTTGTAAAGCATTTCTTCAGGTCTTTCCAAAGTTATGCGGCCAAGAATCCCAGCACGGTATTCATCAATAATGGTCCTGGAAGTTCTTTCATAATCAATTCTGTCTGCGGACATTATGAAGCCTCTTTTTTTTGCTATCATTTCCATTGTTTCAAGAGGGGTTTCGCCTAACTCTGTCAATTTATATCTATTCATCAACAAGTCTTTATATTCTAAAGACAGGAATTTTATCAATTCTAATGTGATTGACGGAATGTCGAGAATTTCATCCTTGATTGATCCCAGGAATGCCAGCTTCAGTCCAACTTGTGGGTCTTCAAATTTTGGCCATAAGATTCCAGGAGTGTCAAGAAGCTGCATGTTCTCTGAAAGGTTCAGCCACTGTTTCCCTCTCGTTACTCCGGGTTTATTACCAGTCTTTGCGCTTTTCTTTCCAGTAAGCCTGTTTATCAATGAAGATTTGCCAACATTTGGAACTCCAACAATCATGATTCTCAAAGGTCTTTTCCTGATTGAACCCGCATTTTTCTCCTCTTGAATTTTTTCAAGCATTTGGAGGAGTTGCGGAATTCCATCACCCTTAACAGAGTTCATTAATATTGGAAGCATGCCCTGGGTTTTAAAATAGTCCCTCCAAAAGGCATTTACTTTAGAATCGCCTAAATCGCTTTTATTTAAAGCGATTATGCGTGTTTTATTGGAAATCAGCTCGTCTATAATTGGATTCCTGCTGGATATGGGAATCCTAGCATCGATAACTTCAATTACAATGTTTACCATCTTCAAGTTTTCTTGAATCAGTTCCCTGGTTTTTTTCATATGTCCTGGGTACCAGTTTATTTGTTCCATGATTTCTCCTGATATCTTTAAAAACTAAAGGCTGGTTAATATCCAGCCTTTAAAATTCTCATTATATATTCTTTTTTATTTTTATCTTCGCAGATTTCCCTGTTCTCTGACGCATGTAGAAGAGCTTAGACCTTCTAACATCACCATGTCTTGTAACTTCAATTCTTTCAATTTTTGGTGAATGAAGTGGGAAAGTTTTTTCAACACCTACTCCGGAAGCAATTCTTCTTACTGTAAATGTTTCGCTTAGACCACCATTTTGTCTTTTAAGAACAAAGCCTTCAAAGATCTGGATTCTTTCTCTTGTTCCTTCTTTGATCTTTATATGAACCTTTACGGTATCACCTACTCCAAATTCAGGAATGTCTTTTCTTGTATACTCTTGTTCCAATACTTGAATAATATCCATTTTTTATCCTCCTCTCTTTCGTAGACGTTCGTGGTAAATAAATTATCCAGTGGACCGTCCGTAATACACCGTCGGTAATTGTACCATAGAAAGCTGTATTATTACAAGTAGTTTTTTCATTTCCATCAGCTCTTTTTTATCAGCTTCCTGTTGAAATATATTGTGTCAAGCTCTTGGATGAGTCTTGTCATAAACTTCCTTGATTCTGCTCTTTGTTGTCTCTAGATAAACTTTAGTCGTTGCCATATCCTCATGTCCCAGCAACTCCTGAAGAGATTTTATATCTGCTCCGTTTTGGATTAGATGAACCGCAAAAGAATTTCTTAAAATTTGCGGCGATATTTTATTTTCTATCCCTGCAAGCTGGGCGTATTGCTTGATTATTTTCCAATATCCCTGCCTGGACATTCGTTCCCCAGAATAATTTACAAAAAGTGCCTCTTCCTTGCTTTCCTCATTATGAATGAGCACCTTTCTAGCTTTGAAAATATATTCCTCCAGCGACGCTCTAGCAGGTCTACCAAGGGGTATTATCCTGGCCTTGCCAAATTCTCCAGTGCATGTTATGAATCCTATTCTAAGATTTACATCTTTCAAATTGACTTGAGAAAGTTCTGAAACCCTTATTCCGGTCGCATATAGCACCTCCAAAATAGCCCGATCTCTAATGCCTTTCGAAGAACCATCAGGGAAATCTATTAATCTTTCTATCTCCCCGATTGTTAGATAATCGATTTTCTTCCTTTCAATCTTGGGAGACTTCATATTGTTGCTTGGATTGGTGGTAATTGCTCCGATTCCAAAAAGGAAGCCGTAATATGCCCTCAATGAAGCAATTTTGCGATTTAGCGTGGCTCCAGCTTTTCCCTCTGTCTTCAATTTTAAAATATATGTTATCAAATCAGTATTGTTCACCGTTAATTCGCTGCCAACACCTCTATCAAAAAGAAATCCCTCAAATTCAATAAGATCTTTTTTATAAGCGGTGACAGAATTTAACGCCATTTTCTTTTCCATATTCAAGTAATTTATAAATTCAATAAATTTTTCCATGTTTCCTCACACTTGGTCAAGTCTTCACGAGTCATTATATACTCGGGAAATATTTAATTGATATAAATATTTATTAATAGCTTAAATTATTTTTTTGACAACCTACCTTCCACCATTAAAATTGCGATTATCGTTTTTGCATCCTTTATTCCACCATTTCTTATCATTTCCTTAAGCTCTTCAATCTCATACGAAAAAGCCTCAATATCCTCATTTTCGTCAGGGCATGGAGCCCCAGCGATCAGTTCGTCCGCAAAATAAAGATGGATAATTTCGTCACTGAAACCGACTGATGTGTAAAACGAAGTCATATGCTCCATATTTAAAGCTTTATAACCAGTTTCCTCCTGCAGCTCCCTATATGCGGCATTTATTGGCTCATCTTCTCCAATGTCCAGTTTGCCCGCAGGTATCTCCAGCAAAACGTCTTCAGCCGCCTTTCTGTATTGCCTTACAAGGACCATTTTCCCCTCAGGATCAATCGCAGCGATGCCAACTCCACCCCTATGTTCAACTATCTCTCTAAACGCCTGTTTTTCATCGTTTATGATTACAGTATCTTTTCGAAGATTTATTATGCTTCCCTTATAAATCATTTCACTTGATATTGTTTTTTCATCCATATTCATGAAGCTCCTTAAAGAAATATTAGAGTGCCTCTGACATTTTTATAGATTTTTCTACCGCCGCAAATACAGCCTCTGTGACTTTTTCGTTGAATCCATTGGTTCCTAGAGTCTTAACGGCTTCTATCGTAGTACCGTTTGGCGAGCATACCATTTCAACAAGTTCTTTTGGTGATTTACCAGTTTCAAGTATCATCCTGCTTGCTCCAAGCACAGATTGAGCAGCCATTTCCAGAGACAGCCTGTAATCCAAGCCCTTTTGTTCTCCAGCCCTGGCTATCGCCTCGATAAACATGTAGGCATATGCCGGACTGCTCCCGCTTACTCCTATAATGGCGTGTATTTTATCTTCGTCAACCAGTTCAACTCTGCCGATTGCTTTGAGAATTTCCAACGGAATCTCCATATCAGATTCAGTGACTCCCTTTCCCATGCAGACAGCTGTCATGCTTTCATTCACAAGCGCAGGAGTGTTTGGCATTATTCTTATAATCTTGATTGGAAAGTTAAAATGCTTTTGAATATGATCCATAGTTATTCCAGCTGCCATTGATACAATGATTTTATCCACTGCAAATTCCTTGTTGGCTTCATCCAACACTGAATTGTAAACATTAGGCTTAACAGCTAGAAATATTATATCGCACTTGGAAACCAACTCTCCAATTGAATTGGTGAAATTTACATTCATTTCCTTGGACATTTCCCTGGCCTTTTCCAAATTTGAATCGTAGATATAGATCCTGGAACCCCCTTGAATACTGTCCTTGCATTGCTTATTTAAATATCCTTTTATTATTGCACCGCCCATATTGCCTGCGCCTATAAATCCAATTTTCATTTCATACCAACCTTTTCAATCTATTTATTATATTTGATATAAGTTCTATGCATTTTTTTCTTTATCTTGATTTTTTCCACATTGTTATTTCTTACCATAAAAAATTGTTGCTTTTTCTTCACCGGCTAAAAGCCCCAATAGGATATCTTGCTTCTTCCCGTTTGTCAGTATCATTGGTATTCCGTACTCATTAACGCGTTTGGCCGCAGATATCTTTGTCAATATCCCACCCGTTCCAAAACTGCTTTTTCCTGTTGAGTCTATTTCTTCAAGCAGTTCATCGGTATTGTAGACTTCTTCGATTAATTTTGCATTTGGATTATCTTTTGGGTTGCTATCGTATACTCCATCGATGTCGCTTAACAAGATTAGTAAATCGGCGTTCCAAAGATTTGCTGTCAATGCGGCAAGGGTATCGTTGTCTCCTATTTTTATCTCTTCTATGCTGACACTATCGTTTTCGTTTATTACCGTAACAACACCTTCATCTATAAGTGTAAATAAAGTATTTCTTATGTTCAAAGTTCTGTTATTGTCTTCAAAATCGTCTCTAGTAAGAAGCATCTGGGCAACTTGTATTGAATGCTTTTGAAACATTGTCTTATACGCATTCATTAATTCGACTTGCCCTATTGCGCACAAGGCTTGTTTGAAATTAATGTCTTCCTTTCTGCTCCACTTATTGATTGCAGCAGTTCCGAAAACTCCCGCTCCGGAAGAAACTATAATTATCTGTTTCCCATGGGAAATCAAAGTGCTTATCTGCTCAACCAGACTGCTCATTGTATCATTGTTTACTTTACCGTTCTTATCCGAAATTGTGTTGCTGCCAATCTTGATTACTATTTTTCTACTTTTACCAATGGTTTCTCTCAACATCTTGTTACCTAAACCTTTAGTTCAACCTCTCCGCCAATTTCAGATATGTTCTCGTTAATAATCGGCTTAATATAGCTATTAATAAACTCTTCAACTTGAATTTCGGCCCTTCCAATATAGAGTTCCGGTTTAAGCAATTCTTCAATTTCTGAAATTTCAAGTTTAAAATCATCGTCGTTTGCTATTCTAACAAGTAAATCATTTGGAAGCCCTTCCTCTTTTACAACTTTTGCAGCCTCCATTGAATGCTCTCTAATTTTTTCGTGTAGTTCCTGCCTATCTCCCCCATTTTTAACTCCTGCCATAATTATATTCTCAGTTGCCATAAATGATATTTCACTCATAATATGCTGCCTTATAACTTTCTCATAGACTATCAATCCACTGGAAATATTTATGCCGATATCCAAAATAGCATCTACGGCCATAAATGATTCTGGTATTACAATTCTTCTATTTGCAGAATCATCCAGAGTTCTTTCGAACCACTGAGTCGAGGCTGTCATTGCTGGATTTAGAGTATTGCTGATTACCAGCCTGGCCAATGATGCAATTCTCTCGCTTCTCATGGGATTGCGCTTGTATGCCATTGCAGATGATCCAATTTGATTTTTTTCAAAAGGTTCTTCGACTTCCTTGAGATGTTGAAGCAGCCTGATATCGTTTGTCATCTTGTGAGCGCTTTGTCCGATGCCGCTGAGAACCGATAGTATTTTAAAATCTATTTTCCTTGTGTATGTCTGTCCAGAGACTGGAATTGCATTTTCAAATCCCATTTTCTCAACTACCAGTTCTTCAAGTTTTTTAACTTTATCCATATCTCCATCGAACAATTCAACGAAACTTGCCTGGGTGCCGGTTGTGCCCTTTACTCCAAGCAATTGCAGCCCTTCTATGAGGTTTTCAACATCCAACAAGTCAAAATAGAAATCTTGTATCCAAAGGCAGGCTCTTTTCCCTACCGTTGTAAGTTGAGCTGGCTGCAAATGTGTGAATCCAAGAGTTGGAAGTCCCTTGAACTCCATTGCAAATTTAGAAAGCCTGTCAATAAGGTTTATCAATTTTCGCCTTGTCAGCTTTAATGCCTGTTTTATTGCTATTATATCTGTATTGTCTCCCACATATGCGCTTGTGGCTCCAAGATGGATTATTCCTTTCGCACTTGGACATTGAACACCATATGCATATACGTGGGACATCACATCATGTCTTGTTTCTTTCTCTCTTTTTTCAGCAACTTCATAATTTATGTTGTCTTTGTTTTCCTTCAGTTCCTTTATCTGTCCAGGTGTTATTGGAAGGCCCAATTCCATTTCAGCTTCCGCCAAGGCAATCCAAAGCGCTCTCCAAGTTCTGAATTTTGTGTCCTCAGAAAAAATCAAGGACATCTCCTTGCTGGCGTATCTAGTATTCAGTGGGTTAGTGTATTGATCCTTCAATTTAATCTCCCCTTGCTACAAGTAATAATACCAATTTTACCCTATTTTATATAGATATTCCACCTATTTCAAAAAAACCGGATTTATTATTATTTTATTGCTTTTTCGACTTACTCTGATATAATTATCACGTGGTTATCCCCCTGATAACCTCATTAATCTCTAATCCCAATACCCCTTTTGAACAAAACAAACTGCTCCCCTGCAGTTTGTTTTGTCTTTGTTTATATGATAATATATGTTCAGAAATTCCATTTATCTTTAGAGAATAAATTGGTCCAAAACGGGATTGGGAGAATATCCAATGAATCTAATTGACAGTTACTTTGAAAATTGCAATGTTGTTGCTCTTGACATAGAAACCACGGGACTTGACCCGAATAAGGACAGTATAATCCTAGTTGGCATTCTCCAAATCGGTGACAATACTGGATTTACACAATTCTTCTGCGAAAATCTTTATGAAGAAGAACTTCTGCTGGGTTTTTTAATATCAGCACTTGCTTCGGCTGATCTGATTATTACTTATAACGGAGCCTCCTTCGATATCCCTTTTATCAACAAACGATTTAAGAAATTTGGATTCGATTATTATATTCCATCCCATATGAATTTCGATCTTTATAAAATTTTCAGGGGGAGTTACTTAAAGTCCCTGCTTCCCAATATGAAGCAAAAGACAATGGAAGCTTTTCTCGGTATCCACGATTTCAGAACTGATAAAATCAGTGGATATGAAAGTGTTCAAAAGTATTTTGATTATCTTGCAACAAGAATAACAATATTGAGGGAAGAAATATTACTTCACAATAGGGACGACATTACTCAGTTGGAGCAGCTTCTTCTATTGCTAAGGAAGATTGACTTGCATAAATCCATGTTTAATAACGGTTTTCCTATTGTATATGGGAATCGCAAGATATACCTCGAACGCATCAGGTTGAAAACCGGAACATTATTATTGAAGGGATATTATTATGGGTTTTCCAAGGAAGCTCATCATTTTTTCAATGGTTTCAATCTTGTAATTTCTAAAAACGAAAACACTTTGTCTGTTGAAATGCCATTATATAATGTAGATGGACACAGTTATATAGATTTGAACGAATTCAATTTAACAAAGAGTACACTTGATGATCTGATGAAATACCCTGGCTTTATCAATGGATATCTGCTTCTAAGCTCTCATGGTGCAATCAAGTATAATGAAATCAATAAAATCGCTAAAATAATATGTAAGGATATTTTGATTAATATTTGATATAATACTCTCGACAGATGATAGGAGATGATGTATTTGAAAGCCCTTTCAAGGTTGGAAAATTCATATAAGAATGCTTTAAAAGTACCATTCGATGATAGTTCCAAATTCGTATTTTTTAGTGATGTGCATAGGTCGGACAACAGCCTTTCTGACGATTTCGGCAGAAATAGAAATATATATTTTCATGCAATGGAACATTATTATGAGAATGATTTCACATATTTTGAAGCTGGTGATGGAGACGAGCTTTGGGAGCAGCCTTCATACAACACTATCTTCACAGCCCATCCCACCATATTTTATATTTTAAAGAAGTTTCATACTGCAAAGAGAATGTATATGCTCTATGGAAACCACAATATGGCACTATCCGATCCAAAATACGTAGAAAAATACCTGTCTTTTTCCTACAATGACGAAAATGAGGTTTATGAACCTCTTTTCCCGGATTTGAAGGTTTATGATGGAATAGTTTTAGAGCATAGGGACACAAAACAGGAAATCCTGGTAGTTCATGGGCATCAGGGAGATCTCTTGAATGACCAGCTTTGGAGAATATCATATTTTATAATAAGATATTTCTGGAGAGCAATGCATTTGATAGGAGTAAATTATCTGGCGAGCCCGGCCAAGAATCAGCAAAAGAGGCATAAATTGGAAAAGGGTTACAACCAGTGGTTAACAGCTCACAAGCATACCCTTTTGATATGCGGACATACCCATCGTGCTAAATTTCCGAGCAAGGAAAAGCTTCCGTACTTCAATTGTGGGTGCTGTATGAATCCAAGAGGGATAACCTGCATAGAGCTTGTCCATGGAGAAATGGTCCTGGTGGATTGGCATGTCCATAGCCGCAAGGATGGGACGCTTTATATAAAAAGAACAGTATTCAGAGGTCCAGTGAAAATAAATAGCTATTTGGAGAAAAAAGATGATAAGACAGATTTGTAAAAATATAAAGTCGGATAGTTTCAAGATGGCTGCATTGAATAGTTTTTTACGAAATGCAGCTTTGAAGAATATTATTACTGAACTTGAAACCAGTAAGGAAAGTATTTTCAAAAGCAATAAGCTTGATTTGGAAGCTGCAGTTAACGAAAATTTAAATCCTGCAATAATTAAAAGGCTTGCTTTTGACCAAGATAAACTTAAGGATGTTGTCAAAGGGATCGAAAGCTTGATTTCTCTTGAAGATCCACTTAATAAAGTTCTTTTGTCACGTGAGCTAGATGCAGATCTTATCTTGAAGCAGGTATCCTGTCCTATTGGAGTGATCGGAGTAATTTTCGAATCGCGGCCTGACGCTCTAGTGCAAATTGCAACGCTTTGTCTTAAAAGTGGAAACTGTTGCATTTTAAAAGGCGGCAGCGAGGCAAGGCATACAAATAAAATTCTTTTTGAACTGATTTCAAAAGCTACAAAATCTTCAGGAATTCCAGAAGGTTTTCTCACATTGTTTGAAACACGGGAAGCCATTTCTGAATTGCTTAATTGCAGTGATTCTATTGACCTAATAATTCCAAGAGGTTCCAACGAATTTGTCCAATATATAATGAGCAATACCAAAATACCAGTTATGGGCCATGCAGATGGTATTTGCCATGTTTATCTGGATTCAAATTGTGATATTGATTTAGGCGTCAAAGTAGTAATTGATTCAAAAGTGCAATATGTGGCAGCGTGCAATGCCGTGGAAACAATCTTGGTGCATGAGTCTATTGCAAAGGAGTTTTTGCCAAAATTAAAGGCAGCTTTAGAAAAGGAAAAGGTCGAAATCCGAGGTTGCGAAAATACAATGGATATAATTGACTGCAATCCTGCTACGGAAATTGATTTTTCTACTGAGTATCTCGACTATGTATTATCAATAAAAATTGTTGGTGATATTTCAGATGCAATTAGACATATCAATGCCTTTGGCTCCCATCACACTGACTGTATTATAACTAGAGATGAGGATTCTGCAAGAAGATTCATGCTGGAAGTTGACTCGGCGGGAGTATACCAAAATTGCTCCACCAGATTTGCAGATGGCTATAGATATGGATTTGGTGCGGAAGTTGGAATAAGTACCGGAAAACTGCATGCAAGAGGGCCAGTGGGTCTTTCCGGCCTTGTTACATACAAATACCAACTGAAAGGCAATGGAAACATTGTTTCCGATTATGCATCGGGAAAGAGAAGTTTTCATTTCAAAAATCTATAGTTTGATGAACTATATAAAAGTTAAATGCACATCATTTGCAATCTAAAATATTGAATAAAAAAAGAGCTCTTACGAGCTCTTTTCCAATTGTTCCTTAATGGCTATGACGGCATTTTCTATATGGTCTGTCAATCCTCTGCTTACAACACTTACAACCTGAATATTGCAGCGGTTCAGCGGCAGAAGTATTTTGTATGCCTTGCTGTTTCCAATAGCTTCAGCCATCTTTGGAGTCAATTCGCCAAGCATTGAGTTGGCGTTTAAAATTGCAATTGGCCCCACAATAATATCAACATCTTTAACATTCACAACTATGGCGTTTTCTCCGGATGCCCCATCTGTGGCTCCAGCCCTGATCATGTTTTCCGTCGCTCTGGAATTTGTCCCCAGGGCAATTATCTCCAAGCTTGGAATTTCAGCTCTGATTCTCTCAACCAAGGATTTGCCAATGCCTCCACCCTTGCCATCTATAACCGCTATTCTCATTTTATCACTACTCCTGTAACAATAATTCTTTAAAATAAATCCAAATCCTATTTTGACTTGCTCCATATTATAGCATAAAGATTAATATTCAAGCAATTGCTAAAGAAAACGAACCAGGCTACTTTTACAGATAAACAGCCTGGTTTGTAATAATTTAATATTAAATTCTACTTACTATCTTCAGCTTATTTACTTTCTTCAGCTGCAGCTTCTTTTTTTGTCATCTTAAGAGCTAGCCATTCAGAGGCAAATGCAAGCAAAGCTCCACAAATCAATGAAATTGCAGTTGCTTTAATATCTAACCCTGATCCAAAATATGCAGCAGCTCCACAAAATGCGCCTGGTATGAATGACAGATATTTGAAGTTAGCCTGAACGCACATCATGAATGCAGGAAATACAACTGCAACTCCCAAAGCATAAGGGAAGTTAGGCATTAATCCCATAATCATTATTATAAGCCAGCCCCAGAACACTCCAGACAAATTTGCCAACATTCCCTTTACAAGTCCGTCTGTTTTGCCGCCAGCTGCAAAGAAGCATGCCCATGCAATAAACCCAACCCATGCCAATAGTCCAACATAACCTGAAACCTGCGCCCAAATTCCTGCCAATACCCCGATAGTAATACCAACTGCTGTTAAGAAACCCATTATAATACCTCCACTTAAAAAATAAATTTGATATAACTTATAAATAATTTAGTCCAATTTCTATTCTGCTATAACAAAGATGCGATAACTTCCTTGGTTGGGGATGCGATGATTACTGCCGCAATGATACATCCGCTTTCTTTAAGCTTGTCTTCGCATGATTCAACAGCGGATCTAACACTGGATAGTTCACCAGTCATGGTCATAAATCCTTTCCCTCCTAGTCCTCTAGCCATTCTTATTTCAATTAGCTCCACATTCGCCGCTTTAACGGCGATATCTGCTGCAATTATGGAGCTTACAGCTGACATTGTTTCAATAACTCCTATTGAGCCTATAACATCAAGGCTTGTAGTTCCTGAAAGCGCTGGGAATATTTTCTCACTTACGTTTGGAATTATGTAGTCATCGACTACAAAGATACCTCCAACAGCTTTTCCAACTTTCATTGCGCTTTCAACAGCACCTACTTCACCATTAATAAGGGTGATATATTTGCCAGGGCAAACAGGATTGGAAAGAATTAGTTCTACATTTGCCGACTTTAGCATGGCATTGGTAGATTCAATGGCTTTCGCAATACTTCTGTACTCAATCATTCCTATGGATTTTTTCATTTGTAACCCTCCCCCGGCTAATTTTTCTTGATGATTATATTACCATCTTCCGTAGAACAAACTGTCCCTGATATGCTTGCATGAATGCAAGCGGATAATTTTCCTTCTGGAATTTTTCCTATCATCTGGCCAGCTCGGACTTCTTCTCCAGTACTTACAATTATTTCAGCAGGTACACCCAGATGTTGTTTCATATTTATGCATACCTTTTCAAATTCAAACTCCTTATCAATATCCAGAGGAGCGGGCACATCATAATTTGTCAATCCAAAACGTTGAATTAGTCTTTTAACTGGAAATTTTCTGTATTTTCTAAATTCAGATACCTTATCAGGCTGATTGTTCATATTATTTTTAATACCAGCCGCTGCAAGTTTTCCCTTGAGCAATTGATTTAATTTCCATGGTTGAAGTCCCATGACACATACCGTTTCACACAAACCGCATTCGCAGCATAAAAATGCTTCTTCAACGCTGGTACTAGCATCCATGGTGCTTCCATAACCAGTTATTCTCATTAATCTATCTGGATGTATGCTGTGTCCTAGTAAATATCTGGGACAAGCGTCGGTACACAACGAACACATGCAACACGCGATTTTTGATTCTCTCAACATGGCATCAATGCTTTTATTCTTTCCTATTATCAAAGGGTGATCTGTGGGTAAAACAAGAATTCCCTTTGTACTTTTCTTCACGAAACCTTCATTGTTTTTAATTATTTTGCCCATCATAGGACCACCGTCGATTAATGAATATGTCTCAATGGAGGCTCCTCCTGCAGTTTGAATAAGATAATCAATAGGTGTTCCAATGGGAACTTTTATAGTCATCGGTTTATTCACAGCACCGGTTACAGTAACATATTTATAGGTAACTGGCTTACCGTGGACTGCATCATAAATATTAAGCAATGTTTCTACATTGAATACTACTGTATTTACATCCAATGGTATTCCGCCTTCTGGAACAATTCTTCCCAGCACCTCATATACTGTAACCTGCTCATCTCCGGCGGGATAAAAGTCATCTAAAAGGAATATTTCTATATTCTGATAGTTTTTAATCAATATTTCCAATTTGTCCGTAGCCTTGTGATACTTCTTTTTAAGTGCAATTATACCCTTCTTGGCATTTACACTTTCAACCGCAAGATTCAGTGCAAATAGGAGTTCCTCTGCCTTCATTTCCATCAATTGCTGGTCTACACGAAGTAAAGGTTCGCATTCTGCTCCATTGACAATTACATAATCCGCATTGCTTGAAAGCTTCACATGAGTTGGAAAACCTGCTCCTCCGGCTCCAGTAATTCCTGCATTTTTTACTATTTCGACTATTTCTTTCATTTTTTACCTCAATTATCTGATAGAAAATCCGCCTGCCAATACACATCTTCTTTTTCTCGCGAATGATTTAGCGGAAGTCAATCCTTCACCTGTTGGTCCAGCAATAGTGAAAGTTGTATGTCCTTCACCCCCGAAGCCAATACCTGCGTATGAAGGCGCATTCTTGACAAATATAGTTGTTTGAAGTGTTTTTGCACCATTGGTTAGATTATCCACATTTTTTGAATGCATTATGGCCGTATGTCTGTTGTTATGCTCCGTTTGAAGTGCCATATCAATTGCTTCGTCAACGTTCTTCACTCTGACAATTGGAAGAACAGGCATCATTAATTCTTCTTGTACAAAAGGATGGTCTGATTTTGTCTCAGCAATTATCAACTTGATGCTCTTGTCAACATCTATACCGATTTGCGATAAGATGAAATCAGCATTTTTCCCAATGTACTTTTTATTGGCTGCGCCTTCCTTGGTTATGATCAATTCTTCAAGTTTAGCGATTAGATTCTGATCGGATAAAAGATATGCTCCATATTTTTGCATGTTGAATATGAGATAATCAGCCGCATTTTCAACCACAATCACTTCTTTTTCTGCAATGCAAGGTAGATTGTTGTCAAAGCTTGCTCCATTTACTATATCCCTTGCCGCCTGTTCCAGATCCGCTGTCTCATCCACAATAACCGGAGGATTTCCCGCACCTGCGCCAATAGCTTTCTTACCGCAGGACAATGCCACTTTTACAAGCCCTGGACCACCAGTAGCTGAAATGAGATTTATCTTTGGGTGATTCATCAACTTTCCAGCATCTTCCATTGTTGGATTCTCAATACATGTAACAAGGTTTTCCGGACCTCCGGACATTCTAATAGCTTCGTTTATTATCTCAATGGTTTTAACTGTACATTTTTTTGCATTTGGATGTGGGCAGAACACAACGGAATTTCCTGCTGCGATCATGCCTATGGAATTGTTTATTGTAGTTTCTGTTGGATTGGTAGATGGAGTAATAGCTGCTATAACCCCAAAAGGAGAAAGCTCAATCAATGTAAGCCCATTGTCTCCAGTATAGGCTTCGGTTACCAAGTCTTCTGTTCCTGGTGTTTTAGTTATCGCCAAGGTGTTTTTATTAACCTTGTCTTCGAACCTCCCCATGCCGGTTTCTTCAAGAGTGAGTCTTGAAATGAAATCAACCTGTTTCAATGTTTCTGATTTTATGCTTTGGATAACTCTCTCCCTGTCTTCCATGGAATATTTCCTGAATTTCTTTTGTGCTTCAAAGGCGGCGGAAACAGCTTCATCAACTGTTTTGAAAACACCGTTTTTCTTTTCAAAAACAACTTCAACCGGTGATGAGATTTTTAATTCTTCCATGACTGATTTTACAATTGCTTCTATATCCTTGTTATTCAATGACATATGCATTCACTCCTTTTTTCTATATTTCAAGCGCTTTTCAATGCGTAGCTGGCTATTTCCATATCTTGTGACACTGATCCCCCGCTAACACCAATAGCTCCAATTATTTCCCCATCAATTTCTACTGGAAATCCGCCACCGAATGTAATAATTCGACCATTATTCGTTGTTCCAATCCCATATAGTTCTTTTCCTGGCTGGGCTAGTTCCCCTACCTTGTCAGTTGGAGCCCTTAGCAATAAGGAGGTGTAGGCTTTGTTTGCTGCAATATCAATGCTGGCAAGCAGTGATCCATCAGTCCTGTGTAGAAGCACTAGGTTGCCACCCTTGTCTACGGCAGCGAACACAATTCCAATTCCTATTTCTCCTGCCCTCTTTTCAGCTGCTTCGGCTATCTTCTTCCAGAAAAGAAGTTCTTTATTTTCATTATTATTTTGCATATTCAACCTCATTAAAACTTTATTTTTTATCCTTTGTATCAATTCATATTCTTCTTCCGCCCTTGCAAGAATATAAAGAGAATCAGATAATCTATTTGCAAAAGTTATTAGGCATTCGTTAACTGGATATACTCTTGAAACTCTTATTATTGATCTTTCCAATCTCCTTGATATTGATCTAGCCACATGTAATGCCGCTGATCCTGCCGATCCACCTGGAATGATAAAACTTGTTTGGGGTAAAACCATCTCCTGGAATTTATCAATTTGCTTCTCAAGATATGTAATGTCTTCTTCGGAAATTTTGTCTTGAAGCTTTGCAATTCCATTTTCGTCACTGGCAAGCTCAGCTCCCATTGCAAAAAGCCTCTTTTGAATATGCCTTATCAAATCTTTAATTTCTACATTTTGAACCAAGGCATATGACATTCCCAATGATGAATTCACTTCATCCAAATTCCCATAGCATTCTACTCTCTGATCGTCTTTTGCTATCCTGCTACCCCCATATAATCCGGTTTCACCGGCATCTCCAGTTTTTGTATAAATTTTAGCCATAATCAAATATTCCTTAATAACTAAATATTATTGCTCGCTTCTACTGAATCTATAATTCCAACAATTGTCCTGTCTATTGGTGAATCTCCTCCACCAAATACTTTGTTTGCGGAACTTCCCGTTGAAACTAGAACTATTTCCCCAACCCCGGCTCCAACAGAGTCTACAGCAACTTCCACATCCCCTTTTGCCATATTGTCCACATCAAGAGGCTGTACAATCAATATTTTCTTACCGACTAAATTATTATCTTTTCTAGTAGAAACGACAGTCCCTATTATTTTTGCTATATACATATTATTTCAACTCCTAATTCATTGGCTGTTTCTCTTGCCAATGCAGTGATAATCGTCTTTCGACTTACAGCTATCTGACTTAGACCTTTTTTATTCATATCCATGATGTATTCTTTCGATATTACATCGCAAGTTGCGTTTCTATGATTTTCTATTTCACTTTTGTCAATCTTCATACATTGTGACTCTGCTTCTTCGCTTAACTTTTCAATGGATACCATTCTCACGCCAAATTCTTCAAGCCTGGACAAATACCCATGAATCATCTTGTAATAAGCCCCCGGTTTTTTCTTATTCCTGCAATCTTTGCGTATCCTATTTTCTGGCAGGCAAGCTTTATTTACTCCCATTATGGGAATACCATTTATCAGACCGTATGCTACAAGGGCGGATACTGGTGTGTCTGATATTCCAAGAGCCATCTTGGCTGCAAAGTTTACTGTCAAAACTGGAATAAGAATAATATCTACACCATCCAGCATATCCTTGTCCACAGGATATCTGCTCTCAAAATAAAGGGTCATTCCTTGGAAATCAGAGTTGAACTTCTCTTTCGTGAATATTCCCTCGGAGCACCTATTCACAATCACTTCAATTTCCCAACCTCTTTCTACAAGTAGCTTCACCTGATTGAGTGATTCATCATATCCGGCACTGCTGCCAGTGAAGATGATAAGCGCTTTTGACTGTTTGGTACTCAGTCTTTTCATAACCTCTTCAATTACTTTTTCAGTTAGAATTTCGTAATCCAATCTGTACACCTCATCTTATAATGCTTGCTTTGTCCCCGGTCTTAAGTCCCGATGCATTTGCTTCATCCAAGTCAATATGCATTTCTGGAAGGTATTTTTCTGATACTCGTGCAATAACCTGGTCGAATATGAGGGCTCTCTCACCTTCAGATCTTACATTGAGAACGTCTCCATTTTTCACATTTAGCCTTTTAGCCGTTTCTGGATCTAAATGTACGTGCCTGAGGGCACTTATCATGCCTTCCTTGAGCTCAATTTCTCCTGATGGACCTTTGATTTTAATCCCAGTGGTTCCTGAAAGGTCTCCGGATTCTCTAATTGGGGCCTTTACACCAAGGAGAAATTCATCGCTTTTCGATATCTCAACTTGCGTTTGCTCTCGGAAAGGACCCAGTATTCGGACCCCATCTATCTTGCCTTTTGGTCCAATTATGCTTAGCGTTTCCTCGGATGCAAATTGTCCAGGTTGTATAAGGTCTTTTATCTTTGTCAATGTCCTTCCCGCTCCAAATAAATCTTCAAAATCTTTTTTATTCAAGTGGATATGTCTGTTGGATACACCTATCGTGATTTGGTTTTGTTGCTCCTGAATCTTCTTTAAAACCAATTCGGTAATCTTCTTAACAAGAGCTTCATCAATTTCTTTCATTCACGGTGCCTCCTATCAATATTTTTTCATACTTCTCAATCCAAAAGCTCTTAAATCATTCTTTAAATGTTTGATTTAGGTATAAGCTTTTCCACATCGCTATGTGGTCTTGGAATTACATGAACAGATATAACTTCTCCAACCTTGTTTGCTGCTGCTGCTCCAGCATCCGTAGCGGCCTTTATAGCCCCGACATCGCCTCTTACCATCACAGTAACCAGTCCTGAACCAATTTTTTCATAACCTATTATAGTTACATTTGCTGCCTTTACCATGGTGTCTGCTGCTTCAATTGCTGCAACTAATCCCTTTGTTTCAATCATTCCTAATGCATCGTTCATATTATTTTCCTCCTAAGTATTATTATTTATTATAAATATTAACGGTTTATACACAGATTCTTTGGCTCGCCTTTTTTCCTTGGACATTTTGGGTCATTACAGAGATTACAAGTTGCATCAATAATTGCAATAATTACTTCTTCTATCGCTTCTTCCCTAGCTTCTGGAATATATCCCTTGGTTTCTTTGGAAAAAATCATCTCTGACAATTCTTTATGAGGTCTTGGAATAACTTTGTAACTGTAAACTTTTCCGATTTTTTCTACTGCGGCTACGCCAGCTGCAACAGCTGCATTTACTGCCCCTACATCACCTTGTAGCTTCACAACTACCATTCCGCCACCTTTAGTCAATTCAATCCCAATTAGGCTGACATTTGCGGATTTAACGGCTGTGTCAGCTGCCTCGATTGCTGCCACCATTCCCACAGTTTCAATAAGTCCTAAAGCCATTTGTATCAAAACATCATCTCCTTTCTAAATATCTTTGAACGGAATACCCTTGACAAGCCTTGCCGCGTTTATTCCAATTGTTTTCAATATTTCCCAGTCTCCAAAATTTTGTATTAAAACTAATGGGTTTTCTTCCTGAAGTTTCGAGTAATGTATTGCCACACCGCCATCTTTGCTTATTCCAATTCCAACATCCAACCTTGATGACAGAGCTGCTTTATAACTTAGTTTTTCACATTTCAATTCATCATCATGTTCAATGTCATAAGGTATGCCTTCCTCTTCAATGCCGTGGCAGACTGCCTGGGTTATCCTCTTGTCAGTAAACCCTGATTGCTCTAGTATGATAATCGAAGGTATGTCATATGTTTTCATTATTTGACCTCTTCTTTGTATTTTAGGACTAATCCTGTTGCGACTGCATTCCTTGGTCCCTCTATACCTCTAATGTTTCCACTTCCGGCAACAACTCCAAATCCTGAAAGTGCCTCAGTAACCATCTGTGGGATTTCAAAATCAAGTGCGGAGCCACCTACTAGGACAACATATTCCATGTCCCTGATGTTTTGTGTTGGGCAAACCATTTTAAGCGCTCTTAGAGCATTAATAGCGAAAACTTTTTCTTTTGCTGTTCTTCTCACTGATCTGATTCGCTCAACGGTGTGGTTTCCCGGAACAAAAACTAGCTCTTCTCCCTTAACCACTACTACTCTTGCAAATATTTTGGGATCCAATTGTTTTTCAAAAAATTGCACACTTCCATCTTCATGTCTTATGTGAAACATGCTTTCAACTTTTGCAAGGGGGTATTTTTTTAAATCTTCGGCCAAGTCGAAATTGTCCAGCCCCAATTCTGTATTGATTAACAAAGTAACCATGTTCCCGGCCCCTGCCAAATGTATTGATTTGATTTCACCGCTTTTCATTATGAAAGAAGCATCTGTCGATCCAGCACCCATGTCAATAATGGCAAGTGGCTTGTTTGTTCCTGGAGTTGTTAACGCTCCATTTATTGCCATATCAGCTTCAACGCCTCCAACTTCAACTCTTATATTCACCTTGGCCTGTAGCTCATCGGCGATTTTTCTCATCTGAAGTTTGTCAGCCTTAACCATTGCGGCTATTCCAACTGCGTTCTCCATACAGTATTCTCCTGCAAGTCCACCAATGATTTTCTGTGGGGCATAGGTATCAACTGCAAGAAGATCTTGAATTTTAATATCCTTTGGGTGTTTGCCTGTAAGGTCAGACATTACCTGTCTTATCTTCTCAAACATTCCACCAGCATTAGTGCCTGGCTCGCCAGCAATATCCATTATAGGAATACAACCTGACATAACTTCCATCACTGCTGTAGATCCGTCATCAACATTTACATCTTTGGTCCTTTTTTCACCGTAGAATGTAATTTTACCTGCAGGAATAATTCTTTCCTGCACATCTCCCGCCGGCGTTTTGATAACTACTGCGGACCGGTTTCCAATGATTGCTCTGGCAATAGGAACTACAAATTTTGTCTCTTCAGCGTCAAGTTGAAACATTGTTGCAATACCATAAGGGTTGGAAAGTTGTTCGACTACTCCTCCAATTGGTGCAACTTCTATTGCCGCCTTCATTCCTATAGGCACCTTTTCGATGTATAGGACTTCGTCCACAATGGGAATTTTTCTTTTAAGTCTATTGCTGATTAAAACTCCATCGTCACGCTGTACTATTGCTCCGGTTATTCTAATTCCCCTATCGGAAGCTGCCATTATTATTTCAGCAGCTGATTCAAAATCCACATTCCCAGGTATGACCACAATATAATCTTCCTCATCCTGGACTTCAGAAACTTTAAGAATATTTATTGTCATTCCAGATCCAGTTCCCAATCCTCCCGGACTTGATGGATTATGTCCAATCATGGTAGATTCTGTTATGATTGTTTCTGTTATGGTATCCATGGCTACATCTCCGATTACCGGAGCAGCCTCGTTAATCTTGATTAAATCCAGATCATTGAATGTTAGTTTTGCTTTATCAAGAGCTTGCTTGATTGAAGCATAAATACCGCTGATGTTGCTTTCAGTTCCCTTGATGCCAGTGGTTCCAACAATCCCGCTTGAAACAAAGTCTATTGAATTATCTGAGGTAATCCAAGCTACTGCGGTTTCAGTTGTAGCATTCCCTATGTCGACTCCTGCAACAAGTTTCATCTTTTTTCCTCCGGGTTTTTTATGTTATTCTGTCAACAGCCTGTTTCTTATTTCATAAGAGTCTGCTGCTTCCCTGATCATTGAACCTACGGTAACTGCCTTATATTTTGTTTCAATCTCTTCAGCAATGGCAAGCAACTGCTTTTTTGTTGATCTATAGGGCCTCATGGCATTATAGATTTCCAGAATCCTATCATCGGGAATTACTGTCATTTCGGCCGCTCTTTTTAAATTCCCTGCAAATGCAACTCTTCCAACTGATTCAGCTATTTCAGCCTGTAGATTCAATGTCTCTCCGGTTATCCTCACATCCTGGGCGGTAATTTTGCCATCAAGTACTGCCTGCAACGTGATTTCGTCTATCCCCTTATTAGTTGGTGTTCTAATGAGTTCCGGTTTCTTTGAAGCCAATGGATAATCGTTCTTTGTCAATTTTTTTCTTGAATTACGATTTGTGCTTGCTTCCAATATTGTCGCTTGACCAGGGTTGCTGGAATTTTCCATGGAAGAGATAATCTCCCTGACAATTTTTTCAATCAATTTTTGTTCATCCACGTTATTACCCTCCTCAATTTAAAATTTCAACTCGACATCCTGTGTCTTTTTATTCTGATCGACAAATTCTGTTTCCTTAATATGCAATAGTGCGGCAATTGCTTGATATTTAGGCCTTGCCATTTGGTCATTCAAAGTAGGAACTGGAGTTGGTGTTTCACCTTTTGCATATTTAGCCGCGTTCTTGCCAATCATTCTGTAGATTTCCAACGTAAGCACAGGCGCCTGGGGAAATAATTCCAAATTGCTTAACGGAAAGAGGTCCTTTTGATGAATTACAATTGTTCCTTTTGATTGAATCCCAATTCCAATTCCTGAGCCGCTTAACTTGGCAGCTTCGTGGGCTATGAACGACACGTCCGACGTCCTATAGACTTTGATTAGTCTTGCTTTGACGCCTTCTTCCTCAATCCCTGCTATAATTTCTTTAAGTACTTTGTCATGGTCAAGATTTACTATTGTACGAGTCTGATCAGCCATAAAAGCTGGTGCGACTCCAATGACAACTTCATCTTTCCTTGTCCCTTGGGATGTGTTGCCAATTTCCACAAGCTTGCCCTTCAGGCCACTAGATTTCTGCGGCAAACCCTGGCTGCTCGTTGGCTTTGTTTCATTCAAGCTTTCAATATCGAAATCCTTCAACACTCCCTCGATAATTTTACGAAGCTCTTTTTCTTGTAAATTCATTCTATTCTAGCTCCTTTCTCAATTTAACTGAAATCGGAAGAGTCTTTGGCATTTGGTATATTCTTGATTTCTTCCCATCTTTCCTTGCTAATTCTATATCCTGTACCTGGTCCCATATAGTCGTTCAAGTTGTTTACAGCGCTTAGAACGTTGAACTTGCTGTCAAATATGGCCGATGTATGTAGATAATCTCCAATTACTCTTTGTTTTAAAAGATTTAAGAGATTTTCTGCAACATCCGTAAACCCACCTTTTGAGAGTGCCTTAACAACGTCAATCCCGGTAATACCTCTTTCCATTAGTTGCCCTGCTGCCTTAATATCTTCCACCATGTTTCTTGGTGGCATGTCCTTGCTTCCGTGGGCAAAGGTTGCAGCAGTTACTTCTTCATCGGTTATTTCCGTCAAATCAAGATTTTTGAAAACAGCCTGTATGGCTTTTGCAGCTTTTGCTCTTACTTTTACAACATCCTCTTCTTTTACTGGTTTCAATCCACCATCAATCATTAAATCCCTTTGTAGAACATTGTAGTCATCAAAATCTTCCGCATCGAAATTAGAACCTGCAAACATGTTGTCGTAGTTAGGTACTGCGCTGTACCCAGAAAAGATAAAGTCTGTTCCTGGCAACATTTGCATTAAAGCCCTTGCTGTTCTTCTAATATCCGAATGTGAAAATGTCTGATCATTTCCTGATGCAACTTCAAGATCAAGCATGGTTGTAATAAGGTTTTCCGCTAAAACAGCTCTGATTCCCGAAGGAACGGCTCCCGGAACACCAATACAACTGATTGATCCATTTTGAAGGCCTTGCACTCCAGCACCCTTGGTAATGAAAATACATCGCGCTTCAAGGTATAACATGGATTTTCCTTCTGCATATCCCATCAATACTTCAGAACCGGTACCAGAGGTGTATCTCATCTTCAACCCTCTGGACGCGTAAGCAGAAGCTAGGAATGCCTTAGACCATGGTGTATCGTCACCGTCAATGAATACCTGCTCGGTTCCATATACGGATACTGTTTCTGCATAACAAGTCAGCCCTCTCATTCCAAGCAGCAATTCCGTTGCTTCTTCAACCGCACATTGGGTAAGTATTCCACCTCTTCCAGTTTGTGACCCGACTAATAAAGACAACGCGTTGAAAGGTGCATATCTTCCAATTGCAACTGTAGTCTCCATTTCGTCGAAACCCCTTATTGCTGCCTCTGCGGCATCTGCTGCAATTTGAACGGGATTGTCTTTCAAGTTGGTTACATGGCATTGATTAGAGGGAGTTTTTCTAGCTCTCATCTTTTGAAGTGCCATCATCATTTCAACGACATTCATATTCCCTACAACATCAACAATTTTTGCCGGTGTCATTGATGTTGTGTATTTAATAATTGTTTCTCTACCTATGTTGATATCGCAAAGCATCTTTGCAAGTTCAATAGAATCCATTGCCATTACTTCTTCAGCTTTTTCAAGATTGATTGCGTGATCTGCAATAAACATATCGTTTAAATCAAAATCTTTTCTTTGTTTTCCGTCAAGTTCCTCAACTTTGCCATTGTTTATTCTAATGCTCGGTTTTGGATCATTCGGACTGTTCATAGCTATTAGACCTTTATCTGCCCATTCTTTAACGAAACCGTCCTGGTTTACCGGTCTAGCTGCTAAAACTTCAAATCTCTTGGATTTCATTTGGCTTCCTCCTGTCCTCCGAATTTTAAATGTAAGGTGTTGTTACTGATTTAGCTTCTGCATTTCCTAAGGTTTCAAGTAGTTTTACTCCAACTTCCCTAGCTGCAATTACAGATTGCCTTACCGCTCCGGAATCACCACATATGAATAATATTACTTCGTTTGAAAAACTGGTTCCTTTTGCAGGTGATGCATATCCTATTACTTCAACATTGGCTGCTTTAACCGCAGTGTCCGCCATGACAACGCCTATTGCCGCAGGTGCCCCTACCATAAGCCCAAAAGCCTTGCCAATTGGTGCATTGAATGCTTTGTTGCAGGCATAGCTGGCTCTTGCTGTATATTGAAGCTCGATATGTCCAGCATCGTTTGCATATACGTCTCCAAATGTCTTGTTTAATTCGCTTAGGGTTACTTCAATTGCTCTTCTTACATCTGAAACATCTTCTGCTCCAAAAATAATCAAGCATCCATGTCCTGCTCCCCCTTTTGTATCCCTTGCAAGTTCGATGGATAGGATTTCAGTATTTGTTGCCTTAACTGCTTCATCGGCAGCTAGGATTTGTGGACCTGCTCCTGTTCTCGCTCCAATGAGACCTATTGAGCGATATTTCTTGTCAATACCCATAACTTCATGGACAGCATTGTCAACATTTGCTATAACCAATCCGATTGTATCTCCTATAGCTGTGCCAACAAATTCTGTCAAACCACAAGACGAGAAAGTTTTTTCGCAAGCCACATTCTTATTTTGGCTTTGTTCAACTTTCTTCAGCACTTCTTCCATTATCTGGTTTACTAATTTATCCTGCATTTGTTTTACCTCCTCAATTCTGTTCTATCTTATTTGAAAAATAATCCTTCAACATCTTTGTGAGGTCTTGGAATTACATGTGTTGATACGACCTCTCCAACTTTTTCAGCAGCTGCTGCGCCAGCATCCGTAGCAGCTTTTACTGCTCCTACATCTCCTCTGACCATAACAGTTACAAGACCTGATCCAATTTTTTCATATCCGATTAGAGCAACGTTAGCAGACTTTACCATGGAGTCTGCAGCTTCAATAGCCGCTACCAATCCTTTTGTTTCCACCATTCCTAATGCTTCGTTCATTTTAAATACCTTCCTTTTTATATTATTTTGCATTGATGAAGTAATAAATTTGTTTCATTCTATCCTTTAAACCAAATAAATACATTGCACATAATTGCCATGTCATGATACTTCATTGTCATAACTTTCAAGCGGCTTTTATTATCAACTGCAAAAATGATACTTTTTTGCAGTTGATTAAATAAGTGCAATTTGTGATTCTTTAAAATAAAAAACGTTGGGATACCTGATTATTCAAGTATCCCAACGTTTTATAAATAGATCTTTCGATCTAGTTTAGCATTCTAGGAAATTTCTACCAATTGCGTCGGCAGTCATAATAGCTGCAAATACTTTTTCAGCTGTTACTTCAAAAGGCATATTGTAGATAGTTTCTCCAGGTGCGCTTGCAAGTTTTGCAACTTCCATGATTGCTTCTGGTTTAACAACTTTAACTCCCATTTCTGCTAGTGTGATAGGAAGGCCAACAGATACACAGAACTCAAGTACTTCTTCCATTTCTTCAGTTGGGCTATTTTCCATAACAAGTTGCACTAATGTACCAAACGCAACTTTTTCTCCATGGAAAAGATGATGGCATTCACTTAGGGCTGTAAATCCATTATGGATTGCATGGCAAGCTGCAAGTCCGCCGCTTTCAAAACCAATTCCGGAAAGATATGTATTTGCTTCTATAATGTTTTCAACGGCTTCTGTTACTACACCGTTTTCAACAGCAAGCTTGGCTTTGAATCCATCTTCTAAAAGGGTTTGATAGCAAAGTTTAGCAAGTGCATATGCTGATTTAGCTGGCAACATTCCAGCCATATTTGTTGCTTTGGATATATCACAGGCTCTAGCTTCGAAATATGTAGCAAGAGCATCACCCATTCCGGATACAAGGAATCTAGCTGGGGATTTTGCAATTACGCCAGTGTCCATAAGAACGATTTCAGGATTTTTTGGAAGAACCAGGTATTCGGAGAAAACACCGTCTTCAGTGTAAATAACCGATAAAGCGCTGCATGGAGCATCAGTTGATGCAATAGTAGGTGCAACAACAACTGGGATACCCATATAATGTGCGATTGCTTTTGCTGTATCAAGAAGTTTGCCTCCGCCAATACCAATTACACAATTGCAACCTTTTGCTTTCGCTATTGCCATTAATCTTTCAATCTCAACTCTGCTGCATTCTTTATGAAATACTTCAAATACAAGTTGTTTTCCAGCGCCTTCGAAGCTCTTTTCCACCAAACTCTTAGTTCTGGTCATTCCTGATGCTGATGCCAAAATCAAGAAGTTTGTTCCGAATCCACCTGCATAATCATTAAGTTTCCCCAAAGCTCCATTTGCTTGAATATACTTATTAGGTGCCATTATGATTTTTCCCATTTCATACCTCCATTAATTAAGTGTGATAATTATTTTACAATAGCATAACATTATTATTTATTTTTTCTTATACACTTTTTTGCCCAACCCTTGCACTTATTTGTATTTTTAAGTCTTCAATTTACAAAAAAATACCTTTAGAGAAAGATATTTTTTTGCCTGCCATATAAAAAACGGTTTTATTGTTTCTCTTTTTTCATAAGCTCTCTATATTTTACGGGAGTCATACCAGTTACTTTTCTAAAGACTCTAGTAAAATAGTTTGGCTCGTTGAAAGACAATTCGATGGAAATATCAATTATTGGCTTGCTAGTGCTTCCCAGCAATTCTTTTGCTGTTTTTATCTTTAGGTCTGTTACATAATCGATAAAGTTTATTCCAATATTCTTTTTAAACTGTTTGCTTAGATAGTAAGGGCTCATATTCACATGCTCGGCTGCTTCCTCAAGGGTGATACGATTCTTAAAATTCTTTTCAATATAATTTAGAACTTTTGTTATTTCATCATATTGTAGTGTTTCGTTCTTTTCTGAAACAATTATTTCAAATGCGAAATCAAGTGCGTCGAACAGCCAGCATTTGAGTAGATATTGATCCGAGATTGGACTTGCCTTTTCTATTATTCTTTGAAATTCAGGTTTAATACCTAGAAATTTTTTATTTATGTCAAAGACAGTCTTTGCAATACTTTCAGCGACATCCTTATAGTCTTCCTTGATTGCAATTATACTTCCATCCTTATTTTTGCTTGCTATGTTTACTGTTATTGCATTGAGATTTCTTTTTGCTGTGACAAGATTATTTTTTATTATGCTGTCGTTTAAGGCGTTTTTCAATATTAACAGGCTATCATCTTTTTTGGGCAAATATTTCATAAGAATGTCCAAAAACTCTCTTTTCCTGACTGGCTTTTGTAGAAATTCCTGCCCACCTGAAGTAAATGATTGATAAATCTTGCTTGGATCAATATAGGCAGTTAAAAAAATAACCACTGTGTCAGGCTTTTTTAATTTTAATACCTTTGTCGCATCGATTCCATTCATTCCAGGCATTTTAATATCCATTATGACGATATCATAAGGTGTCTTGTCGAACATATCAATTGCAATAATACCGTTTTCTGCTTCATCTATTTGTATGATTTCCGGGAACTCATCCTGAATGAATGATTTTAGAACTTTTCTTTCAATAGACTCATCATCGACCAATAGTATTTTAGACATCGTTAGCCCTCCGTTACTTTGGTATTCTTATAGTTACAGTTGTACCTTCTCCAAGCCTGCTATTTATTTGCAATCCATATTCTGGGCCGTATGCCAAAATAAGTCTTTCATTCGTGTTTGATATTCCTATTCCAGTTGACGATGCAGAGCTTATGACATTGTTTTTCCTCGCTAGAACTTGACTTATGAGCCTTTCCGACATGCCAACACCATTATCGACTATTTCAAAAATCATATCTTTATCCGTTTGATATCCACGGATAAAAATTATCCCCGTGCTTTCCATGGTTTCTATTCCGTGGGCCATGGCATTTTCCACCATTGGCTGTATCAGCATTGATGGTATCTTGTACCTATTTATCTTTGCATCCACGTCAAAGCTGAATTGCATTTTTTCTCCGAAACGGATAGACTGTATCCCAAAATATCGTCTTATTTGATTTATTTCATCTTCAACGGCAACTTCGTTATTTACATTTCGAATAACATATCTAAGGAGTTCGGCAAAGAGATATGTAAGTTCTTGTGTTTTTTCTGCTTTCTCGATTATTGCCAGCCTTACAATGGTATTTAAAACGTTAAAAGTGAAATGTGGGTTTATCTGTGATTGGAGGGCCTTGATTTCCGAATCCTTCAAGAATTTTTCCAAGCTGGCTTTCGCCTTTATTTCCTCCATCAATAGTACATTCTTGCTGTTCAATTCTTCCTGATACATATTCATTATGGTCTTATCAACCATATAATGTGTTACTTTAGACATAAGCTCGGCAACGGAAACAATTTGTTCGTATGGTATAGTGTTTATTTTTTTATACGCTTCAGCATAATCTCTATTCTCCATTATGCCATCTGATTGTCTTCTAATGGTGTCAACCTTGTTTTCATCCTCTGGCAAAGTTCTTACCTGTCCGCCAAGTATTGATGCTATATACTGGCCTTTTGCGATAATAGGAACTGCAAAGTCTATAAGGCCCGCATGGCATTTGTAAACATACGGAGTACCACGGCTTGCCGCTTCAATTCCCCCATGTGCATCACACTTTGCACAATCCTTAAAATACCTTTCATCTTTTCTCATCATTTCGCAAAAATTTGTAAAGTTGCTGAGTTTTGTAATAGGTTTTCCCGCGTAGTCAACGGCAACAAAAGCCAACCCTGTAGCTTCGGCAAATTTGTCCTGTATTTCTTGCAATACTTCAATATCAATCAACTCATTGAGATAATACATATTGACTCCTTTTTAACATAAAATCATATAAAAGCAATTATTCCAGCACATTATTATTTCGACTTACATTTTATTATTGCATATTTCACTTTGCATTTGCAAATTAAAATTAATTTCCCTTTTGGCCCCATAAATTACAAAATTATAGCAGATTCTCACTACGAGATAAAACCCTGTAGTCATAATTCTACAGGGTCCTCATTTTAAAAATATTTACTTCGAATGGATAGTATGCATATCGCAATCTTTGAACTATGCTTTTATGCTTCTACTAGAGATTAGCCAAGGGGCAGGAAATGGCTCCATCATTCTTTTACTGTTTACTCTTGATATTTGAATATGCAAGGCTTCAGTGCGCTCCAAACTGTTTTCCCTAAACAATTCAGGAAGTGACATGAGTATTTCAAAGTCCAAAGTATAGATTAAGAATTCCATGGCTGGATTTATTTCCAGCAGCTTCTTTATCTCGCTGCCAATCTTGGGAGAAGCAACAATGAATGCCACATCTGGTGATGGCAATCTATCTAGAATTCCATCCTCAAGAGACTCTGCGATTGTTACATTGCCAAGGCCAAATTTGTCAACATTCTCCTTCATGGTATTCCTATCGCTGTTATTGTATTCCACTGCGATTACACTGCCTTCGGTTGCAATCATGGCCGCTTCAACCGCAATGCTTTCACCTGAGATTATGCATATATTGTCCTGATCCCTAAGATTGAGTTTGTTCATTATGACAGCCCTGACTTCCCTACAGACATAATGGATGGAGCCACTGGAGAAACGGTCGTTTTCCATTCCAATCTGATAGTTCGTCGTAACTTTATCGTTCATAATCAACATGGCAGCTGAGGCATTGATTCCCCTGTCAATCATGTCGGATAGTTTGTTTTTCCTAATCTCTCCAGATGGATCTGACCCGTCATTATACCAAATGTCACAGTCTCCAAGTTCAGAATTCCACATATCATAGAAGATGTCTGGATGGCCTGCATCCGTAAAGACCAGCACGGCCTGGTTGTTCATTATGGCTGGTATAAGATTCTTGTTTTTCCCTGTAATGTCCAGTATCTTCAGCTTTGAAAGGTTGATTTCCACGTTGCTTGAATAATAATTCAGCCAGGATAAAATGATCTCATTTGTAAATATTGTCGATTCCACAGGCAAAACCTCCTTGTTAACAGTTGTCACACTATTCAGTAATAATATCATAATTTTGCAATTTGTTTATAAAGAATCTTAAGCGTCGGTACGTTCCCGGAGTCTCTCCCACTTTAAATCAACATTTTGCTGGGCTTCTTCAATCATCCACTCGTTTCCCTTCTGGAACATATGGCTGAATCTAGCCTGAGGGCGTAAAAAGTCCTCTATAGGCAGCTTTTTCTTCGGCGTATAGCTTAGACGCCATACTCCTTCTTCAACTTCATAAAGAGGCCATGCGCATGTATCCACCGCAAGTTTGATAATCTGGGAAAGATCTGCCATTGGATATCCCCAACCCCTTGGGCATGGAGATAATATGTTCAAGAAGCATGGTCCTTTAGTATAAATGGCTTTATGGGACTTGGTATGTAAGTCCTTTAAATTTCCTATTGGCGCAGTTTGGGCAACATATGGAATATTATGTGCGACCAATATCTCTGTCAAATCCTTTTTAAGCTGTATCTTGCCAGGATGGACAGATCCTACTGCGGAGGTTGTGGTCCTAGCAAAACGAGGCGTTGAGGATGAACGCTGGGTTCCGGTATTCATGTATGCCTCATTGTCGTAGCAGACATAGACCATGTCGTGTCCTCTTTCCATGGCTCCCGAAAGAGATTGAAACCCAATATCATAGGTGCCTCCATCTCCTGCAAAAGTAACGAACTTCACAGTTCCTTCAACCTTGTCTCGGCGTTTTAAAGCGTTGTATGCCGCTTCAACTCCAGAACATGTAGCTGCGGAGTTTTCAAAAGCAGAATGAATGAAACTGTCCGTATAAGCAGTGTATGGATACATGAATGTGGAAACTTCCAAACAACCAGTAGCATTTACAACTACGGCTCTATCTTCTTTTTCTATAGCTCTTAAAACACCTGAGACAACGATACCTGCGCCGCATCCAGCACAAAGCCTATGTCCGCCGGTAAGTCTTGCAGGCTTTTCCACTTCCCTTTTCAAGTCATAAACTGTATTCATTCTATTTCCTCCTTTCCCTTTGGCCCAAATGAGTGTATATCGGCCCTGTTTGTCCGGTTTCTTTTATATCTGCCAGCCGGCGAAAAATCTTTTCAACATCATCAGTCTTAAAGTCCCGTCCGCCCAAACCATAAACGATATTGATTAGATAAGGACGCTCCTTCTGATCATACAAGGCACTACGGGTTTCAGCAAACAAAGGACCTCCATTTGCCGAAAAGCCTTCAGCTTTGTCCATCACAGCCACAGCTTTGGTCTTGGATAAAGCTTGAGCCAGTTCCTCCCCAGGAAAAGGACGAAAAACCCTGATTTTAATAAGTCCTGCTTTTACTCCATCCTCTCGCAACTTGTCAACAGCTGCTTTGGCAGTTCCTGCACTTGATCCAATCAAAACTAACGCGAGTTCCGCATCATCCATCCTATATTCTTCGAATAATCCATATTTTCTGCCTGAAATCTTTTCAAATTCATTGGCTACTTGGATTATCCTGGATTTAGAAGCCTTCATTGCTTCAGCTTGCATTACCTTGTGCTCCATATAATAAGAACTTATATCATAAGGTCCCACCGCCAGTGGATTTTCTTTTTTCAATAAATAGTTTTCGGGATTATATTCACCGACAAAATTCCTTACCGCATCCGTTTCTAAAAGTTCTATATTTTCCACTGCATGGCTTGTAATAAAGCCATCCATGCAAGTCATAACCGGCAATCTTATGCTTGAACACTCTCCAATCGGCATAGCCATGATAAAATTATCATAAGCCTCCTGGTTGTTCTCAGCATATATTTGAATCCAGCCACTGTCACGAGCTCCCATTGAGTCTGAGTGGTCGTTGTTGATATTGATTGGGCCGGAAAGCGCCCGATTCACACATGCAAGTGTAACCGGCAAACGGCATGAAGCAGCAATGTATAAAAGCTCATACATCAATGCAAGTCCGCAAGACGAAGTCGCACTCACGGCTCTGGCTCCCGCCGCCTGCGCAGCGATACATACAGACATTGAACTATGTTCAGACTCTACTGTGACGTATTCCGTGTTTACTTCTCCATTTGCAACATATTCTGCGAAGTATTCTGGAATTTCAGTGGATGGAGTTATTGGAAATGCTCCCATTACATCAGGATTTATCTGTTTCATTGCATAGGCAACCGCTTCGTTTCCGGAAAAACATTTGCTCATTTAACTTCACCTCCCATGGTCATCTCAATAGCTTGGAAGGGGCATACTTTCTCACAGATGCCGCAGCCCTTGCAGTGCATATAAATGAAGTCGAGGCGTTTCCCCTCCTTGACAGGAATTGCGCTGTCAGGGCAGAATGGAACGCAAAGCATGCAGTGTTTACATGACTCAGCAAGAAAGAGAGGTGTGTCAATACGCCATGTACCGGTATTGAAGTCACGTGCCGTCCCTGGTTCGTAAATCTCACCACCAGGAGTTAGATCTTCCAAAACTGAATTTTCATTGATATCCTTTGCTTTGATCATCCTACCTGCACCTCCTCCATGGATTTTCTCAATGTTGCCATATTCCCCTCAATTGCTTGAGGCTTGCCAGCAAATTTATGTCTATATGATTCTTCAATATCTGCTAAAAAACTTTGGATTTCCAAAACTCCGCTGACCTTTACAACCGCAGCCAGTAATGGGGTATTTGGGAAATTTCTGCCTAGCATCTCTTCCGAAATACTACGAGCGTCTATTGTACAGACTTTTCCACTCCATCCACGCAACTTGTGACGTATCTCCTTTGGCATGCTGGGAGTATTGATAATTATAGCACCGTTTTCTTTTAGCCCACCGGCAACGTCTACGCTGTCTAGCAAGGTTTCATCCAAAACCACCACATAATTGGGATTATATATGTTTGAATGTATTGAACATCTTTTTTCACTTATTCTATTATATGCTGTAAGGGGCGCGCCCATGCGTTCTGGTCCGTATTCCGGGAAGCCCTGAACAAATTTGCCTTCCATGCCAGCTACTTCTGCAAGGAGCAGGCAAGCCATTTTTGCTCCCTGTCCGCCTCGTCCGTGCCAGCGAATTTCTACCATATCGTTGGTCAACATTGCATTTTCCTCCAGTTATTATAAATGATATAAAAAAACTTTCGTTCCGCAAAGGGACGAAAGCTTGAAAGCCATTCGCTATACTACCCATTATCAAGCGTACCATCATATGCTTTCCTTATGATGGGGGAAATATATCTTCTCCCAAAGCGCCCTTAAATATAATTACAATAAATATAACCACTCAACTGTATTTTGTCAATAACAGTATCGTCTAAGTGTTTATTATAACATATTTAGTCAATTTCAAGCGATATAAGATGAGATCGCAGCAGAAACACTTTAAAACATTTTAAACCCAATATTTCGAAAATAAACCCCAAATGAATCCCATTTCGCATTATGTTAACCTATTATAGAAATAAGAAAAGCCCAACAATTTAGTAATTGCAAGGCTTCTAGTGGTGCGCCAGAAGGGATTCGAACCCCCGACCTGCTGATTCGTAGTCAGATACTCTATCCAGCTGAGCTACTGGCGCATGTATAATGCGTAGATTGAATTATACAATGGATTCATGCATTTTGTAAAGATATGATTGGATATATCATGTGTATTACATTTATTAAATTACTGAAAAAGGCTAAAAAAGCGGCAACTTGTTTTCAAGTTGCCACTTTTCAATATGCTTTTATTTAATGTTAATTCTTGCTTTTCATTGTGTAAGTTGTATGAAGCAATTCATGGGATTTGTGACCTAATGGCTTTCCTAAAAATTCTTCATAAATCTTTGTAATATATGGGTTTTCGTGGGATTTTCTAATGGTTTTTCCTTCATCTTCCATATACAATGCATGAATTCTTTTTTCCCTAACTGCATCATTTGTCATCCTTGGCTGGCCGCCTCCACTGATGCAGCCTCCTGGACAACCCATGACCTCGATGAAGTGATAAGGGCTTTCTCCCTTTTTAATCTGTTCCATTAGTATTGATGCACCCTTGAGACCGCTTGTTGCTGCTATTTTAACGGTTACTCCGTTGAGGAATTTCCATTCCTCCTTTGCATCTTCGATGGTGAATTCGGCGCTCTTGATTCTTTCAAGCCCTTGAATAGGCTTAACATGAAGTTGCGCAAATGGAAGTTCCCTACCTGTGACTATTTCATAAACTGTTCTTAGTGCAGCTTCCATAACTCCGCCTGGCACTCCGAATATATCGGCCGCACCTGTAGAGAGTCCTAGCGGATTGTCAAATTCGCTCTCTGGGAGTGAATTGAAGTCAATTCCTGAATCCTTGATCATCCTTGCAAGCTCTCTAGTAGTCAAGACAGCATCAACATTTCTTACCCCATCATTTTCCATCTCTGGCCGTGTGATTTCATATTTCTTTGCTGTACAAGGCATTACCGACACCACAAATACATCTTCAGGTTTTATATTGTTTTTTTCAGCAAAGTAGCTTTTACAAAGTGCGCCAAGCATCATATGTGGTGATTTGCACGATGATAGATTATCTAGCATGGTTGGATAAAAATGTTCAATGTAATTGATCCATCCTGGGCTGCAACTTGTAAGCATTGGAATGGTAGGAGCCTTGTCGGGGGCTTTAAATCCTGTTTTAGCCAGTTGTTCGTCGTTGATTGCACCTGTGGAATAAAACAATTGTGTAAGCCTTCCAAGAAGCTCTGTTCCCTCTTCAATAATGGTTAAATCAGCTGCAAAATTTGTATCGAAAACAAAATCGAAATCCATTTCTTTTAAAGCACTAACCATTTGCCCAGTGACACATTCGCCTGCTTCATTCCCAAATTCTTCTCCAAGTGCCGCTCTAATAGCCGGAGCAGTCTGAATGATGACTTTCTTATTTGGATCAAGAAGCGCTTCCCAAACAGCAGCAGTTGAATCTTTTTCCTTTAACGCATCAACAGGGCAAACTGTGGTACATTGTCCACAGAAAGTACAAGCCGACTGGAGCAGTGAAAGTTCATCTCCTGGTGTTATTTCCGATGCAAATCCCCTGAATTGTGGATTCAATATACCGACACCTTGGACCTCGTTACACATTGTTACACAGCGCCTGCATAAAATACATTTTGTCGCATCCCTATAAACCGATGGCGAGGTTTCGTCTATTTCTGTTTTAGATTTTTCTCCCTCAAATCTTGAAGAATCGATTTGGATTAATTCTCCAAGCTTTTGGAAATCGCATGATTGGTTTCTCGCACATTTCAAGCAATCCTTTGGATGGTCTGAAAGCATCAACTCATATAAGACTTTCCTAGTACTCCTTACTCTTTTAGAATTGGTTTGGATAACCATTCCTTCAGTGACTGGAGTGATACAGGATGCTTGGAGGTTCTTTAAGCCTTCCACCTGGACAACGCATATTCTACATGAGCCAAATTTATGAACCCCTTCCAGATAACACATTGTTGGAATCAATATATGATTTGCCTTTGCGGCTTCCAATATTGTAGTTCCTTTTGGAACTGTGATTTGTTTATTGTTGATTTTTAAATTGACCATTTATTCACACCCCCTACGATCTTCTGTCGCATCTTAAGCAACGCATTGCTTCAGCGATGGCATTAAGTTTATGGAAGCCTTTTGCAACTTCATCGAAGTTGTCGATTCTATCTTCAGGTTCAATAAAGTGCATTGTGAATCTTTCATGCTCAATGACCTCTGAATCATCTGTAATGTCAGGAATTGAAATTGGTTCTCCTTTATTAAGCTCGCCTTTCCCTCCTAGATATAAATCAATGGAAGAAGCTGCTTTTTTCCCATCTGCAATTGCTGTAATTACAACATCTGATCCTCTTACAACATCGCCTCCGGCGAATACTCCTTGTATAGATGTCATTCTAGTATCAGGATTTACAACGAAGGTTCCCATAGGAGTTGCTTCAACTTCATCTCTTCTTACAAATGGTAAATCTGAATATTGGCTGACGGCAGGTATTACACAGTCGACATCCATTTCAAAATCAGAGTTTTCAATTTTTCTTGGTTTCTTTCTGCCATCATTGTCGAAACCTGAGAGTTCCATTTTGTATCCTTTGATTTTATGAACTCTATTTCCACCGATGAATTCTATTGGAGCAACAAGTTCATGGAATATTACTCCTTCTTCCTTTGCTTCTGCTATTTCTCTCTTGTCAGCAGGCATATCGTCAAGGGCTCTTCTATACAGAACATGGACTTCCTTGGCGCCTTTTCTGATAGCAACTCTGGCTGAGTCGATTGCAGTATTTCCTCCACCGATAACGGCAACGATACCGCTTAAATCTACTTCTTTCCCAAGGTTGACATCCTTTAATAGATCAAAACCATGGTATACTCCTTCCAGGTGTTCGCCGACAACGCCAACTTTCTTGGAAATCTGTGCACCTGTTGAAATATATAATGCATCATGCTTTTTCTTAAGTTCGTCAAAAGTAATATCTACTCCGACTTCCATATCTGTGAGGATATTTATTCCTACTTGCTTGATTGTATTGATTTCCGCCTTCAATGTTTCCTTTGGTAGCCTGTATTCAGGAATTCCAAATACTAGCACGCCTCCGGCAACTGATTGGGCTTCATATACTGTAACATCGTATCCCAATCTTCCAAGGTAGTAAGCACAAGTCAATCCTGAAGGTCCAGCCCCGATTATTCCCACGGACTTGTTGTTCTTTGGAAAAATCATGTCAAAGAAAGGTTCATTGCTCTTCATTACTTCATCTGCCGCATAGCGCTTTAAGTCACAAATCGCAATTGCTTCATCAAGTTGTCCCCTCCTGCATTTGCTTTCGCAAGGATGCGTGCAAACTCTGCCGCAAACCGATGGGAAAGGATTATCCTGTCTGATAAGGTTGTAGGCATCCTTCACTCTACCCGCAGCAATCAATGCTAGATAGCCTGGTACATTGACTCCGGCAGGACATGCATTTTCGCATGGTGAAATGAACAAACTTGAGCAAACACCGGCTCTACAGTATTTATGTCTTATATGTTCATCGTATTCGTGCCTGAAGTATTTGATGGTGCTCAAAATTGGATTTGGAGCAGTTTGTCCAAGTCCACAAAGTGCTGAATCTTTAACCGTTGCAGCTATTTCTACTAAAAGTTCAACGTCGCCTTCTTTGCCCTCACCTTTTGTAATTCTTTCTAGAATTTCCAACATTCTTTTTGTTCCGAGCCTGCATGGAACGCATTTTCCACAAGACTCATCCTGCACAAATTCCATAAAGAATCTTGCAACGTCAACCATGCAAGTGTCTTCATCCATGGATATCAAACCACCAGAACCCATTATCGCTCCAAGTTCCACGAGGGAATCGTAGTCAATAGGGGTATTCAAATGTTCCTTTGTCAGACAGCCGCCTGAAGGTCCGCCAGTTTGGGCAACCTTGAATTTTTTGCCCTTTGGTATTCCTCCGCCGATTCCAAATATGATTTCGCCAAGGGTTATCCCCATTGGAACTTCTATCAGTCCTGTATTGTTAATATCTCCGGCTAAAGCAAAAACCTTGGTGCCTGAGCTTTTTTCAGTACCTATGCTCTTGAACCATTTTGCCCCATTCATGATTATAGATGGAACATTTCCCAATGTTTCAACGTTGTTTATAATTGTTGGTTTACCAAATAGTCCAGAGTCTGATGGGAAAGGAGGTTTTTGATTTGGTTCACCCCTTCGACCTTCAACCGAAGCCATCAACGCGGTTTCTTCTCCGCAAACAAATGCACCAGCACCGATTCTTATTTCAACGTCAAAATCAAAATCGCTACCGAATATGCTTTTACCTAGTATATTTCTTTTTCTTGCTTCAATAATCGCATATTCCAAGCCTTCTATGGCTAAAGGATATTCTGCCCTTACATACACATAGCCTTGACTGGCGCCTATTGCATATCCGGCAATAGCCATTCCTTCGATAATCGCATGTGGATTCCCTTCCAACAAGCTACGATCCATGAATGCACCAGGATCCCCTTCATCGGCATTGCATATTATATATTTTTGTACATCCTTATGCTTTGCCGCGAGATTCCACTTTACCCCTGTTGGGAAGCCTCCGCCTCCACGGCCTCTAAGTCCAGAATCCTTAACCTCTTTGACTACGTCCTCTGGCTTCATTTCTTTTAAAACTTTAAACAATCCATGATATCCATCACGGGAAATATATTCTTCTATTGATCTATAATTTATCATTCCGCAGTCTCTTAGAACCACTTTGTTTTGGCCCTTAAAGAATTGAATATCTTTCATCAACGGAACTTTCGCTCCAGTTTCCCTGTTCGTATAGCAAAAATCTTCAGCGATTTGCTTGTCAACAAGATGCTTTTTAACGATTTTCTTCATGTTTTCCGGTTTGAGTTTGCAGTAGAAAACTCCATCGGGCATTATAGTCATTCTTGGGCCCACATCGCATATCCCTATGCAGCCAGTAAGACTTAAATTGACTTTATCTGTCAACCCCGCAAGTCTTATTTCTTCAATCAAAGCATCTCTTGCTTCTGCGCAGTTTGATGATACACAGCCTGAACCGGAGCAGAATAATATTGTGTAATCATATTTTTTGTTGTCTTCGGCAAATTTGTCTTTTACTTTGTCTAAATCTGCCATACTTTTTATGATCATGTCTTTCTCAATCGTCATTTATTCTCCCTCCTACTTATGCTGCTTCAAAATTTGTTGAAGCTTATTGGGATTAACCTGTTTATATACCCTATCATTTATTTTAATAGCTGGCGCCAGCCCGCATGCTCCCATGCATCTGACTATTTCCAGTGAATACTTCAAATCTTCCGTCGTTTCTCCTACCCCAATATTCAAAATCTCTGAAAGCCTTTCAATGATTTTCTTGCCACCGCGAACATAGCAAGCCGTTCCCATGCATACGCGGATAATGTAGTCTCCCTTTGGTTTGGTGGAAAAGAACGAATAAAATGTAATTACTCCGCTTATCCTTGAGATTGGCAGGTCCATTTTTTCAGCAATAAAGCTTTGCACCTTAAATGGTAAAAACCCAAAAATTGACTGGGCCATATGAAGAATTTGAATTAAATTGCTTTCGCTCTTGTCATAATCATCGATTATCTGACTTAAAAAAGCAAATTTCTCTTCTTCACTCATTTCCTTACAGTTGCATTTTTCAATATCCTGTGTCATTAGAAAACCTCCATTCATATGTATAAAATGAGTATAAATCCTTACCTTTTAGTGATGTTGAATCACTATCCTTGATAAAATAATAACACTCGCATTCCTTAAGTGCAAGAATTTTCTGAATAGTTTGAATAATAATATTGTATACAAAGTGGTACAAAATACACGGCATATAAATGTTGGTTTTTAAGGGCTTTTAGGTTGAAAAATGGGTTATCTTCAAAACTGGAGAATTGTGAAGAATTATCATCAACCCATCTATTAAAATACGAATATTCAATATTTTTTGTAAGTTTGTTAATAATTATGTATATTTCAAATTGTTACTTTATCTAGAAGACTATTGTTATTAAAATATGCAATATATTGATTGAAATTCGATTCATGATATGTGCAATAATCAATAAGCAAAAATTATAAGGGAAGCAACCTTACGGCTGCTTCCTTACACAATTTTATAAGCTATAAATTTATGATTTTTCTTCTAAATATTCAATCCTAAATCTCTTGAAATAATTCTGTCGATAAGTATCTCTCACCAGTATCTGGCAGTAATACCACTATTTGTTTTCCTTCATTTTCAGGCCTTTTTGCTATTTGTGCTGCTGCATATACTGCTGCTCCTGAAGATATCCCAACCAACAAACCTTCAGTCCTGGCAAGTTCTTTTGCTGTTTCGAATGACTCTTCATTTTTAACAAGATAAATTTCATCCACAACCGACCTGTTGAATATTTCGGGTACAAACCCGGCTCCAATTCCTTGAATCTTATGTGGTCCCTTCACTCCACCAGATAAAACTGGTGAGTCAAATGGTTCAACAGCAATTATTTGAACTCCTGGCTTTCTTGCTTTCAATACTTCTCCAACACCAGAAATTGTACCTCCTGTACCAACACCAGCGATAAAAATATCCACCTTGCCCTCTGTATCTCTCCATATTTCTTCTGCTGTGGTAACTTTATGGATTGCTGGATTCGCGGGATTTTCAAACTGCTGCGGCAAGTATGAATTTGGTATTTCCGCTGCTATTTCCTCTGCTCTTTGTATTGCTCCAGGCATTCCTTCGGCTCCAGGTGTTAAGACAAGTTCTGCTCCAAGCGCTTTTAGAAGATTTCTTCTCTCAATGCTGAAAGTATCAGGCAAGGTGATTATAAGCCTGTATCCCCTAGCAGCAGCGACGAACGCCAATGCAATTCCAGTATTTCCACTAGTAGGTTCTACAATTACAGTATCTTTTGTAATTAGGCCCTTTTCTTCTCCATCCTTAATCATTGAATAGCCTATTCTATCTTTTACACTTGAACCTGGGTTAAATGATTCCAGCTTTGCTATCAAAGTTGCGCCAAGATTGTTAGCTTTGTTATAATTTGACAACTCAAGCAATGGTGTATTACCAATCAGATCAGTTAAGCTTTTTGCTATTTTCGACATATATTTGTCCCCCTAATTTAATATCATAGTATATTGATATGTTTAATATGTTTTAATAATATATGATTTTCCCTTGTCTGTCAATATAACTAAGAAATTATTTTTCTATATTAGTTAAGTCTTTTATAACCTCACTGGCAATAATCAATCCTGCTACTGAAGGCATGAAAGCTATGCTTCCAGGTATTTGATTTCTGGTTGTGCATGTCCTTGTTGTCCCTTTTGGGCAAATGCAACTTTGACTGCAATCTGAATCCACAGTTTCAATTGGTTTTATCGGTTCCTCTTTGGAGTAAACCACCTTGAGTGATTTAACACCTCGTACCCTCAGCTCTTTTCTCATAACCTTGGCTAATGGGCAGATAGATGTCGCAAAAATATCCGCTATTTCAAATCTTGTTGGGTCGAGCTTGTTTCCTGTGCCCATACAGCTAATTATTGGTATTCCAGCTTCCTGAGCGTTGATAATTAAGTCGATTTTAGCCGTAACTGTATCTATTGCATCGATAATATAATCATAATCTTTCCTAACCAACTCCTGGGCAGATCCAGGGAGATAAAACTTCTGTTGAATTTCAACCTCAGCTTTAGGATTAATTGAAAGTATTCTTTCTTTCATGACTTCAACTTTCGGCTTTCCCACGGTTTGGTGGTTGGCATGGATTTGTCTGTTCACATTAGTGAGACAGATACAGTCATCATCCACAAGCACAAATTTGCCCACGCCTGTCCTTGCCAGTGCTTCAACGGCAAATGTTCCGACTCCCCCAATCCCGAATATTGCGACCTTGGAATCTCTCAATTTTTCTATATTATCTTTGCCAATCAGGAGCTCAGTCCTGGAAAATTCATGCAGCATTTGTTACCATTCCTTATTAATTATTTTTTTGCAATTTATTGCAATCACTTGATCGTATCTATTTTATATGTCTAACTTTTTATCTTAATTGCTAAAACGATTCTCAAATTTCATCTTGTTCAATCTGAAAACCCTGCCGGTGGAACCCCTAGGCCTTGAATCAATCTAGCCCAGTAGTTTACTTGCGCCGCCGTTGTCGCTAGGATTACTATTTCTCTTTCTGAAAAGTTTAATTTCAATTCACTTATAAATTCTGGATCAAAACGTAATGGCGTGCTTGAAATCAATGTCGCGTATTGCAAAGCCAATCTTTCTTTTTTAGAGAAAGTAGTAATATTATTTATATCCTGCCCAGTTTTCAATGCGAAGATTTCATCATCGCTTATGCCATGAATGTCATATTTGAAAGAATTCATGTCAATGCAAAATGAACAAGACGCAGTGAATGAAACCTGAATCCGAACTAATTTGAGTATTCTCCCATCAATATCCTTGTCTTCCTTTGCAATGAGAGATTCCATTACTGCAGATCCAATTGCGGCTTTTGGAAACCAAGAAAGCAACCTTGCAGGCAGTAAATCCTTGCCAGTTGCTTTTTTGGAAATCCAAATACCTATCTTTAATAAAAATGGTATTTTATCGGGTGGATTTATAAATGCATTCAAGTTCAGCCTCGCTATTTTCTATAGATCAATTGGATAAATTAGTTTAATTATGATTTGCTTTTATTGGTGTTAATCCCAAATGGGATATAAAGCGGACATACTCCAAATATGGCTGTTAATAGTGGAATAAATCCAATGAGCCCAAGGAATCTCAAGTTTCCTTGCAATACGACGAACAGGCTGAAAAAAATTACTGCTAGTACATATCTGACAATTTTATCAGTGTTTCCAACGTTTTTCATTTCATAACCTCCATGTAAAATTCCGTATACAATACCAATCAGATTGATTATACCCCAAACCCTTCAATTAAAGCAATTATACGTGTTTGTCCAAGCATGGATAAAGGCACGAATTCGTATTCAGTTTATATTCATTCTTATAAGTTTGTTATCTTGTGAGTTCAGGTGCATCCTCTTTAATTGCTGGGTAGATTTCAATCAAGCTTTCTTTGATTGCCTCGGCTGCTTTAAATATTTCAACTTCCGTCATTGGAGTTGAAATGCAAAACATTCCTCTTGGAGCCATGAATATCCCTTTGTTAATCAACGCAAGACCCATTAGAACATTCAACTCCTCATGTGATTTGGCAATTCCCCTATATTCCGTAATCTTGCCATTGCTGAATATGATATTATTCAGCGAACCAACGCCATTGACCCAGATATCGATTCCAACTTCTTTGAAAACCTTATTGCATTCACTTCTGAATAATTCACCCAGTTTATTTATATGGGAAACTTCATTTTCTCCGTAAGCTTTCATAGCCGCTATGCCTGCTGCCATTGAAATGGCATTCCCATTGAAAGTTCCAGAATGGTACATGGTTTTAGCCTCAGGATCGTACATCCTCATGATTTTTCCGTTGCCACCGAAGGCACCTATGGGAAGACCTCCCCCAATAATCTTGCCAAAGGCAGTCATATCAGGAACAATGCCATTATATTTCTGCGCACCTCCAGTTGTCAGTCTAAAGGAGACAACCTCGTCGAATATGAGTATTATTCCATATTTTATCGTTATTTCTCGGATGAATTCCAAATATTCTTTTCTTGGTTCAAGCATTCCAGCTGATCCCAGTAAAGGTTCTATTATAAAAGCTGCTATATCTTTGTAATTTCTCTCTATGAGATTCTTTGCGACATCAATATTATTGAATGGGACTATTATTACCTGATCCATTATTTCCTGAGGAACACCTTTGCTGTCAGCAATGGATTTTGGGTTTTCCATGCTTCCCACCTTGTCTAGGTCAGGTTCAACGCTGGCTTCAAAGATATCGCTGCTGCCATGATATCCACCTTCTATTTTCACTATTCGCGTTCTTCCTGTATAAGCCCTTGCCGCCCTAACCGCATGCATTGTTGCCTCTGTCCCTGAATTGGTGAATCTAATCATTTCAACTGATGGAACCCTTGAGCATATAATCTCTGCCAGCTCAGTCTGTTGCCTCAGTGGTGCTGAAAAGACCGAACCTTTCGCAATCTGCTCTGAAACTGCATCTACGATTCCCTTGTAGGCATGCCCGTGTATCAGTGAAGTATAGTTGTTTTGAAAGTCAATTATCCGATTCCCATCTGCATCCCAGATTTTGAAGCCTTTCCCATATTCAATATATGATGGATATGGTTTGAAAAAGGTTATAGTCCTTGTATCTCCGCCAGGCATATATTTTTTTGCTTTTTCATGAAGAGCTTTTGATTCTCTTGTTTTTAAGATGTATTCCTCAGTCAAGTTATTCAAAATTTGATTGTATATGCTCATCAGATGTCTCCTTTTATTTATTGTTGCAATAAAAACTAGCGATTTGCTAAATTAATATATTTAAGTATATTACATAATTTAGACATGTAAATAAAAAGACCACACTTTATTATCAAAGTGTGGTCACAATCATATTCAGTTTTCAGTTTCAAATAAGTTTATCTTACTTGCCTATCACTGGTACTTCTTCTTCCCATTCTGCAACATATTGGGCATATTCATCCTTCATTAGTGGTATTCTTGTTCCTACGGAACCACAGTTTAAGCATTTGTCATTTTTAAAACCTTGTGCGGAACATTTATCTGCTACTTCCTGATCACATCCATAATTACCGCATTCAGAACATCTATAGACCGGATTTTTGCAAGGATGATCCGCTTTAATACCAGGGCAAGTAACAATATTTTTCTTCTCTTCATCGGTCATGTCAAGGTGGCGCTTCTGATTGAGATGTCCGCCTCTAAGCCATTGTTTATTATTTGGCAATACTTTTGGCATCGTATTCACTCCTTCGTTAACCTTATTTAGATTCTTATGCAAACATTACCCAAAATAAATTAATCGAAACTAGTACAACCTGCCTCTAATATATTTATACCAAAATATTGACTAATCTGCAATGCTTTCAGAAATGAGCTTGCAAATCTGATATAATGTTTATATTGATACATAATATATACAATGGCTCCAGATTATCTACATCGATCTTATTATAGTCAAAGGCAGGTGAATAAAATGGATGAATTACAATCAAGTTCTGATCTCGATATGGCTCTTTTGGATCTCAACACGGACTCAGTACTTCTGCTCTGGTCTAATACTTATAACACCAATGGAAAACCAGATTGGGCTCATATCTTTCCTTACTACCACCCAGATATTGTTTTTCAGGATTCAATTCAAAGAATTGAAGGAAAAGAAAACTTTGTGGCAATGTGCAACAGGTTGACAAAACGATGCAAAGAACTCCATATGGATATCGATTCTATTGTGCAGGATTCCAACATTATCATTATGGATTGGAAGATGACCATGTCATTTCGCAAGTCTCCGAGTACCCCCATTTTCGGTTCTACTAAACTAACCCTGCATGAAGACGGGAGAATAATAGGACAAAGAGACTATTATGATTTATGGGGCGATATCTTTAACGGTATTCCGGGATTCGGAAAATCCTATAGAAAGTTTATGAGTAAATTTTTTGGCTAATGAGGTGAAAATATATGGAATTCAAGATACCGGATGAACTTATATTCTTAAAAAATGGAAAGGCAATCCAGAAGAAAAGTAATGCTTCCATGTCAGGAAAAGTTTGCGTGATAGTTGGTGCCACCTCTGGTGTAGGCCTAGAGGCTTCAAGGCGACTGGCACAGGGTGGAGCTCATATTGTCATGGTATGTCGCAACAGACAGAAAGCAGAATTAATCAGCTCTGAATTACGATCCAAATGGAACATTCCTGTTGATGTAATCATTGCAGACTTCAGCCGACTAGACGACGTACGCAATGCGGCCGATATGATATTAAAGGCCTATCCCAAGATTGATGTATTGATCAATAGCGCCGGGCTTCATTCCACAAAGCGCCGCTATACGACGGCAGGATTTGAACTTGTATTTTGCGTCAATCATCTGGCTTCATTTCTATTTACCAAGCTCTTGATGGAACGGATGAAAGAAAGTGCGCCATCTCGTATCCTTCAGGTGAACTCAGAAGGCCATCGTTTCAACGGCCTTGATCCAAACGATTTGAACTGGAAGAAACGTTTTTATACTGGTCTTAGAAGCTATGGCGCTTCTAAAACAGCTCAACTTTTAACCGTATGGGAGCTTAATGACCAACTTGAAGGCTCGCAAGTCACCATTAATGCTTTGCATCCAGGTGACGTCAGAACAAACATCGGCAACAATAACGGATGGCTTTATAAAGCCTTTTTGCACCATGTAATATGGTATTCTTTAAAAGACCCCATTATTTCCGGGGATGCGCTCTATTATTTAGCATCTGCTCCTGAAATGAGCTCAATAAGTGGACGTTTTTTCAACCAGACAATAGAAGAAAAACCCGCAGCCCATGCTCTTGATAGAGAAATGGGTAAACGGATTCTGGCTCTTTCAATGAAAATGACTGGACTCTAGTTAATCAAATAAATTCGAATGGGTCCCTATTTAAAATCCCTTTTTTTTAATTGCTTTTTAACTTTATCAGCTGCTAGTTTGCCTGTAAGAATTGAAATAGGAAGTCCTGATGGGCTAAATGACCATTGGCCAGCTTGAAATATATCTGGAAGTGGAGTCAATATTGACTGAGCGATTTTTGGCATACTGTGAATGACTGGTATTGAACTATTTGTAAACGCCCAACCTGTTATCGCCCCCTGGGAATTACCAGTGCGACTTTCCAATGTCAAAGGTGTAGAAGAAAACTGGTCAATAATCTTAGCCTTGATTCCAGGGAAAACGGATTTATTTAGAATGTCGATGATTGTGTTCTCACTGAATTTTTTAAAGGAATCATACCAGCCAGATTCTGAAATATGCTTTACAAGGTTATAGTCCATTAGTGTGCTTACAATAAGCCCCGTTTTGCCTTTTGGTGCTAGATTTTCATCCCGCATAACAGGGCATGCTATTTCATAAGTTGTCAATTCATAATATTTCTGAATCCAATCAATCAAAGCCTCCTTATCCTGCGTAAATCCTGCTGGGCAGCCTTTCTTATCTTTTATCATCAAACTTTGCAAATCGATGTATGAAAGGCCTTTCTTTTTAGGTGTGTAAAATAAATGTGCGCTACAGATATCTTCAAAATAGCTCTTGTCCATATCAAGCGTCAGATATACTGTAAGAATGGAGTCGCCTCCGATTTTATCTGACACGGCATTCTTTTGTGCGATGGCTTTCTGTTTGAGGCTTTTATTTTTAAGATTGTCTAAATCCATAATCTCATATAAAAACTTCAAGTCTGCAGTCCAAATCATTTTTTTATAATTATATGTATTGTCGGAAAGATCCTGTATAATTTTATTCTGAGGGTCAACTTTGGACACGTTTGTATCAGTTCTTATTTCTCCGCCATTATTCAGGATGAATTTTTCTAGTTTTTCGATCATGACTCCGGTACCACCTTTTGGGTATTGGTAGTCTAGATAAAGACTAAAATAGCTTAACGCAAAAAACGATGGTGTTTTTCTGAAAAAATGCTGGGCAATGATGTCTATTAGTGTTGTGTTCTTTGTGAATTTTGCAAGATACTCATCGATAGGTTCAGTGAGTTTAAATACTTTCTTGCTTGTGGTTATATATTTGAATACCCAAGGTAAAATTGTTTTATACAGATACTCTTTGTTGTTTTTCAAATCTAGAAAAATAGGATTGTCAATATCGTAAAGTATGTCCATATAGATCATAACTCTTTTCACTTCATTGATAATTGCTTGGATTTCAATTTTATCGTCTGGGAATTCTCCATTTAGAAGATTCTGATAATCAAGAAGGCTGTCTCTAGACGCAAGCCTTATGATATTTTTTTCAATTCCAATTGAGACATTATTCTTCACAAAATCAATATCAATGCCAAGTTGCTTGAACATGGGTAACACAATCCCTGAATTTTCAATGGCTCTTATTCCCCCATCGAATGTAAATCCATTGAAATCAAAGGAGTTTACCAGCCCCCCTGTTGTCTTTTCCTTTTCACAGACAAGCACTTTATAACCGTCTTTGCAAAGATAAGCCGCAGATGTTAAACCTGCTATTCCACCACCAACTACTACAATATCGAAGTCCATGAAATGCCCTCCTATGTCTCGTCGCTTTTTAAGTTAGCTACCTTTCTAAATTTATCAATTCCTTATTAAAAGCCTTAGAAGCTTTAATATATATTAACGTTTTTCAATCGCTAAACGTATTCCTGCGATAATTGAAAAAACACATACCAGACTCATAACAATTTTTTCGAATGGAGTTCCAAGTAATTGCATAATTAAAGCCAGACAATTATATGCAACAAGCAACCATAATAAGATTGAAAAGCTATTCTTAAATACACGGTTCCACCTAACATTAATAATCCCGCTTGCTAACAAGGCTATGAACATAACAATAATAAAATATGGAATGCTGCCAATTGAAGTCTGACTTGCAATTTCATAAGTTGCAGAACGGCCACCATTAATCCATGTATATGGAATTAATCGAAATATGACCAATATATGAACAGTTACAGCCGCGATACAAGTGGTAATACTTATGAGCCCTGCTTGTCTAAGTCCAATTTTCCTTATCATTTTGGCGACCTCTTTAGTAGTTAAATACATTCCGATTTTTGCATTTATATATTCTTGAAGTTTCCTTGTCAATTAGATGTTATATTCTTAAATCTTACTAGTCAAGTACACTCATTTTAAGCCTTTGCCAAATTACTCACATACCCAGACATAACGTATGAAATCACTATTCTCATTCTTCCCAACTTCACATTGCTCTAAAATGGATAGATTTTCATTTTGTATTTCCTCGGTTATATTTTTAGCGGAAACAAGGACTATTTTTTTTGATATTCGTTTTGCATTTTTAAGGATGAATTGCAGTTCTTCCTGTGTTGTCCTATTGAAATTTCCATAAGGCAAATCAATAATGGAGGCATCAAAAACTTCATCAATATCTTTAATATCTCCCGTAATAACCTGGGTGTCATAGTTGAAGTGTTTCAAATTTCCACGTGCGGCTCTAGCAACTTTTCTGTTAATCTCGCAGCCTTTAATGAAGTATCCTGAAAATACTCCTTCCAAAAGAACAGTACCTACACCACAGCAAGGGTCGATAATTCGTTTATTCATATCACCATTTCCTGCAATATTAACAAGAGCTTTTGCAACATTGCTATCGATAGAACTGGAATATGAATACGGTTTATATTTATGTTCTTTCCATGTAATATCGTTTTGCTTTAATATCCCAAAATACCACATCTCCTTATAAAAGGTAATGCCAAATATTACTTTAGGTGAAATATATAATGGCTCCCCATGTATTATAGACCCCAGTTGTTTGCAATAACTTCTTCTCATTTGGAAAGGAGGATCCTGATCATACAACTTCACATATCTAACCATAAAATCCGTTGCATGTAACTCCGCATTATCCAAGAGTCCAACAAGCTCTGTAAAGGACGTATGGCTGAATAAAACCTCAATACGATTTCTTAAATACGGGCTCACTGAAGGGTCTAGTTTTATATTTGTAAAGAAAACTTTCTCGTTCATTAAATCTTTAAATAGTGACTTTACTTCAAGTGCACATAATTCTTTTTCAAATTCGGGATAATTCAAGTTGTAAAGATAATTACATGACTCCATTTCAAGCCTCCATTTATACAAGCGTGTATTCACTTTGCTAAAACTGATCTGCATTTTCCTTTAACTTATCTGGAGAAAATCGATATATAGTGAACGCATCCACACTGTAAGCTCCCAATTCTTTATAAAATTTAATGGATGGCTCATTCCAGTCTAGGCAACCCAATCCCAATCTTTTACAACCTCTATCGATTGCGAGCTTTGATAAAAAGGCTAGCATGATTTTTCCCAAACCCTTAAATCGCATAGTTTCATCAACGTAAAAGCCATCTATAAAAATGCTTGATTGTCCAATAAAGGCTGACGAATCATTATAAAAAAAACAAAATGCTACCGTTTCACCATCATAATCTCCAAGAATCGCTTCCCCTTGCTTGTTTGACAAAAGTTTAGATATTCCTTCCTCTGTAGCTGTAATCTTCTCCCGCATTTTTTGATAAGTCCCGAGTTTTCTCATGAAATCTAGGACTAAACTCGCATCCTCGGGTTTTGCGAATCTAATTGTAAAATTAGGGTTCTTTGTTTTTATTATTTCCATTTTAGCCTCTCCTTTTTTTAAATAAGCAAACTATTTCTGTGTGCATCGTCTGTGGCAAGGAACATGGGAAATGTTTTTTATATTCCTTCTACTAAATGATTAAGTATATCATAAAAGATGATATTCCACCCCAGTTCTGCCCCAGTTTTGTTAAAAAAAATTGCATATTTTAACACTTTTGTTAAAATATCTATGCAATATTGATAAATAAAAAAACCTGCAACGGCTTTCGTTGCAGGCTCTTCTTGGAGGCGACACCCAGATTTGAACTGGGGAATAGAGGTTTTGCAGACCTCTGCCTTACCACTTGGCTATGTCGCCAGAGTATTGGGATCGTAGTGTTGAGCTAATCATACTTTTTATTTTAAAGAATTTTATGATTTTGCTACGATGTTTATGATAACACAGCTTGTATGATTTTGGCAATATAAATAAGCACTTACTGGGAATAAAAAATTTACAAAAGGTATAAAAGTATTATAATAGTTGCATAAAGATTGATTAATTTGATTCTATAATTAGTTAGGGCTCGTTTTTCTTTATCATGGCTAAAATACGAAAGGAATGAGTAGCATGAAAAGCCTGAACAAATTATCGTTATATCTTCTTGTCATGATCTTAGTTCTAACCCCGATTACATCAACAGCTCTTCAAGATAGCTCAATAGTTGGTTCCCCCAATTTAATTTCACCAGTTACACCAATTCTTATACCTCTCGCCGATTCTCCAGATTTTCAGTACACAACATCAAATGGTAAGGTAACTATAACCAAATATACTGGTACGGCCGAAAACCTAGTAATACCTTCGAAACTGGGGGGCAATCCCGTTACTATTATCGCCGGCAATTCATTCATTTTTAATAAAACTATGCTTTCCGTAACCATCCCCGAAGGTGTCACAGCCTTGGGTGATAGCGCGTTTGAAATGAGTTCCAATTTAGTTAGTGTAAAACTTCCAAGCACTTTAAAAACAATTGGAACTAGCGCTTTTGAAGGTTGTCTTGCTTTAAGTTCAATAACCCTACCGGATAGCCTCATTTCGATTGGTGAATATGCCTTTGGTTATAACAAGTTGAAAAGTATAAATATCCCAAAAAATCTATCGACTATTGCATTGACAACTTTTGAAGGATGCAAGGAAGTAGCAGCTTTCGTCGTTGATCCGACCAATCAATATTTTTCGGGCCAAGATGGAGTGCTTTACAACAAAGATAAAACCACATTGGTTAGGTACCCAAAAGCTAAAACTGATACAAGTTACACCGTTCCATCCACTGTCAAAATCCTTTTAGAAAATTCTGTTACCGATAATGATTATTTGACTAGTTTTATATTGCCCCAAGGCCTCACCACAATCGGCAATAATGCTTTTGTTCATTGCGGCATGCTTAAGAGTTTAACTATTCCATCGAATTTAACTTCTGTCGGCTATTATGCATTTCGCTTTTGTACTGCGCTAACCACAGTTAATTTCCAAAGCGTTTCAACAGGAATAGGATATAGCGCATTTGGCGGCTGTACAAATCTTTCAAATTTGACTTTGCCATTTGGGCTTAAAACTATTGAGATGTACACTTTTGAAGAATGTTATAGCTTGAAAAATTTATCTCTTCCAAACACTTTAACAGCAATTCATGAGGGGGCATTTTCGAATTGTATAAATTTGACTGGAATTGTAATACCCTCTGGCGTCAAGGTCATCGAACGGAGCACTTTTTACAATTGCAGTAATTTATCCACTGTTTCTTTGCCAAGTGGTCTAACTACAATCAGCGGGGGGGCATTCAGCAAATCCAATCTTGCCAGTGTTACATTGCCTGCAAGTTTAATTATCATGGGTTCTAGCGCCTTCTCTGATTGCTCAAAGCTAACCGATGCAAGATTTTATGGAAACCTTCCTAACCTCCAATATGCTGATGAAACCTATTTAAAGAATAAATGGTTTGCTGGTTCATCTGCTAGTTTTAAAATATATTATCAATTAGGTAAATCTGGCTGGACAAGCCCAACTTGGAATGGCTATCCAACTCAATCATTCAATGCCGTTTCCCAACTTCCATTAGTTCCAGTTTCTCGAGTAAGCTTTAAAGCAATACTTGAATTACCTAATGATGCAATTAATTTTGATTACAAATTACTTGGTTCTGGGCTTCATTTCCTTCCAATCATTGCAGATGATTGGAAGTTATTTCAACCTTTAGATATAACTCCTTTCCCATTGCCAATTATACCAACCCCAATTATTCCAGATCCAGTAACTCCTGCTCCTATAATACCAGAGCCTGCCGCAACAGAACCTAAAACTCCTGATGGTACAACCATCCTAAAGCTTTATCTTGGCCAGTCTGAGTATCTTGTCAATAATATTAGTCAACTAATGGATGCCAGTCCAATAATGAGGGACAACCGGCTTCTTCTCCCTGTAAGGTATATAGCTGACCCTTTGGGCGCTGTTACAGGTTGGAATTCATTGGATCAAAAGGTTACAATAACCTCTGAAGACACCGTTATCGAGTTATGGATTGGCAATAATATAGCAATGGTACATGGTGTTCCAAAGATGATAGATCCTGCCAATACCAGTGTTAAACCCCTGCTTGTTCCCCCAGGAAGAACCATGCTTCCTCTTAGATTCATTGGAGAAAGTCTTGGTTGCCAGGTTGACTGGAATCCCAGCCTTCAGGAAGCTAAATTGACACTTGTACATTAAGCCATATTTAGAAAAAAGCATAAACTAAATCTCGAGTAATATGTAGTTTCAAAACTCAACACTTAGAGGAGATTTGAATATGCTCTATCTGAAAATTGCTAAAAAAAACTGTGGGCGAATTTGCACTCGCCCACAGGGAAAATTTGACGTTTTCTATTCTTCTGGTTCCACCTCAATAATAGGTATTGAGGCAATTTTTTTTTGGTTCTTTAGCATCATTCCTATGAATCAGGAAGTATAATGCTATGGTGATTACTCCAAGTACCACTGTGGATATAAGCTGTAAACTAAGCTCAGCTATAAATACCATAATGGTTACGGCAGCAATTAAGCGTGATGTTCTTCTTCAGGGACCTCAAGAATAGGCATTGAGGCAATCTTTAGTGCTTCTTTAGCATCATTCATATGAATCAAGAAGTATATTGCTATGGTGATCACTCCAAGTACTACTGTTGATATAAGCTGTAGACGAAGCTCAGCTATAAAGAACATCATAGTTACGGCAGCAATCAACGCGGCAACGATAAAATATGACAAGTAAGGAAAGCCCCACATTTTAATTGCATAAGGCAAATCAGGATTGGCCCTTCTCAACTTAATATGGGAAGCAGCAATCATACCATAAACAATAAGCGCAACGGCGCCGGCTGCATTGGCGATATACCCGAACAGGTCAAAATTCGATGTTGATATAAGCTGAATGATAACCGCTATATAGGAAAAGGTAGTGCTTGCTATGACAGCGCGTACAGGAACACCGTGTCTGTTTAATTTTAAAAGGAATTTAGGTGCGTTACCTTCTTTCGCCAGTCCGAACAACATTCTTGAGTTTGTATATAGGGCAGAGTTCAAGCAGGATAGGACTGAGGTCAAAACAACGCATGTAACGATGGTTCCAGCATATGGGATTCCAGCCATATCAAAAATAGATGCATAAGGATTAACCAGATGCTCTTTATCGATAGATGGAAGGACAAGGGCAATAATCGTAATGGAACCGATATAGAAAAGCATAATTCTCCATACAACCGAGTTGATAACAGTGTGAATTGCTTTACCAGGGTTGTCGGACTCACGGACTGCAATAGCCCCAATTTCAGCTCCAAAGAAGGCAAACATGATAAACAGTAGGCCTAGTGGAACAGCAGACCAACCAAATGGTGCAAAGCCGCCATTTGCTACATTGAGTATATTGGTCAGACCAGGAGCTGGGAACGAAGGGATTGCTCCTACCATGATCAAAACGCCCAAGCCTAAGAAAGCGCAAACAGTTACGACTTTAATGATTGCGAACCAGAATTCAAACTCACCGTAATTTTTAACGCTGAAACAATTTGAAATGGTAAGTAAAATCGTCAGAATCAGGCTAACAAACCACATTGAGTTAATTGGGATAAGGTTTGGCAGTAGCGAATTCAGTAGTTGCCCGCCGAATACGGCTTCCAGCGCAATAATATACATCCAGAAAAACCAGTAAAGCCATCCGGTTATATGCCCTCCTAGAGGGCCAAAAGCTTCACTAGCAAATGCCATAAAAGATCCAGTGGTATTGAGTCGTACACTGGTCATTTCACCCAGCATCCTCATGACGCAGAGGACAAGCAAGCCAGCAAACAAATAAGCAAGAATAATAGCGGGTCCATAAGTTAAAATTCCTTTACCGCTACCAAGGAATAGGCCTCCTCCAATAACACCGCCTATTGCGATCATTGTGATATGCCTCTGTTTAAGTCCTCTCTGCAAGCCATCTTCATTTTTTTCAATCAAATTGGACATAGATTCATCTCCCTCTTAATATAAAATTTTGATTTTGCATTTTTTTGTAAGAATTATTACTAACCTATAATAATTGCGTGGTTTTTTTATCCTCCAATCTCTCTCTTTTTGATTAAATTATTACAGTATCTTACTAAAGCAAAAATTAAGCCAATTTTTATGGATTGAAAAATAATAATCTGAATTGTCTGAAATTATTGAAAATTAAAAGAATTGTAGCCGAAAAGAAAATGGCAAATTGGTCAAAAATAAAAATCCGCTGCTAAGCGAATTCATTCATTGAAAAAAACTGCACAAGTCAATGCAATATATTTCTCTACATTACGCAGTAGGAGAAAGACTTGTTTGCCAGGTTGACTGGTATCCCATCCTTCAGGAAGCTAAATTGACACTTGTACATTAAGCCTTATCTACTACGGAATCAGAAACAAAATATTTTTTTTTAAACAATAAATATTTATAGAATTAAAATAAAGAGGTCGGGAGTTCATTCCCGGCCTCAATTTGTTATTATTTTAAATTGTATTTAGTAAGCCTGTCATAGAATGCCGACCGGCTTAAGTTGAGCATCCTTGCTGCTTCGCTTCTATTCCCATTTGCTTTCTTTAGAACGTCTACGAGCATTTCCTTTTCAAAGTCAACCATGGTGCTTCTATAGGATGAAAATGGCATGGATGGTTCATCTTCCAGCTGTATGATTTGCCCTGGGAGATTTTCAATTCCGATTTTACCTTCCCATGCATAATTTGCAGCTCTTTCTATGGCGTTTTCCAGTTCACGAATATTACCCGGCCAGGAATAATCCTGTAGTGCCTTCTTTGCTGATTCATTGATTCCAGTCACCTTCGAACCCAATATGCGGTTGTATTTTTCTATGAACGTTTCAGCTAATGGCAATATGTCTTCTGGACGATCTCTTAGTGGTGGCAGGTAAATCTGTATTACATTGAGGCGATAAAAAAGGTCTTCCCTAAATGTTTTTTTGGCTACCGCTTCTCTTAAGTCCCTATTGGTAGCTGCTATAATTCTTACATCGACTATCTTTTTTGTGGTCCCACCAACGCGCATAAATTCTTTTTCCTGCAATACCTGCAGCAACTTGGCTTGGATTGATAATGGGATATCCCCAATTTCATCTAGAAATATGGTTCCCGTATGAGCTCTCTCAAAATATCCAGCTTTTCCATTCTTCAGTGCGCCTGTAAAAGAACCAGGGGCATAGCCGAAGAGTTCGGATTCAAATAGAGTTTCTGGAATCGCTACACAATTTACTTTTATAAATGGGTTTTTGGCTCTTGGGCTTGCTTCATGGATACCTCGCGCGAACATATCCTTTCCAACACCGCTTTCGCCGGTCAATAAGACCGTGGAACTGCTTCTTGCTATGAATAAGGCTTCCTTCTTTATCTTTTCGCATTCTGGGTTGTTTGTCACAATCTGATCAAAGCGTCCAAAACTGCCGCCCCTCTTTTCAAGTTCATCACGGTAATATTCAACCTGCTGATTTAAGAAGAACCACTTCTTGGCAATTTCTTCGGCAACCGCATTATCATTCAGGTATACCGTACTTACAATTCCGCTGATTTCTCCATCTTCATTATTGCTTTTCTTGAATGGTACATGGGAAACAATACATTTTTTCCCGAATATATCATAGGATCCAACTTCCGCAGAACCTGATTTAGCTATTTTGATTGGGCTGTTCGTTTGAAGTATTACTTGAATCTGCTTGCCAATAATTTGTTCGCAAGGCTGCGATACAAGCTTACAAGCACGTTCGTTTAAGTATTTTATCGTTCCTGAGATATCCGATACAAATACCCCGTCGGAAGAGGCTCCAAGTACTCCATCTATGGTAGTCTGCAGGGCTTTTACTATTTCCAATTCCTGGGCTATCTTTTCCATATCTGAAATATCTAAAAACGCAAAACTCGAACCAATTTTTTCATTGTTTTCAATGATTGGGACCTGGTTGATTAGAACAGGGAGCGATTTTACCGTTCTTTTCAATCCTATATGGAGTTCATCTGAAATTGTAATCTCCGGAAGAATATCCTTGAGATTCTTGCCTTTGTCTTCATTAAAGTTAAGTTGAAACATTTTTTCCGCTGCTGGGTTTATCCTCAATATAAAGCCATTCCTGTCAACAATGATGATGCCTTCATAATTAACCCTGAATAACGACTCAAGAATAGCTGACGATGATGTGATTATATTCAGACTTTCTCTTAGGTACTCTGCAGTTCCAATCATTCCAACTACTTTGTCTAATCTATTAAGTACAACCACGTTGTCTACCTGGCTTTTTGTAACTCTTAAAACCAGCGAATATTCATCGTATGTCCTATCATCTCTTACGAAAATAGGATTTGTGACCATATAAGGACCACATGGAACATCCAGGCTTACGTTTTCCAGTAAAGCCATAAACAATCTTTTCTTTGGGAAAACGCCAATCAGATTTTCATTTTCATCAACCACAGGAAGGGTGTTGATCTTGTATTCCTGATAATACTCAACTACGGTACGCAAAGTATCTTCCGAATAAAGAACTTTGAAATTCTTATTCATCATCTGCCCTACTGTTAGCCGTGTATTCGAATTCAAGGAATTGGAAGCATCCACTTTTGTTTTTCCTTTCATAAGGTCTAAATCAAATGCTGACATATAATTTTACGGAAATTTATTACATTTTTATACTTTGAATAATAGAATTTAACAATTTCGAGAGGCAGACTTTCGTCTGCACAGTTATGTTTAGTATAAAATGAAAGCGATCCGTTGTCAATATGAGCAGGCATCCACATACACATATTTCCCATGTATATGCGGTCTTAAAAGTCATTATTAGGACAACAAAAAAGGTGCTGTTGTTATTTTATCAGCACCTTTTAAAGATTGTCTAACTTGTTGTTTAATTTCTTTTTGGCTTCACATTTTACCCTTTGATAACTCTTGGGGTAAGCATCTGATGCACTGCGCAAATGGTCTTTGGATTCTGGTAATAGGATCCAACAAATGCCTTGCAGTAATTTCTAAGATTTGGAAGATTTACGATTTCATCAACAAATCCCTTTTGTGCGCAATACTCAGGTCTCGATTTGTCGTTATACTGCTTTATCATATCGTTCATCTTTGCAATTGTTGCATCAAGTGGCTTGCCATCTTCCTGATCTTTTACAAGACGACGTGCATATGATGCCGCAGCTGCTGTTTCACCATGCATTACGTAGATTTCCGTTGCAGCTGTTCCTAGAGTAAAGGCGTTGTTGTTATTTGCCTGTGGTCCCCCTAGTACATAATGGGCTGCAGCTGTTCCTTTTCTTAAAACAATCGTCATCATTGGATTGTCGGATTTTTCTATTGAATAGATTAGAGCCATTCCAAGTCCAAGCATTTCTGCTTTTTCTGCTGTGTCTCCAACATCAATGCCAGTAGTATCTTGAACCCAAATCATAGGAATGGCGTCACGACCGCATAGGGTTACAAACTCATTCATTTTGATAAGGCCTTCTCTATATAGCTTTCCACCTATTCCCTCATAATCAGCATATTTTGGATATCCAGTTCCCAAACCACCCTGGTTGTTTGCAATAAATCCACATAGGAAACCGTCGATTTTAGCTAATCCGCAATACATTTCTGGGCCGTAATCAGGTTTAAACTCCATATGTTCGCTATTGTCAAACAATCTAGCCAATACTTCATGCATCGGATAAACACGTTTTGGATTTAACGGAATCAAGCTATAAAGGTCGGAAGCAGGAAATTTAGGTTCAGCTGGTGCTGCAACTCTGAAAAATCTTGGGTCATATGCAGGCAATGTACCCATATAACTCTTAATATCATCCAGTACTTCCTCTTCAGTATCGCAAACGTCTCTGATGAATCCAGTTGAACCGTTGTGAATTTCCACACGTCCTGGAGGGGTTGCATTGAATTTCTTCGTCTGTTCAATAAGTGCCTGGGCTACTTCGTCGTCAATGTATCCTTTTGGAGCCATGCCGCTTACGATACCAGCGCCGCCAACTGCCATATTGCATTTTTTATGTCCGATCAAAATTGTAGGACTTATTGAGTGATATCCTCCACCTGCTGGATTTGTTCCATAGATGCCGACAATAATTGGAATCCCCAATTTCTGTAGTTCGGCATGTCTGAAGAATGGAGCTCCGCTACCTCTTCTATCTGGGAAAATCTGTTCTTGTTCCACCAATTTGGCACCACTGCAGTTTAGCACCCAAACCAATGGCAAATGAAGCCTCTTGGCAATATCTGTAACGCGAAGAACATTGTCTGCCTGGCCTGAAAGCCATGCTCCCGCCATTACTTTGTTGTTGGAAGCAATTATTATTGCCCATTTGCCGGCGATTTTTCCAAGTCCGTCAATTACGCCAGTATTTCCTTCTTCATTTCCTTTTGGGTCATATATAGTATGAAGTGGACACCAGGTTCCTGGATCTACCAGATATTCCAGTCTCTGCCATGCAGTCCATTCGCCCTTTTCATTCATTGCCTCTGTTGATTTTCCGCTATTTTTAACACGATCAACTTCTTTAGCAACAATAGCTTCCTGGTTTTCCAATTCCTCCACATTTTGTTTAAGAGTTCTTACCAGTTCCTTGCCAATACTTGGCATTTCTTTGAAGTAGGGATGTAAGGGATATCCATATTGTGTCATTTCAATTCTCCTTTCAGTGAGTTTTCGCAGTATTTATCTACAAAATAATTAATAGCACTTATTCAATTGTTGCAATTAGATCATCTTCTTCAACACGGTCGCCTTCTTTTACAAAAATCTCTTTTACTATTCCTGGGTCTCCATAGACTACAGTCTCCATCTTCATGGCTTCAATTATGAATAGTTCATCATCTTCAGTAATCATTTGTCCAACCTTGATGTTTATTCCTTGAATCTTTCCCGCCATAGGGCTTCTTAAATCTGCCATTTTGTTACCTCCTTGTATTAAATTATTATTTTATTAACGGAATCATGGATACGTAAATACCAGCAATTATTGCAGTTGTTATAACTCCACAAATGTTGGCACCCATTGCAAACTGAAGTATGATGGCGCGCTTGTTAATTGCGCTAACTTCGTGTTGAGCTACTTTTGCCGTAGTTGGAACGCATGATACCCCAGCGATCCCTATTGTTGGATTGAATTTTTTATTATTGATAAGATAAACAACATATCCTCCAATGATTCCACCGATACCCGAGAGTAAAAGTGCAATCATTCCTAGAACAAGAAGTATTAAAACCTTAGGATTCATAATTGTACTTGCTTCGCAAAGTACTCCTAGCAATAATCCCAAGAAGAAAGTCGCTCCATATAGGAATCCATCTTCAATAAGTTGAGAATATTTTGGTATTCCTGATTCCTTTATTGCGTTGCCTAGGAAGAAGCTTAAGAATAATGGTGCTGCAACCGGAAACAATAAACTTAGGACTGTACAGGCTAGTATGTCAAAAGCAAGCTTCTCACCTGATGTTATACCTGTAACCTTGGATGTTTTTACTGCGATTCCTCTAAACTCCTTTGGAATCATAAGACGAATCAGGAATGGGTATCCACCATAGGTTAAACTTAAGTAAAGATAAGCAATAACCGTAATTGGCACAAATAGTTGTGGTGCCAACATCAGTGATGTGAAAAGAACCATAGGCCCGTCAGCTCCACCAACGATGGAAATAGCAGCTGCTTCTCCATAATTTAATCCCATTGCATGAGCGATTGGGAAAGTGGCTATGGTACCAAGTTCAGCGAACAAGGCAATAAGCATGCTTGTAAATGGGAATCTTAAAACATTGCCTACATCGGCAATAACCCCGATACCCATAAACACAATACAGGCAATTAAACTATTGCTAAATGCAAAAGTATAAATTGGCTGCAGAAAATCGATTTGAAGCATTCTCATTATTCCATCTGTGTCACTGACAAGAGGATCAACAAAGAGAGTTCCTGTACGAGTAGCAGTGAAAAAAAGCACTCCTGCATTTACCGAGGCCATGCCAAATCCCATTGGGATCATGATTAATGGTTCCAATGTTCCTTTTTTACCTAGATACACAAGTAATATCCCAATTATAATTAAAACTACTCTGGCAACAGCTATTTTAGTATCTTGATAAAAGAGTGTTCCTATACCTTGAAATAAGGTCGCTAAATTCATATCTCTACCTCGCTCTTCTGCTCTTTTTTAGCAACTTTAGCAGAGATACGGGTTATAACCCCTAGCATTCCTTTAATTAAACCTGCAATAACTAGAGCTACAACAGCTGCTATTAAATATATCTCCAAAGCTATTCCGATTGATTGATCCATAATATTTTTTCCTTTCTAATTATTTATCACAATTCCTTATCTAAGCTCTCTTTTTATGCAAATAATAAAGGTAAATGCAACCACTAGGAATACACCTATCATTATTGCTATATTTGCTCCTGTTAATTCAATCATTTTTTCACTCCTTAACTAAACTAAATCGCCAAGCACAAAACCATTCATCTGGATGATTGTCTGGAGGACAACCGATGCACTCGGTTTTAATTCTGGAATCAATGGCGCTTGCAAAATTGGTGTATTCCACCATTCCTGCCGACTTGCAAGGATAATCATCCATTCCCTTGTTTTTTCTAGCCCTCTGTACCCGGCAATCGTTCATTTGAAAGATAATGCTATCGGGGCTTTCATCGATTATAGACTGAACGTTTATTTGAGCATACAATCGCATCTTCAGTGCTTTTTTCAATCCTTCCAACCCGGAATTTTCCGGCAGCTCCAAAAGTCGCATGATAGACCAGGCCTCAAAAGGTGAAAACCATGCCCAGCATGAATCGTTGCACCTTTTCGCATCCAGCATGCCATACTTTGACTCCACTGACTGAAACCAAATGCCGTCACCAGCCAGCCAGTTTATTCCCAGGCATTCAATAAGCTCTTTTATTTTTTCTCCTGACATATTGAGCAGTGGTTCGGGAATTCCATCGATAAGCTTGAAACCAAGAATTTTACCCAGACGATTTAGTTGAACACCCTTGCTCTTTTCATAAGCTGACCCCATTATTTCCAAGGCTTTCTCAAAACCCATCTGGTGTTCAACTTCTTTGAACCAGAAAACATGATGCACCATGGTTCTGTGCATCATGTCCATAGCCAGACTAGCAAGCTCTTTTTGATTCAATTCTTCTGCTTTAAGTTCCTGCTCCTTCATGGCATATCCCCTTTCGCAACCAATTTTAACGCGGAGCGTGTCCACTCCGCGTTATTAATTCATTTAATTGGATTTAGACAAGTTTCTTAAACTCCTGTGTCAATAGCGGAACGATTTCAAAAAGATCTCCCACTATGCCATAATCGGCTAATGTGAAAATATTCGCTTCAGGATCTTTATTTATCGCAATAATTACTTTTGAAGATCCCATTCCAGCAAGATGTTGAATAGCTCCGGAAATTCCACAAGCTATATAAAGTGTTGGTGAAACGGTCTTTCCAGTTTGTCCAACCTGGAATTTTTGTTCTATCCATCCAGCATCTACAGCAGCACGTGAAGCTCCAACAGCAGCACCAATTACATCCGCACATTCTTCCAGCATAACGTAATTTTCCGGCCCCTTCATCCCTCGTCCACCAGAGATAATGATATTCGCTTCTATTAATTCTGGACGCTGTGAAGCAGAAATTATGACTTCTTTCAAAATAGCTCTAAGATCCGAAGGATCAATATCAGCTGTTTCTACTACAACTTCAGCTTTATGGGCTTCGTCTGGAGTTGCAATTGGGAACGTGTTGGGACGAATTGTAGCCATTACAGGCCTTGCATTTGAAACAAGTTCTACAAATGCCTTGCCACCATAAATTGGTCTTTTAAATGTCAGAAAGCTTTCAGCATCAATTGTCATGCCTGTGCAATCCGAAGCCATTCCTACTCCTAGACGTTGCGCAAGGCGAGGTGCAAGATCCTTTCCAACCGCAGTATTTCCAATAAGTACTGCCTGAGGTTCTTCTTTTCTGATCAACTTGTTTAGTACGGACGTATATGCGCCAGTAGTATATTCAGCCAGCTTTTCATCATCTACAATGATTACCTTGTCTGCTCCGTAAGCTGCAACCTTTTGGGCTATATCTTTAACTCCCTTGCCAAGAATTACTGCTACAAGTGGTTCTTTAGTTTGGTCAGCCAAAATTCTTCCCTGACTGAGAAGTTCTAGGGAAACTTTTCGGATGTCCAATTTATTTTGTTCTATTATTATCCAAATTCCTTTTGCCATGCTATTTCCTCCTCCCTATATTACCTTTGCTTCTTCTCGAAGAATTCTTGCTAATTCTCTTGCGCTATCGGCTGCTTCACCGGTAATTTTTATGCCACCCTTGCGTGGACTTGGCAAACTGTATTTTGCCGCAGTCATTTTCTGTGGGATATCTGCCAGGCTTATGCCCAAATCTGCAAGAGTTAATATTTTTATTTCCTTTTTCTTAGCTTTCATAATTCCCATCATGCTTGGATATCTTGGTATGTTGAGGCCCTTTTGAGCTGTAACTACCACTGGCAGATCAACTTCAATTATCTCAGTTCCACCATCGATTTCCTTAGTCACAGTTGCTTTATTATCCTCAACTTCCAATTTCAATATACTGCTTATGGAAGGGATATTTAGGGCATCTGCAACACGAATTGCAACCTGGCTGGAGCCATCGTCCACTGCGATACGTCCGCCCAGAATGATATCGTGAGGGATTTGTGAAATTGCTTTTGCTAGTATCTCAGCAGTAACCCACTCATCAGGATTTTCTATTAATGGATCATTGACTAGGATAGCCTGGTCGCAACCCATAGCAAGAGCTGTACGAAGTGATTCCTGGACTCTTTCCCCACCCATGCTCACAAGAGTAACTTCTCCGCCAAATTTTTCTTTTAGCTTCAAAGCTTCTTCAACTGCAAATTCGTCGTAAGGATTTATTACCAAATTAACCCCAGTGCTGTCGATCTTTCCTTTGCTGTCTAATACTATCTTAGCTTCTGTATCAAATGTTTGTTTAAGACAAACCACAATATTCATATTTTCCTCCTTGCTACCTAATTCAATTAATCTTTAAGAATGTTAGCAGCTATGACAATACGCTGTATTTCACTGGTGCCTTCATAAATTTCAGTTATTTTTGCATCTCTCATCATACGTTCAACTGGATAATCTCTTGTATATCCATATCCACCTAGTATTTGAACTGCCTGAGTTGCAACCTTGTTGGCAGTTTCAGCTGCAAACACTTTTGCCATGGCCGCATATTTTGAAACTGGTTTATGTAAAGTTGCATAATGGCAAGCTTGATAAACAAGTAGACGTGCAGCTTCTATTTCAAGAGCCATGTCAGCTAGTTTAAATTGGATGACATCCATTTGAGAAAGAGTTTTCCCAAATTGAGATCTTTCCTTGGAATATTTCAAAGCTTGTTCATAAGCTCCTTGAGCAATACCCAATGCTTGTGATGCAATCCCGATTCTTCCATAATCAAGAGTTGTCATTGCAACTTTAAATCCTTGTCCTTCTTCACCAAGCAGATTTTCAGCTGGTATGCGTACATTTTCGAAAACAAGTTCGTAAGTTGCTGAAGATCTAATTCCCATCTTTTTCTCTTTTTTACCAAAAGTAAATCCAGGAGTGTCCTTTTCAAGAATGAAGGCGGCTATACCCCTATTTCCCTTGCTCTTGTCCATTTGAGCAGTTATAACATATACGTCTGCATAGTATCCATTGGTAATAAAGATTTTGGAACCATTGATGATATAATCATCTCCATCTCTTACTGCAGTTGTACGGGTTCCAGATGCATCAGATCCTGCCATTGATTCAGTAAGTCCGAATGCTCCCATCTTTTCTCCGGTTGCCAAAGGAATCAAGTATTTTTCCTTTTGTTCCTGTGTCCCGAACATATATATTGGATTTGCGCATAAGCTGGAATGTGCTGAAATAGTAACACCTAAAGATGCATCCACACGAGACAATTCCTCAATAGTGATTGCATAAGATAGGTAATCCGCTCCAACACCACCAAATTCTTCTGGGAATGTGACCCCAGCAAGACCAAGTTCTCCGCATTTTTTCCATAATTCCATTGGGAATTCTTCTTTTTCGTCTCTTTCTTCAGCTCCTGGCGCACATTCTGCTTCAGCAAAATCGCGAACCATTTTACGCATCATTACATGATCATCGCTTAATTCAAAATTCATTTTTCATACCCTCTCAATAAAATATTATTTTATTTTTAAGTTATAACTCATTGTTTACCTGTTTGGCTGGTAGCCTAGTTCGATTCCTGCAACAATACCCATATGTATGTTGGATGTTCCTTCCAATGTTTCGAACTGTTTGGCGTCACGAAGCCATCTTCCACATGGATATTCAGTTGAGTAGCCATATGATCCATAAATCTTCATAGCCATATTTGCGCCATGTACTGCAGCATTGCAACCCGACAATTTTGCCATTGAAGTAGCTTGCTGACTTGGCATCTTGTTTTCTTTCAGCCATGCAGCTTTATATACCAAGTATTTGGCAGCTTCATCTTCCAGTTTCATTTCTGCAATCTGCTGTTGAATCATCTGAAATTTTCCGATAGGCTGGCCGAACTGAGTTCTTTCGTTTGCATAATTCACTGCACCTTCAAGACATGCTGCAGACAATGCTGCTGCTCCAGTTGCACAACCCATACGTGTATTGTTAAGCATCCACATGCAAATCTGGAAGCCTTTATTCACTTCTCCAAGTAGATTTTCTTTCGGAACAACTGCGTTTTCAAATACTAGTTCCGATGTTGGAGCCGTCCACATTCCAACTTTCTTTGTGATTGGAATTCTTGTGATTCCTGGAGTGTTATTGTAATCGATGATAAAGCAGGACAGTCCTCTTGGGCCTCCGCCTTCAGTTGTTACAGCATAAACAAGACCAGTATCACTTGTATGTCCACCTGATATCCACATTTTCGAACCATTTAGCAACCAGTGGTCGCCTTTGTCAGCAGCAAATGTTTTCATGCTTCCAACGTCTGATCCTGAGTTTGCTTCAGTCAATGCAAAGCTTCCAACAGCTTTTCCAGCTACTAGGTCAGGGATATACTTTTGCTTTTGTTCTTCAGTTCCCCACTCATTGATAGTCATGGCAGGTCCCCAGCAATTTCCACTTATGCTTAATCTCCAAGCTGTGTGAACTTTAGCGATTTCATATAAAGCAATTACGCCTTCCATCCATCCCATTCCGTTTCCACCTAACTCTTCAGGTATACTCCAGCCTAAAAGACCTAATTCTCCCATTTTTGTTAGTATTTCTCTACGATAATAGTGATTTTCTTCGTCTTCTTCAACAAAGGGCGCAATTTCCTTTTCAGCAAAATTACGAGCCATGTCCTGCACCATCTTTTGTTCTTCAGTTAATCCAAAATCCATTATTGAACCTCCTATAAAATATTAATAAAATTAATTTGAATACTATTTTGGTTTATTGCCTTCGTTATTATTCAATTGTCGCTATTAAATCATCTTCTTCAACGCGGTCGCCTTCTTTTACAAAAATCTCTGTAACAATTCCAGGATCTCCGTATACAACAGTTTCCATCTTCATTGCTTCAATGATGAATAATTCGTCATCCTCAGTAATCATTTGTCCTACCTTAATGTTTATTCCCTGAATTTTTCCAGCCATTGGGCTAGTTAATTGTCCCATTTCAAATACCTCCTTGATTATTTTTAGTTATATACGTATATCAAACGCAAGAATTATGCCAGATATATCAAATAATATTCTCAACTTCTATCGGATGATTTTTCATAATGAATAAAGCCTAATTAAAGCCACGCTAAAGGCTTCCTATCTCATTTTTAGTTAGAAAATTGAAGTTTGGCAACCATAGCTTGGCCCCTTTACTTTGTATTTTTCTAGAACGACATATTCTAAATTGTATGGTTGTTCATACAGTTGTGCGCTTCTCCTTACATTTGAATCAGGCGGCCTGAATTGGCAGATCTCTTTGATTTTGCAGCTATTGCCTTAAAAAAAAGATTGCAAGTCATTGGCGTGGCCAATGACTTGCAATCTTTTGATTTTTGTATATCTACTTTTTAATTGGTTTTTTAGCCCCAGATTTCATCTGGTGTTGGTATCTTGGCATTTGGATTTGTATAAGCAATTCTGCTTATATTAATTAAATGTCTATAACTTAAATTTTCACTAATACTGTTGTTTCCCCATGAGCCGCAACCCAAAGTTCCTGTTGGTGCAAGTCCGTTTGTATAAGCTCCGCCAAGTCCGCTGGAACCAATACCATTTACAAGGAAACGGGATACAGGAATATTTTCTGCAGCATACTCAATATTGCCTTTTGTGAAAGAATGTATAACCATGCTGTGGCCTTTGCCTTCATATTCCAAGTTGGCATTTACAATGTCAACTCCTTCTTTCCAAGTCTTATATGTATAAGCCGCAAGAATAGGAAATAATTTTTCCTTTGCAAATGGGTCTTCTCTTCCTGGTCCATCAGCCTTTACAATTAAAAGCTTAGTTTCAGGATCAACTTTGATTCCTGCTATTTCGGCTATCCTTGGTGCGCTTAAGCCAACGCAGGCTTTGCTAAGCATTCCGTCTGGGAAAGTAGTATCTCTTAAAGCAACAACTTCCTTAGGATCGGAAACGTAATATGCTCCCTGCTTTTGGAACTCCCCAATGATTTCATCCAACTTGCTTTCGGGACAAATAATAGTTTGTTCGCAAGTACAAAGAACTCCATTGTCGTAAACTCTTCCTCTGATAATTTTTGGTACTGCGTCTTTAATATCAGCATCTATGTCTAATAGGCACTGATTGTTTCCTGCTCCAACTCCGAAAGCAGGCTTGCCGCTGCTGTAGGCAACTTTTACCATCGCTGGTCCACCTGTGGAAACACATACATCTGTCATTTTCATAACAAGATTTGAAATTTCCATGCTTGGTTGTTCAACAACTTGTACAAGGTGTTTTGGAGCTCCCAGTTTTTCAAGATACTGGTTTATGTATTCTACGGTCTTTGCTCCGCATACTTTTCCATTTGGATGTGGGCAGATAATAATTGCATTTCTTCCCTTTAGAGCAATCATTGCATTGTGCATAGGCGTCATTACTGGGTTTGTTACAGGTGTAACAGCTCCAATGATTCCAATTGGCTTTCCTACTTCAACAATGCCTTCTTCTTCAAAATACTGTAATATCCCAACGCTCTTTTTACCCTTGAGATAATTCCATACAGCCATTGCCTTGCCCTTGTTCTTCAAGACTTTGTCATCATAGTTACCCATGTGGGTTTCATCAATTGCCATTCTCGCAAGTTCTTCGCCATTGTCATATACTGCCTTGCCCACTGCTCTAACAACTTCATCAACCTGTTGCTGGGTATAGGTTTCAAATATCTGCTGGGCTTTTCTTGCTTGATCGATTATTCCTGTTACAAATTGCATATCATCCATATTTCTGTCTCCTTTAAAAAATCAATTCTTACCTTTCGAGTATAAATCTTCCTGGCGAGTAGCACAAGCCACTCGCCAGAATTATAAATTAATTATTTGAAATGTTTATCGTTAACAATACCCATAGCCTCATCGAGGATTTCCAAAGCTCTTCTTACATGTTCTTCAGTGATGTTCAGCGGTGGTTCAATACGAATTGTCTTCGCATTGATTAATGATCCAGACAATAGTAATTTCCTGTTGAAGCATTCAAATACAACTTCATAACCAAGGTCTCCATCGCAGAATTCCATGGCAATCATAAGACCTCTTCCTCTGTAAGTTGGCATTAATTTAGGATATTTTTTGTGCAGCTTTTCAAGACCTTCCATAAAGATGGCTCCTGATTTTTTTGCTTTGCCACAAAGATCCTCTGAAAGTATTACATTGAATGCAGCTATTCCAGCTGAAGTTGCAAGTGGATTTCCGCCTGTTGTAGTGCTGTGAAGCAATGGATCCGGGAACATTCCCTTAAATGCTCTTTCTGTACAAACGCATGCGCTTAGTGGCACTACGCTGCCTGAAAGAGATTTTCCAAGGCAAAGGATGTCGGGAGCAACATTGTTATAATCTGTTGCAAACAAGTATCCTGTACGTCCCATTCCGGCCTGAACTTCATCTGCTATCATCATGATGTCATATTTGTCGCAAATTTCTCTTATACCAGGTATGAAATCATCAGGTGGAATTATAACACCAGCTTCTCCTTGTATTGGTTCATAAATAATTGCTGCTGGAAGCTCCCCAGTATATTCCATAACATCGATTAATTTCTTCAAGTATTCAAGATCTCCATATGGAGCATGTCTTGTCCCTTGAAGCAATGGAAGGAATGGTGCTCTAAAATGCGCTTTGGATGTTAGTGAAAGCGCACCCATGGTCTTTCCATGGAAATCGCCCTTAAAAGCCACATAATAATGTCTGCCTGTTGCAAGAGTTGCCATTTTTAGCGCACATTCCACAGCTTCTGTTCCAGAGCTGGTAAAGAAAGTGTACTGCAAATCTCCAGGAGTTACATCAGCTAAAATACGAGCTAGCAAACTTCGGTTTGCGTCGATTAACTCTGCACTGGATAAAGGTTGTTTTGCAAGTTGGTTTGTTACTGTTTCAACAACTTTAGGATGTCTGTGTCCACAGTTGAATGTTCCAAAACCACCTAGGCAGTCAATGTAAGTATTTCCTTGCAAGTCAACGAAAGAGTCGCCGTTTGACATCCATTCCATTGCCATGGCATCGGAACCAGCAGACTTTCTATATTCAAGGAATCCTGGATTGATGTGATTATTGAAATTATTTCTTGTTTCGTTTATAAAAAATTCTTTTTCATCATCAGTCATTGTTTTTTGAGCGATAGTTTTCATTGCATATTCAGTATACTGTATTACGTCTTCAAAACTTTTTCTCATTTTTTAACTCCTAAATATAATATTTTTTTGTTTTATATTTTCTTTATTGCTTCATCCAAAGAGTCTTTCAAAATTTCAAAAGCCTTGTCGCAATCTGCTTTGCTTGCAATAAGCGGTGGAATCATTCTGACAATAGTTTTTCCGATGGCAGTTACAAGAAGTCTTCTATCCAGACATCCATGTTTCACATCAACTGCACCTTCGAAGTCAAGTTCTACTCCAATGATTAGCCCTTTTCCTCTTATTTCTTTAACATGAGGCAATGCGGCTAATTTTTTCATGAAATATTCGCCAACTTCCCCAGCATTTTCAGCTAGTTTTCTATCAAGTAGCTCATTGACCTGGGCATAAGCCGCTGCACAACATACAGGGCTTCCTCCATATGTGCTTCCATGTGAACCAGCGTTAAATGCACTTGCAACTTTTTTAGTTGCGCAAATAGCACCGATTGGCATGCCGCCGCCAAGACCTTTTGCCATTGAAACTATATCAGGTTTAACGTCGTAATTCATATATCCCATGATTTTACCAGTTCGACACCATCCAGTTTGAATTTCGTCAAACATCAAAAGGATCCCTTTTTCATCACATAGTTTTTTAATTCCCTGCATGAATTCCATTGTAGCAGGACGTACACCACCTTCACCTTGTATTGGTTCAAGCAAAATGCCGATTGTGTTTTCTGTGACTGCATCTCTGAATGAATCCAGATTGTTGAATTCCGCATAGGTAAATCCTGGAAGCATTGGTTTGAAACCAATCTGACAAGCATTGTCAGGTTGTCCAGTTGCAGACATGGATCCATAAGTTCTGCCGTGGAAACTATTTTTGGCAGTAATTATATGATATTTTTCTGGTCCAAAATTATCAGTTCCATATTTTCTTGCAAGTTTGATCATTGCCTCATTAGCTTCTGTTCCGGAATTTTGATAAAAGATTTTGTCCATTTCAATTGTTTCACATACAAGCTTTGCGAGTACCGCCTGTGGTATTGTGTAAGGATAGTTGAAGGTGTGCATTATATCTCCAACCTGGTCGCGAATCGCTGCCACTACTTTTTCATTGCAGCATCCTGCATTGTTTACAGCAACTCCTCCATAAAAGTCCAAATATGGTTGGTCATTTTCGTCATAAAGGTACATGTCCTTTGCCCTTGTCGCGATGAAAGGAAACCTCTCGTAAGTTTCAATCATGTACTTGTTGGTAATATCCATTACTTCCTGAGCTGTTAACTTAACGTCTGATAATTGCATTTCTTACTCCTCCAATTCTTTCGAACAGTTAATATTTTGTTATCGCGGTAATTCTAAACCCTATAGTTGTTACAAAGTCAATAAACTAATATTTTTTTTTGCATTTTGTTTTACTGGGACCTGTAGCTTCAAAAAGGCATTTCGCTCATAATGGTTGAATGTTGGAAATTCAATTAAAACTTCGCTGATGCAGTCACTTATCACCTCATAATTGTGTGTGTCGATATACTTCATCAACTCCCTCAAGGACTCTTCCTCCTTATTGAATCCATAGCAATACATGCATAGATACATCCCCTCAGGGATTACCTCAATACCATGTTCAGATACGAAATCATCTTCGACGAACAAGAACACTTCCGACGCCCACATTTCACCCCTTTGGAAATACTCCTTGCGCATTATGCTTCCAACATTGCAGAAGTAGCTGATTGGCAAATGATTTAGAACAAAATTCTTTTTAAGTGAACGAAGAATATGCTCATAATAATCCATTCCATAGCTGTAGCAATTGATTTCCGTATCTTGGCAAAATACCTTGCGCTCGTTGATATATTCCATTACTACGGTATTCTCCTCCGGTGCCGCATCATATCTTCTATAACTCTGTATGGCTCTTTCCACAGCTTGTTTTGCGTAATGCATTTCAACCATTTGCTTTTCAATATTTTTCTTCTGTAATTCCAAAACCTGCCTCAATTTTTCAAGATCTTTTTCTTCAAAGCACTTTTTTATCTGAACAAGATTCATTCCCAAGGCTTTCATATATTGAATCATATCTAATTGCGCACATTGTTTTATATTGTAATACCTGTATCCCGTTTCCACGTTTATTTCACTTGGCTGAAGCAGCTTCATCTTGTCATACAATCTGAGAGTCTGCTCGGATATATTATTGATCTTAGCCATATTCCCAATAGTAATATGGTCTGAAACTTTATTCATAGTTTCTTCCTCTTTCATTTCTCAAATTAATCTGAATTTCAATTTTGCATTTTATTAGATAATAACACAAAACTTTATACCTGCTATAAAGTATTTTTAATATTTTTAATATTTTGATAATTATTCAATAAAAAAAGAAGCTATTAAATAGCTTCTCGATTATTTCTTAATATTCAATTCGAAGTTAGGTTGAAAATTGGTGACCCATCCGAGATTCGAACTCGGGACACCTTGATTAAAAGTCAAGTGCTCTACCAACTGAGCTAATGGGTCATGTTGGCTAGGGTAGAAGGATTTGAACCTTCGAATAACGGAGTCAGAGTCCGTTGCCTTACCGCTTGGCTATACCCCAAAATAAAATGGGGTGGGTAATGGGGATCGAACCCACGAATGCAGGAGCCACAACCCTGTGTCTTAACCACTTGACTATACCCACCATGTTAGTTGGTAACCGTAAGGTACCTCTTGTATATTAGCTTATAAAAATGGCGATCCGGATCGGGCTCGAACCGACGACCTCCAGCGTGACAGGCTGGCATTCTAACCAACTGAACTACCGGACCGCAATGGTGGGAACAATAGGGATCGAACCTATGACATCCTGCTTGTAAGGCAGGCGCTCTCCCAGCTGAGCTATGCTCCCTAAGCTAATGGTAGCGGCGAGTGGATTCGAACCACCGACCTTCCGGGTATGAACCGGACGCTCTAGCCAACTAAGCTACACCGCCACAATTATGCAGCATTCCGTAAGCCTTATTTTGCATAAGATTTATGGGATGCCGCATGGAAAATATTAGCATCATATAGCCTCAGTGTCAAGGCTTTTTAATTCATAACGAAGTTAATTTTTTAGCCTACTTTATAAAAAATGTATATTAATCTTCAATTATTTTTCCGTCGGTGCTTATAGTTACTACGCTCCACGGAGGCATTTTGCCGCTTGCCAGTATTGCTTGCTGGGTAGATTTGACAATACCTGCGCAACAAGGCACTTCCATTCTTAAAACAGTTATACTTTTAAAATTGTTGTTCTTGATTATCGCAGTAAGCTTCTCTGAATAATCTCCTTCATCTAACTTGGGGCATCCAATCAATGTTATCTTGTTTTTCATGAATTTTCTATGAAAGTCCCCATATGCAAATGCGCAGCAATCTGCTGCAATCAATAGGTTTGCTCCATCGAAATATGGTGCATTAACTGGAACCAATTTGATTTGGCATGGCCACTGTCGCAGCTGTGAGTCCAACTCACTTGGCGCTTCGGCATTCATGCTTTGGCTTTCTAGTACTTTTGTGCTTTCCTCTCTTTTAATTGTCTTCGCTAATGTTCCTGGACATCCGCAAGCTAAATCCTTCATCTCAACTTCCCTCATCTCAACTTCCCTTTCTTCAAAACTGATTGCATTGGTCGGACACACCGGCAGGCAATTCCCCAAGCCATCGCAATAGTCATCTCTCATCAGCTTCGCTTTTCCATCAACCATTCCAATGGCACCCTCTTTGCAAGCCTGGGCGCAAAGGCTACAGCCTATGCATTTATCTTCATCAATCTTTATAACTTTCTTTATCATCTCTTCACCTCGTACTAAAATTCAATAATTATTGGTTCATTCTTCTATTGCAAGTATACCCGAGTTCACTTCCTCATAACCGTTGCTATGGCAACGTAAATAAATATATTGAATTTATTTATCTCAAGGGGTAGAATAACTTCATTATCAGTTTATGCACAATGTATATTTTATCTAGCAAATATATTTTTCTAAAACAATAAAGGAGAACTAAAATGGATTTAAAAAATAAAAACCTTTCAATAATAGGTGTTCCTTTGGATTTGGGTGCCGATAGAAGAGGCGTCGATCTTGGGCCGATGGCTATCAGGTATGCGGGGGTAGTGGAAAGGTTGACCAATATTGGTTATACAGTTGTCGATAAAGGTGATATACACGTAAATAGGCCAGACAAGATAAAATCCAGCAATACACGTCTCAAATATCTGGACGAGGTTGCCAGGGTCAATACTCTTCTCTGTGAATCCGTGGATCAGGAAATGGCCCTTGGAAATATTCCATTGGTATTGGGAGGGGACCATAGCATAGCCATAGGAACCATCGCTGGCGTACTTCAACATAAAAAGAATTTGGGTGTCATCTGGTTTGATGCCCATGGTGATATCAATACTGAAGAAACCACTGGTAGTGGAAATATACATGGCATGCCAGTTGCGGTGAGCATGGGTCTTGGACACGAAAAGCTTGTTTCCATTGGAGGTATTGAAAATAAAATAAAGCCAAAGAACTTTGTATTGATTGGTGCGAGGGATCTTGACGACGGAGAGAGGGAATTGATCAAGAAACTTGGCATAACAGTATTCTCCATGCACGAAGTTGACCTTATGGGAATGCCAAAGGTTATGGAAGAAGCCATTAGAATCGCATCTGATGGAACTGATGGAGTACATGTGAGTTTTGATATGGATGCAATGGATCCTTTTTATGCAATCGGTACTGGGACCCGTGTGCCTGGTGGCTTGACATATAGAGAGTGCCATCTTGCCATGGAATTGATTTCACTAGCGGGTATTATATGCAGCGTTGAAGTTGTTGAGGTTAATCCAATTTTAGACAATAAAAATGAAACCGCCAATGCCGCTGTCGCTTTATTGGGTTCCCTGCTTGGAGAATGGTTAAAATAGGAACTTTAATCAATAATGATAGGTATTACGGTATTTCTTTAAGAAGTAGACTGACAATAAAATTGTAATACACTCGGCGAAAGGCACAGTAAGCCACACACCATCGATTTCAAAGAATCTCGGAAGAATAAAAATCCCAAGGCAGACAAATACCAACGACCTGCTGAAGGAAATTACTGCCGAGATTTTTCCATTTGCATAGGCGGTAAACATTCCGGAAGCGAATACATTTATTCCGATGAATAGGAATGCAATTGCGAACAGTTCAAGACCGCTAGTTGCCATTTTGTATACAACGGTATCTGGGCGAACAAATATTAAGCTGATCCATGGCGCTAGAAATTCCGCACTTAAAAAAATTATTATCGACGATATGAAAATAAATACTTTAGAATATTTAAGGATTTTAGCGATTTGGTCGAATCTCTTTGCTCCATAGCTATAGCTTATAAGGGGTGAAACTCCCATTGAGAAGCCCAAATATGCTGAAACCAATAGGAACTCCGCATAAAGAACTATTGAAAGCGCAGCGACACCGTCTTCTCCGGCTATTCTTAGGACCGCAAGATTGAAAATCAAAGTGGTAATACCTGTTGAAAGCTCGCTTACCATGGCTGATGATCCATTGATCATCAGGTCCCTAACATACTTGAGTTCCATCTTAGGTCTTTTATATTTAATTTTTGACCTTCCACTCCCAAAATAATAGGCACCAATAGCAAAAGTAACGAAGAATCCAGTTGCAGTAGCCAAAGCAGCTCCCATCATTTCCATTTTCATCAATACTATAAAGACATAATCCAAAACCAGGTTTGTAACTCCCCCTGCAATGTACAGGAAAAGAGTGAATCCAGGTCTTCCATCAATTCTAATATAATATTCATAAATGATTCCAAGGAATGCAAACGGTGCTGAAAAAATCATTATTTGACCATAAATCTTGCAATATTCATAAAGTCTTGGTGTTGCTCCCAACAGTAGTATGACTTTATCAATGAATATGAAGCCAATAGCTCCAAATATCACTCCAACTACAAATGCTATAATACAAATCAGCGTGAATTTTTCGCAGGCTTCATCTTTCTTTCCTTCTCCCAGAAGTATTGCAACTATAGCACTTGATCCTGAGGCAAACATAAGAGATATCCCAAGAATCAATCCGGAAATCGGCATGATTATATTTATTGCAGCAAGTGCATCCGATCCGACGAAATTCGCAACAAACATTCCATCCACTATGGAATACAGTGAGATGAAAACCAGCATCAATATTGATGGCATAACGAATTTGTAAAATTTGCGGGCCGTTAATTCATTGTCTAATAGCTTATCCATTATTCTCTGACAATTCTCCTGTTATAAAATATTCATATCCTAATGGCTTAATGTATTTATCGCCATCTTCTTTGTAATATTTGATCTCCCAGTTATTTTTCTCCGCTGCAAGCCTAATATGGCAAAGAGCTATTCCCATATCTATCTGATTCATTTTATTGTAAACAAGCAACTTTATTGGATTCAATTTGAACCTGTACACAATCAGCTTTCCATCTTCCTTCAAGAAGTACCATGGTTGGCTATTGCTAGCCGAAGGGGATATCCTTCCTGCTTCCATCATTTCCAGGAATAAGGTATTTCCCTCCAATTTGCCAATATCTGTTATTTCAGACAATTTCCTTCTTATGAATTCGTTCCCACTTTTGCGAAGCAGGTTTTCATCTGGGATTCCAAATGCCATACCTATGACAAAATTCATGGATTTTGGTGCCTCTATATTGTTTTTTGTCTTCATCATGCCAAGCCAGCATGCCCCATAGCCGTAAAATGCTAGAGCAAGATCCAATTGCTGCAACAAATATCCCATATTCTCTAAATAGCCTTCTTTATTTTCAGAGAATGCAGCAATATATTGTGGCGATTTAACATTGAAAATGCCGCTCTTGGAATCTTTGTCTCCTATTATCTGAATATGGAATTTTATATTTTCATACAGTGGTTCCAAATTGCTTATAATCATTTTTATTTCATTAATTGCATTGTCACCCAGTGCGGTTTCTTTGAATTTTCTAATAGATTTTCTTTTCCCAACCATTTCGAAAAGATATTTATTCATCTACACAGTCTCCTTTATTAAACATTCTTTAACCCAGAAAAACATTTTTTAAATATGTATTTGCTATTCTGCCTGCTTCCGCAAATGTCTCATCGCTTGTGGCTAAACAATCCTTCATTTTAAATGCAGGAATGAATTTTCTAAGCGCAAATGGCATCTCCGGATTTATCTCACCAATCCATTTAAGAAGTGCTGACACATCCTCCGTGCTGCTGCTTTTGAATGGTCCAAGAAGCAAGCTTACGCCCAATTCGCCTACATTATTCGTTGTTGCAATGTTTTTCTTTATGACGTCCATGTTTCCGCCTATTTTTCTATAATCATCATTGTTTGTCCCCTTTATGCCGATATTCAAACTATCGCAAACCAGTAAAAGTTCTTTCAATGGTTCAGGCATGATAAATCCATTTGTAAATATTCTTGTCGTCAATCCTTTTTCCTTTGCCAATTTGCAACAATCGATGACATATTCAAATCCAACAAGTGGCTCATTATAAGTAAATTCAATTCCCATATTTCCATTTTTCTTTTCAGAAACAGCTAATTCAATCAGTTGAGAGGGTAAAAGTTCCTGGAATTCCATATTGTCGGAAATCAGTTGCGACTGACTGAAATTATTGCAATATTGACATTTCAAATTGCAGCCATAACTTCCTACCCTGAGTATTTTCTTTTCCGTATTAGTTGGAGAATATTTGGCCAATTGCAAAATTGTAACCTTCCCATAACTTTCAGAATATAATATTCCCTCGTAGTTGGCCCTAGCCTGGCATAAACCCTTGCCATTGTCCGGAATATAACAAAGTTGGGGGCAGAGAAAACATCTCACTCTTTTATTGTCCAGTTTTTTATAGTATCTAGCTTCTTTCATAATAAATATCTCCTCTGATTTATTATACACATTATTATTATTTTATGTACTTTTCCCTCTTTAAATTATACAATATATTAAATCGCATATTTTATATAAGGGAGATTACATGTATACAAAAGATAATACAACTATTTTCTCAATTGATATGAATAACGGCTTTGCGAAAGCTGGCAGTCTTTATAGTCAAAGAATCCAAGATTTAATCGAGCCTACTGCTGAGTTTTTTAAAAAGGCAAAAGAAAAAGGAATCAGAATAATCGGCGTAACTGATACTCATCTTGAGAACGCTCTTGAATTTTCATCCTACCCCGCTCACTGTATCCTTGGTACGCCTGAATGTGAGATTGTGGAAGAACTATCCGGATATATGGACGAGATTCTAATGAAGAATTCAACAAACGCTTTTTTCTCTGTACCAACCAGTTATGAATCTGGACATAACTACTTCGTTACTGGCTGTTGTACCGATATCTGCATTTTTCAATTTGCTACAACTCTAAAAGCGTATTTCAATGAAAACCAAATCAATTCAAATGTGATTGTAATTGAACCTCTTGTGGATACTTTCCAAATGGATGGCCACGACGCGGATTTGTTCAACGCCTTTTTCATTAAAAGTCTGGAGAGTTCCGGTGTGGAGATTTTCTCTCAAGTGCCTTCTCTATAGTCTGGTCTTTATTATGATCCCGGCACCAATGGATAATATCAAGGCTATATTGACAAAGGCAAAGTTATTTACTGCGGTTGCAAAAGTTTTGTTTTTAAGCTGGCTCTTATAAAACAGGTTAATATTTTTTTGCACAGGAATAATCGAAATCAATGAAATTGCGCAAATAATTGGAAGCACTCCGATTGTGATTAGAACCGCAATTGACAAAAATCCGGCATAATACAAGCTCTTATATATTATAAGAGCTTTTTCTTTTCCCACATAAATTGGAAGCGTGCATCTCATATTTTCCAAATCATCATGCATATCGCATATATTATTTGCAAGCATGATATTTGCTATTCCAGCAATCGCTGGGAGCGTTAGTAGAGCGATAAATACCAATTCCTCCACATTTACCTTGATATCCAAAATAAAATTATTATAACTTAGCCCAAGAAGTGCTGCATCAGGTAAATTTATATATACTGCAAGGAAAGTAATAACCCCACCCATGAATAACCCTGAAAAAAGTTCTCCGAAAGGTGTTCTTGAAATTGGAATAGGTCCATAGGAATAAGAAACACCAAGTAAAAATGATACCATTCCCAATCCCAAAACGATAATGTTAGTTTCGATGAAAAGCCAGAAGCCAAATACTGAAGCAGAAAGAAGTAATATAGCGATTGTAATTTTGACACTTCTTTCATTTAAATTGTGTGAAACGATTGCATTATGGCTTTCATAGCCATAGCCTTCCTTTTTTATTGCTTTTTTGAAATCCTGGTAATTATTTATCGCTGTTGTAGCCATATCTATTGATAATAAAGATATAAGCATCAGGATGAAGTTTTTCCCAATAAATGAATCAAATCTATATATAACATAGGCCGTTCCTAATAGAAATGGAATTATACTTGCGACCTTGGTCTGTATTTCAACCAACTTTAAAAAACTCTTTATATTCATTAAATCCTCCATTACCGCCAATATTCCTAAAATTCTATATACCAAATTATCACTTGTTTCGCAAATAATTTCAACCAAAATTTGTAAAGGCTTTATGTTTCGAATTCTTACAGTGTGGTATAATGAAAATGAGTTATTTTATTTGACTTATTAAAGTCATAGTTTAATGAATAGAGGTGGATTTTATGGCATGTGAAAAGAAATTCTACAAATGTGGCGTATGCGGCAATCTGGTTGAAATGATTCATATCGGTGGTGGAACAATGGTTTGCTGCGGTCAGGAAATGAATCAATTAATCCCAAATTCTGTGGATGCATCAACTGAAAAGCATGTTCCAGTTATTACCGTAAACGATGGAAAAGCAACAGTTGCAGTTGGCAGCGTAGCTCATCCAATGACCGCTGAGCATCTAATACAATGGATTTATGTATGTACAGAGACAACCGGCAAGATTGTATATCTAAACCCCGGAGACGAACCTAAAGCAGTATTCTGTCTTGATGAAAGTGGCAAGGGAGTAGCCTATGCTTATTGCAATCTTCATGGATTATGGTCGGCAAACTTCTAAAATAGAAGTTGAGGTGAATTATGGAACAGACATTAGTTTTGATAAAACCTGATGCAATAAAAAGAAGACTTGTTGGCAAGATACTAAGTTATTATGAGGAAAATCATCTGGAAATAAAGGCTATCAAACTGGTTAATCCTTCTTTACCTTTACTTTCCAAACACTATAAGGAACATGCCGACAAGAGTTTCTATAACGATTTAATTTTCTTCATGCTCTCAGGACCTTCGATTGCCATGATACTAGAAGGAGAATCGGCTATTTTCAAAGTTAGGAATATTAATGGGAACACCGATCCTGCCGAAGCCGATATGGGTACTATAAGAGGTGACCTAGGAGAGAATAAAAACAAGAATCTTGTCCATGGTTCTGATTCCATAGAAAGCGCTGAAAGAGAGATAAAAATCTGGTTTGAATCCTAATATTAGAAAAAGCGAAGGCTCCGTACAAATGTGCGGAGCCTTTTTACTGTTTTGGATTAATTTATTATTTCTCATATATATATTAAACTTGCGGCTAGTTTGAGTTTTCCTTAAGTTCTCTACCTTCTTTTAAAAGCTTCTTCAATGTTTCTTCATCGTTGTCCATCAAAGCTTTTCTATATTCAGCAATGTGTCCAATCAATATATCTATTTCTCCAATCAAATCTTCCTTGTTTAATAAAAACAGCTTCGACCACATGGTCTCGTTTAATTTTGCCACCCTGGTCAAATCCTGAAAGCTTCCAGCGCTAAAGCCCTTATGATTGCTTAGACTTGGGCTTTTAACATATGCATTTGAAACTACGTGGGCAAGTTGGGAAGTAAATGAAATAATCCTGTCATGCTCTGCTGGTGTTGAAAACACTATTTTAGCGAAACCCATTTCTTTTGCCAAGGTTTCAACTTGTTTGATTGCATCTTTTGATGAATTTGACGTTTCAGTAATTATAAAACTGGCCTTTTCGAATATTTTATCATCCGAATAATCATAGCCAGAAAATTCTTTTCCAGCCATTGGATGTGTCCCAATGAAATTGATTCCGGACTGGTTTAAAATATCCTCGAGCTCATCTGTGATATATTTCTTGATTCCACATACATCGCATACAATAGAACCTTTTTTGAAATTTTTAATATTGTTCTTGATATATGTTATTGTTTCCATGGGATAGAGGCACACAAAAGTTATATCCGCTTTATAAAGATCTTTGTCATTCAGAGTGTCATTAATGGCTAAAGCCTCTAATGCCGCGTCGATTACATTTCGATCAATATCAAAACCATATATGACATGGTTCGTATTTTTCTTGATAGCCTTGCAAATCGAGCCTCCGATAAGTCCCAGTCCAATAACGGCTATTTCCATATTTTGTTCTCCATATCGCACAGTTTTTTCACATCGCCCATTATTATATCGAAATCTGCTGGTGTTATTGATTGTGCACCATCACAAAGTGCTTCCGATGGATGTGGATGAACTTCTATCATAAGTCCATCAGCTCCAACTACAACTGCAGCTTTTGAAAGCGGCCTCACCAATGTGGAAATTCCAGTTGCATGGCTTGGATCAACAATTACTGGGAGGTGCGACATCTTTTTCAATAGTGGAACCGATGAAATATCCAAAGTATTTCTTGTGGCAGTCTCGAATGTTCTTATACCTCTTTCGCAAAGAATTACCTTGCTGTTTCCACCGGCAAGAATGTATTCAGCACTCATAAGAAGTTCCTCAATGGAATTTGACAATCCTCTTTTTAATAAAATTGGCTTGTCTGATTTTCCAAGTTGTCTTAACATTTCAAAATTCTGCATGTTTCTGGCCCCAACCTGTATAATATCCACATCATTGAAAAGGTCAAGATGAGTGATACTGGTCAATTCAATTACGATGGGAAGCCCTGTCTCCTTCTTTGCTAAAAGCATGAGCTCTATTCCCTCTGCTTTCAGACCTTGGAATGCATAGGGAGATGTTCTGGGTTTAAATGCTCCGCCTCTTAGAAATTTTGCACCGGCGGCTTTGACTCTCTTTGAAACTTCAATTATCTGCTCGTATGACTCCACTGAACATGGCCCAGCTATTACGCTAAAATGCCCAGCCCCAAACGCTCCATCTCCAACCTGAATCAATGCATCTTCAGCGTGGAATTTTCTGTTTGCAAATTTGAAAGGCTCGGAAATTCTTTTTACGTCCTCGACTATTTCATTTGCTCTGAGCAGGTCGATATCTATGCTAAGAGTATCCCCTATCAAGCCAATCAGTGTAGTATTTTCACCTTTGCTGTAATTTATATCAAAGCCCTTTGCCCTGAATTGCTCAATGAATACTTCAACTTTCTTTTCATCTGGGTTTCTTTTTAAAATTATTATCATTATTAATCCTCCTGATTATATTATTGATGGTCTTCATAGTTCCCAATGAATCTCATTTCTGAAAGTTCCATTTTAAACATGAGTAGGATTGATTTTACTTTTAGATCATTGACATTCCCCTTAATGTCTACATAAAATCTATATTCCCATGGCTTTTCCGGTATGGGAAGGGAGTGGATGTTCAACAAGTTTATATCGTAGTCTGATACTGCTGAAAGTATATTCGCCAAGGTTCCACTCTCATGTGGCAAGGCAAAGCTGATTGATATCCTATCCGCTTTTTCTTTTATTAGCGGTTGTCTTGTAACCGATATAAATCTGGTTTTATTGCTTTTAACATTGTTAATACCCCTGCTCAATATTTTCAAGCCATAAATTTCTGCAGCAAATTCAGATGCTATTGCTCCCTGAAGAGGGTTATTTTCATCTGACACTCTCTTAGCCGCCACTGACGTATTTGATTCTGGAATTGTATCAAACATCATCTTGTCCATGAACTCAGAGCACTGTCCCAAGGCTTGGGGGTGGGATCTTACGATTCTAATCTCGTTGATATCCGAATCCTGTTTGCCAAGCAGGCAATGTTCAATTGGAAGAACAATATTTTCTGATATGTAAAGATTGTTTTCCAAGATTCCATCATAAACATCAGCGACTATGCCTTCGGTTGTATTATCAATTGGTAAAATGCATGCTTCACATTCTCCATTTTTGAGAGATGCTAATACTTCAGAAAACCTTTGAAAACCTTTATGTTCAGCATCTGGATACATTTTTTTTGCAGCCATATGAGAATAGGAACCAATCAATCCTGCAAATGCAACCTTTTTCGGATTTAAACTTATTAGCGGCTCACATCCAATAATATCTGCATCCAGTATACTTGAACTTTGTCCTTCATACTGGATTTCCCTGCTCTGACGCATAATGGTTTGAAACAACTGCCTTATTCTGTTTTGATTTTTTTCGTCAATGTATTCAACAACCCTGGATAATACTTCTTCCTCCCTGGCTTTATTTAAAACATTGGTTTCGGTTTTTTGCTTTTCTTTTAAAATATCAGCGACTATTTCCATTCTATTCTCGTAGAGTTGGCATATTTTCTTGTCAATGTCGTCTATTTTATTTCGAAGCGTGCCAAGTTCAACTTTTTCCTGCATACCCACACCCCTCGATTATAATATCAGAAATCGCAATGGCGGCTATCGCCTCAATTACCGGGAGTCCTCTTACTGCAATACATGGATCATGTCTTCCCTTGATTTCCAAAGCTTCCATTTCCTCAGTGAAAAGATTGAGTGTTTCCTGAGGTTTGCCAATGGATGGAGTTGGCTTGAAGACGACATTGAAGATAATCGGTGCGCCATTGGATATCCCTCCAAGGCAGCCACCATTATTATTTGTTTCAAGTTTAACTTTTCCTTCTTCTATGACATAGCAGTCATTTGCTTCAGAACCTTTTTTACCACTAAAGGCAAAACCTGCTCCAAATTCTATACCCTTTACCGCAGGTACGGAAAAGGCTAATGCGGCTATTCTGCTTTCGATGGTTTCCATCATGGGATTTGCATATCCTGGCTCAACTCCAAGGATGGCGCATTCTACCTGCCCTCCTATAGAATCCAGGTCTTCACGTGCTTCATTTATATTATGGATAGCCTTCTTCATTGAATCATCCTCGATAAACGAGAGTTCTTTTCCCCTTAGTGTCTTGAATAATTGAATGTTGACCCAATCCTGTGGATATTCTATCAAGCTCTTCTCACTGGCATCCCCAATGCTTCTGAAATGAGAGCCGATTTCAATCCCCTTTGACCGTAAATATAACTTGCATAGTGCTCCACAAAATACCAAAGGAGCCGTAAGTCTACCTGAAAAGTGACCACTGCCTCTCGGATCATTGTAGCCTTTATATCTCAAACCCCCAGTATAATCTGCATGGGAAGGTCTTGGCACATTCCTGAATTTGTCGTAATCTTTTGACCTTGTATCTGAATTCTCAATAATCCCGCAGATCGGCGCGCCGGTTGAAAATCCTCCCAAGACACCGGAAACGATTTTCACCTGGTCGCTTTCATTTCTATTGGTGGAAAGGGGTCCACCAGGTGCTCTTCTTGCCATTTCTGCTGAAATGAAAGCATCATCGATGGCAATGCCTTCAGGAAAACCATCGATGACAGCGCCTATGACCTCGCCATGTGATTCTCCAAATATGGAAATTTTCAGTACCTTACCATATGTCGATCCCATCAATTTCACCTCCAAGTTTTTCGTAATCTTTAAAATATTTTGGATAAGATTTCTTGATTGAATTATATCCATTTATTGTTACTGCTTCTATGGTTCCTGCAGCGGCTATTGACGCTGCCATTACAATTCTGTGGTCCTGGTGGCTTTCAATCATTCCACCTTTCAATTGACCGTTTCCATTGATAACTAAGCTGTCACAGTCGATTTTCACATCAGCTCCAAGCTTTGACAATAATTCCATAGTTGTTTCAAGCCTGTCACTTTCTTTGAATCTAAGTCTGCCGCAATTCTCTATTCTAGAAGTTCCTTGGGCAAAAGCAGCTACAACTGCCAAAGCTGGAACAATGTCCGGGATTTGTGATCCATCTATATTTATTCCTGTCATTGTAGAAGTCTTTGAAGAAATTAATCCATTTTCAATTTTTATATCCGCCCCAAATCTTTTAAGGATATTGAGTATTTCCATATCTCCCTGAAGTGAAACTTCATTCAACCCTTCAACTTCAATTTCGCCATTGATTGCTCCCATGCAGAGCCAAGGGGCTGCCTGAGACCAGTCGCCCTCAATAAAATATTCAGATTTTTTATAACTTCCATTTCCAGGGATAATATATTTGCAAATATTGTTGTTTATTTCTTCTTCAATCTTCACTCCAAATGCATTCATAACGGATATTGTAATGTCAACGTAGCCTTTTGATTCAAATGGATAAGATACTTCCAAAGTTGAATCGCCGCTGCAAAGTGGAAGAGCCATAAGAAGCCCTGATATGAACTGGCTGCTTGTTACTCCCGAGATTTTGTAGTTTCCACTAGCAAGCCTTCCGTCAAGCTCAAGTGGAATAGACCTTCCTTCTGGATGGATATAAGTGATTGAATTCATATCAAATATTTCAAAATATGCGTTTATCGGTCTGATAGGAAGTCTTCCGCTTCCAGAAAGTTCTGCGCGAAGGCCTAATGCCGCAGAGATGGGAACCATGAAACGCAAAGTCGATCCCGATTCCTTGCAGTTGATTTTAACCATTTCATCCCCAAATCTTTCAACTTTTACTCTTTGTTGCTCGCTCCCAAATGATGACACATCGCCCCCGCTGTCTTGAAAGATTCCTTTGACAATAATCTTGTTTTCTTCAATATTGAATCCTGCTCCAATTGCTGAAAGCGCGTCTATTGTTGCAAGCACATCTTCGGAATAAATAATATGATGAATTATTGATTCTCCCCTACTAAGCGCTGCACAAATCAATGCCCTGTGAATGAAGCTCTTGGAAGGAATCGCTTTGACTTTTCCAATCAATGCCCGCGGGCTTATTAAGAGCTTTTCCGACATAGCTTTTGATAAATCCTTCAGCTTTATGGAATGTATAACACTTTCGCCGATGGATTTCAATAAAATGAAATTGATTGATGATCCACTGATTTTCTTATCCGTTAGCATTGCTTCTAGAATTTGTTTAATATTTTCCTTGGGTTCGGTTGGAAGATCAAATAATTTGCAAATGTTTATGATTTCAACGGCGGTTCCTTCTTTGGTTATTCCAAGCTTTTCTCCCAGCTCCGCTGCCATTACCATTCCAATTGAAACTGCATTTCCATGGGAGTATTTTTTAAAATTGCCGCATTTTTCTATTCCATGGCCAAAAGTATGCCCAAAATTCAGGAGCATTCTTTCTCCTGTATCCTTTTCATCCCTTGATACGATATCAGCCTTAATGTTAATGCATCTGAAAATAAGATCCTCAAAATCTCTTTCTTCCTTGATATCTTTCAATAAATTAAAAAGGCTTATATCCCTTATCAATCCATACTTGATAACCTCAGCCATTCCATCATTTAAGACTTCCTTATTTAAAGTGCCAAGCATCTTTATGTCGATAACCACGGCACAGGGTTGGTAAAACATCCCTATTTGATTCTTTCCATTTTCCGTATCTACGCCGGTCTTTCCTCCAACAGAGGAGTCAACTTGGGCGAGCAATGTTGTAGGGATTTGCATATATTTCACGCCTCGAAGATATGTACCCGCGGCAAATCCAGCAATATCTCCAACGACACCTCCGCCAAGTGCGATAATCATATCGTCTCTTGAGATTCCAAGATCAAAGAGCTGGTTGTATATCTTCCCTACGGTTTCAAGATTTTTACTTTCTTCCCCAGCTTTTATAATATGTGTGCCAACATGGTAATCTTCTTTCTTCAATGCCTTTACCAGTGCTTCACCATAAATGTGAAATACGTTGGTATCTGAAATTATCAGAACCTTCCCTGAACATTTGCATTGATTGATAAATTCTATGGTTGAATTTATATAATTTACGCCAATCATCACTGGATAAGATCCACCAGTATAATGTACATCTATTCTATTCATTTTGAACCTCATATGATTTATCAAGATTTTCGATTAATTCTGAGTATTATAATATAGGTTCTTATATAATACCATTTTTAACCCCATCTTTCCATACTTTTTAGCGCTTTCTTGCCATAATATTAGTTATCCCCAAATAAATAGGGGTAGATTTTCATCTACCCCCCAAACTTTATTAGTATTATTTAATTAAGTCTTGTTTGTTCAACATTGGATATTTTTCATCGAATGTCACTTCGTCAGCACCGAGTGTAACAATAGTCCTAATTTTCCCTCTGCTCTTCTGTACTAAATACGCAGCTATAGGAAAGAAAATTACTATTAACGATATTATCAATACTGGCAAACCGTCAGCTTCAAATGCCAACAATATCATAGCACCCATTTGGACTATAATAGCAAAATATGCAAGTCCAGGATACCATTTTGCCTTTACCGGCAATGCTTCCCTGAAATCATAACCTCTTT
>JBAWWY010000002.1:0-139159 GCA_037144355.1 Eubacteriales bacterium | reverse complement strand
GAAAGTCAGATGTCAGAGATTCATAAGCTTTAGCTTTTAGAATCTTACGGCACTAATTATTTTATTGTTTCCAGCACTAACCCTTCTATTTGAACTAAAGTTTCCTCTATTGATTCCTTGTATTGAGCTCCTGCCATGGTCAAATGGCCGCCTCCACCCATTTTTTCCATGATTGTCTGAACATTTATCTCTCCAAGTGATCTTGCACTGATTGAGCATGTTCCCTCATCGTTCAATCCTACTACAAATGCGGCTTTAACTCCCTTTATGTTTAGGAGGCCATCCGCTGCCTGGGATGTTATGATATGCATGTTTGCCCTTATGCCTTCGCACTTTGATATGGCGACTCCATTTTTCAAGATTCTCGCTTTTATTATAGCATCGCTTTTTATCTGATATATTTCCATATCGCTTTGGAAAAACTGGTTGACGCTTGCTGCATCCGCACCATTTCTTCTGAGCCATGAAGCTGCTTCAAAGGTTCGCACGCCAGCTCGAGATGAAAAGCTCTTTGTATCCACTGTAATGCCGGCTAGCAATGCACTTGCCTCAAACTTGTCAATTTCCTTCTTTCCACCAATATGCTGGAGTATTTCCGTTACCAGTTCCGAAGTGGAAGATGCGTAAACTTCCATAAAGTTCAAAGTCGCATTGTCCAAATTTTCTTCCATTTTTCTATGATGGTCAATAACCACTATTCTATCAGTCTTTACCAGCAATTCGGGACATTCCGTGAAGCTTGGCCTCTGGGTATCCACTATTACAAGCAGTGTTTCCTTGTCTATAATACTTAGCGCTCCGTTGCTGCTGATAAGATTGTAATTCTTTGAGTCCTTGGCCATTTCATAAATGTTGCTCAATGATTCGTTAACATCATTAATGACAATGTATGCTTCCTTGCCTTTGTTTCTCGCGATTCTTGAAATTCCAATGGCTGCTCCGAAGGAATCCATGTCGGGCTTCTTGTGCCCCATTATTATTACCTTTGAAGATTGATCAATTAGCTGCTTTATGGCATGGGCCTTTATCTTGGATTTACCCTTGTTTCTCTTCTCAACGGTCTGGAGTCTTCCTCCATAATAATCGATCTTATTGATTTTTTTAACAACGGCCTGATCACCGCCTCTTCCCAATGCTAGATCCAATGCCGCCCTTGTATATTCCTCCAGCTGTAATGGGTTTTTTCCATATAATCCGACCCCTATGCTCAATGATACTGGAAAATCAGCATCGGTTTCTATTTCTCTAATTTCATCCAATATGGGGAATTTATTTTCTTCCAGTTTTTCAAATATCTTGTTTTCCAAGACTGCAAAATATTGGTCATCGTCATATTTAACAAGAAATATCATATTTTTTATTGCCCACTGTCTTATGCTGTTTTCAACCTGTGCTGCAATTATAGATTTTTTGTCTGTCGGCGAGCTGTCAATCAAGTCTTCATAATTATCAACATGAATATATGCGAAACAATTCCTCTCGTCATTATACATGCCTTTCAAATTCTCATAACTGGTTACATCAAACCAATAAAGCATGGTGCTTTGGATTCCCTCATTCTCTATATTTGAGGCAACAACCTTGTATGACTTGTTCTTAAGTTTATAAATCGATGGTTTATCTGGGTCCATCAAATCAGGTATTCTAATGTTTATTAGTTCGGCAAGCTTGGTATTCAATATTTCCACATTGTCTGCAATCTCAAAGAATTTAGAATTGCACCAGAATATCTCCCCTTCAGAATCTATCATGCATATGGCAAGGGGATGATTTGTTATGGAATGTCTAATGGTTTCGTCAATATCCTCGGTAATATTTTCAAAATATTCCTTGAGCAATATTTTCTTTACGCCTTCCAGGCTTCTGCCATAGAAGAACATATAAAGTACTATGGAAAAGGTGATGATTCCCAAAACTAGGTTATAATATAGAATTAATCCTGAGAAAACGAAAAGAGCCAGCAGATATGTGCGGGTATCTGGCTTTATAAGTTTTTTTAGTCTGTTGACCAAATATTTCACCTTCTTAAAATGCTGTTTGAGAGTATATTATATCACAAATAATTTTTCTGATTGTAGATTTTGAAAAAATTCCTACTGGATTTTCTTCTGTCTCTCATCATCTTTAAAATTGATTCTTTTCCTTATAGACAAGCCCGTTTCCGCAACTCCAAGCATGAAAAACATGATTGTTCCAATGGAACTTAAGAGAATGGCAGCGATGATAATTACTTGGAAAACCATTTTCATCTTTCTTCTGTGCATATACCATGCCGCAACGGCAATTCCTTGGACTCCATATGTATAAATGATAAGTATCTGCACATTGGCCATCAATACTTTGGGATCAACAATATTCAACTTCGTTGCTAAAACCGACATCAGATATACAACAATTGTTCCAATTAAAACATTCTTTGGCAGGACAAAATCTCTGAACAAGGGCATTTCTGGAACCTTCTGGCCTGACCTCTTCAGTATTTTTACTGCTACGATGTAATTGAACAAAGTCATGGCAACAGCCCATGCAACTAATGCTCCTGGGATTATGAGCATTATCTGATCCTTGGTTTCGGCAAGTTTTTTCATCATATCCGCTATTTTGGCGGGATCTGTTCCCATACTGGCAAATATGCCTTGTTGCATTTTTGTAGATTCGTCAAAGATAGTTTTCATCGTGTCAAAAAGTGGGACTCCTGTAACGATCTGACTGAATCCAATCAACATTACCATGCTAACCAGGGCGGAGACTACCCCCACTCCAATAATAGTAGCAGCTGATTTCTCTTTGTTGAGAAGCCATCCCATCACTAGTGAGGGGCTCCCAAGAAGTAAAATCAACGAAACAGCATAAACAGGGCCTGCAAACATTCCTATGATGATAGAAGATGCAACCAGGGACAAAGAGGCATATTTTATGCCATGCTTCTTCCCAAGCACAATCAATGGAACGAAAGTTAAAAATACCACTAGGCTTACCACCGGTATGAACATTGCGCTCAAGCCAACAATGGAAATAATAGTAGTTATGAGTGCTGCCTCGGACAAGGCCTTTGTCTTCTTTTGCATTTATTTTCTCCTAGTCAAAAAATAAAGAAGCGATTACTCGCTTCTTTCATATATCATTTTCTGAAATCAATCTGTTGTAAAAGGTAGTAAGGCAACTATTCTAGCTCTTTTTATGGCTCTTGTCACTTCTCTTTGATGAATCGCGCAAGTTCCAGTAATTCTCTTTGGAAGAATTTTGCCTCTTTCAGTAATGTATCGGCCAAGCTTGTTATAATCCTTATAATCTATTGTTTCAGTTTTATCAGTACAGAACTGACAAACTTTCTTTTTTCTCATACCGCGTCTTTTATCCAGCATGGTTTTCCCCTCCTTTTTTAAATTTAGAATGGGATATCATCATCATCATCTAAGGCCTGAAATCCATCAGGAATTTGTGGGTTGTCTATAGAACCATTGGACTGTGTGTGTTCCTTGTTCTGTTTGTCTCCCCATTCCAGGAATTCGACTCTTTCAGCGACGATATCCGTTTTATATCCTTTTGTTCCGTCCTTCTTGTCGAAGGTGTCGTTTTGTATTCTTCCTTGAATCCCAACAAGTCTTCCTTTAACAAGGTAGCTTCCACAGTTTTCAGCAGGTTTTCCAAATACCACTATGTTGAAGAAATCCGTCTTTTTTTCTTTTGAAAACGGCCTATCAACGGCAATTGAAAAATTTGCCACAGCAGTCTGGCTGCCTGGGATGTATCTTATTTCTGGATCTTTTGTAAGTCTTCCGATTAGTACAACTGAATTCATTTCATCACCGCCGTCTTATTTTTCATCTTTATTGATAATGATGTGCCTAATAACGCTGTCTGAAATTTTTAGTTTTCTGTCAAGCTCTTTTGGCAATCCTGGATTAGCCTGGAAAGTTACTACAACGTAGTACCCTTCATTCTTCTTGTTAATCGGATATGCGAGCTTTCTGTTTCCCCAAACATCTACTTTTACAATTTCACCATCTGCGGCAACAACTTCTTTTACAAGTTCGATTGCAGCTTGTTTCTTTTCATCGTCTAAAGCAGACTCAATAACAAACATCAATTCATAATTAGTCATTCTATTCACCTCCCCGTGGACTAAATGGTCCCATCTCGAAATGGGACAGAGAGCATATTAATGCCTTTCTATTATAGCACAAGGTATTACCTTTGCAAGTTTTTCTTTTTAAAGTCAATTGCGCCTTTCAATCCATAAGCAGGAACAGCAGATAGGGCTGCTTTATTGATAGCCTTGGCCATAACTTGTGATGCTAGGCTTCCAACCGCATCCGGCATTGCTGAAACTCCTCCCGAGGCCATTACGAATACCGTGTCCCCGTCGAACATTGTATGAACAGGTCTGATAGCCCTGGCCAGTCCGTTGTGTGCTATTGATGCAATCTTGTTTGCCTGTGATTTTGTAAGATTTGCGTTTGTTACAATAATCCCGATTGTTGTATTGCCGCTGAATATATTAGTCTCGCTTTCATATTGATCATACATTGCTTGCTCTGTTGAGACTATTTCACTCTTGTCCTCGCTTAACAAACCAGCTATGAAGTTTCCAGTGTCAATATCTATTACATTGCCAAGGGCATTTACAGCAACTATTGCGCCAACCTTTAATTCCCCAACCTGCAGGGCAAAAGTGCCTAACCCGCTTTTCATCATTCTATCTGTTCCAAAAAACTTGCCAACTGCCGCACCTGTTCCTGCCCCTATATTTCCCTCAGATGGAGGTTCGTTTGATGCATTCAGGCATGCCTTGTATCCCATCTCCTTGTCAGGTCTGGCCTTTGGGTCACCTACGATCAAATCGAAAAGCGCGGCTCCACATACAATTGGAACAACCGCTACTTGCACATCGAAACCGATTCCATGCTCTTCTAGGAACTGCATCGCTCCCGAACATGCGTCGAGTCCATAGGCGCTTCCACCGCTGAGCATAACTGCATGAATCTGTTCAACCAGGTTTACCGGCTTTAGAAGTTCGGTCTCCCTGGAAGCTGGAGCGCCACCTCTGACGTCAACTCCAGCGCTTGCACCTTTTTCACATATTACAACGCTGCATCCTGTGGCGCCAAGCTCATCCTGGGCTTGGCCAATCTTAAACCCCTCTATTTCAGAAATGTTTATTTCTATCATCATTGCCCTCTTATAAATATTTACTATTTTGCTTGAACTCCAATTATTACCATTATTATTGCTATCACAACTCCTGCTATCCCTTCTCCACCTAAAAGCCCAGCCGCGATAATCGTTCCGGTGTCCTTTTTTGAGAAGTTCGGTGCTGCAATATTCACTATCAATCTAACTAGTCCTCCTAATGCTACTGTCAACGATATGAACATGGGAAGATAAATTCCTATTCCCAAAGTCATCACTGGAACATTGACCACATACAAGATTGCCCCCATAATCAGTCCGATTGTGAACCCAGTCATGTCTGGAATCCCCCCAACCATTGCTGCAACTGCCGCCGCCTGTGGAGCTGGCATTGGGGTGTTTGGTCCCATCGTGCCATAAGCCTTGACCATCACCAGCAATACAACAACCGACACAAAGGCTCCCACTAATCCACCGATCCCCTGGGCAAGCCATTGAGCTTTTGGATCGGATTTTAAAATGTATCCGGATTTAAAGTCGTTGAGAATATCTCCAGTGAGTCCGCAGGCCACAGCGACTACCCCGGCAACAAAGAATGCTTCCAGTTGTCCAATGCTAGTTGCAAATTTAGCTACTAGTAAAACAATTATCCCGAATATTTCCATTGGATTTATCCCAGTCTGCCCTACAATTTGGGCTGACATGGATGTTGTGATCCATACCCCGAGAATTGTTATAATACTTGCCACAATTCCCATTTTCAATATAAACGTAAAAACAAATGCAAGAATTACAAGGACTATGGGCGCCCATCTGAAATTGATAATTCCATCCTTTGCCATGCCTTTTTTAAACATGGGTCCATATATTTCCTTGGCTTTTGGCAAAATCCCTTTGATCAATATGCCTATTCCCGTTCCAACCATTACTCCTATACCCAGGCTTTGTCTAAATGCCTCGGCGGATGGAAGGTCGGCAAAGAATCCGAATGACACTCCGGCCATATTTATCCCGAAGAATCCAATAAGCGCTCCCAGAAACCACACCCCCGTAAAAAGCGGTCCGATTATATATCCTATGGCAACAGCCATTGGTGCCAGCCAAACTCCAAAAGGTATTCCCTTTGCCAGCAACGTCTGGTTGAAAACTGCCTGTGGTATAATCTTGAACCAATCTCTGATTGTCACAAATATTGCTATAACCACCATTGTTGAACCAAGGAGCAATGCCTTTTTTCCCCCTTCATCACCGGCGATAAGAGTTTCCGCCGCTGCAATCCCCATTGGGTAAGGCAAAGCCTGAGTGACAACAAAGTATTTGCGTATTAGCGCAGTGAATATCAATCCCAAAACAACTCCACCAATGGTAACTGTTAGAAGTTGTACATTTCCAACAATGGCTGTTTTATCCAACATATAGATTCCAGGTATTGTGAAAGCCACACCTCCAGCTACCATTGCCCCTGCGGACATGGCAGTATGGGTGACATTTATTTCATTGATGTTGGTGTTTCCCATAAGCTTGAGGATTCCCATTGAAGCTACTGCAACAAATATGGTTGGCCAAGGCAAGGCACCCATTTTAAGAGCAACATACATGGAGCTTGTTGTAATAACTGCAGATCCAATTATTCCCCAAAACATTCCACGAACTGTAAACTGTTCCTTAAACGACCTCGCATATTTAATACCTTTTTCAGACATTTTACATACCTCCATTTTAATTGCAGTCAAATTGCTTTTATTATAAACCAATATCCTGATTGTCTTGTATTTAGAATAATTTGGCAGGATATATTTTTTTATCCACCATTTCCCTTATTGCTCCTACAACCATTGGCTTGTCTTCCTTATATGTAACTCCAAACCATTTGTCCTTTGAATTCAAGACTTTGAATTCCGCTTTCTTGGCTTGTAACAATTCTTCAACAACCGCCGGTAGAAAGTATTCCGCTTTCAGCGGATCTTTTTCCGGCAATTTTTCTAAAAAGAGCCTGAACCCTTTGTCGATTTCGTCGATTATGCTCTTTTTATATCCCCAAAGATTCATGGAAACCGTTGTTCCTTCTTTAATTTCTCCAAATTCTTCTCCATCTTCGGTATATTGGATTTTATTGTCTATTTTTTCAATTCTTAGTCTTTCAACTATCTTTAAAAGATAGCCATCCGCCGATGTTTCGCAAACGCCTCTGGCCACGTGGCCATTGTCAGTTAAAGTATTCTCAATATTATATCCCACCATGCAATGATGGTTTTCTTTTTCCTCGGGATCCTTGCTTAGAAATTCGTATACCTCCTTGAAGGCTTCTTTTCCATAGAAATCATCGGCATTGATTACCGCAAACGGACCATCGATTATATTTCTACAGCTCCACACAGCATGGCAAGTTCCCCATGGTTTTATCCTATCTGCCGGAACCTTGAAAGGTTGGGGAATATCATTCAGATTCTGGAATACATACTCTACTTCAATGTGCCCTGAGACCCTCTTGCCCACGGTTTCTTTGAAGTCCTGAAGCATTTCTTCCTTTATGATAAAAATCACTTTTTCGAATCCAGCCGAGATGCCATCGTATATGGAATAGTCGATAATAACCTCTCCGCTTGGTCCAACTGGATCAATCTGCTTCAAGCCGCCATATCTGCTTCCCATCCCTGCCGCCATTACTACTAATACTGGTTTTTTCATGTTGCACCTCACATCATTATCTTTTCTCACAATAGAAAATATTCAAATCTTTCAACACACTTGTTTCAAAAGGGCTTTCTAAATAAATTGTAATGGGCTTTAACCAAAATTGTAATGTATTTACAAGTACAGCTTGAATAAGTATAATTGATAATTAATAATCGTTATTGGATTGTCCACTTACAATATACATTTTATAGTATGGGATTACAATCACTTTAAGTGATTTCAATGCCTTTATGGCTTCTTGGGGGAGAGTATAATGAAAGATAAGATATTTTTAATTGGCTTTATGGGCTCTGGAAAATCAACAATCGGTGAAATACTGGCAAAGCTTTCGGGTTACGAGTTTGTTGACATGGATAAATTGATAGAAGAGGAAGATGGTGCTCCAATCAGAGAGATTTTCATCAAGCGCGGAGAACATCACTTTCGAAATCTTGAAAGCAAACTTTTAGATTCGCTGATTGAGAAAAACCATTTTATTGCCGCTTGTGGTGGAGGAATAATCCACGATTCCCTCAATGTGGAAGTTCTCATGGCAAGTGGTTCTGCAATATTTCTGGAAGGGAATATCAACACTCTTTATGCGAGAGTCAAGGAAGATGAAAATCGCCCCTTCGCATTTTTGGATATTCTGGATGAAGTTGAAAGATTTGAAAAATTTGCCAGTTTGTATGATAAAAGAAAAGATGCCTATGTAGAAGCATCCTTTGCAGTTGTGAATATTGATGGTAAAAATCCCGAAGAAATAGCAAATTATATCTATACAAATTATATCAAGAAAGCTGTTGTTCTTTAATATTTAGCTCAATTATTTTTTCAGCTGTAATTCTCCAAGTTTCAGCTCGATTATCTTTTCAACCACTTCAGCGAGGTTTGAGCCATCCGCTTTAGATAAGTTCTGCGTTTGTATTGGATCCAAAACAACAAAATCCACTTCGCATGGACACGGATATCCTTTTTCCTCAAATGATTTGTATGAACCGCTGATAACTACCGGAACTACCGGAACTCCTGCTTTTACGGCAACCCTCAAGCTTCCCTTTTTAAATTCTTGAAGATTTGGACCGCGGCTTCTTGTCCCCTCGGCAAAAACTCCCATTGTATAACCTTTAGATAATAGGACAACCGCATCTTCAATGGCTCTGAGGGACGCCCTCGGATCATCCCTGTCTATAAATACGCTTCTTACAGCTTTAATCCAGTCTCCGAAAAGTGGAATTCTTGAAAGCTCCACTTTGGCAATGAACCCGATCTGCCTGTCAATAGCAGCCACGAATATGGGTATGTCTGCATAGCTTTGATGATTTGAAACAAACAATACAGGTTCTGTTGGTATCTTTTCCAGACCCGATACTTTTAAATGCAATTTATAATGGCTGGTTACGCCCATACCCCATTTATGCTGCAGTTTTCTAATTGCTTCGATTTCTTCCGCCACATCGCCTTTTTCCCTCAATTTATTAACCCTTGTATAATAAGCCCACATGTAAAAGATGAACCCATACATCCAAACTGCAAATGCAATTGATTTTATCAGTTTTTTCATAGTGCCTCCAATGGAAAAATAAAGCAACGCCTCGATTTTCTAAATTATATATAATTATTTATAATTTTGCAAAACATATTGCAGTTTTATGGAAGGGTTAGTATAATATATTTAGATAATTAACTAATTGTATTTTTATCAGTTGAATAAGTTGAATTGAAAGAAATACGCTATGTATTTTCTGTGGGAGAGATTGTATGAATGATGTTTTTAAAGCCTTGTCTGACCCTACGAGAAGAGAAATATTGCGGCTTCTCAAAGATGAAGATCTTTGTCCCGGTGAAATCTGGGAACATTTTCACATAAGCAAACCTTCTATCACCCATCACTTGAACCTTCTCGCTCAAGCCAAACTTGTGCTTAGGGAGAAGCGTGGTCAGAATATTTTCTACTCAATCAATACAACGGTATTCCAGGAAGCTGTACAATGGTTCTTTGAATTCAAGAATGTAAAGATTGAAAATGATTTGAATGATAAGGGAGGTGAAAAAGATCATGAATAATAAAAGCAAAAAAACCGATAATTCTAAAAGAATGCTTCTTTCATCAAAGCTACTTTGGGTATTTTCCATGTTAGTAGGGCTATCTTCTTTTGCAATATATCCTTTTTTGCCTGATTTGATACCTACTCATTGGGGGGTATCGGGAAATATTGACGCTTATTCAAATAAAGCCATGGTTTTCTTGTTTGCGTTCCTTCCGCTGATTTTTATGGGACTTTTCTACATAATACCGAAAATCGATCCCAAGAGAAAGTCATACCAGCTTCATGGAAGGGCATATGAACTAGTGGTATTTTCCTTGGTTATATTTATTTCTGCTGTTTATTTCATAACAACAGCTGTGGCAATGGGTTACAATATGCCGGTAGATACCCTTATGAAACTGGGAATGGGCATATTGTTCATAATCATGGGGAATGTGCTTTCCCAGGTAAGACATAATTACTTCTTTGGCATAAGAACGCCATGGACTTTAGCCAGCGAGGCAGTTTGGAGAAGAACCCATCGCGTTGGCTCTTACGGTTTTGTAATCGCCGGCATCTTCGCTTTTATAAGTGCATTATTCAAGGGAACCTTAAGTTTTGCCATCATGTTTATTCCTCTGATGATTTTGATTGTATTTTTATTTGTTTATTCATACTTAATCTTCAAGAAGCTTGAGTGGGAGGATAAAAATGCATAAATGGAGGCTTGCTTCGATTACATTTTCCCTCCTTTTTTTTCTACTGCTCGGGATTTTCCTTAAATCCCATGGAGTTTGGACGATTGACGCCACAATATCGTCTAGTATTTATCAGATCAGGACTCCTATTCTAACTTTGATAATGAAGGCCTCAACCTATGCCGCCAGTTGGCAGAGCATAGTTTTCTTTTGCCTTTTTATGTGGGCCATCCCCTATTCCAGAAAAACTTTCGCATTGCCTGTATCACTTTTTTGCATAGCCTCAAGTGTCTTGAACGAAGTTTTAAAGGCAATTTTTCAAATATCTCGCCCTTTGGAAGCTACTTGGTTGATGCCTGTAACCGGTTATAGCTTTCCCAGCGGCCACTCAATGACCGGTTTTATGTTTTTTTCCATTATGATTTTAGTCGTAAGAAAATATTTAATAAAAAGCAGACCTTTGGCTAATATTGCCACAGGTCTGCTTGTACTTTTGATAATTCTTATCGGGTTCAGCAGAATTTATTTGGGAGTTCATTTCCCTTCGGATATTATTGGAGGATTTCTAGTTGGATTCGCATTGGCTCTCTTTTTTGAACCTGCCGCAGACAGCCTTGCCCGTAAGAACATCGGATATAAGCGAAAGACCCATGCCTGAAACCTCATAGACCTTGATTATATCTTCCAGTTCTTTTTCTTTACCAATATTTGCTATATCTTCAAGAAGGTTTCTTTCATTTTTGAAGAAATCCGGGTTATGGAAGATAGTACTTTCATCTTCAAATATTGCTGCATAAAAAATATCCGCTTCTACAAGATCCTGAAAGAAATGACTTCCAAAAGAAAGTTCCGGCATATATCCGGCTCCATGAAATGCAACCTCGCAGGCAATTTTCATGTTTGAAATCTCTGCAAACGACACCGGAACTCCAAGCTCTGGTGAGGATGTTCCCAATCTCCCAGGAACGAGAATCATTATCTCTTTATTCTTGCCCTTGTAATACTGGTTTATTTTCCCTATTATTCTTGCAACTATGGATTTTTTATTGTATGGAAATTCGTAATATGCTTTTGGTTCAATCTGAATCACCACGTCAATTGGCTGGTAGCAAGCTCCCCCCATAGTGCCTCCATTCAGTTCAAAAAAGCAGTCTTTCCTTTCAATCTCAGGAATTTCCACTCTTACCCCAAGACCTCCCACTTGAAGTGGGCGACACTGTAGCAGGTTTACGACAAATTCTTGTTTTTCATTGAAGTTAACGGCAAATTCTATATCTACCGGATAATTGTATTCTTTCTCAATTACAATAAGCATGTCTTTTAAAATTTTTATAAATTCCTGTTTTTTTAGCAGGTTTTCGCAGGTTGTATAAATTATTTCCTGATCTATTCCTCTTTCTCTGAGTTCTGCCTCAAATTTTGTGTCATGCTCAATCATAAAATCCTGAAACCACTTTGGCAGTTTTTTTCTTATTTCGCTTATGTCTATTCCTCTTAAGAGGTTGGAGTTGAGAAACAGGGCATCAACTTTCTTTTGCACGAATCTATTGTTTTCGTTTTTTCCCGCTGTTGGTTGTAGGTCAGGCTTGTCAAGTGCTGCGATTCTTGGATAGTCTCCATCTGTTCTGTCCACTGCCCTTGTCCCAAGGCCCATTACCAAACGTATCATCCCTTGGCTAGGGTCAATTTCCTTGTTCCATCTATAGGAATTGTATGAGTATCCTACGCCAGCGGCACATGGCATGAAAATATCCTCAAATAGAGACCCCGAAACTCTTTGAACTAAAATAGCCATCTGTTCTTCCCTGTTGTGAAGCCCTCTTTGCAGTCTGTATGCCAGGGCGGATTCATCCATGGTGCTGGCGTAAACCCTTTTTACGGCACATTCGAATGCAAAAAGTCTGTCATCCGGACTTCCCACATTTACACAGAAAATAGATTCATATTTACCTGCGAATGCATTTCCGAACCCGTCTTCCAGCAAGCTGCTGGACCTGACGATTATTGGGCTCTGCCCATAATATTCGAGCATTCTTCTGAATTGTTCCTTTATATTTTCCGAAAATATCCCATGAAGGAGCTTTTCCTTGATTTCTTTTGCGGCGGAAAAATAAAACTCCGGGGATTTCTGCTTTAATCTCAAGTCCCAGCAATCATTTTGAATATTGTAGGTGTAAAATAAGTTGGATCCAATATAGAAAGAGTCATGTGGCTCCAATTTTGCGGAAATCTTGGGAAGCTTATTTTTGACAATTCTTCTGGAAAGAAGCATTCCTGCTGCTTTCCCCCCTATATTCCCCACGCCTATCATGCGCTTTTTAAGGTCCAGCAAATCTTCCATCTTGTAATTTTTACATGCGATATCAATCAGCTTTTCATCATTACCGAAAAGCATCTTGCAAAGCTCCCTTATTACCTCGGGTTTTTCTTCCTTTGTGACTTCGAATTCAGCTTTCCTGTTTAAGAAATACCTTTCCCAGTTATCCAGATTGAGTTGGCTTTCTGTATTTCCGGCGCTTCCAACGAGAGCATAGAACCTGCTAATGTTTATACCATCTGTAAGTGGAATAAAGTTGTCTGAGAGGTTCCCTCCGTCCTGGTCCCAGTTTCCTTCCAGTTTATGCGGAAGAAACATGCTTGGCGAATATCTATTGCTCACTTTGAGAGGATGGAGATATAATTCTTCTTCCGAAATGAAAACATCTATCAACACCTGGGTTGCAGCCCTGATTCTTTCCATGGTGGAAAATGAGTGGTTGTTTCTCGTCAAGGCGAAATATGATACAGTTTCCATATCGTATAGATAAGGTATGGTTACAACAAAAAAGTTCCTGACCATGAAGTCTGCGGCCCATACCTTTTGCAGCGCAGAAATATTGTCAAAAACATAGAATGTGCCCTTGCCTTCGCTTATTATGGTTTTGTGGATGTTTACGGCGAAAGCCTCAAAGCCATCCTTAATATCCAATTCAACTATTTTAAGTCCTTGTTGCTTTTTCAGCAGTGCGTCATGGTTGCCAAATCTAAAGTAAACCAGATTTCTTCCCTCTGCAATTGCTTTATTTGCGAAGGGTTTTACGAAGAATTCGTATTCGCTGATATGAGAAACCTGCCAAACCACACTATCTGAAAGCCTAATATTGTCCAATACCTGGTCAACGCCTAAAAGGCCTGAGGATATTTTATCAAAAACCATCATAATCTCCTTATTTTCTCTAAAAACCCAACCCGAATTTTTCTTTAACTCTCTTTACAGTTATCTGGGCTCTTTCGCATGCCCTTTCTTTTCCATCGGTTAAAACATTTTTCAATTCATCTGAATTTCTTATTTCGTGGAATTTGTCCTGTATAGGTTTAACCCCTTCATATACTACTTCAACGAGATCTTTCTTGAAAACTCCATAACCTTGGCCTTCATAATTTTTTTCTATTAGGGGAATCTCTTTCCCGGAAAATGCGCTGTAAATTGAAAGCAGGTTGCTAATGCCAGGTTTTTCATCCTTGTTGAATTTAATGATTCCTTCAGAATCTGTCGTTGATTTCATTATCGATTTCTTGATTTTATCGTAGCTGTCCAGCAGTGAAATTCTGCTATATATGTTTTCATTGCTCTTGCTCATCTTCGATGTAGGGTCGTCTAAAGACATAACCCTTGCTCCTACTTTCATACCCCTGTATTCCGGGACGATAAAAGTTCCTGGAAATCTACTGTTGATTCTTATTGCAATATCCCTTGTCAACTCAAGATGCTGTTTCTGGTCATGTCCTACGGGTACTACATCAGTATCGTAAAGAAGAATGTCCGCAGCCATCAGCACTGGGTATGTAAATAGGCCCGCTGAGGCAGAATCCTTGCCTTTGCTCTTTTCCTTGTACTGGGTCATCCTGTTTAGTTCTCCCAGATATGTGTTGCACATGAGCATCCAAGCCAGTTCTGTATGATATGGCACATCCGATTGAATGAAAATAATGGATTTTTTTGGATCGATCCCTATAGCTAGGTAAAGAGCTGCAACGTCCAGAGAACTTGTTCGAAGTTCAACCGGATTCTGAGGAAGCGTTATTGAATGCAAGTCAACAATGCAATATGTGCAGTCCATATCGTTCTGTAGTGAAACGAATTGCTTCATTGCCCCCAGATAGTTTCCTATATGTATATTGCCTGTGGGCTGAACCCCGGAAAATACTCTTTTCATTTATTTTACAAATTCCTTTCTGAATTTTTCTCTTATCTTCTTCTCGACCCTGGAAATGGTCATCTGGGAAACTCCTTGAGCTTCAGCTATCTCCTGTTGGGTTATATTGTCAATAAACCTAAGTCTGAAAATCTTCTTCTCCTCAGGAGTGAGTCCGTTTAGAATATCATGTAGCATCTCGAACGTTTCCAGTTTCTCATATCCATGCTCTTCTTTCCCAAGATAACTTTCCAGGCTGCTTTCATCCCCTTCGCTTCCTTCTTCGAAAGCTTGGCTCAATGAATATGTGCCATAGGCATTATGGCTTTCCATGGCTTCGAGGATTTCCTCCTCTGTACAATGGAGATAATTTGCAATATCGATAACTTTTGGGACCCGTCCGTATAAGAGTTCTAGTTCCTCCCTAGCATGGGGGATTTTTGATCCAAGTTCCTTCAATCTTCTTGGAACCTTCACGGCCCAACCCTTGTCTCTGAAATATCTCTTTATTTCACCGATAATCGTTGGGGTTGCAAAGCTGGTGAACTCAAAGCCCTTGTCTGGCTCATATCTTTCCACGGCAAAAACTAAGGCCATGGAACCAACCTGATATAAGTCGTCATACTCCACGCCTTTATTTAAATACTTTCTAACCAAAATATCAACTATATAAAGATAGTTTTGCACCAGTTCGTTTCTATTTTCAACTGATCTATCCTTTTGATATTTCAAAAAAAGTTCTTTATTCTTTAGTTTTGTCTGCTCATTTTGTTGAACGGACATATTACACCTCTTAGCTAAAGTATATATTTCACCATCTTGATCTTTGTACCCTCTCCAACTTTGGAGTAAATGTCAACCTCGTCCATCAAAGCCCTGATAATAAAAATACCCATACCGTTTTCTTTTGGATCTTCTAGGCATGGCTCTGAATATTTCTCTATGTTGAATCCACCACAGCAATCCGAGACGAGAATTATAAATCTGTCCTTTTCAATTCTGCATTCAATATCATAACAAAGTTCCGAAGATGTGCCATGTCTGACAACATTCATGCAGGCTTCCGAAACGGCAACTTTTATGTCGTCGATTGAATCCAGGTCAAATGCCGCGCAATTCGCGATTGATGATATAGCAAGCCTAACAACACCTAAGTATTCTGGTTTTCCAGGTATTGAAAATTTTAATAGGTCGCCCATTGATTTTCTCCTTTATAAAAGTATTTTATCAAGACTGGTTATGCTAAGAAGTTTTAATATGTTTTTCTTTGGGTTTTGAATCTTTAGGATGTTTCCATTTTCCTTAAGCTTCTTGTATGCACCGATTATAATGCCCAATCCTGTGCTGTCAATGTAATATAACTCTTGAAAGTTCAGCATAATATCCTTGCTCTTCTCTGCATAGATATTATTCAGTGTTTCTTTAAACTCTGTTTCATGCATGGCGTCAAGTTCTCCAAGCAACTCAACCTTCCAATTATTACTCTCTTCATCAAAACCGCTTTTTATCTGTAAAGACATCCTGCAACCTCCTGCATAATGGGTACCCTTAAGGCTAATTATTTAAACATTTCAACTTTTATTCCTTGTCGGAAGTTTCCTCTTCAAGTTCCAATTGGATCTGGTCGTCATCCTTTTCTATTTCTTCATTTTCCTCAACAGCGACTTTTTCCTTGTGGTTGGAAGTATCAGATTCAAAAAGTTTTTCCAGCTCTTCAATTTCCTGATCTTCGCTTACAACCTTGGCAAGAGAAATTATATTGGCCTCCTCGGTAACCTTCATAATCTTCACGCCCTGCGTTGCCCTTCCAAGTCTTGAGACTTCGGAAGCCTTTATTCTTATGATAATGCCATTCGAATTGATCAAAAGCACTTCATCGTTATCGTTGACAACCATGGCGCCAATCAATTCGCCCGTCTTCTTGAATTTGGATTTGTCATATGTAAGAAGGCCTTTTCCGCCTCTGGCTTGAACCTTGTAGTCCTCAACGGCAGTTCTCTTCCCGTATCCGAATTTAGTCGCTACTAAAAGCTCTTCATCCTTTTCGGCAAGTTCCATTGCAACTACCTCGTCTCCCTTTTCCAAAGAAATAGCCCTTACTCCTCCTGCATTCCTGCCCATGCTTCTGACATCTTCCTCGCTGAAGCATATGCATTTTCCTTGCTTGGTAACTATAATAACATTGCTTGTTCCAGTTGTTTGTTTTATACCTATTAATTCGTCCCCTTCTTTCAAGCTGATTGCAATCAAGCCTGATTTTCTGTTGGAGTCGAATTGTGACAATTCGGTTTTCTTTATGGTCCCTTGTTTTGTTACGGCTATAAGGAATTTGTTTTCTGCGAATTCCTTTATTGGAATTACTGCCGTGATTCTTTCTCTTTGTGTAAGATGCAGGAAGTTAACCAGCGGAGTTCCCTTTGCAGTTCTCTGTGCCTCTGGTATTTCATAGGATTTTATCCTGTATACTCTTCCGGTATTTGTAAAGAACATGAGGTAATCATGGGTCGAGGTAGTTATAATTTGTTTTACAAAGTCGTTCTCCCTTGTAGTTACCCCTGTGATGCCTCTGCCGCCTCTCTTTTGAAGCTTGTATGTGTCAGATGAGACTCTCTTTATATATCCAAGATGAGTAAGAGTGATAGCAACCTTTTCCTCCTGAATGAAGTCTTCTTCGTCCAATTCATCGGTATCGGCTATTATTTCAGTTCTTCTCTTGTCTGCATATTTTTTCTTTATCTCCAAAAGTTCACTTTTTATTATTTCCATAAGCACTTTTTCATCCCCAAGAATCTCCTGGAACCAGGCAATTTCCTTGAGCAGCGCAATATATTCCTGTTCGATCTTATCTCTTTCAAGTCCTGTAAGCCTTTGTAACCTCATATCTAGAATAGCTTGTGCCTGTTTGTCGGACAATCCAAATCTGGCGCAAAGATTCGCCTTCGCCTCAGAAGTATTTGGAGATTTTTTTATCAATGCAATTACTTCATCGATATTATCCAATGCAATCTTCAAACCTTCCAGAATATGGGCTTTTTCCTGAGCTTTACGCAAATCGAATTGAGTTCGTCTTGTTACAACGCTTCTCTGATGTTTCAAATACTCGGTTAGCATATTGTAAAGATTAAGCAGCTTTGGCTCACCATTAACGATTGCAAGCATTATTATGCTGTAGTTGTCTTGTAACTGTGTATGCTTGAAAAGCCTGTTTAGGGTTATTTGCGGATTCGCGTCCCTTTTAAGCTCGATGACTATTCTCATACCATCCCTATCGGATTCATCCCGAAGGTCAGAAATCTGATCCAGCTTTTTTTCTCTAACCAGATCTGCGATTTTTTCAATTACTCTTGCCTTATTAACTTGGAAAGGTATTTCAGTTATGATTATCTGCTGTCTTCCCTTGCTTGTAACTTCAATTTCGGCCTTTGATCTTACTCTTACTTTGCCCATTCCAGTCCTGTAAGCTTCCTTGGCGTCGTTTTTCCCAAGAATTATCGCTCCGGTTGGAAAATCAGGTCCTTTTACAAGTTTAATCAAATCTTCTATGTCCGCGTTTTCGTCATCTATAAGTTTTACCGTTGCATCGATTACTTCTCCTAAATTATGCGGCGGTATGGAGGTTGCCATGCCGACAGCTATTCCGTTTGATCCGTTTACCAGCAAATTTGGATATCTGGCGGGCAAAACAATTGGTTCGTTGAGAGTTTCATCAAAGTTTAAAGTATAGTCTATGGTTTCCTTGTCAATATCTCTAAGCATTTCCAGGGCAAAAGGTGTCATTCTGGCTTCCGTATACCTCATTGCCGCTGCGCTGTCTCCATCCACGGAACCAAAGTTACCATGTCCGTCAACAAGCATGCACCGGATAGAAAAATCCTGAGCCATTCTTACCATGGCGTCATAAACCGATGTATCACCATGTGGATGATATTTACCTAGCACGTCCCCGACAATACGGGCAGACTTTCTGTGTGGTTTGTCTGGAGAGAGTCCAAGCTCGTCCATAGCGTAAAGTATTCTTCTATGCACTGGTTTTAAGCCATCTCTTACATCTGGAAGGGCTCGTCCCACAATTACGCTCATTGCATAATCTATATAGGATTTTTCCATTTCGTCATTAATATCTCTTTGGATTAATTTTAAATCTTCCATTGATCCTGTTGAACTTGTCACTTGGTTACCTCCTATATATCAAGATTTTTAACGTATTTTGCGTTTTCTTCTATGAATTTTTTCCTTGGTGGCACTTTGTCCCCCATCAATGTGGTAAATATTTCATCGGCAGCTGCCGCATCGTCCAATGTGACCTGAACCAATGTTCTGGATTCATAATTCATTGTTGTCTGCCATAGCTGTTCCGCATTCATTTCACCTAGACCTTTATATCTTTGTAACGAGGTTCCCTGCTTACCGCCAATCTCCTCATAAGTTTTTTCAAGCTCCCTGTCTGAATATGCGTAAAGTTCGACCTTGCCCTTCTTGACCTTGTAAAGTGGTGGTTGCGCGATATACACATATCCATTTTCCACCAGTGGGGTCATGTATCTGTAGAAAAATGTAAGTAGCAGCGTTCTTATGTGTGCTCCATCGACATCGGCATCCGTCATGATTATGATTTTGTGGTATCTAAGCTTTTCCGCATTGAAATCCGGTCCAATATTGCATCCGAAAGCGGTAATCATATTCTTTATTTCTTCTGAATTCAATATTTTATCGAGTCTGGCCTTTTCCACGTTCATAATCTTTCCCCTCAAGGGAAGAATTGCCTGTCTTTTTCTGTCCCGACCCTGTTTTGCGGAACCACCAGCGGAATCTCCTTCGACAAGATAGATTTCTGAAATTGCCGGGTCTTTCTCAGAGCAATCTGAAAGTTTCCCAGGAAGTGTCAATGAATCAAGGACTCCTTTTCTTCTAGTAAGTTCTCTCGCCTTTCTTGCGGCTTCCCTTGCTCTTGACGCGCTTAGGCATTTGCTTAATATTTCCTTTGCTTGGGATGGATTTTCTTCCAAGAATGCGGTCAAATGCTCATTTGTAGAACTTTCAACCAGTCCTCTCATCTCACTGTTCCCAAGTTTTGCTTTTGTTTGCCCTTCAAATTGAGGATTTGTAAGCTTGACGGATATTATGGCCGTCAAACCTTCTCTGACATCTTCCCCTGCAAGTCCTTCTTCGTTGGGTTTTATATAATTGTTCTTCTTCGCATAATCATTGAACACTCTAGTCAATGCCGATTTAAACCCTATCATGTGGGTTCCGCCTTCAATAGTGTTGATATTATTTGCATAGGAAAAAATCAGCTCGTTGTATCTATCGGTATATTGCATTGCAACTTCGACTTCGTACTCTTCCCGCACCAGGTCAAAGTAAAATACATCCTGATGTATTACTTCCTTATTTTTGTTCTGATGCTTTACAAATTCTCTTATTCCGCCTTCATAATAGAAAAGTTCTGTCTTTTTGCGATCTTCTCTTTCATCCTTAAGTGTTATCTTAATCCCTTTGTTCAAAAAGGCCATTTCCCTTAAACGATGTTCCAATGTGGAGTAATTGAATTCCAGCTCTTCAAATATTTCCGGATCCGGTTTGAATTTAGTCTTTGATCCAGTTTTTGTGGAAACTCCTATCTCAGTCAGTACAGATGTGGTTTTTCCTCTTGAATATGTCTGAAGATAAAGCTTTCCATTTCTTTTTATCTCAACTTCCATCCATTCTGATAGGGCGTTTACAACCGAGGCTCCAACTCCGTGAAGACCTCCAGAAACCTTATATCCTCCTCCGCCGAATTTTCCTCCAGCATGCAACACTGTATGGATTACTTCCACTGCGGGAATTTTTAATTTTGGATGAAGATCCACCGGCATTCCTCTGCCATCATCTTCAACTTCTATGGAATCATCTGGTTTAATGGTAACTTTGACATTTTTGCAATATCCTGCCAGCGCTTCATCTATGCTATTGTCCACAATTTCATAAACCAAGTGATGAAGACCCCTGGGACCAGTTGTACCAATATACATACCTGGTCTCTTTCTTACGGGTTCTAACCCTTCCAAGACTTGTATCTGCTCGGCATTATATTCTTTCAGTATGTCCACAGTCTTCAAACTATTCACCTCTTTGTTCAAATTTAAGCAATTTTTTATCAATATCGACAATTATCTATTTTACTTCATTTAGTGGTTCGCAATAAATAAACCACAACATATTATACACACTTGTGGCTATTTTTTCAATTTTTATTAATTTTTCCGTTAATGATTGTGAAAGTAAAATTGTCTTTGAGCGAATCTTTCACATAGTCGCTCATTTCAGTGGTTGTTATGAAAAGCTGAACGTCTTTAAGCGAGTTTATCAAAAATTTTTGCCTGGAGAAGTCCAGTTCTGAAAGTACATCATCAAGTAAAAGTATTGGAGTTTCTCCAGCTTCTTCCTTTATCAGCTCGATTTCCGCCAGCTTCAAAGACAAGGCAGCGGTCCTCTGCTGGCCTTGAGATCCAAAACTTTTCACATCCCTTTCATCTATTGTTATCTTTAGGTCGTCCTTGTGTGGGCCGACAGTAGTTGTTCTCCTATTTATATCGACTTTCATATTCTTGTTTGTGCTTTTCCTGAATTCATCAATTTGATCCTGCAAGTTCTCCTTAACATGAACATTGCTGTCATAAAGTATCTCAAGCCTTTCTTTTCCGTCAGTAATTTCGCCATGTATCTTCCGGCTGATCTTATCCAGTTTTTTTAAGAATTCTGCCCGGTCTAAAATCAACTTGGCCCCGGTCTTATATAATTCCTCGCTCCAGACATCTAAAAGTTCCTTGTTTAATGGATCCTGTTTTAGAATATGGTTTCGCTGGGTGATTATTTTTTTATATCTGGCTAGGTTCCTATAATATATGGGCTTAATCTGGCAGAGCTCTATATTTATAAACCTTCTTCTTTTTTCCGGCTCGTCTTTCACTATTTTTAGATCTTCTGGAGAGAAAATTACTATATAAACATTTTCTAAAATATCTGAATGCTTAGTAGTTTTGGTTCCGTTTATCTTGACGCTTTTTTCTCCGGAATAGTATGCTATTTCAATTTCAGTTCGTCTATCGTCTTTAAACGATATTGTTGAAATTGCAGCGTTTTCACTGTTGAAATTTATCAAGTCGCTATCCTTATTTGTTCTAAAAGATTTTCCTAGGGACATAATATATAGAGCTTCCAGTAAATTGGTTTTCCCCTGGGCGTTTGGCCCGGTTATAATATTTACCTTTGGATGAAGCTCTATTTTTTCTTCTACATAATTTCTGAAATTTTTAAGTCTTATTTCTTTAAAATACATTATCAATGTATCCTTATCAATTGATATTAATACGAACAGGAAGAATCAAGTAAACAAATCGATCATTTTCTACAGATTTAATCAAGCATGGACTTACACTGGAATTAAACTCCATATATATCTCTTCTTCATTTATGACCTTTAATACATCAAGCAAGTATTTTGAGTTGAACCCTATATCAAGATTTTCACCAGTTTTTTCCAGATATATTTCTTCTCTAACATTTCCTTCTTCGGATCTGGAAGTTATTATCATTTTTGTTTCACCGATGCTCAATTTTATCAGGTTGTTTTTACCTTCCTTTGCAAGCAATGATGCCCTTTCTATACTTTCCAGCAAATCAGACCTGGATATTTTTATCTTGCATTTGTTTTCTTTTGGCAATATATCCTTATATTTTATAAATTCTCCATCAAGCAGTCTAAGTACTATTTTAGTATCTGGTAAAATTATTACTGCTTTTTTTTCATCAAGAATTAGGTTTATTTCATTTTCTTTTTCTTCATCTGACAATATTTTGCTTATTTCATTCAATATACGTGCAGAAACTACTATTTTTTTATTTTCTTCACTTATCATGAATTCTTTTGTTACAGCCATTCTAAATCCATCCAAGGCAACCATGTTGAGTGAATCTTTTTCTATTTCTATTAGGACTCCTACTATTATACCTTTTGACTCGTCGACGCTTGCAGAAAAAGCAGTCCTTTTTATCATTTCTTTGAATATTTCCTTGTCTATGGATATTTTCTTATTGTCTTTTATTTCGCCTATGTTTGGAAATTCTTCAGCAGCTTGTCCTACTATGACAAATTCCGAAGTCAGGCATTTGATTTTTAAATTATTTTCTTCTAAATCTATTTCTATATCTTCGTTAGGAAGTCTTTTAATAATGTCTGAAAAAAGTCTTGCTGATACTACTATTGATCCTTCTCTTGATATATTTGCATTTATTACTTTCTCTATGCTTAAATCCAAATCTGAAGCACTAAGCTTTAAAGTATTGTCAAGTTTGGCCTCTAATAATATACCTTTTAAAATTGGAATAGTTGTACGTGTGGTAACAGCTTTACCAACTGTGTTTAATGCTCTCCATAAACTCTGTTGCTGACAAGTGAATTTCATGGTATTTCCTCCTTTTTATATAGGTATAAACTTAGTAGTAATAGTAGTAAGGGCTGTGGATATGTGGACAAAACCTGTTGATAAAGAAAAATCAATAAAAACGGGCATTTTTTATTGTTAATTTCCTGTGGATTAAGTGTAAAAGTTTTTAGTAGTTATACAAGGATTTCAACTAGCCTTGATATCGTTTATAAGTGAGTTGATTATATCCTTTAAATTTGAGTTTGTGACAATTTCTTTTGTAATTTTATCAATACCGTGCAAAACAGTAGTATGGTCCCTATTGCCAAAAGCATCTCCAATCTTGGGGAGGGATAAATCTGTAAGATCCCTGCATATGAACATTGCAATCTGTCTTGGAAAAGACAAATTCCGAGAACGCTTGGCAGACTCAATATCAACCATTTTAATGTTGAAATGCTTGCAAACGGTCTCTTTTATCAATTTTGGAGTAATATTCTTATTATTTGAAGAAATAATATCCTTCAAGACATCCTTTGCCAAATCCTTGTCCATTTTTTGGTTGGTAAGGCTTGCATAAGCTATTACACGTATGAGGGCACCTTCAAGTTCCCGTACGTTGGAAGTGATTTTTTCTGCAACGAACTCAATTATTTCTAAAAGGTTGTTGCTGATTTCCAAATCTTCCAATTCAGCCTTTTTAATAAGTATTGCAACCCTGGTTTCGTAATCAGGAGCTTGTATGTCCGCAATCAAACCCCATTCGAAACGGGAACGCAGCCTTTCGTCCAAAATAACCAAATCCTTAGGGGTTCGGTCGCTTGAAACTATAATCTGCTTGTTTGCTTCATATAAAGTGTTGAAAGTATGGAAAAATTCCTCTTGCGTTCTTTCCTTTTTTTCAATAAATTGTATATCATCAATCAACAGGACATCAATTTGCCTGTATTTATTTCTAAATTCAATATTCTTGTCTTCCCTTATTGCCTTGATCAATTCGTTGGTGAACATTTCCGAAGAAACATACAATACTTTTGCCTTGGGGTTTTGTTGAAGAATATAATGTCCAATGGCATGCATAAGGTGGGTTTTACCCAAACCTGCGGCCCCATAAATAAACAAGGGGTTATATTTCTTTGCTGGTTTCTCTGCAACAGCCAAAGAAGCAGCGTGGGCGAACCTGTTATTAAAACCTACTACGAAAGTATTGAATATATATTTGGGATTCAAATAATACTCGTCGGTAAAAGCGTTTACTACGACCTCTTTGGGCGCAGCTCCCGCATGAATGATATCGTCCGTTTCCACAAAGACAACTTTCAAAGGGAAGCCAAAGGCTTGCTTCAAAGAGTTTTCAACGATGGAGACATATCTAGTTTCCAAAATAGACCTGGAAAAGTCATTGTATACCTGAAGATAAAGTTTGCCGTTTTCCTCGTCAAGAGAAATGGGCTTGAGCGGGGACATCCAGGTATCATAACTAACAGGTGTTAATTCGGGTTTTAAATATTCAAGAGTTTTTTCCCATTTTTCCTTAAGAGTATTCATAGATTTTTCCCCATTCTAGCATGTAGCAGATATCTAAAAAACCAAGATTTGCGCTTTTATTATAAAAGTTCAACGCCAATTGTCTTTACAAATTTGGTGAGAGCAAGTAAAATTTGTGTTTGCTAGTACATAATAACAAAGATACTTATCCACAGGCAAGTGAAATATTGGAATACGTGAAAAATAATTTTTGCAAGGGTTATTCACAACTTGTTGATAACTTTTTTCAACTTTTCAACATGGCTTCATTACTTGCGTTTAAATAATTATATTTTCTTGAAGGCATAAAAATGTTGACAGTAAAAGTCACTAAATGTATAATAACAAGGCGGTATAATGGAATAAAATCCTTGAGATATACACAGATTAAAAGTAGGAGGTGTCAAAGTGAAACAAACATTACAGCCCAAAGTAAGGCAAAGAAGCAAAGAACATGGATTCAGAAAAAGAATGAGTACAAAAAACGGTAGAAATGTTTTGAAAAGAAGAAGAACAAGAGGAAGAAAAAAACTAACAGCATAGAGACCGCTCAAAGTGGTCTTTTTATTTAAAGAGGATGTACAATGTTAAAGCCTGGAGTATTGAGAAACAAGAAAGATTTTTCTTCTATTTATAACAGGGGGAAATCGGTAGGCGATAAGTATGTTGTGATCTTTTTCAAAAGAAATAATTTAGGCTATAATAGAGTAGCTTTCCTTGCTAGCAAAAAAGTCGGGAAAAGCGTTCAGAGAAACAGATCAAGAAGACTAATGAAAGAAAGCTATAGATGTTTTAAAGATAACATTCCTTTAGGTTACGATTTGATTTTTATAGCGAGGAATACCATTAATGGGACTAAGTGCGGCGAGGTTAAAAAATCTATTGAGGCCGCATTGAAAAGAACTAAACTTATTTAAAATTATGAAAAGAACAGTAATTTAGAAAAATGTCAAAGAACAGTAAAAGAGAATAAAATTGAAAAAAATAATCATACTCCTTATCAGAGGTTATCAAATTATAATTTCCCCACTTTTACCAAAGTCATGTAGGTTCTATCCGACATGTTCGCAATACACTATTTTGGCAATTGAAAAGTATGGGCTTATTAAAGGGGTATTTTTAGGATCAAAAAGGATACTGAAATGTCATCCTTTCCATCCAGGTGGTTATGATCCGTTGAAATAATAAATATTAGGAGGAACTGAATGACAGGTATAATCGCACAGCCATTAGGGCAGCTCTTGTTTGCTTTATATAGTTTTATTGGGAATTATGGAATAACACTTATTGTATTCACTTTCATCGTTAGGGGATTTCTTTTTCCACTCTACGCAGATCAAATAAAGCATTCTTCAAAACTGCAGGATGTACAACCAAAAATCAAGGAAATCCAAGCAAAATACGCCGGTGATAAAGAAACCTTGAATGCCAAGATGATGGAACTATACAAGGAAGAAAAAGTAAATCCTGCAAGAGGATGCCTTCCACTAGTTATCCAAATGCCAATCATCATTGGCTTATTCTCGTTGCTTAGAAACCCGGTACACTATATAGACAATCCATCAATGCTGATGGCAATTCATGAAAATTTCTTGTGGATTCCAGATTTAAGCCAGCCTGACCTATGGGTACTTCCCATACTCGCTGGTATTACGACTTATATCTCTTTTTCTCAGACCCAGACTAATCCGCAGATGGCCGGCAATCCAACAATGGTAATGATGAAATATGTATTTCCGATAATGATTGTTTGGTGGGGTAGATCCTTCCCAGCTGGTTTGTCTCTATACTGGTTTATCGGAACATTTGTACAAATTTTCCAGACGATGGCTCTTAACAAATGGAAAGAAAATTTGAAGAAAAAAGCAGCCAACAAAGAAACGAACAAACAGGCCAACCAAGAGGCAAACAAGGATACAAAAAAATAATTAATAAGCTAAAGCTTCCCAAGGAGGAAATAAAATATGGATTTTTCAGAAAAATACGGAAAAGACATAGAAGATGCTACGAAACTAGCTCTTAAGGATTTAGATTTAAAAATTGACGAAGTTGATGTAATTGTTTTAGAGGAACCATCAAAAGGATTTCTGGGAATTGGTTCCAAACTTGCGAAAGTCCGTGTAGAAAAGAAGAAATTCGACAGCAATAGGAACAACGCAGCGAGCAAAGTTAGCTTTGAACCAAAGATCAATGTTGAGGCCAAGGTCAAAGTTGAAGAGGCAAAGCCATTGATTCAGGAAAGAAAGCAAGAAGCAAAATTTGAACCGCAAAGGACCAATAGAGCCGAAGCGTATACGCCTAGAAGAGAAAACATAAGACCGGAAAGCAAACCTGAGTTTAAAAGCAAGCCTTATGACAAGACAAAGAGAGAAGAAAGAAAGCCAATCGTATTGGCGGAACTTGAAGAAGTAACTGGCAGCGATGCAGAGAAATTTCTCAAGGAAATGACAACCAATATGGGAATAGATCTTGAAATCAAAGTATACACGGGAGAAGATATTGTCTACGTGAACATTGAAGGCAAGGATTCAGGAACTATCATCGGTAAGAGAGGGCAAACTTTGGACTCTGTGCAATATCTGACTGGACTTGTTGTAAATAAAGGCAAGGAAAAACACGTTAGAGTAATTGTAAATGCTGAAAATTATAGGGAAAAGAGAGAAAAGACCTTGGAATTGCTGGCAAACAGATTATCAGACAAGGTTGTTAAATCTGGTAAAAGTGTTAGGCTTGAACCAATGAACCCTTATGAAAGAAAAGTAATTCATGCGACACTCCAAAACCACAACCATGTAACTACTAGAAGTGAAGGGGAAGAACCATACAGAAGAGTTATAATCGAGCAGAAATAATTTTGCATACATGTGTGATCAAATAACCTGTGAATCCTCACAGGTTATTTTTATAAAGATGAGTTTTTATAAAGGTGAGTTTTATGTTTGACGATACAATTGCAGCCATAGCCACTCCTTTAGGAGAAGGCGGAATTGGAATAATAAGGATAAGCGGGGAAAAGACGTTGGAAATACTCAGAAATGTCTTTGTTTCGCCATCCCAGAAGACTGAATTTTTTAAACATTTCAAACAGAAAAGCGGCTTTGATGATCAGAGAAATAGTCAAGACACATACAACAGCGGAAACAATGAAAAAAATGAAAAAAATGAAGCAGATTATGCAGAAAATGAGCAGGTTTCTGGTGGATACAATAAATTTGAAAACAGAAAGCTGATTTATGGATATATATTGGATCGAAAAGATAAAGAAATAATTGACGAGGTGCTGGTCGCGTTTATGAATTCAGAAAGTTCATATACACGGGAAGATGTTGGTGAAATATATTGTCACGGAAGCATCATAGCTCTTAAGAAAACCCTGGAACTTGTGTTAAGATCAGGCGCAAGGCTGGCAGAGCGAGGAGAATTCACTAAAAGAGGCTTCTTGAACGGCAGAATTGATCTGGCCCAGGCCGAGGCTGTAGTAGACTTAGTAAAGGCAAAGACGGAAAAGGGTTATTCCATTGCGCTTTCACAGCTTGAGGGTGGATTGTCATCTAAGATTTCTTCAATAAGAGACAAAATACTTGAAACGCTGGCACATATTATTGTCAATATAGATTATCCAGACTCCGATGTAGAAGAGATTTCCTATAAGATTCTGTCCCATAGCCTAATGTCAATAGAAGATGCGATAGACGAACTGCTAGCTACATGCGAAGCAGGGAAAATAATCAAAGAAGGATTAAGTACTGCCATAATTGGGAAACCCAATGTTGGAAAATCTTCACTTATGAATGCACTGCTTAGAGAAAATAGGGCTATAGTGACCGAAATTCCAGGAACAACCAGGGATACCATCGAAGAGATAATCAATGTTCATCAAATCCCAATAAAACTTATCGATACCGCTGGCATTAGGGAGACTCATGATGAAATTGAGAAGATAGGAATAAAGAAGAGCAAGGAATCATATGAAAGAGCCGACTTGATAATACTGGTACTAAACGCTTCGGCAATAATATCGGATGAGGATAAATATATAATAGAGCAGATAAAAAATAAGAAAACTATTGTTTTGTTGAATAAAATAGATCTTGGGCAGGAACTGTCCAACGAATATATTATTGGTCTAGTGCCAGGAGCCCGAATTATAAGAACAGCCATCAACAAGAATGTTGGACTGAAAGAGCTGGAGGATGCAATTGTAGACTACGTTTTTTCCGGCAAGGTAAAGCAAGACGAAAGCATGCTGATTACAAATACACGTCATAAAATATTGCTGGAAGAGTCGAAAGAAGCAGTCGAAGAAGCACTGGCTATGACAATCAAGGGTGAGGCTCTTGATTTCATAGAAGTTGATATAAAAAAGGCTTGGGAATTGCTGGGCGAGATAATAGGAGAAACGATTTCTGAAAACATTATTGATCAAGTTTTTTCAAGATTCTGCCTAGGGAAATAAATCAGAAAAGATTTAAGGAGACAAGTTGCAAAAGGAATCCAAACAACGTTTTACAGTTGATGAATACGATGTGATAGTAGTTGGCGCCGGCCATGCAGGCTGTGAAGCCGCACTTTCTGCTGCGCGAATGGGTCTAAAGACATTAATCCTATCAATCAATCTGGAGTCGATAGCAATGATGGCTTGCAATCCATCTATTGGAGGGACGGGAAAAGGTCATCTGGTGAGGGAAATCGACGCACTTGGCGGAGAGATGGGAATCAACATTGATAAATCATTTATTCAAAGTAAAATGCTAAACACTGCAAAAGGGCCGGCGGTTCATTCGTTACGGGCACAAGCAGATAAACAGCAATATCATACGGAAATGAAGAAGACGCTGGAGAAACAGGCAAACCTGGATATTAAGCAGGGAGAGGTAGTAGATCTTATAATGAAAAACAGCAAAGTAAGGGGAGTCTCGCTAAAGACAGGAGCGGATTATCTGGGCAAAGCTGTTATTCTGGCAACAGGAACATATTTGAAAGCGAAAATATTTATCGGAGAATGGTCCTATGAAAGTGGACCAAATGGTCTTTCGTCAGCAAAGGAGCTTTCTAGCAGATTGCTAGTAAGTGGAATCAATTTGAGAAGATTTAAAACGGGCACACCAGCAAGGGCTGATGGAAAATCACTTAACTATGAAAAGATGATTGAACAGCCTGGAGACGAAAAGATAGTCCCTTTTTCATTTATGAACGATGATCTTTCAAGAAAGCAGGAATCATGCTGGCTTACCTATACAAACCAGCAGACACATGAAGTCATAAGAAATAATCTTCACAAATCAGCCTTGTTCGGAGGCCAGATTGAAGGTGTTGGACCAAGATATTGCCCATCCATAGAAGACAAAGTAAATAGATTCAAAGACAAGGAAAGGCATCAGCTTTTTATCGAACCTGAAGGGCTGGACACGGATGAGGTTTATATTCAAGGGATGTCTTCCAGCATGCCAGAAGACGTTCAGATAGAATTTTATCAAACTATCCCAGGACTGGAAAATGCAAAGATAGTGAGACCTGCTTATGCAATAGAATACGATTGCATCGACCCAACTGAACTTAAAATGACTTTAGAACACAGAATAATAGAGAACCTGTATTGCGCGGGACAATTCAACGGCAGCTCAGGCTACGAAGAAGCCGCTGCACAAGGATTGATAGCTGGAATAAATGCAGCATTGAAAATAAAGGGTTTAGAGCCCTTCATCCTAGATAGGTCGGAAGCTTATATCGGAGTGTTAATAGACGATCTGACAACTAAAGGCACCAATGAGCCATATAGAATCATGACGTCACGAGCTGAATATAGATTGGTCCTAAGGCAGGATAATGCAGACTTGAGATTGACTGAAAAATCATTTGAAATAGGACTTGCTACAGAAGAAAGGCATGGCAGATTCTTAAATAGCAAGAATAAGGTCGAAAAGGAACTTTTAAGACTAAAGAAAAAACAGGTTGGGCCAACAGAAGCCAACGAATATATGGAAAAATATGGAAGCAGCTTGCTGGTGGAAAAGACCAGCCTTCAGGAGCTAATAAAAAGACCAGAACTAACATATAAAAGTCTTGGGGAAATAGATCCAGATAGGCCATACATGTCTGAACATGAGGAAGCCCAATTGGAAGTGCAAATAAAATACGAAGGTTACATAAAAAAACAGCTATTGCTTATTGAAAAGTTTAAAAAACTTGAAAATAAAAGGCTAGATGAGAATTTTGACTATGAAAACGTAAGTGGCTTAAGGATAGAGGCCACTCAAAAGCTGCAAAAACTAAAACCAATTTCCGTGGGCCAGGCATCCAGGATATCAGGGGTTTCTCCAGCGGACATAAACGTTCTTTTAGTTCATCTAGAAAAGGAAAGGAGAAAGAAAAATGCATAAGATGCAAATCTTGGAAAAAGCCCTGGATAGTATGGAAATAAAGTATACGGAGGAGCAAATAAACAAATTTGCCATATATATGGAACTAGTTTTAAAGTGGAATGAGAGTGTTAACTTGACATCAATCAAGGACGAGGATGAATTCATTCTCAAACATTTTGTGGATTCAATTATGTGTGCTCGAGAAGATTTGTTCAAAGATGCGAAAAAAATTGTTGATATAGGAACAGGTGCGGGTTTCCCAGGGATCCCTCTAGCTATCCTTTTCCCACATAAGAAATTCACACTTGTAGATTCTCTTTCCAAGAAAATCAATATAATAAAAGATATTGTAGAAAAACTTGAATTGAAAAATGTCATTCTAGTACACAGTAGAGCCGAAGATTTTGGCAGAAATAAAAGAGACAGGGAAGCTTATGATCTTTGCGTATCAAGGGCTGTGGCAAAACTTGCCGTTCTTTCGGAGTACTGTATTCCTCTGGTAAGGCAAGGTGGCTATTTTATAGCATATAAAGGAAGCGATATTGACGAAGAGCTTAGAGAAAGCTTAAAAGCCATTGAAGAAATGGGCGGGAAAGTTGCCGCGGTAGTAGATTTCCTAAACAGCCAGGAGCAAAAAGAGGAAATTAACCACAAACTCATAATTATAGAAAAGGTTTCTCCTACCCCAGACACTTATCCAAGAAAAGCTGGACTACCGCAAAAGGAACCCATTAAAAATCAACTTGCCTAAGGGGCGGCCCAGAAACCATAGAACACAAAGAATTTACACATTGCGCAGAGAAAAAAGCGAATGTTTCATGTGAAACATTCGCTTTTTATTTCATTTATTAGATTATTAATTTGATAGAATCTATAGAGAAAACAAAAAAAATACTATATAATATATTCCATAAAACAAATTAAAAAGTAGATTATAATAAATAAAACCCGAATATACATAAAGCGGATTCAAATTTAGACAAAGTGGGGTAAAACATGGGAAAAGCTATAGCAATATTCAACCAAAAGGGCGGAGTAGGCAAAACTACCACTAATATTAATCTGGCGGCCTGCCTGGCACTCAAGGGAAAGAAGATACTCATAATCGATATTGATCCGCAGGGAAATACAACCAGTGGAATGGGAATAAATAAAAAAGGTCTGAAAAATACCATGTATGAGGTGTTAATCGACGATGATATAAAGCCACAGGATGCAATCATGCACACTTCAATAGAAAACTTGGATATAATCCCCGCAAGCGTTCAATTGGCTGGGGCTGAGATTGAATTAGTACAGCTGGAAGCAAGAGAGAAGAGACTTAAAAGATCGTTGGACTTGATAAAAGATTCGTATGATTACATATTTATCGATTGCCCTCCATCATTGGGATTGCTTACTATCAATTCACTTACAGCGGTGGATAGCGTATTGATTCCAATACAATGCGAGTTTTATGCCTTGGAAGGGGTAAGCCAGCTGATGAGTACTATTGAGCTGGTAAAACAGAATCTTAACAAGAATTTAGAAATACAAGGTGTCATATTGAGCATGTTCGACGGCAGAACCAATTTGTCCATACAAGTCGTTGAGGAAGTTAAGAAATATTTTAAAGAAAAAGTATTTACCACTGTCATACCAAGGAATGTACGGCTTGCTGAAGCACCAAGCTACGGCTTGCCAATAACGGCGTATGATCCAAAATCAAAGGGAGCTGAGGCATATTTGGAATTTGCCGATGAATTTCTGGAGCTTGAGGAGGAAAACCGATGAAGGCAGCTAAAAACTCTGGACTTGGAAGAGGTTTGGAAGCGCTTTTCAATGATGTGCAGATAAATATTGTTGGAAAAGAAAGAGTTGAAGAGAACATAGGAAACTCGATAATTTTCATAAATATTAACGACATAGCCCCGAACCCCAATCAGCCTAGGAAGGATTTCAAAGAAGAAAAAATAGAAGAACTTGCTGATTCAATCAAGGAGCATGGGATAATACAGCCAATAATGGTAAGAAAAGCAGCTAATGGATATGAAATTGTAGCTGGTGAACGAAGATGGAGAGCAGCAAGGAAAGCGCAACTGAAAGATATACCGTGTATTGTTAAAGAGCTTGACGAGCACGAAAACATGATTGTGGCAATAATCGAAAATATGCAGAGAGAAGATTTGAACCCTCTGGAAGAAGCGAAAGCGTTCCAACAACTGGGAGAAACGTTCAAACTTACCCAGGAGGAAATATCTAAAAGTGTTTCCCGAAGCCGCCCGTATATTACAAACGCCCTTAGGCTGTTAAAACTTCCAGAAGAAATCCAACAACTTATTGTAGATGGAAGCATTACTTCAGGCCATGCTCGAGCTATTGCAGGCATGAAAAACAAGGAAAGGCAAATTGCCATTGCAAGAAATATTGTTGAGAAGGGCTTATCTGTAAGACAAGTTGAGGAAATGGCCAAAAGGCTTGAGGATCCTAAGGAAAAAGACCGACAAAAGCAAAAGAATGCGCAAAAGGTTAAAACATCAAAGGAAATCAAGATCATAGAGGAAGAAATGATTAAAAAATACGGCACTAAAGTTAAAATCGTGTCTGGCAAGAAGCGAGGCAGAATCGAGATAGAATATTACTCCAAGGATGAGTTGGAAAGACTAATAGATCTGATATTAAGTTGAAACAAGCTCATAAATAGGGCAAATAGATTGAAAGTTTCAACATTGCATTGTTTCACATGAAACATAGGTGGGAGCGGATAAATGAAAATATTAATAATCAACGGACCAAATTTAAACATGCTTGGTATAAGAGAACCTGAAATTTACGGCAGCATGACACTTGAACAAATGAATGAAAAGCTTGCGGTGGAAGGAAATCTGCTTGAATTGGAGCTTGATTTTTTCCAATCCAACCACGAGGGAGCCATAATAGACAGAATACAGGAAGCCTATGGATTAATGGATGGAATAATAATAAACCCTGGCGCATACTCCCATTATAGCTATGCAATCAGGGATGCAATCAAATCGGTGGATATAAAAACCGTTGAAGTTCATTTGAGCGACATTGCAAACAGGGAGTATTTTAGGAAAACATCGGTAATCGAGGATGTCGTTGAAAAGCAGATCTCGGGGAAGGGAATAAACTCATATTTTGAGGCCCTCCAATATTTAAAGGAGCATTTGAAATAATATATGGAAATTGGGAATTATTTAATGGCAGAAGTCCTGGACAAAATGGATCATATGGTTAGAATCATGGACGTCAAGGATAAAATTATTTTTATGAATGAAAAAATGAAGGCTGAATTTGGTGATTTCACATCAAATCAATGCTTTAGTATAATGGGTGCCACAAAAAAATGTGCTGAGTGTGTTTCTTCCATAAGCCGTATTACCGGGAAAGCGGAGAGCAAAGATGTCATAGTCGGAAACAAGGTATTCAAGGTTATCGCCTCACCTGTTGAGTTGGAAAATGGAGAAATTTATTCCATTGAAATATTCAATGACATCTCCAAAGAAAAAGAAATGGAAAGAGAAATTTATCTCCAATATGATAAAATGAAAGAAGATATAGAGTTCGCAAAACAAATACAAACCCAAGCGCTTCCAAAGGATGGGAAATATTGGGACAAGATAATATTAAACTCAAAATACTGCCCAAGCGAAGAGCTTGGAGGAGATATTTACGATATTGTCAAGATAGACGAGGATAATATAATACTATATATGGCAGATGTATCGGGGCATGGGATAAAATCCTCACTAATAACCATATTCCTTAAGCAAATTCTTAAAAGTCTTAAAGACAAGAGTCTTGATCTAAAAGGAGCGGTCAATGAGATGATAAAAAGTTTCAAAGAACTGAACCTTGGAGATGAGAGATACTTTTCGATCTTGCTGGTCTTGTATAATAGCACAAAAAGGGAATTAAGCATGTTAAACGCAGGGCATAACTGTCCGCCGCTGATAATTAGAAAAAACAATATAGTGGAAGAAATTCAAATAGCAGGGCTTCCGATTTGCAGCATACTCAAAGAGGCAAATCAAAAAGTTGTTTCTGTACCGGTGGAAAAAGGTGACAAACTAGTTTTATATACCGATGGGATTACAGAGGCTTTCAGCCTTGGAAAAATGGAATATTTTGGAAGCGACTCCATTATTGGTATCCTTGAAGAAAACAACCAATTGGATGGAGCTGGAATTGTGGACGAGATAATGGGGAAAACCCTTGAATTTACTAACCAATCGTTAATAGACGATGCGGCAATTCTCATAGCTGAAATATTATAATCGTAATTTATTATTCTACATTCCCGGCTCTCTCCTGCTCAATAAATACATTTGCAAGGGCATCAGCTCGGTTGTTCATTTTTACAATTTCTTTAAACTCATCCAAATTAAAAGAATCTCCATTCACCTGAAGGAATTTCTCATAATGCTTCGAAATGTCGGTTTTTTTACTGGCAAGGTTTATATGCCCCTTAACCCTATAAAAGGCGACTTCGTGATCTGATAGAAGGTAAAGCAAATCTTCCCAAAGCTCCTTATTTTCTACAGGAGTCTTTTGGGAGGTAGTCCAATTGTTAACTTGCCATTTTAGGTACCATTTTTCCTTAAAACAATTTATTAAGTAAGAACTGTCCGAATATACATATATTTTTTGATTACCTTTTTTAATTGCCCTTAAAGCATTAATTAAAGCAAGCATCTCCATACGGTTATTTGTTGTATCAATCTCCCCACCGACAATTTCTTTCTCGTGTCTGCCGTAAACAAGAATTGCTCCATAGCCGCCTATGTTATTTTCTAGTTGATTTCCAGAGCAAGCTCCATCTGTGTAAATGTGAATTGTTTCCATTAAAATTCTCCTCTGAAGTCAATTGTTTACTATTATTATAATATAGGTATGAGACTATACGTATTATACTATGAATATGTTGTAAGCAAAACATAAGAATCTCAGGTAATAATATAAAATCCAAATGTAAACCTATTTTAAAGACGGCGTAATACTCTTGTAATAATCATAGGATATAATTTGTTTATCAAATGAGATTAGGTGACAACCATGAGAAAGATTATTCTAAGTTTAATATTGATAGTTATTATGTTGGGAAGTACCAGCATTGCCTTTGCTGCTAGCGACCCCAATGTTGTTGTAGTTAATCCGGAACAGTATAGCACTGTATATTCGGATAGTTTGCTTGTTTCAATAAAAGTACTTCAACCAAAGACAATAAAAGTAGCTTTTTATGAAGAAAAGCAGAATATAAAGGGTGTTGCCACTCCTGTCAATGTGACAAACTTTAATGTGGAAACAGATATGTCAAAACTTACGGACTTGAACAGCACATTGGTTTACGGAGTTGACACATTTGCCTGTACAAATAATTTGAGTTTTTACACCAAACAGATAGAAAAACTGGAGCCAGGTTTATACAAGCTTCAAATAAATACAGTGGACAATTCTGGTAAGGTTCTTTTCGATACATCAAAAAATATTGTCATCAGAGACAAGCAATCGGAACCAGTTGGAACAAGCCTAATATTTGTCGACTCACAGCCTTCCACAATGCAGTTGATACAGAACTTCTTTAAAAGCATATTCGGAAGCTAAAGGCGGCGAGAAAAATGTTCAGGCCTTTAAATATTGAAAGAATAAAGACTATTTTCATAGTAGTATTGTTTATGATGACAATACTACTATTCTATTTTTTGTGGAAAGACATATCATTCGGCGGTATAAAGCTGCCTTTGGACTTTCTCGGACAAGGAACAACGGTTGTGGTCCCCGATACCAATCAAATTATAGTTCCCGATGCAATATCAGTAAACTTTGGAGGAGGGAATTATACGAAAATCACCCGGAATACCAATGAATATTGGCTAAGCTTCAGAAACGAATTAAATAAATTTGGTGAAACACAAAATATAGCAATTACTGAGATAACCAAGGCGCAATATGAAAAGGTTAACAGTTTTAGATCTATCGAGGTCGACTTCAACTTTTGGCTTCCTTTCGTAGCATCTTGCAATGCCTTGGACATAAAAACTCAATCAAATTATGGCTCCATAGATGCTGTTTCAAAAGTGGCATACTCATCTGCGAGCCCGGAAAGCATACTGATTTATGATGGCAAGAACAATAAGTACTATAGGATGGCAACTGCAAAAGATGTGACGAAAATTAAAGACTTGATAACGAACATCGAAACCAAGGAAAAGGGAAAATTCTATCAACTTGGAGCATATCTTGGAATAGGCAATTCAACATTGATGCCGGTATCAACCACATCACAAATGAAAAAAATAGGATACAACGAGGAGCTGTTTGTCAGTACGCCAAATTCAATGTTAAGTTTTGAAGAATCTTTTTTCGGAAAGGGATTTGATTTCGTTAGAAAAATCACGGAAAATGACAATACTACGATTTATATGTATGGATATGGAAAGAAAATACTTATAATTAATTCTAATGGAAAATTCGAATACAAAGAAGAGTTGAACGATACAGACTATAATGAAACATCATATTTTGACTCTTTTGATCTCGCAGTGAAATTCATATCAACTCATGGAGGTTGGAATACGATAAACGGCAATCAGATTTCCCCAAGGCTGGTATCTGCAAAGGAAACATTGAATTCAGGGAAAAAGGGATATAAATTTACCTTTGAAGCAACGGTGCTGGGAGAACCTGTCAACTATGAGGGATCAACATATCCCTTATCTGTTGAGATGACAGGGAGTCAGATAATCAACTATCAGAGAGAACTTCTGGATATTCGGGCAACAGAAATTGAGGAACTATCGGATACAAAAGAAAAAAGCGCTATTGCTCCGATTGATATAATAAGCAAACAATACACTTATATCAACCAGATATTGTCAAAAGAAGGAATTCAGGTAGTGGGGAAAACTGAAGATAAGCTTTTTGAATTTACAGCATTGCGAATAAGCGACATTAAAACGGGATACTTCAGAACTAAAGAGGATAGTACCACAACTATAAAGTTTTTAATCCCCGCTTGGATAATTGAATTGAACAATATTCAAATATATTTTGATTTGTATGATGGAAAAGCTTTGGGATATTCAAAGAGCAACTAGGAGAAGAAATGGATTGGACGAAAGCGAAAAATATTATAATAATAGCACTTATAGTTACCAATCTTGTAATGATTGGGATGCTATCCGGGAAATACATAAATAACCAGGAAAACGCAAGGATTGAACTCGCGGATACAATTTCAATGCTGGCTTCACGAAATATTGCGATTAAATGTGAATTGCCAGATAAAATTGGGGCCAGGCCAATTTTGTATGTCGAGTACGACCACGTAGACCAAAACTTGATCGATAGCAACCTTGAGAAACAGGTTGGGATAGCAAATGATAAAATTAACGAAATCTCAGTTAAACAATATGTGGAGGAATTCCTACGAACTTGCAGCATAATGACAAAGAATGTTACTTTGAAAAACATCAGCGAGGTGGATGGGGAATATAAGCTGGAATATGAAAACAAAGTTGGCAAGATAACTCTAGATGATAGCTATATAAAGTGCACGGTTCGCCAAGGCAAAATAACCGACTTTAAAAGAGTGTGGTTAAAACCTTTAGAATTTGGGAAAACCAAGAGAGAAGTCATGAGCATATCATCGGCATTGGTTAGATTTATGAATAAAATAAGACAGGGAACTGAAAAGAATGATAAAATAACCATAAGCAATATTGAATTTGTATATTGGCTGGATACATCTTCAGTCAACTTGAATTCTCCAATAACAGATACGGCGTTTCCGGCATGGAAATTCACATACAATAATGGAAAATCAATCTATATTGGAGGATTTGAAATTTAAAATATTTAGCGGTAGTAAAATGATTGGCAACATGTCTACATGGGTAGAGGTTAAAAATACTCCCAAGCAATGAATATTTAGACGAGGGGAATTAATGAGTTTAAGTTTTTGTTCCTTTTCCAGCGGAAGTAGTGGGAACTGCTATTTGATAAAATCGAATAACACAGCACTTCTTATTGATGCAGGAATAAGTTTGAAAAAAATAAATGAAGGTCTAATAGCTACAGATACGCCGGCGGAAATGCTATCCGCTGTTTTGATTACTCATGAGCATATTGATCACGTCAGAAGTCTGAAGGCCATCTCAAACAAACACAAAACTATGGTTTATGGGAACAAAGGGACTTTCCTTGGAAACAACATTAATGTAAAAGATGAATATAAAATCGAATTTTTAACGGGAGAGCGCTTTTTCATTGGAGATATCCAGGTAAAATCTTTCAACATTTATCATGACGCAACAGAACCAGTTGGATATTCTTTTTTTCATGAAGACAAGCAAATAAGCATAGTTACCGATACTGGGAAAATATGCAACCAAATAATCGAGGAAATAAGTGATGCTGATTTATTAATCTTAGAAGCAAACCATGATGTTAATATGCTTAAAATAGGAAGATATCCCTGGTTTTTAAAACAAAGAGTATTATCCGAAGTTGGACATCTTTCCAATGAAAGTTGCGGCGAGACCATTCTTAAGATTATTCAGAAGAAAGAAAAATTTAGAAAGGTTCTTTTAGCCCATCTCAGCAAGGAAAATAATTTCCCCGAAATGGCCTACCAGACAGTTAAAAACATCTTGGAAGAAAACGATTGCTACATAGGCAGAAATGTTGAAGTAAACCTAATATTGAGAGATGAATTCAGCGAGATGTTTATTGTTTAATCTTCTTAAAAAGAAAGACAGAGGTTGATTTGAAAATAGGAATAATTTCAGTAGGAAAACTGAAAGAAGAATATTGGAAGGCAGCTGTAAAAGAATATAGCAAGAGATTAAGTAGATATTGCCAATTGTCAATAGACGGTGTGGATGAAGTGAAAGCAGGCGAAAATCCCGGAGAGGCAGAGAAAATAGCCATTCTGAAGGGTGAGGGACTAAACATTCTAAAGCATATTAAAAAAGATACATTTGTTATTGCTCTTGATATCTACGGAAATAAACTTTCATCCTTAGAACTGTCGGATAAATTAAAAGATTTGGGAATCCAGGGAAGAAGCAATGTTTCATTCATTATTGGAGGATCATTCGGACTTTCCCAAGAGGTTTTGGAAAGAGCGGACTACAGGCTTTCATTTTCAGACATGACATTTCCACACCAAATGATGAAAGTAGTATTGCTCGAGCAGGTTTACAGAAGTTTTAAAATCATCAGCAATGAAACATACCATAAGTAGGTGAAGGAATAATATTTCAAGAAAGGGGAGAATGGCTTTTTGTCATTCGATAGAATTTGTGAAAAATAGAGTGCTAATCATTGGAGGAGTTGCAGGAGGTGCCAGTACTGCGGCAAGGCTCAGAAGGCTTGACGAAAATTTAGAAATCGTAATATTTGAAAAAGGTCAATATATATCATATGCCAACTGCGGGCTTCCATACTATATAGGAGGCGTAATAGCTGAAAGAGACGCGTTGCTTTTAATGACACCGGAGATGATGAAACAGAGATTCAATATAGAAGTTAGAGTCAACAATGAAGTTGTTGGGATAGATAAAGAAAACAAAACCATATCTGTGAAAAAAGCCGGCAGCGACGAGGAATATGTTGAAAGATATGACACACTGGTCATTTCAACAGGTTCGTCACCGCTTAAACCACCAATTGAAGGAATAGACGGTGAAGGAATATTTACCCTTTGGACAGTTCCGGATACGGATGTGATAAAAAAATATATTGATGACAATAGTCCAAAGAGAGCAGCGGTAATAGGGGGTGGGTTTATCGGTCTGGAAATGGCTGAAAATTTATCTGAGGCAGGATGCAAGGTTACAGTAGTTGAAATGTTGGACCAGGTTATGGCGCCAATTGACTTTGAAATGGCCCAGCTTGTCCATGAAAACATGCGATTAAATAATGTTGATCTTATTCTTTCAGATGGTGTGAAGAAGTTTTCAAGAGAAAATGGCGCAACCAAAATAATATTGAAAAGCGGCAAGGAAATCGAAGCGGATATTGTTATCCTTTCCATTGGAGTTAAACCCAATGGCCAGCTTGCCAAAGATGCCGGTCTTGAAATGAACCCAAGAGGCGGAATAATAGTTGATGATTATCTGAAGACTTCGGATGAAAGCATATATGCCCTTGGTGATGTTATCGAAGTTGAAGAATTTGTGGAAAAAGGCAGAACGATGATTCCACTTGCTGGTCCTGCAAATAGGCAGGGAAGAATATGCGCCAATAATATCAATGGTGCAATGGAGAAATACAAAGGGACACAAGGTACTGCTATTGCGAAAGTGTTTGACCTATCGGTAGCATCAACTGGATTGAATGAAAAAACCCTCAACATCATGGGCAAAAAATACAACGAGGATTATCTAATCACAACAATATATCAGAAATCCCATGCAGGCTACTATCCAGGGGCGACTGTCATTGTCCTAAAAATGATATTCAATAAGGAAGGCAAAATCTATGGGGCTCAGATTGTAGGCCAGGATGGCGTTGATAAAAGAATAGACACAATAGCCACAACAATGAGGCTGAATGGCACAACAAGCGACCTGAAAGATTTGGAGCTTGCTTATGCGCCGCCATATTCATCCGCAAAGGACCCAGTAAACATGCTGGGCTTTGTAGCTGAAAATATGCTTTTGCAAAAGGTGGATTTTATAAAATGGAACGAAATCGAAACTTTGGATCCTAACTCTTATACTATTTTAGATGTAACTGAGCATGTTGAGAGAATGGCATTTGAAATTCCAAACTCCTATCATATTCCACTTGGGCAACTAAGAGAAAGAATTTCCGAACTTGATAAAACGAAACTTATAATCCCTTGCTGCGCAATTGGCGTCAGAGCATACAATGCATCAAGAATACTTGCACAAAACGGATATGAGAATATCAAGGTTTATCCAGGAGGAACAAGTTTTTATAAGTCGGTCTACCACGAAAAACTTGCCCAAGGTAAAGAATCAGAAATAGAAGAATCAAAAAACAATGGAATTGATTTGGAAAACAATGGAGGAGAAAAGAAAATGGAAGAAGCTTTAAAAGCTCATGAAATAAAGGCTTGCTTAACAGTTGACTGCAGCGGAATGCAATGTCCAGGACCCATAATGAAGGTATTTAATACTGTTAAAGAAATTAACGATGGGGATATAATTGAAGTTAGAGCTACAGATCTTGGCTTTGGACGGGATATTGAAGCATGGTGCAGAAGAACAGACAACACTCTTCTTAAAATTGAAAAGGGAAGCAAGGGCGTTGTTGTATTCCTTCAAAAGGGACTTGCTAAAGATGCGAAAAGCGTACATGAGGTTGCTCAAGGATCAACTGTGGTTCTACCACAAGGAAAGACGCTGGTTGTATTCAGCGGAGACCTGGACAAGGTACTAGCTTCGTTTATAATTGCAAATGGAGCAGCTTCCATGGGAAGACCGGTTACCATGTTCTTCACTTTCTGGGGTTTGAATGTACTCAGAAAAGGCGACAAGAAGAATGTTAAAAAACCATTAATAGATGCCATGTTTGGAATGATGATGCCAAAAGGATATAATAAACTCACACTTTCCAAAATGAACATGGGCGGAATGGGAACTGCGATGATGAAAAAAGTCATGAAGGACAAAAATGTTGATTCGCTTCAGGATTTGATAAAACAAGCAATGTTCAACGGAGTAAAAATTGTTGCCTGCACCATGTCCATGGATATAATGGGGATTACCAAGGAAGAGATCATTGACGGAGTTGAATTCGCCGGAGTTGGAGCTTATTTGGGAGATGCGGAAGAATCCAATGTAAATCTATTTATCTAGAAGTAAAAAGGGAGTTTGAATTATGAAAGAATTGATAAAAGAATTTAAAGAATTCGCCGTGAAAGGCAATGTGATGGATTTAGCAGTGGCAGTAGTAATCGGTGCTGCATTTGGCAAGATAGTAACATCCCTAGTCAATGATATTGTAATGCCCTTGATTGGAGTTATACTGGGGGGAAGGAACTTCTCAGCCTTAAGTTTCACAATTGGAGACGCACAGATAAAGTATGGTTCATTCTTGCAGAGTATTGTTGATTTTTCCATAATAGCTTTGACAATTTTCTTGATTATAAAATTTATAAACCGTTTTAAAAGCAAGGTAAGCAACCTTACAAAAGGAGAAGAGGAAGCTTCCGAACCACAGGTTGATACTGTTGAAGTCGAAGTTGTCGAAGTGAGGGAAGAAATAAAAATCTTAACTGAAATCCGTGACCTGCTAAAAAAATCTTAAAAAATTAATCTTGTGATTAATACAATTAAAAGGAATGAGGTTGTTAAAAGCCTCATTCCTTTTTCGTTTATTAATATCCTAAATTTTCATTAATCAAGTAAATAATCACCTTAACCCCTTTTGGCTGTCTATCAAAAATCAAGGTGGCTTTGCATATTCTCTGTGGAGAATCACAATTCATGCATTTACCCAAGTGGCGGCAAGGTGTATCCAAATCAAGTCTTTTAGCATTCATTGGGGCAGCGATGTTTTTCACCCGTATAAAAGCCTCGTCCAGACTAGCCGCTATCTTGTTAACCCCAGCGACAACATATAAGCGCTTATGGCCGTATAACATGCTGGAGAGCCTATTGCCGTGTCCATCGATGTTCAGCAATCTTCCATCTTCCGTAATTGCGTTTGCACTTGAAAGATAAACATTGGCAGTTGCTGCTTGTGCCATAATAAGAGCTTTGTTTTGATCCGGCGCAGTCTTCCAATGCCAGAATACCGGACTTCCTTTTTCTTGCAGCTTTTCATATATCTGAAGTCCGTCAACTGTGACAGATCCCCCGAAACCAACAGTCTCGCTTTTGTCAATTTCTGAAATAAGAGAGGTGACCGCATCTTCCGCTTTTTCAAAATATCGAACCGTAAAGCCATTTCTTTCAAGGTTTGCTATGGTATTTTTGATTCTGTCCATAATTGTTAAATTCTCCTTTTTGTTATGTTGAAATTTATGCTTCAAATTTTTTAAGCGACGACATATACTTTCCAAGAATTCCTATATTGGCATAATACATGGAAAATTTGTCCACTCGTTTGATTTGGACTAAATCTGCTTGAAGCAACTTCTTGATATGCTGGGAAATGGTGGCTTGGGAGTAGTCAAAATCCAAGACTACATTCTTATTGCAGACTGGATTTCTGCTCGCATTATTTTTCAAGATATATTTGAATATCTTTATCCTTACTGGATGGGCAAGAGCGTCGGAAATCCTTGATACAAACAATATCTCCTCTTCTTGCAAATTGTCATCTTCTTTTCTAAGTCTCATGAATGCCTCCTTAAATCGTTTATTTACAATGCACATTATATATGCTTTCTCATTATAAAATCATAAAATAATCAAGTCAAGAATTTAAATAACATTTTTATATTTTATGATATAATTAAAAAAGTAATTTATTGCAATCATAAGCATTGCTGGAGAAAGGATGGAACTATATGGGAAATGAGAAAAGATTTGCAGTCCTAATAGACGCAGATAATATTTCCGACAAATATGTAAAGCTGATTTTCGATGAGGTTTCCAATGATGGAGTTGTTACTTATAAAAGAATATATGGAGACTGGACAAAACCAAATCTAGCGTCTTGGAAGAACATTCTTCTTGATTTTTCAATTACTCCAATACAACAGTATGGATATACAACAGGAAAAAACTCCACTGACTCGGCAATGATTATCGATGCCATGGATATATTATATACAAAAAATGTGGAAGGCTTCTGCCTGGTTACCAGCGACAGTGATTTTACCAGGTTGGCCTCTAGGTTGAGAGAGTCCGGAATGCAGATAATTGGAATGGGAGAAAAAAAGACACCAAAACCTTTTATTTCAGCTTGCAATCAATTCAAGTATTTAGACTTGCTAGCGGTGGCAATCGCTGCTGAAGAAGGCACCCTCCGCAAACCGCCTGAAGAAAGCAGTACAAATAATGTTAAAAGTACGGAAGCGGTATACCCAGACAAAGCCGGCTTGATAAACGAAGTGAAAAGAATAATTGAAGAAATATCAGATGATGATGGATGGGCATTTTTGGGTGATATTGGAAATGTGCTTAATAAAAGGCATCCGGATTTCGATACAAGGAACTATGGATTTAAAAAACTCACACCTTTCCTATCCCAAACCAAGGAATTCGAAATTGAATCAAGAAGCTCGAAGGGCTCAAATGTTAAACTTTATTTTGTGAAATTAAAATAAGAATAAACAAGATAAATCAAAAGCAAAGTTAGTTGGTATATTTAGAAATAAAGCAAGGATAAGAATAGAAACAAATTTATGAGAAAATATCTTTATATAGGCATTCTTGGAGCTTTTGGAGCAATTGCAAGATATGTAGTTGAGAAAGCTCCTTTTTCATTACCTTTTTATAATTTCCCTATCAACACTCTGCTAATAAATTTGCTGGGTTGTTTTCTACTAGCTTTCATAATTGAACTTTCATATGAGAGAAAAATAGTCAGTTCAGCCCTTCGTTTGGGAATAACTACAGGTTTTCTTGGAGCATTCACCACATTCTCCACACTTTGCAAAGAAGTTTCAGACCTTTTAACCATTGGAAAATGGTTATTTGCGCTAATATATATCCTATCATTGCTGATCTTGGGGTTCTTGAGCATATATACAGCCAACAAATTGGCAAAAGCAGCCATTAAAATGCTTGGCAGAAAAGAAGAGGTACAGATATGGGATTAATCCTGGTAGGACTCGGAGGAGCACTTGGGAGTTTGTCACGCTTTCAGTTGGGAAAGCTTTTATCCCACAAAGATAGGGATTTCCCCCTAGGGACATTTTTAGTCAACATCTTAGGTGGGTTTGGGCTTGGAGTGTTGATTAGTCTGAATAGAAATCCAAGTTTGGGACTGTTTCTCGGGGACGGTTTCTTTGGGGCATTTACCACATTTTCCACATTTATGTATGAAGGCGCCTATTTATTTGGCAAAAATAAAAAAGTGAGCGCAATTATCTACATTGCCAGCTCACTTATTCTCGGAATATTGGGTTGTTATATTGGGAGCGAATTTATAAACATTTTTATATGAATCTTTCAAATCGTTCCTTGCCTGCCTTGCATATTGGGCATGAGGAAGGTGGGGAATCCTTTGCGCAAAGATAGCCACAAACCATACATCTGTATACCGGATATTTCAATCCATTAAAACCAAGACTAGCTGAAGCTATTGGGGTTACTGCCTTTTCAACTAGCTTTTCTTTTCCTGGGGGAAGTCTTCTTTCGGGTATCGAACTGATTTTTTTGGTTCCGTCTGAAAATTCCTTTGAAACATAAAGCGAACAAAAGCACGCCCCAAAATCACTGAGATCATCATCCCGATAATAGCAAGGGCAGATAATATCCATGTCTTTTTCTAAATTTTTAGCGCTAAGTCTGCAGGGACAACCAATATATCCATATCTATGCAAATTCACCAGAAGCCCGTCGATTAAAATCAATACAGCTTCAATATCGGGATTCAAAAAATAACCGGAGGCTTCAGCCTCTCCTTTGATCTTCAAATAAAATTTCTCTATCTCAAGAAATTTCTCGTCTGAAAATCCAAGTGATTTGCTTATCTCCAACAAATTATTCATTCTGAGCAATTTCCATTAGTTTTTCTTCATTGAATCCAACCATGCAAAGTTCGTTGTTTAGAATCACCGTTGGAAAGGAACGGCCACGATTGAATCTATCCAGGATTTCCATCGCATCATCTGAATCATCATCTGTAAGCAAGTCCACATCAACATAGTCGAATGCGATGCCCTCACTTTTCAAATAGTTCTTAGTCTTGCGACACCAGCCACAAGTACTTAAGGCAAAAATTAGAATATCTCCCTTGTTTTTTCCTTCAACATGTACTTTTGTAAACATAATATCCTCCTTTATTAGATATCTAATCTTATCACTCCATTTTTCCCATTACAAGTGATTAAAAATATAGTATAATATTTAGCGGAGTATAATTTTTATTTGGGGGTGGAGAAATGGAAAATAGAGCTATACACTATGAAATCCTTGATGAAATCACCAATAGATGGTCGCCGAGAGCATTCAGCAAGGAAGAACTTTCAATGGAGGATGTCTTTGCAGTGATAGAAGCAGCTAGGTTCGCACCATCTTGCTTCAATGAGCAACCTTGGAGATTTATTCTTGCAATTAGCCAGGATGACCGGGCAAAGATGATTTCAATCCTTACCGAATCCAATAAAATCTGGGCGGCAAATGCGCCTGTATTGATTCTAATTGTTGCGAAAAAGATTTTTGACCTGGATGACAAGGAAAACCGTTGGAGCGCCTTTGACTGCGGCACTGCCTGGGGATACCTTTCTTTGGAAGCCCAGAGAAGAGGATTGATTACCCATGCCATGGGTGGATTCAGTGTGGCAAAGGCAAGAGAAAGCTATGATATCAACGAAAAATATGAACCAATGGCGGTAGTTGCCCTAGGAAAATATGGAGATGTTGAGTCACTAAATGAAGACTTGAAAAAGAGAGAGCATCCAAGTACCAGAAAGGAAACTGCCGAGCTTTTATTTAAAAGCGGAGGTAGATAAATGAATTCGAAAAAGCATATACTGGTAATAATTGTCTTGCTGCTTGCATTCTCGCTTTACGCATGTGGTAAAACAAATGGAAACAACCAAACGCAGGATTCTGGAAGCACGGTGCTAATCAAGGCAGCAGTAGATGTTGCCTTGGATTTGAAAAACCAGGATATGGAAAGCCTTTCCAAATATTTGAGCAATGAAAAAGGTTTAATCATCGCTCCTTATTCAAATATAGATTTAAAAACCGCTCATAAGTTCACCATTGATGAAGTTAAGGGGCTGAAAGAAAATACCAACAGCGTCGTCTGGGGTATCTATGATGGTTCAGGAGAACCAATAGATTTGATTTTCTCTGATTATTACAAGAAATTCATCTTTGATTTGGATTTCACAAACCCGAATATTATCGGGGTAAATGAGATTATTGGAAAAGGCAATACAGTAAACAATTTGAAAGAAGTTTTTCCAGGCAGCGAATCCGTTGAATTTTATTTCAAGGGCGTCGATCCAAAATACGAGGGTCTGGACTGGAGAAGTTTGAGATTGGGCTTTGAGAAGAGTGATGGCAAATACTATCTAATCTATATAGCCCACGACCAATGGACAATTTAAAATATTACAAAAGGGGATAATAATGATAACAGTTAATAATTTAAGCCTAGGTTTTTCTGGCAAGAAACTTTTTAAGGACGTAAATGTCAAATTTTCGCCAGGGAATTGCTATGGGGTAATCGGTGCAAACGGTTCAGGCAAGTCAACTTTGCTAAAGATACTTTCAGGAGAACTGGAACCTAGCACAGGAGAGGTAATCATCCCTCCCAACGAAAGGCTTGCAACATTAAAGCAGGACCATTTCGAGTTTGACGAATTCACGGCATTGGAAACAGTGGTAATGGGCCATAAAAGACTTTACGAAGTAATGAATGAAAAGGAACTTCTCTATGCCAAGGAGGATTTCACGGAAGAAGATGGAATGAAGGCGGCAGACCTTGAGCACGAATTTTCCGAGATGGATGGCTGGGATGCTGAAACCAACGCAGAAAAACTGCTTATGGGACTTGGCTTTGGTAAAGAAAACCATTCAAAGCTAATGAAAGATTTGTCCGGCGGAGAAAAGGTTAAAGTTCTTCTAGCTCAAGCTTTATTCGGCAATCCAGACGATTTACTTTTGGACGAACCAACCAACTATTTGGATTTTAAAGCTATTTCCTGGCTGGAAGAATTCCTCGCGGATTATCCAAGCACAGTAATAGTAGTCTCCCATGACAGGCATTTTCTAAACAAAGTATGTACACATATGCTTGATATAGATTTTGGGAAAGTAAATATATATGTGGGAAATTATGACTTCTGGTATGAATCAAGTCAATTGGCCCAAAGATTGCTGAAGGATCAGAACAAGAAGAGCGAGGAAAAGGTAAAAGAACTGCAGGCTTTTATTGCAAGATTTAGTTCCAACGCATCCAAGGCAAAACAGGCAACTTCAAGGAAAAAACTACTTGATAAAATCACCATCGATGATATTGTGCCATCATCCAGAAGATACCCATTTGTAGGGTTTACTCCGGATAGGGAAGCTGGAAAAGATATATTGTTTGTAGAGGGAATTTCAAAAACTATCAATGATGAAAAAGTCCTTGATAACGTTTCATTTGTTGTGAATAAAGATGACAAGATAGTATTCCTTGGCAGAAATGAAGTGGCGAAGACAACATTATTCAAGATATTGGTGGGAGAGATCGAGCCGGATGAAGGCAGCTTCAAGTGGGGCGTTACTACTACCAGGGCCTATTTCCCAAAAGACAATAACGAGTACTTCGACGGATTGGACTTGAAACTTGTAGATTGGCTTAGGGAATACTCAGAAGAAAAATCGGAAACATTCATCAGGGGATTCCTTGGTAAAATGCTGTTTTCTGGTGAAGATGCATTAAAATCGTGCAGTGTTCTTTCCGGAGGGGAAAGAGTTCGTTGCATGTTTTCAAAACTTATGCTTTCCAACGCCAATGTGCTCATACTGGACGAACCAACCAATCATTTGGATTTGGAATCCATTACTGCGGTAAACAACGGCTTGATTTCATATAGCGGGAGCATGTTGTTCTCATCACATGACCATAGCTTTATAAGCACCATAGCAAACAGGGTAATAGAAATTACTCCGAATGGCCTATTTGACAAGGCGATTGCTTTTGATGAATTCTTGGAAGATGATGAAATCCAGAATAGCATTGAAAAAATGTATAAAAAATAGGAATCTTATTAAGAAGAACGAGGTAGCAATATGGAAACTTCTGAATTGATTTTCAATGGAGCCAAAACAACAGAACTTGTAAAAAAATATGGGACACCTCTTTATGTTGTCTCGGAAAACTATATAGAGGATAGATGCAAGGAAATCAGGAACGATTTCCTTGGCAAATATCCCAATACAAGGGCTGCTTATGCAAGCAAGGCCTTTTTAACTTTGGAAATGGCAAGAATTATATCAAGAGAAGGCCTAGGGATGGACGTTGTCTCTGGAGGGGAACTGTTTACTGCCATAAAAGCTGGTTTTGAAATGGGAGATATTGTCTTTCATGGCAACAACAAAAGCAAGCAGGAAATTGAAATGGCAATTGACAATGGAGTTGGAAGAATAGTTGTTGATAATGATTATGAATTGGGTCTTATAGAAAACTATTCAAAAGAAAAAGAAAAAATAACAAAAATTCTATTTAGAATAACTCCAGGAGTTGACAGCCATACCCACAAATTTATCTCGACAGGGCAGCTTGACTCTAAATTTGGGATTCCTCTATCCAAAGGATCAAAAAACACATATATAGAAAAGGCACTCAGGATGCAAAACATTCAACTTATGGGATTTCACTTTCATGTTGGATCGCAACTGCTTGAAAACACATCACATTTGGCGGCATTGGGAATTCTTATAGGATTAATGAAGGAAGTGAAAGATGATTTCGGCTTTGAAACCCTGGAAGTAAATCTGGGAGGCGGGTACGGAATCCATTACACAGGTAATGAAGAAAGAAGGAAATTAAGCTATTTCGTCAATCCAATGATGAGTATGCTCAACATAGAGACAAAAGAACTTGGTTTATCAATGCCTCGGGTTACAATCGAACCTGGAAGATGGATTATTGGCGAGGCGGGAATAACACTTTATACTATTGGATCCATTAAAGAAATCCCAGGTATAAGGACATATGCAGCAGTAGACGGAGGATTGCCGGACAATCCAAGACCGGCCTTGTACGATGCCAAATACGAAGCTGTCATAGCTAATAAATTAAATGAGGAAAGAGATCATATTGTAACAATCGCTGGAAAATGCTGCGAGTCGGGGGACATACTTATCCACGACCTAAAAGTTCCAAGGCTTCAACCAGGAGATATACTTGCAGTGCAAAGCACAGGCGCCTATAATTACTCAATGGCGAGCAATTATAATCGAATTCCAAGGCCGGCAGTTGTAATGATCAAAGATGGCATTGATCGGCTAATAGTTAGAAGAGAGACCTATGAGGATCTGATTTCAAGAGAAATATAGTACGTGCAGAATACTATTTACAATATGACAGTATAGATCAAGAGAATTTATACCATTCCCAACGACGGTTGGGAAGAGAGGGAGAAGCGTTAATAATCAATATTAATTGCAGAAAATAAAATGATAAAAAAACTAAAACGTATATTAATTGGAAAACCATTAAAAAATTCAGAATTGAATGATCAGAGAATGGGAGTGCTATGGGGCCTTCCTATTCTCTCTTCAGATGCAATTTCATCAGTTGCCTATGCAGGCCAGGAAATGCTAGTTGTTTTAATACCAGCTATCGGCATTGCGGCATATGGCCAAATGTCCAATATATCCTGGGCTATAATAGGCTTGCTACTATTACTCGTACTCTCTTATAGACAGACAATTGACTGCTATCCAAATGGTGGGGGAGCCTTTATTGTTGCCAGGGAAAACATAGGAGACCTCGCCGGCATGATTGCAAGTGCGGCACTATTGGTTGATTATATACTGACCGTTGCCGTTAGTATTTCTTCAGGAGTAGAGCAATTGACTTCTGCGTTTGGAGAACTAAAATCCTACAGCATTTTGATTGCTGTGGTTCTGGTGGTTTTCTTAACAATTGGAAACCTGAGGGGAATAAGAGAATCGTCCAAAATATTCGGTATACCAGCATATGCTTTCATATTAGGAATACTAATAATGATTATTGCAGGACTAATCAAGCTGAAAACCGGATATATTCCGCCTGAGCCAACAATTACCGGAGTGGTTGAGCCACTTACTCTAATTTTGCTTCTGAGAGCTTTTTCCAGCGGATGCACAGCCTTGACTGGAATTGAGGCCGTAAGCAATGCAGTCCCAAACTTCAAGGACCCACCTACCAGATATGCAAAAGCCGTTTTAACCATACTTGCTGCAATAATTCTAGTGTTATTTGGGGGCACGGCTTTGCTGGCTACAATGTATCATGTTGTGCCAGGAGTAAATGGAGCTATGCTTATATTGATTGCAAAAGAAATATTCGGTGTTGGATTCATGTTCTATTACATAACATTTACCACATTGATAATACTCATCATGGCTGCAAATACAGCCTACGCAGGTTTTCCAATGTTGATCTCTGTAATGGCAAGGGAAGGTTACGTGCCTAGACAGATGAATGCCAGGGGTGACAGACTTGGGTTTGACAATGGAATTATTTTCTTATCATTCATATCCATACTTTTAATCATTGGGTTTAAAGCAAATGTTGCAAACCTCATTGGGCTATATGCAATCGGCGTTTTCATTTCATTTACATTATCGCAGACAGGAATGTTTATTAGATGGAAAAGAGTAAAGGGGAAAAACTGGATACCGAAATCAATAATAAATGGATTTGGGGCCTTAGTCACCGCCATTGTAGTTGTCATAATAGCCGTGACAAAATTCAGCCAGGGAGCATGGATTGTTGTTATATTGATTCCAATAATTGTCGTTGTATTACACAATATTAAAAGGCATTATGTATCAGTCAAGATGCAACTCAAAATTGAACCCGAGGAATACGCTACAATCAATATTCAGACAAAAGAATATGATAACAGGGTAATCGTCCCTATAGACAGCGTCAACAAGGCTAGCATCAGAGCCATACGCTATGCCTTCACCATTTCTGAAAAGGTTACGGTGTTTACTGTGGCCATCGATGAGGAAAGCGCAAGAGAAATCAGGCAAAAGTATGATAGGTTGAATACAGATATACCACTGGTTATAAAACTTTCACCATATAGAAAAGTTGTCGAGCCATTGCTAAGATTCATTGAATCATCGGAATATGACCATCAGAGTGGAGATATTATAACTGTTATTTTGTCGCAATTCACCGTAAAGAAGTGGTGGCAGAGGTTTCTCCACAGAAATACCTGGGTCTACATCGAGGGGCAATTGCTTAAGCACAAACATATCGTGGTTTCTGTAATGCCTTTGCAACTTAAGGATGATGCGGTAATACTTAAAAAAAGAAATAAAACCATGGGGAGGAAGGGATAAATGAAATACTTTATTGGAGTTGAAATCGGACCTAAATTGACACAGGCTGGCCTAGTTGACAAGTTTGGAAGATTGTTTGCCCGAAAGAAAACTCAAACTAGGAAAGATAGACCTTTGGAAGAGATAGTAAAGGATGCCGTTGACTTGATTGATAGCCTTCTTGAAGATCAGGACCTTGACATAAAGCATATAAAATATATTGGGATTGGATGCCCAGGGGTTCCAGATAAAGAGAGCGAAAACATTATGAAAAACTATGTTATGGGTTTTTATGATGCCCCGATCAAAGAGGAATTCAGAAAATATTACAAGAAACCAATATTCATTGAAAACGATGCGAACTGCGCAGCACTTGCGGAGAGTTTTGTCGGTGGCGCTGAGGACTTGGATTACTCAGTTACTTTAAATATTGGCACAGGGATAAGCGGGGGTATTATCATCGAAGGAAAAATTTACGATGGTTATGAATATGCCGGCGGGGTCATTTCTCATATGGTAATCGACAAAAATGGACCACTCTGCTCATGCGGACGAAAGGGATGCTTTGAGATGCTGTGTTCCGAGACTGCCATTATTAAAGCTACAAAGGAAACCGCATTAGCAAATCCACAATCCAAGATTATGGAAATTTGCGGCAACGATATTAATTCAATAAATGAGTTGACAGTATTCCAAGCAGCCAAGCTGGGAGATGAGGTTTCAAGAGAGATAGTAGACAAATATATAGACGACTTGGCGGATGGGTTGGCAAACGTGGCTAATGTGCTAATGCCGGAAGTAATTTTGTTATGTGGATCCATAACCAGTCTTGGAGAGGAACTTTTAAAGCCGGTTCGAGACAAAATGCAGGAAAGGGTATTTCATAGGGAAATATGCTATCCGGATTTGAAAATCGCAGAGATGGGAAGCGCAGCTGTGCTTATTGGAGCCGCCATACTGGGTATTGACAGGTCAAAATAAGGTATAAAAAGGTTGTTTTTCCCCAAGCAATTGGTTGAATATTTCGACTATTACTCTTTGGATAAAAAACTCTTGCCTTTATTTGTTAAAGTGTTAACATAAAAACTGTGACAGCAATGACACAGTTATTTTTTTGTCTGAAAAAATATATTATTACTTGGGAGGAATAAAATGTCTAATAATGCAGTTGAAGATTTTAGCTCGGATAATGATGTTATCGAAGGTATAGAACGAAGTATTAAGACAGATAAGGCAATTGAAAAAAAGAAGGATCCTAAAGGCAGCTTGATTGCCCTGGTTGTAGTTATACTTGGAGCGGCGCTAGTTGCAATATTGCTTATATTGGCCAATGGAAACTCCATAGCAGCCACTGGGCAGTTGGTATCGGAGACTAGTTCAAGCCAGTTCTACAATATTTATGAATCTTTAAAATATGAAAAATCAATTCACATTCTTGCCATGCTATTGGTAGGTTTCGGCTTCCTAATGGTCTTTGTTAGAAAGCACGGTTTTAGCTCAATAACCGCAACATTTTTAGTTGTAAGTGTGGCATTGCCGCTTTACATGGTTATCAGGAGCTTTGGTGGAGAATTCCAAATTTCCATAACCAGCATAGATAGTTTCATCCTTGCAGAGTTTGCCGCAGCAAGTCTTCTAATAGCAATAGGTGCTCCATTAGGAAGACTCAAAATGGATCAATATCTTGCAATGGCAGTTTTGTTTATACCAGCCTATATTTTAAATGAATGGCTTATTTTAGAAAGTGGATATTTCCCTGGCTTCGTTGATGCCGGTGGATCTGTTGTAATACATGCATTTGGAGCATATTTTGGACTTGGAGTTATTTCAAATACACTTGCAAAATTTAAAGACGAGCCACAATGCGAGGCAAATTCCACAAGCAACCAGTTCTGCCTGATTGGCAGCATGATGCTTTGGATATTCTGGCCATCATTTACAAGTGCTCTCGTGGCGCCTGAACTCGTTCCTCTTACGGCTATTAACACGGTGTTCGCCTTATGCGGCGCAACCCTTGCGACATATGTATTCTCAAGAATCATAAGAGGCAAGATTGAAATCGAGGATATTGCCAATGCAGCCCTTGCAGGCGGAGTAGCTATTGGAAGTGTATGCAACCTTACTTCTCCAGGGTTTGCAATATTAATTGGATTGGTTGCTGGAACACTGAGCACTGTAGGATACGCAATAATAGCACCAAAAGTTGAAAAGCTAATCAAAGGTACAGATACTTGTGGAGTCCATAATCTGCATGGTATGCCTGGGATTCTTGGAGGCCTTTCAGGAATGTTCTTTGCCAATAGCCCTGGCGTTCAATTCACAGGCATTCTAATTACTGTTATAATAGCATTTTCCCTTGGAAAAGTAGCGGGAGTTCTAATTAGACTCATGGGTCAGAAGGAAATTGCATATAGCGATGACGATGAGTTCTTAACCGACCACTAAAAGTTATGCAATGACAGCAATCATTTATTAATGAAAGCCGAACTTGGAACATAACATTTTAAATATGATTATAAGATAAATTACAAAGACAACCTTTCTCACTAGAAGGGTTGTCTCTTTTGTTTGATAAATATTTCACATTTTTATTGCAAGAAAGTCCTATAACATTTAAAACATTAATGTTCAGATGACTTGATGTTCCAGATACACCATACAACGACAGACCCTATTACCACTACTCCTCCAATCATTGCATAAAATCCGGGCACTTCTCCGATAAAAAGGAAAACCCAAAGGGGGTTGAGCAAAGGCTCGACGGCGCTGATAAGGGAACAGGCAAGAGGGGTACAATTCCTAATTGCCAAGCCATATAGAATATAAGGTATTCCCAGTTGGAAAATACCCAAAGCGAGAATGCTGGACACAGATAGTGGAGATAATGATATTGGATATAAAAATACAAAGGGTATCCCAATTGCCGCAGTGATCAAATGCCCGATTAGGATTCCACTCATTCTTGACTTTTCATCAGCCCTACTTGTGGTAATAAACATTGAAGCAAAAAACAAGCCTGCAATTATGGCCACAATATTTCCCAGCATATTTCCTGAAGATAACTTCTCAAGGAAAAATAGGGAGATCCCAATCGTGGTAAAAGTAACTGCAACAATATCTCCAAGTCTAAATTTTTGGTGGAAAATAAAAGCCGACAAGATGATTATGAAAATAGGCGCTGTATACTGCAAAACTATTGCATTCGCCGAGGTTGTAAGTTTATTGGCTGTAATGAAGAATATAAAAGTTCCAGACAAGAAAATGCCACATAAGAATGAATATTTGTTGAACACAAAACCAGACTTTATATATCGCATATAAAGAATAAAAATAAATGCAGATATTAAACTTCTAATACCCGCTATTACTAGCGGGTGCCAGGGAATAACCTTGATAAAAATACCAGCGGTACTCCAAAGAGCTGCACAAACCAACATATAGATAATTGCTCTAATTTTCTTATCCTTGTCACTGATGGTAATACACACCCCCCAAATCAATTGAACCTAATGAATTGATTATACTTTCCTGTGGATAGAATGTAAAGAATGCACGGTGATTTCAATTTGTGCTACATCATAATAATTATAATATATTTTATTGATATATTTTATCGATATATTTTATCATTTATTAAGTGCATAATGTATACACAGTTATAATAATAAAAAAGGTGCGAGGGCAAGGATATGGGAAATGGTGCTTTGTTTAACAAGGATATAAATACTCAAAACAATATTGAGTTAGAAATGGAAGATAGCAAAAGCGAAACGCTATATAGGGATATATTTTTAGCTGCCAGCGACCCATTATTCCTTATAGAAAAGGATACGGGGTTCCTTTTAAAGGTAAACAATTCCGCATGCACAGAATATGGATATGCCCAAAATGAATTATTAAAATTGAGAAATACGGATTTGTCTGCAGAACCTAATTTAACCAAGGATAAAACGTTGAACTTTGAGAAATTAATTCCCGTTCGATACCATAGGAGAAAAGATGGAACAATTTTTCCTGTTGAAATAACAGCGAGTGAGTTCGTTTTTAACAATCGCAAGGTTATTCTTGCGTCTATTAGAGATATTAGCGCCAGAATAGCACTTGAAGATGCGGTGAAAAAGAACAAGCAACAGTTCGAATTCATGTTTGAGAACAATAATGCCATCATGCTTTTAATCGAGGTCACTTCAGGGAAGATAATAAATGCAAATATTACTGCTGCGGAATTTTACGGATATTCCATAGATGAACTGAAAGGTATGTTCATTGAACAGATAAACACATTATCTTCACAGAAAATACGTTCGAAAATGGCCGAAGCATTAAGCAGGGAGAATAGTTCCTTCCAATTCAATCATATGTTGAGAAATGGAGAAATAAGAACTGTAGAAGTTCACTCATCGCCTTTCGAATATCAAAATACAACGATACTTTTTTCAACTATTTATGATATTACACAAATTAGGCAGTCTCAAGAGGAAAATGAGTACCTGAGTTACCACGACCAGCTTACAGGTCTATACAATCGTAGATTCTATCAAGAAGAGATGAATAGAATGGATAATTCCAGAAATTATCCATTGACCATCGCAATCGGAGATATTAACGGGTTGAAACTGGTCAATGACTCATTTGGCCACGCAATGGGAGACGAACTTCTTATAAAAGCAGCAAATATAATAAAAATGGGTTGTCGTGAAGGGGACATTGTGGCAAGACTTGGCGGGGACGAATTTGTTATTCTGCTGCCACATACCGATGAGATCGAAGGGGAGAGAATTATCGCACGGATTATAGAACTAAGTGGGTCAACAAAAATAGGGGCCATGGACCTTTCAATTACATTTGGGCATGATACCAAGACTAATGATGGTGAATATCTACGAGAGGTCTTTAAAAAAGCTGAAGATCTTATGTACAAGCACAAACTTTATGAAGGGCTGAGCATGAAAAGCAAGACTATTGACCTCATACTCAATACGCTTTATGAAAAAAACGGTAGAGAGATGCCTCATTCCAAGAGAGTCAGCGAGCTATGCGAAGAACTGGCTATTAAAATGGACTTTGATAAAGACAGTGTGAATCAAATGAGAGTTGCAGGTCTTATGCACGATATCGGAAGAATTGGAATTGACGATACTATTTTAAACAAGCCTGGCAAATTGACAAAGGAGGAATGGCAGGAAATTGAAAGACATTCTGAAATCGGTTATCGGATTTTGAGTTCAACAACACAATTTTTAGATATAGCTGGATTTATTCTTGAACATCATGAAAGATGGGATGGAAGTGGTTATCCAAAAGGTCTTAAAGGCGATAAAATTTGTTTGCAAGCTAGAATGATTGCAATTGCGGATGCTTTTGATGCCATGACCAGTGAAAGGAGCTATGACAAAACATTCAGCAAGGATGAAGCCATCGAAGAAATGCATATGTGTTCCGGTACTCAGTTTGATCCTGAAATTGCGAAAGTATTCATCGATATGATAAGCGGCTAATTGATTTGACATGAACGTGTGAAGATAATATAATGAATCAAATAAATACGGTGGCAAATCTGTTGAAAAGCAGAGACGCAAAACTAAAGGGCCTTAAATGGCAGCCAGTTGCAGAAAGTTTAATTTAATTCTGGCAACTTCTGCCCGATTTTTTTTTACCCTATGAGGAGTGGAGAATGCACAGCCTTTTGTTCATTGATGACGAAAAAGCCATACTAAAATCACTGATGAGATTGTTTTTCAGAAGAGGGTTGGTTCTTTACTTTGCAGAAGATGGGGAAGAAGCATTAAAAATCCTGGCAGAAAATCATGTAGACATGGTTGTTAGTGATATGAGAATGCCGAAAATGGATGGTCACAAATTACTAAAAGAAGTCCAAAGGCTATACCCGGATACCATTAGATTTATTTTAAGCGGGCATACTGATGAAAGAGAAATATACAAGGCAGTACTTGACGGATCGGCGAAAATGTATCTGCTTAAACCCTGGGAACCGGAAAAGCTATTCAATTTTGTAATGGGAACGTTTGAACTACTTGATATTCTTAAAGACAAAAAAATTATTAGTCTTGCCGATAAGCTCAAATACCTTACAGTTCGGCAGTCGGTGCAAAGGGAACTTTATCAATTCAATGAAAAGGAAGAAAATACTTCCAAACTTGCGGAAGCTGTTGAAAATGATTTAGGAGCGACAGCAAAAGTGCTGCAATTTGTTAACTCATCCTATTTCGACATCAAGGTTGGATCGGTAAGGCAGGCTGTTGCATACTTGGGCAGCAGCATATTAAAACTTATACTCTCAAATGGAGAAGATTTTATTAAAGAAGAATCATATGATTTTAGTCAGGAAAATTACTCAATATTATTGGAACAGGCGAATTTAACAAAGAGAATATTGGGGATTATATATAAGAAGGTACTGAAGAAAGAGTTCTCTGAGGTGGCCGCTTCGGCAGGCCTTTTACATGATATAGGATTAGTTTTGAAGAGCAATTATGAAGTTGAGGCAACTCACGAAGAAATAGGGGGGTATCTCTTAAAATGGTGGGGTATACCAGAGGCGATATACGAAGGCGCCTTATACCATCACTCTCCGTTGCTGGCATCATTATCCAATCAGGAATTGGTCTGCGCAATACATCTTGCAGATTATCATGCTTTGAAAACATTGGGGAGAGGAACTCCCAAATTAGATAATCGCATATATCAATTGCTGGGAATAAATCAGGACACGTATGAAGCTATTATAATTGAAGGCTTGAAAGTAGTAGATTCGAAAGAATTTGTTGAAATTAAGCTATAACTCATGGAGGAAGAAAAATGAAAAAAACAATAGCAATTTTATTATGTCTTACATTGATAATCACTTTTTCCGCATGCAGCAGTAAAAAAGCTGGTGCACAATTAATCGAGGGAACAACAAAAGATACAACAGAAGTTGCCAATAGCTCAAATGCGAAAAATGTGGCACTTGTTATGAAAACCCTAACTAATCCGTTCTTTATTGAGATGGAAAAAGGGGCAAGGCTCGCTGAAAAGGAATTCAAGATTAACCTGATAGTTAAAACAGCCGCTCAAGAAACTTCTATTGATCAACAGATTCAGATTGTTGAAGATTTAATTGTCGCCAAGGTGGATGCAATTGTAATTGCCCCAGGCGGATCGACGGAATTGATTCCAGTTTTGAAAAAGGCACAGGATGCGGGCATTAAAGTTGTAAACATTGACAATCAGCTTGATCCAGTTTTGTCAGCAAAATTGGGCCTTAAGGATGTTCCGTTTATCAGTGTCGACAATATGCAAGGAGCTTATTTGTCAGCAAAATACATAAGCGATATGATTAAAACACCATCAAGAGTTGCAATAATTGAAGGCATATCTACGGCGAAAAATGCTCAAGACAGGGCAGCTGGAGCAGTGAAAGCATTCAAAGAGAACAGCAATATTACATCTGTTGTAAAAGATACAGCGAACTGGAAAATCGATGAATCCTACGAAGTGACTAAAAAATTATTCTTAAAGTATCCAGATATTAAAGCTATATTTTGCGCAAACGATATGATGGCTTTAGGTACAATCCAATATTTGCAGGAAAAGAACAAAAAAGATGTACTTGTTGCAGGATTTGACGCATTAGCCGAAGCGAAGGATGCAATCAAACAAAAGACCATGGTTGTTACTATTGACCAGCAGGCAAGCGTTCAGGGATATGAGGGTGTAAAGAGCGCTCTAGCGCTGTTAAACGGAGAAAAAGTTGAACTAAACCAAATAATTGATGTTAAGGTGGTTACCTTTGGTACATTATGAAAAAATTCGACTTTAAAAATAATATAATTTATAAAAACATAGTGAAAACAGGCATCAGAAGGACATTTATTGTGTTCATGCTGATTGCTACCCTGTTGCCACTTTCCATTGGCGGAATCACATCATATATGATTTCCAAACAAACTATACAAGAAGAGGTAAGCGATTTCAACAAAGCTTGGATTTCCAAGCAAAAGGATTATTTAGAACTCCTACTCCAGGAAATTGAAGCAATGATGGAAAATATTGCAAATCTTGATAGTATAAAAAACGCCCTGGATAGTGAAAGTGTTTCCACAGATAATTATACAAATCTATCAACACAGGCAACGATTGGATACATTTTAAGCGGATACAATATCAAGGGATTGGTGTCTATTGATTTGCTATCAAATGGAGGAGCCCATTATCATGTTGGGGATACTCTGAACTTTCAGGATATCAACCAAAACACCAAGGACAAACTTTACAAGCTGGCCCTTGCGTCACCAAATTCAATAGCTTGGGCAGGTCTTGAAGAGAATATAAATAAAAATTCAACTGACAAAGAGGTAATTTCTGCTGTCAAGCTGATAAAGAAAATTGATCCTACCACATTGAAAGAGATTCCTGTAGGGATGATAATAATCAATTACAGCTTAGATGTCTTTTATGAACACTTTGCAAACAGCAATTTCAATGCAAACAGCACCCTTATGATAGTTGACAACGAGCGTGACATCTTGTTTCATACAGATAAGGCAAATGTTGAAGCGCGAGCGGATGCAACTTTTATAAGTCGTCTGACCGGACAGGATGGAGCTTTTATTGAAGCCCTAGATGGTCAGGATATGTTTGTTGTTTATAATAACTCCAAACAGTACGGATGGACAGTGCTAAGTTATATTCCGGTAAACAAGCTTACAGAAAATGCAAGACCAATCATTTTCTACACCATAGCAGTTGCACTTCTTTGTTTGCTGCTAATTTCCACATACGCTCTTAGTCTTTCACGAAAAGTTTTAACCCCAATCAACCAGATTACCATGATGTTCAAAGGGATAGGAGAAGACCAGGTTGATTTGAATACAAGGTTAGTCGTTAAATCTCAAGATGAAATTGGAGAACTGGTCAAGTGGTTCAACTCATTTTTGGAAAACATGGCCGAGAAGAAAATCGTCGAGGAAGAGCTCAAGGTAGCTTATGAGGAATTGGAATCCAGAGTTAAAGAAAGAACAAACGAAATCCAGGAAACATTGGAGAAACTCCGAGCTACGCAAAATCAATTGATTCAGAGAGAGAAACTGGCTGGTATTGGACAACTTGCAGCTGGAATCGCACACGAAATCAATAATCCCCTTGGATTTGTTTCAAGCAATATGTCCAGTCTTCAAAATTATCTGGATAGCTTCAAAGAGTTGCTCGTCATGTATCAAAACCTAAGAGATAAACTGGAAACATGGGAAGACCAGGATATAAAAGAAACTCTTGAAAATATTGTGAAATACGAAACAGAAAATTCACTGGATTATATTCTGAGCGATTTAGATGAATTATTCATAGATGTGAATACTGGGCTTGAAAGAGTAGGCAAGATTGTGAAAAGTCTTAGAATGTTTACTTGGATGGACAAGGAAGCTGTATACGAAGAAGCATATGACCTGAAGAGGGGAGTAGAAAACAGCTTGATCATGGCGCAAAACGAAATTAAATATGTCGCCGAAGTCGAACAAGATCTGGGAGACGTACCATTGATTGCAGCTATTGGAAATGAGATAAACCAAGTACTGTTGAATTTCATTGTCAATGCCGCCCACGCAATCAAAACAAAAGAAAGCGATACAATGGGACTTATAAAGATTACGGCAAAGCATGATGAAGAATATGTCTATTGCAGCATACAGGATAACGGAATTGGCATTACAGCTGAGAACTTGAAACAGATATTCAATCCTTTCTTTACAACAAAATCTGTTGGAGAAGGCACGGGTCTTGGGTTGAGCATCTCATATGATATTATAGTTAACCAGCACCATGGCGAGATATTAGCTGAAAGCGAACTTGGGGTTGGGACAAAATTCACAATAAAACTGCCTATTGAGCAACATTTGGCAATAGAACACAAAATGGATACAGAATAGATCTGAAAAATAAAAACCCATCAGCAGTTTAACTATTTGATGGGTTCTGTCTTCTATCAGAAATGTTCAGATATAACTAGCTGAACATTTCTCTTAAATCATTCTCTATTAACAAAAAAGCTTCGACAAGTCTTGGATTGAAAAAAGTTCCGCTACAGTCAGCTATAGTCTGCCTTGCTTCCTCAAAAGAGGAGGCTTTCTTATACACCCTGTCTGTCAATAGAGCGTCATATTGTTCTGCAATTGAAATTATTTGGGCAGCCAAAGGAATTTCATTTCCTTTTAGAGAGTTGGGGTAGCCAGTTCCATCCCATTTTTCATGATGAGAAAGGGCAATATCGACACCCATGTTTATGAACTGATTTTCGGGATGCTTCTTTTGCACTTCTATGAGAGTATTAGCACCAATTCTTGTGTGATTCTTCATGATTTCCGCTTCTTCTGTTGTCAAGGCATCTGGCTTAAATAAAATCGAATCAGGGACGCCAACTTTGCCAATATCGTACATCAAACTTGTATTGTATATTTGATTTATATAACTATTATTTATTAGATTTTCAAACTCAGGATATTCAATCAACTTTTTAGCAAGTCTATGGCTGATATTCTGCACTATATCCAAATGACCTGCAGTAGAATCCTCACGGCTGTTGACTAAATTGGTAATAGCGAAAATAGTTTCCATTTGAAGCGCAAGTATCTCTCCCGCTTTCTCTTCAACAAGAAGCTCGAGATTTTTATTTGCCTCCTCAAACTGCCTTTTTAAACAAACATGCTGCAAGTGAATATCTATTCTAGCCAATACTTCACTAACATTAAATGGTTTTGTAATATAGTCTACTGCGCCAGACGATAAAGCTTGAACCTTGTTATCAAGATCTAAAGCCCCACTAAGGAAAATTACCGGAATATCCACATAGCGCTTATTTGATCTGAGCACTCTGCAGACGTCCACACCACTCATCCCAGGCATCATCATGTCAAGAAGAATCATATCTGGCAGAGTAGCAGCTTCGTCGAGAAGTTTCAAAGCATCATGGCCGCTAAGCGCGCTTTCGTGTTGGTAGTCTTTGGGTAGGCAACGAACCAAAGCCCTGATATTGATAGGGTCATCGTCCACAATTAAAATATTGGCTTCCCGTACCTGCTTGTTAATAATTATCAACTTACACCTCCTACTATTGATTTCCTACTTAACTAAAGAATCGATTAATATAGACTCATTACCCAGTCTTCAATCTCAATAAAAGCATCAATTATTATCGGGTCAAAATGTGATCCTCGCCCTTCAATGATAATTTTAAAGCTTTCCTCGTGAGAATAAGCCTTCTTGTATGGACGCTGCGTTCTCAAGGCATCATATACATCTGAAATAGCCATAATTCTAGCACAGAGAGGAATCTGAGGTCCCTTGAGACCGTCCGGATATCCAAGTCCATTCCATTTTTCGTGATGGTAGTTGGCTATATTAATGCCCATTCGCAGAAACTCGTTGTTTGGGAATTTATTCAAAACAGCCTGCAAAGCTGCCGCTCCAACATTGGCATGGGTCTTCATGACTTCAAATTCATCGAATGAAAGTTTGCCAGGCTTAAAATAAATGCGATCGGGAATTCCTACTTTGCCAATATCATGTAAAGGGCTTGCTTTATATATATTTTCTATAAAATCATCATTTATTTCGGGCTGGTAGATGGCGCTCATACTCAATACTTCTGCGATCTTTTTGCACATCAGTTGGGTGCGTTGAAGGTGAAGCCCTAAAATATCGTCCCGATAATCAGCAAGCTTTACGAGGGCATAAATAGTTGAGAGCTGTATATCACTTATTTCCGCAACCTTTTCAATAACGAGCTCATTTAGATATTTATTATGCTTTTCAAGTTTACGTTGCAGAGCGCTAATCTTAAGTTGAACATCTACACGGCTCTTTATCTCTTCAGGCCTAAATGGCTTTTCAATATAGTCCGCCGCTCCATATTTGAAAGCATGAATTTTACTTTGCTCGTCAGTTAGAGAACTTAAAAAAATCACTGGAATATTTAAGAAGCGACTATTAGCTTTTAATACTTTACAAACCTGGTAACCATCAATTCCCTGCATTAGAATATCCAATATAATCAAGTCAGGCAAAGTGTCGGAAGCCTCCAATAAATCTAAAGCTTCCTCACCGCTGACAGCAATATGTTTTTCGTAATTTCCATCAAGGGAATTGCAAAGGATATTAACTGTCATAGGGTTATCATCAACTAAAAGTATTTTGGCTGGCCTGTCAGAATCATTTGTCATGCAGAGAACCTCGCAATATTTAATATTATGCCTAAGAGAATCATTATGTTAAGCAGGGCCATATTTAGCTTTTGGTATTTTCAGAAACCCCAGATAAAGGCTGCACATCCGGTGAAACATCATTGTTGGTAGCAGGAGACTTCTTTTCATAATTGTTTTCAAAATTCTTAACTGAACTTTGAAGCAATTGTATTTTCTTTTCCGCATCCTTTAAATCCCCGCTGAGTTCCCTAATTTTAAGTCCTGATTTGATCTTGCTTAAAAGGCTTAAGAAAAAAGCAATAGTTGCCCCAAGGGCGGCTGATGCGATTATAACAATTGATTGTGAAAGTTCATAATTTACCCAAAAAAGATTTATGGTCACTACATTTGAGTTCAGAACGGCAAACACCGCTACAACGAGGGAAAACACTAAAGAAAATATAAACCAGACTTGCATAAGTTCACAACCTTCCTACGAATTAATAAATTTACAATATACATTATACACTAAAAGAGCAGTTTTATGTAGAAATTAGGTGGGTGAAAATAATTTCCGCGGTTAGCATTTTATTTCATGATACTGCTTATTTTAAAGAGTTAGAAAAGCTAAAGTATGATTAAAAAAGTATAAAATACAATATCAATAAAAAAAACAAAAAAAATATTTCGGAGATAAACCTTGCAATTTAAGCATTCAAACTAAATAAATCTCGCGCAAAAAATTTTCAGAAGAAAATAATATTTCTGACAACTTGTTTTGGCGTCATTTTTGCTCTAGATAACTGCGCAATTATTTGAAAAGCAGAAAATAAGTACAAAGAAAAAGGAGGAAATTCTAGTGGAAGACAAAAAACAAGCCCAAGGAGGGCAACTCCAAAGGACACTGAAAGGTCGACATTTAACAATGATCGCTATCGGAGGCTCCATAGGAACAGGTTTATTCTTGGCAACAGGATACACAGTAAACAGAGGTGGCCCAGGAGGCACGATACTTGCTTATTCAATCGTAGCCATAATGGTTTATTTCCTAATCATGAGTCTTGGAGAAATGGCAACATGGCTCCCATGCTCAGGTTCATTCCAAACTTATTGTTCAAAGTTTATCAGTCCTGCATATGGATTCGCAGTAGGCTGGAATTACTGGTTCAACTGGGCTGTAGTAATAGGTATAGAAATCGTTGCTTCGTCCTTGGTAATGAAATTTTGGTACCCAGATGTTCCCGCGTGGGTTTGGAGTCTATTGTTCATTGCCATAATAGTTTCAATCAACTTAATGTCAGCTAGAGCATATGGCGAAACCGAATATTGGTTCGCTGGAATAAAGGTTGTTGCAGTTATAGCATTTATTATCACCGGTATTGGCATGATGACTGGTGCAATAGGTGGAACAGCAGTTGGATTAACCAACTTCACCCATTCGGTGGGAGGAGCATTCCCTCATGGAATACTGGCAGTTTTCGCGGTTACATTCACAGCGGTATTCTGCTTCCTGGGGACAGAGCTTGTTGGTATAGCCGCAGGCGAAGGTGAAAATCCAGAAGTTACTATTCCAAAAGCCATCAAAACAGTATTTATACGAATTGTAATATTCTACCTTGGAGCAACTTTCATCGTTGCAGCATTGATTCCATGGCAGGATGGCTCAGTTGCAATCAGCCCATTCGTAATGATATTTGAAAAAGCAGGGATTCCTTTTGCAGCAGGTATAATGAACTTCGTAGTATTGACATCAACACTATCTTGCGCAAATTCAGGCCTATATGCTTCAAGCCGTATGGTTTATGCAATGGCTAAAGAAGGAAAAGCACCAAAAATATTTACAAAAGTAAGTAAGGCAGGCGTTCCAGTTCCAGCTCTATTATTGACAGCTTTAATGGGTGGCGGAGCGTTCCTAAGTAGATTTATGAGTCCTGACAAAGTTTATATCATTCTAGTTTCAGCATCAGGTCTTGCAACGTTGTTCTCATGGCTTGGAATTGCAATCAGTCATTACAAGTTTAGACAATGGTTTGTAGCCCAGGGACATAAAGTAAGTGAATTAAAATTCAAAGCCCCATTTTACCCATTGGGCCCATGGGTGGCAGGTATACTTTGCCTAGTAGTAATCGTAGCCCAATTCTTTGATCCAACAGCAAGATTGACCGCATGGACAGGAGTACCACTATTCTTCATAGTATGGGGGTATGGGAAACACATGCAAAACAAAGGCTTGTTAACTGTCCCAGATGAAGCGGAAATAAGAGCACAGAGTTGTAACGCTGTAAGCAAATCACATATCAGGGATGGAATAACACCACCAATAAACCCAGCATTCGAAGAATAGTATTTTAAATAATAAAATGTAAAACCGACCTTCGAAGAATAATATAGATGAAAATGCCCTGTGGAATTAAGCAAACCACAGGGCATTTTGTTTTATTTGAAAAGTATTGTTACTTACTTTTTATATCAACTTCTTCTCGTGAGTATTCTGTTCCAAAAAGCAAAATCTCTCGTTCCTGCCTTGATATTCCAGAGTATGTTTTCGTAGATACTAGCGCTAAAACAATACCAAGCAAGGCCCAGACAATTATCAAAATCCATTCTTTTGTCCACACAATGGGGTTGCCGCTAAATGGAGTGAAGAGGTAAAGGAAGAACAAAGAAGAGGCAACTGCACCAGCTCCCACAAGTTTCCATCTCTTTACTTCAAATGGACGGGCAAGGAAAGGTTCTCTTTTTCGGATAATGATAAATGATATTGAAACCAAGAGGTAATTTATTACTGTCCCAACGGCAGCGGAATTGATAAACCATAAATTTGCGTTCTTGCCAAGCAAGGGCGAAAGACAGCAGATAAAACCGACTATAGCAAGGGCTGTAACGGGAGTCTGGTATTTTGGGTGTATTGTTGAAAAACTTCGAGGAAGCATCTTGGCATTACCCATGGCAAAAATGATTCGCGATGCTCCAACTATATAACCATTCCAGCTTGTGAGTATTCCGCAGACACCACCCATAATCATTATTTTTCCAAAAATTGGGACCTGGAAGGCATATGAGGCCATATCGGCAACAGGAACAAGGGCATTGTCCCTAATAATGGCAGGGGCAGCAATAGCAGTGCCAATAATTATTAAAATGTACCAGGCAGCAGCCAGGAAAATCGAAAACATTAAAACCTTGGCAATATCGGGCAAGGGAATATTCATTTCCTCGGTCGACTGTGAGATAACATCAAAACCCAAATACATAGAGGGAGTAATAATTAGAACAGAAACAAGTCCGCCAAACCCAGTAAAGAGAGGACCTATATTTTCCGTACTTCCAAATGCCGCACCACCGAAAATAAATAAAATTCCAGTTATGACAAGCCCGAGGCTTCCCATAATCTGGAAAATAGCTGCAGGTTTGACTCCAATGATGTTAAGTGCCGTTAGAATTATGCCTCCGGTGATACCAACAGCAGCCCAAGATAGATAAACATCGTACCCTGAGACCGTCCATAAATACCCAATTTTGGGGATATGAAAAAGATAGTCGCAAGCTGTGGAAATTGCAATGGCTTCCCATGAGGCTACTCCGATATAGGCAAAAGAAATCGACCATCCTCCGACCCAGGCCCAAAATTGGCCAAGACCACGATAAGCGAAAGCCATTTCTCCACCAGCTATAGGCAAAGCAGGAGTCAACTCCGCATAGGTAAGCCCAACCAACGCGAACATGAAGCCGCCAATAAGGAAAGATACTACAGCTCCCCCCAATCCAGCTTCATGAATCCATTGACCAGGCAACATAATCCATCCCCAGCCAATCATTGTGCCAAAAGATAAAGCTAAAACATCGGCACGGCTAAGTACACGTTTTAGCTTGCTTCTTTCGTAAGTTTTCATTGCTTCAATCCATATTCAGAGATTTTATTGAATAACTGTCTTCGGCTTATCCCTAAGATCTCGGCAGTCTTCCCTATATTGCGGTTGTTTTTTTCTAGAAGCATTTCAATATACTTGGATTCAAAATCACTTCGAATATCACGCAAGGGTTTATCCTCACCAAAAAAATCATTTACATTTTCAGAGCTTGGAATAGAAACCTTGGTGCTCATAAGCCCACTTTCTCGAATCAATCCATTTTCAGAGAGGACAACTAGTCTTTCTATGATATTTTTAAGTTCACGGACATTCCCAGGATAATCATAAGTATGAAGAAAATCTAATACGCCCTTATCAACTTCCTTAACGTTTATATTCATAACTGAAGCTGATTTCTTGATAAAATAATTTATAAGCTTGTCGAGATCCTGCTTCCTATTGCGTAGAGGCGGCACTTCAATAATGATAGTACTCAACCTATAAAAAAGATCCTCTCTAAAACGTCCTTCTTTGATTTCCACCTGCAAATCCTTGTTGGTTGCAGAAATTAATCGAAAATCCACAGTAATGGGTTCATTTCTTCCAACGCGAAGAATTTTCTTTGTCTCGATTGCCTTAAGAAGTTTGGATTGGGTTGATATGGGAATATCTCCAATTTCGTCGAGGAATAGTGTTCCACCATTTGCTGCCTCAAACCTTCCGATTCTTGTTGTGGCGGCGCCTGTGAAAGATCCTTTTTCGTGGCCGAACAGTTCCGATTCCATAAGGCTGTCAGAGAGGGCGTAACAGTTGATATCCATAAAGGGGTTGTTTTTGCGCTTGCTTTCCTTATGTATAAATTCTGCAATTACTTCTTTGCCAGCACCAGATTCGCCTAAAATCAGTATATTGGCATCACTTTGTGCGGCTTTTCTTGAAATCTCCAGAACTTTTTTATACTCCTCATTATTTGAGTCAAGCATAAAGTCAAAATCATTGGTTTCTTTTATCTGGCTTTCATTCTCATATGCTCTAAGTTTCTTTATATTCTCGATTTCAGCCAATAACTCTTCGGGATTGCTTCCTTTGATGATATATGTATATGCACCAAGTTTCATGGCGTTAACGGCATTTTCAATAGTTCCATATGCGGTCATAATAATCACATATGGCTTGAGTTGTTTCTTCTTGATTGCCCGTAGCAATGTTATCCCATCCATTTCAGGCATAATCAAATCTGAAAGAACCAAGTCAAAATCTTCACCCATGAGGATTTCCAGAACCTCTTTAGGATTGGTAGTTATCCTTGTATGATAGCCCTTCGAAGACAGGATAGTATCCAAAACCTCACAATAATCTGGCTCATCATCGACGATTAAAATTTTAAATGGCTTGACTGTCATTGTCTTCACTCCTTTGCATTGGGAAAGTTAATGTAAATACCGTTCCTGCCCCCATCTTGCTTTCAACTTCAATCTTGCCGCCCAGCTTCTCGGTTTCATTGTAAACAATATATAAGCCCAGTCCACTTCCGTCCGTTTTATCTTTGGTAGTAAAAAACGGATTGAATATGCTTCCAATATTGGTTTCGGGAATACCTGAGCCTGTATCGGCAATTATCAACTGCAAGATATCCTGATTCTGGGTACAGTCTATGGAGATATTTCCACCAGAGGGCATTACATCCACTGCATTTATAATCAGATTGATAAGAATGATTTCCAAAGATTCAAGGATGGTAAAGGCCTCAATGCTTTCGTCACAATTTATCGTCACCTTAATATTTTTAGTAACAAGTACGTTTTGCTCGAGAGAGATTATTGATTTTAAAAAGTTCTTTAAATTAGTGGCCTCCCATTTGTTGTTTGATATTCTTGAAAAATCAAGAAGGTTGCTTATTATCCTGCCAGATTTGTCGACTGCTTTTTCGATGGAGGCGATGGCCTTGTCAATAACGGCCCTGTCATATTGATCGCTGTTTTTCAAAACATAGCAATAATTCCGTATTATCCCGAGTGGATTTCTAATCTCGTGGGCGACGCCTGCAGCCAGCTGGCCTACGGCAATCATCTTGTTGTCCTGAAGCATCTGCCTTTCCACGGCTCTTGCATTGGTTACATCGTTCAACATGAGCAATACTTTTTTTGTTCTATCTTTGGCTGTCTCGAGGGGGAAGATAAAGGCTTCATATATTTTCCCGCTGTTTTCCAGTTCAGTCTTATGGTTGATATTGTTTTCAAAGGCGCTTTGTATTTCGGAAATGAGTATTTCGTAAACACTGCCAGGGAAATCAAGAACTAGATTAAGTTTCTTGCCTATAATGCTATTCTTTTTTTTGCCAATACTTTCAGAGAAGGCATTGTTAATGTTGGTAACTGTAAAGTCTCCATCAATTTCAATGAGGAACATGGCTACGCTGTCATAGGTTGTCTGAAGATCATTTCTGCTGGCGTCAAGCATTTCCATCCTATCAGCCAGATCGTTGTACATTACCCTATAGAATTCGTATACTATGTAAAAAATGCATACTGTTACCATAATAAAAATATATATGATTATGGCGATTCTTTGGGAAATCGCATTTTCAAGCCCAAGGTCGCCAGACAACAAATGGTTGCCCGCATTTCCAGCAGCCAACCTGTCCAGACCCTGATTATAGTAAATCAGAATGGAAAACGAAATAATTATAAAAATTACAAAAATGACTCGGATATAATTTCTCATAAAATTCCCTTGATCTCAATTTAATTACAAAGAATTATAACATATTCTTGTCAAAAAAATATAAATATCAGTCAAAACCTCGAAAACTTTGATACAATGATTAAGAGAAGCTCTTTGATGTAAGATGATGCAGATTAAAGGCATAAATAATATTTAAATCTACAGAATAAACCAATATCAATTGGGGGGAGAAATATGGAATTCGAAAAATCAATTATAGAAAACATTAAAGCAAGGTATTCATGCAGATCATATGATTCAAAACCACTTGAGGAGGCTTTAGTCGAAAGGCTTTGTGCTTATATCGATGAGATGAACACCCAAACCAAAATAAGAGCCAGATTTCAATACATAACTAATAACTCAAATAATGAGACACCATTGAAACTCGGGACTTATGGGATGATTGCTGGAGCAACTAACTATATTATAGGAATTTATACTGACGGTGAGGAAAACTACGCGGAGTTTGGATACATGTTTGAAAAAATCATCCTTTTTGCCACAGATATGAACCTTCAAACCTGCTGGTTGGGAGGGACTTTCAATAGAGGGGAATTTACACAAAAATGCAAGTTGGGAGAAAACGAGTATATAGCAATTGTATGTCCGGTAGGAATAAAAAAACAAAAGCCACGCTTTTTTGACAACGCTGTTAGATCTTTAGTTGGAGCGGACAAAAGGAAAGCTTTCAATGAACTCTTTTTCGAGAATGACTTGTCTACACCCCTAGATGAGAATAAAGCAGGCGACTATAAAATACCACTTGAAATGGTACGTCTTGGACCTTCTGCTTCTAACAAGCAACCCTGGAGAATAATCAAAAATGATTATGGTTATGATTTTTATTTAAATAGAACCAAAGCCTACGCAAAAGGTCCATTTGACATGCAAAAAAATGATATTGGAATTGCCATGTGCCATTTTGGATTGACGGCTAAAGAAATGGGATTAAAAGGACAGTGGGATTATAAGGAGAACCAAAAGAATATAGTTGATTTAGATTACATATCAACATGGGTCATTGCTGAATGAAGGTAGGAGATTGAAAGATGAAATATAGAAAAAATCAAAAAAATGGCGATATGCTTTCCGTTTTGGGATTTGGGTGCATGAGACTTCCGACAAAAGGCAATGGAGTAGATGAGGCTAGAGCTATTGAAATGATTAGAAATGCAATAGAAATGCAATAGAAAATGGCTTAAGCCATTGCACCCAGAAGATTGCCATACCGGCACAACTCAAGTTAGTGAGCCGTGAAATGGAAGGAATCTTCTACAAGCCAATGGTAGGAATTGCCCGCAGACTTATGAAGATTAAGTAATTGATTAATAAATAGAAAATCGATTAGGATCAAATGACGTATCTCATTCTTAACAGCCCTGAAGTACCGCCTAAAAGGCAGCACTTCAGGGCTGTTATGTTTGAGGAGACTTGCCGAACAAATTAGCCCCTTTCAATTTTTATAGTTTATATAAATAGTTCTTTACAGTAAGCGTAATCTATATTAGTATATGAGCATAGACGCATATAACAATATGGGAGGCGATTAAAATTGGAATTAGTTAAAATATTTAAAGCATTGGAGGATGAGACGAGGCTTCGAATTCTTAATTTGCTTAGGAATTCAGAACTTTGTGTTTGCGAAATTCAATATGCATTAGAAACTACCCAATCAAATACATCAAGGCATTTGACAAATTTAAGCAATGCCGGACTTGCTATACCAACTAAAAAGGCACAGTGGGTTTCGTATAAAATAAACGAAGATATCCTTTTAGAGCATCCTTTCATTCAAGAAGTATTAAGCCATGAATTAGATAAATTAGAGCAGTGCAAAAGGGATTTAGAAAAGCTGGCAGAGTGCAAAAATAATGGAATACCATGTGAATTGACTAAGGAAGGATGATATAGATGTTTGTTTGGACTCAAAACTTTGCAAATTGGTTAGCATATAGTATCTTCGGAATCCAAGAAGGAAGCAAATTGGGAGACGCTGTTAATTTCTTTGTATTTGATACAATAAAAATATTTTGCTTACTGATTGTAATTATTTATATAATTACATTTATACGAAGCTTTTTCCCACCTGAAAAAACCAGGGAGATGCTTTCAAAGAAAAAAGGAAATACTTTCATAGGGCACATATTAGCTGCATTGCTAGGAATTGTGACCCCGTTCTGTTCCTGCTCGGCAGTACCCTTGTTCATAGGTTTTGTTGAGGCAGGCGTTCCACTTGGAGTGACATTCTCATATCTAATTGCTGCGCCAATGGTAAATGAAGTTGCCTTGGTCCTATTGTATGGAATGTTTGGAATTAAAATTGCTTTATTATATGTTTTTTTAGGCGAAATAATTGCAATAGTTAGCGGTATTATTATTGGCAAGTTAAAGATGGAAAAATATGTTGCAGATTATGTCTATCAACTTGGAAATAATCGTGCTGATATAGATATTCCTGACCCTACGACAAAAGAAAGACTAAATGATTCATGGAATTTTACAAAAGATTTGCTTAGGAAGATATGGATTTATGTTGTAATAGGGATTGCGCTTGGTGCATTTATGCATGGCTGGATTCCATCAGGGGCTTTAGCTAAATATGCAGGTCCGGATAATCCTTTTGCAGTATTCGTCGCCGTTTTAATTGGAATACCACTTTATTCAAACGCTGCAGGCGTGATTCCCCTTATCAGCGAACTAACAAGAGCAGGTGTGGCAATGGGAACCGCTTTAGCCTTTATGATGTCAGTAACCGCGCTCAGCCTACCTGAGATGATAATTCTTCGCCAGGTACTAAAACCTAGATTGTTAGCTACATTTGTGGGGATAGTTGGCTGTGGGATCCTATTAACCGGTTATCTATTTAACTTTATATTATAGGGAGGAAATTATATGATTATTAAAATTTTAGGCTCGGGTTGCGCAAATTGCAAAAAATTAGAACAAAATACTAAAGATGCCGTTAAAACACTTGGGTTGGATGCAACAGTTGAGAAAGTACAAGATTTCAAGGATATTGCAAAATATGGCGTGATGAGAACACCAGCCCTTGTAATTGATGAAGAAGTTAAAATTGTTGGCAAGGTTGCAACGGTTGAAGAGATAAAAGCACTTTTGAAATAAGTGTTTAAATAACAAAATATATTTTAATAAATAGAGGAGAATTTTTTATGAGAATGCTAGCTGAATTTTTCCCGGAATTCGTTGAAAAGCTTGATGAGATTGACAAGATTTATGAAGAAAAAAGAATGATTGACGAAAAAACGTATCAATTTATTTGTTTTGCCCTTTCAATTAAAGGCCGTTCCAAGCCTTGCGTACTTAAGCATTTCAAAGGTGCTTTAGAAGCAGGGGCCACAGTCAAGGAATTATCTTATATTTTCGCTCTGACCATGCGTGAAGCTGCAGGAGCAGATGATTGCTGGACTCATGACGTTCTTGGAGATTGGCAGGAAATAATTGCAGGCAGTATAAACTGCGACTGCGCAAAATAATTTCGAGACAACTCCACAATTATATTATATTCTTCGAAGTTAACAATAGATTTTTATGGAATTCAGGATGTATGATTTCTATTAAAGAAATTCGTGCTGCTGCCGATATATTATATGCGCAGAATCAGCTCTGTATTATTACGCTATTATGACTAAAACGCACCATCAAAATTTGTAGAGAATTCGGAGTGGGTCAATGAAATCAATGCGGAAATACATTGCTTTTTTAAATTATGAAATACACACATTAGAATACCAGAATCATATGATTGCAGCGCTGACGGCATTTATTTGCATGATCTGCAGCATTATGAATTTTGCATATTTTAAATTATTAGGGATAATGCATATCGCTGACATTCTGAAAAATAGCACCATTTTCTTTCTTATTGGAATCACCTATATTTTATGCACGAAAATCATAAGAAATCAAAATAAAGTCCGGCTTATGTTGAACTTGCTGACAGTATTCTTGATAGTTTGCTTTGTGGTGATCTATTATCCTCTGATAGGCCCAACAGTTTGGACGGGCACCTTTATTGTTATTATAATAACGTTATTGAGTGAAAATAGGATAATCTTTATTCTTCTGTCCATTACACTGGCATCTTTGGGTATTTATGAATGGAGTACAAGAATTCATTTTGTAATGGATGATAATTACTATATTTCTCAATTTATTGGTTTTACGGTTCTGTTTTTGGTCGCAAGCTTCGTATTTGAAAATAACAAGAGAAGGAACCTGACAATAGGGACTCAATTAAACAAGATGAAAATTATGACTCAAGACTTGGAAACCTGGAACAAGCGACTTACGGAAGAAATTGTTGAACACCAGAAGGCAATCACTTTATTGGACCAGAGTGAGAAGCGCTTCAAATCTATAATTCGAACGCTCCCCGACGCAATATTCAAACTAAATTTTCAAGGCTATTTCATTGACTGCGAATCAAGGGATACATCCTGGCTTCTGCGGCCAAAAGAGGAGTTTATTGGGAAAACAATCGGAGATATCTTGCCAGAGAAAATCTCTGCCTTATGCATGGAAAAAGTGGTAACGGCTCAGCTAACCAATGAGATGCAGACACTGGAATACAAGCTGGTAAATTCAGGCAAGGAGGCTTTCTATGAAGTGCGATTTGTTAAATCCAACGCCGATGAGCTGTTAGCGATATTGCGTGATATTACGGAGCAGAAACAACAACAGGTTGAGATCCGCCAGCTTTCACGAATGAAAGATGTGGTTTTGGCAATAAATCATCGGCTTGCAGAGGATGTTAGCCTAGATGAATTTTTTAAGTACATTCTCAGTAGAGTAAGAGAGGTTATGCCTCATGCTGAACTTGGATGTATTCTTATGTTAGATGAAGAAGGATACTTGTCGATGGCAGCAAGCTTTGGATATCTTCAGGAAGCTAACTACAATTTCAGACTTCCGCTAAAGGAATCATTTGCATATCGTATGACTGCGGGAGATTACAGCCATACTGTTATTATTAATAATATACAAACTTTGTTGAACCCAAGTTTTGTGGAAGTAATGGATAACAAAGATGGCGTACTTGTTCAATCCTCAATAAGTGGCCCAATATATAAAGACAATAAGTTATATGGCCTAATAAATATTGATTCAAAAGAGAATAATGTTTATACAGAGAATGATATTTCAATTATGGAGTATCTCAGAGAACAACTTGGCTTGGCTCTTTCACACCGAGAAATTTTCCGCCAATACGCATTTTTATCAAAGCATGACCAGCTTACTGGCTTTCATAACCGATGGTATTTGGAAGAGCTGGAAAGCGATCGGGCACCTAGGTGGCGCAGGTATGCCTCGGACATACTCATGGCAGTCATTGATCTGAATGAATTAAAGAAATTAAACGATGAACTTGGTCATCATGAAGGGGACAATTATATTAAAACCTACAGCGAATCTATGAAACGGGTTTTTCGTTCTACGGATTTATTCATTCGTCTAGGGGGGGATGAATTTGCTGGCATTTTCTTTAATATAAGTGAACAAGAGCTGATTTCCAAGCTTGATGAGGTAAATCAAAATATAGCCGATTGTGAAATCCAAAAAAGAGCCCATAATACGAAGCTGGGATTTGCTTATGGCATTGTTCGCTTTGGAGATCCAAGTTTCAATATTCAAGAAATTATTCAGATGGCGGATGCGAAAATGTATTGCCAAAAGGTAGCAATTAAGGAACGACAATCTATAAAATCAGATATGCCAGCCCCATTAAACTAGGAAATAAGTCCTTTCTATAAAAATTCGGAAACTGCTAAGATAATAAGACTGAAAAGAACAACGATAGCAATTATCATTGACCCTTTCCATGGCGTTGAAGCATTTGTTTTCTTATATAATTGGTAATTGAAGATAAATAATCCAAGGGAATATATAATTGCTGCAGCTGGAACTCCAAACTTGGAGAATGGGTCCATTGCCAACAGATTCAAGATGGGGGATACTATCAAAAGCAAACCAACTACAAGGAAACCAAGCCCTGATATTTTCATGATTGTGAGTATTACCAATTGCAGCTTCAAATCAATTGTTTCCCAAGACTTGCCGTATGCTTCTTCATGGAAAGGTAGGAATTTATTGGAAAATATTGATTTATAAGCCATCAACAGGCATATTAAACCAACAATAAAATCAATAGAATTCGAGATAATAACAAGTATATCTTTCATATTTTCCTCCCATCAATTGTTAAATACAATTTATTATATCCTAAAATATTCTAAAACCTCTGCGGGGGAGCCTTTAAAAATAATTCGGTTGTTTCGTTTCTGTAAACTGTGCTGATACATCTTGTCATAATATTCTGTAAGCAATGGTCCTACCCATTCCTGATGCAGATCGTAACTGCCTGTATTCAACTGATTTTCATATGCCTGTTTGCAAAAATCCAATATCCGTTTACAAAGCTCACCACCAAGGCTTTTTTTAATTTTAATGATGCTTTCACAAATCGAATTAAACCATTCAGATAATCCTTGATTGTTACCAAACAAATTAATATATTGATGCTGAGACAAAATAACATATTCCTTAACAATGCATTCAATACGTTCTACTAAGGGAACCTCCAGCACTACCAATGATCCGCTTTGAATATAGTCGTAGAATAATTGTGGAATATAATTTTTCCCGATATTTCGACTTTCATCCTCAAAAATCATATACGGAAATCCTTGATGCTGATGTTTAATAAGGGCATAAGCCAGATTGTTTTCAAAGCTTATTTGACTGGGCTGAGGGGCAAGCAAGTGCCCAAATGTAGATCCACGGTGGCAGGCAATACCCTCAAGGTCGATGGCGTTTTCCAGTTGCTTCAGCAGAATTGTTTTTCCAGACCCAGTATATCCTCCCAGCATAATCGGAGTGCTTTTGTAAAAACAAGGGGCAAATGCTTTAAGTAGATAGGCTCGAAAGGCTTTATAGCCTCCATCGATTCTTGTCACTTCTTTGCCCGTCGCATTCAAAATCCATTGCTGACTGATCTGGGATCTTTGCCCGCCTCTGGAACAGTATAGTACACTATTTGGGTGCGCAGCCATAAAAGTGGTCCAGCCTTCAATTCGTGATTTTCTGATTACTCCGTCGACCAATTCATGCCCTAATTTGACAGCCGCCGCATTTCCTTTTTCGATATAGCATATCCCCACCAAATGTCTTTCTTCATCATTCATTAGGGGTAAATTGACAGAGTTTAAAAATGCTCCTTTTTCAAATTCCTTAGGGGCACGCACATCAATAAGAGGAATGTCCTCTGTAACGATTTTATAAAAGTCATCGGTTGTATTAGCAATCATAGTATTGTTTCACATCCTTAAATGAGGTATTTATATTTTACACCGTATTTTGTAGAATACTAATTAAATTTTGTATTTGATTTACTGACGAAAACAAAATGCACAGTCTAGCAGATTATCGTTCATTTAAGATAGGTTGAAGTTGCTACTGCGAAAGCATCAACAGCAAAATGAGATATGAGTTTCTAAATATTGAAATCTTTGATACAATGTATGAAATTATAAATAATAATATGAAGGCATTATACCATTAGGGGGTATATAATTGTTTAGAAAATCTTTGTATCTAATAAAATAAAAGGCAAAGATATTTTCTATATGGGAGTGGATGGGCCCTGGTGGGTTCTGCGGACTTCAAATCCGTTGTCGGGTGGTTATGCCAGCCGTGGTAGGTTCAATTCCTACACGCTCTCGCCAAAACTTGTAAGGAGGTGACAATTTGACTGATAAAGATATCAAGAGACTTACACATATGTCTTCAAAGGCTGGCTGAGCCAGCAAGATGAGTCCTCAAGACCTGGCGCAAGTTTTGTGTCAGCTAGATAAAAATGGTAAAGAAATAGACAAAAATATATTAGTCGGATTTGATCTTTCAGATGATGCAGGAGTATATAAATTATCACACGAGCTTGCTTTAGTTCAAACCGTAGATTTTTTTACACCCATTGTGGATGATCCATATGTTTACGGTCAGATAGCTGCTGCAAATTCCCTTAGTGATGTCTATGCAATGGGAGGCAAACCTATAACAGCCTTGGCAATTGCTTGTTTTTCGTGTTCCTTAGATTCAGAGATATTAGTTCAGATACTCAAAGGTGGCGAAGATAAAATAAAAGAGTCGAACACAGCATTACTTGGAGGCCACACTGTAACCGACGATGAGATAAAGTATGGTCTTTCAGTTACGGGAGTTATTAACCCAAATAAGGTTGTTAAGAATTCTGAGTCAAAGCCAGGCGATATGTTAATTCTTACTAAATCTATAGGAACCGGTATTATTACAACAGCTTTTAAGTTTGACAAAATCACTGAGGATGAATTAAAAGAAGCAGTCACTTCAATGACTTTATTAAATAAATCAGCCTCAGAGGCAATGCAAGAGGTAGGAGTTAATTCTTGTACTGACATAACGGGCTTTGGATTACTTGGGCATACTATGGAAATGGCACAGGGGAGCAAAGTTAAGATGAAAATATATAGCCATATGGTCCCTATTATGGCAGGAGTTCTTGATTTAGCAGAAAAAGATATTGTGCCTGGGGGAGCTTATTCCAACATGATGTACTTTGAGGATGGTGTTGAATTTAAGGAATCAGTTTCAAAATCAATGAGGATTGCATTATTTGATCCTCAGACTTCGGGAGGGCTATTGATTTCAGTACCCAGGGAACGAGGGGATAGGTTACTTGAACTAATAAATTCTGATATTAACCTCAGAGCAGAGATAATTGGAGAAGTCCAAAGTAAAATAGAGACCAGCAAAATATTTATTGAAGTGCAGTAGGTGTGGCTATAAATTAGGCACACCTAATTTCTAGAAAGGCATTGAAATGTGTAAAGATGATATAAATCGGATATTGAAAATGCTCCCCCAAACTAATGAAATCATTGATATTGGAATAAAAGAAGATGATTTTAATACTTATGGAAGAGCATATATTTCAATGGAGATAAAAGAAGCCATCACGTCTTTTAAAAGCAACTTAAGCAATGACCCAGATTATCTTGATAAAGTCAGCAACAATTTAATGGATCAAGAAAATAGCCGAAGTTATCTATTAAAACTAATCTTAAACAAAACAAGGGAGCACATACAAGGTAAAGATAATTATGGTCTTAAAAAAGTCATTAATGCAACTGGAGTTGTTTTGCACACTAATTTAGGTAGGGCCCCTTTGTCTAAAAGATCCTTAGATGCCATTCAAAATGTGGCTAGCGGTTACTGTAACCTGGAATACGATCTTGCTAAAGGTGAAAGAGGGAATAGGGACTCAAATATCGAGGAACTACTAATTAAAATAACTGGAGCTGAAAGTGCAACCATTGTAAACAATAATGCTGCGGCAGTTTTCATTTGCCTAAACACATTTGGGGTGGGGAAAGAAGTTATTGTTTCAAGAGGCGAACAAGTTGAAATTGGGGGAAGCTTCAGAATACCAGATATAATCACCAGAAGCGGAGCAAACATGATTGAGATTGGGTCAACGAATAAGACAAATATTCGCGATTATAATAATGCAATCACAGAGAATACTTCAATGCTATTAAAAGTTCACACTAGCAACTACAAAATAACAGGCTTTACACAAAACGTTGGAATAAAAGAGTTGTCTAAGCTTGCAGCTGAGAAGAAAATTATTGTCTATGAAGACTTAGGAAGTGGATGTTTGATTGAAACTTCAAAATTCGGAGCATTTAATGAGCCATCTGTTCAACAGAGCATCATAGATGGAGCTGATATTGTTTCGTTTAGTGGGGATAAACTCCTAGGTGGGCCGCAAGCCGGCATAATCGCAGGCAAGAAAATACTAATTGATAGAATCAAGAAGAATCCACTGTCAAGAATGTTGAGATGCGATAAATTGACAATCGCTGCCCTGGTAGAAGTGCTTAAGGAATATAATAATAAGGATTTTGAGCAATTGGATATTCCAGTCATTAGAATGCTGACAACCTCAAAAGAAGAGTTAAAAATTAAAGCAAATGACCTCAAATGTATTATTGATAGGGATGTATCAAATTATTTGGAAACAAAAGTCATAGATGATGAAGAAGAGGTCGGAGGCGGATCACTGCCTGGCCATAAGCTTGATGGAATTGCAATCGCAATAGTATTGAAAGACTATGATATTGCCACTAATGACATCCAAATTAATATAAATCAAATACAAGAAAACTTGAGAAATCTTAAAATACCAATTATCGCAAGGATAAAAGAGGGTAATTTAATGCTGAATTTAAGAACAATAGATAAAAGTGATTTTGAAATTGTGGCTTTTGGGATAAAAGAAGCCCTTGGGATTGAATAATGAAAAATCTAATTATGGGCACGGCAGGCCATATTGATCATGGCAAGACGAGCCTTGTTAAAAGAATCAGCGGAATAGATACAGATAAGCTTGTTGAAGAAAAGAAGCGAGGGATGACAATCGAATTAGGATTCGCTCCCCTATATCTTCCTTCAGGAGCATGCATCTCTATTATTGATGTGCCTGGACATGAAAAGTTTATAAAAACTATGGTGTCGGGAGTTACAGCCATCGATATTACCATGTTGGTAATTGATGCCGAAGAGGGAGTTATGCCTCAGACGTTGGAACATATTCAGATACTATCATTGCTTGGGGTTAATGCAGGATTTGTTGCCTTAACAAAGATTGATAAGGTTGATAGTTTTAGACTAGGGGAAGTGGAAGATCAAATCAAGGCTACTTTAGTAGGAACAACCCTGGAAGGAATAAATATTATACCAGTTTCCTCTTTGACTGGAGAAAATATCGATTCAATAATAAATGAATTAGAGAATTTGGCATATAAAATTCCAGATAAAGAAGAAAGGGATTTTCTTAGAATAACAATAGATAGAGTCTTTGTAAAAGTTGGATTTGGCAATGTTGTAACAGGAACTGTAATTTCTGGAATGGTAAAAATAGGAGACCAAATTTCTATTCTCCCAATAAATGAGATTGGGAAGGTGCGAGGTATTCAGGTACACAATAAAAATGTTGAAATTGCAACTTCGTCAAATAGATGTGCTGTCAATATTAGTGGAATGTTTAAGAAACAAATTGAGAAGGGGAATGTTATATCCCATAAAGGGATACTTGAAAGTGTAAGCTTGCTAGATGTTAAAATCAAGGTATTAGAAACTGAAATTACTCATAATCAAAGAGTGTTTGTGCTCGTTGGGACCAAGCAGGTTATTGCGAGGATAAGGCTTATTGGCGTGGAAAAAATGGCTAGAAATACTACCGCATATGCCCAATTAAAACTGGAGGAGCCAATTGTAGCAATTAGGGGTGATAAATTTATTATCAGGTCATACTCTCCAATCAATGTTATAGGTGGGGGAGAAGTTATTTACCACATGGCAAAACCATTAAAGAGATTTGACGATCTTACCCTGGAATATTTTAAAAACGGTGAAAGCCAGAATATTGAAGTTCTAATTAAAAATATTTTAGACATATCTGCTACGCCTTTACTTTTAGATGAAATATGGAAGCATTTATATTTAAGCAAATTGAAAATCGAAGAGCTTCTGGAAGAGGGAGTGGCAAATGGCAGCATTTTTAAATTAAAAGATTCAAAGAAATATATTTCCAAGAAATCAATACAAAGGTTAATGTTTCTAATTGGAAATGAATTTGAGGAACTCCAAGAAACATATCCTTTTAGGTTCCAAATTAGCAAGGAAGAAATCAAGAATAAGTTGTTTAAAAATATTGATTCAAAGGATTACAATCAAGTATTGAACATAATAATTGGAGAAAATAAAATAACGGTAGCAGATAAAAACTTGCAGATGATGGATTCAAGTTTAATAGATAAGATAAAAGTGAAAAAGGAAACGATACAAGTAGAAAATTATATTCTGGAAAATGGTTTTAATACAAGCAACATAGCTCAAATTAAAGAATTATTCAACAAAGGTAATAAATCTTTAATAAATATAGATGAAGTTTTAAGATTTTTGATTTCACAGAATATAATTATTGATTTTGAAGACGGGCTATATATGCATTATAGTAGTTTTTATAAAGGAGCAGAAGCAGTTAGAGAAATCATAAACAGCGAAGGGTTAGTTTCTGCCTCTTCTCTTAGGGACTTTATTCAAACTGGTAGAAAATCTGCAATTCTTATTTTAGAGTATCTTGACAAAATTGGGGTAACAATAAGAGAAGAGAATTACAGAAAACCAGGAGTTCATTTCATGGACTTTTATAAATGAATATTTATGTTATGGTTAATTTAAGGAAAGGAAAATAAAAAATATGGTAAGCTTAACAGAGTCTGCAGTAAGTAAATTGAAAGAATTATTTGCGAAGGAAAGCAATGCTGATGATCTTATGCTGAGAATATCATTTGGGGGATATGGCTGAGGAGGCCCATCGCTTAAATTGACCCTGGATGGGTTGAGTAATGAAAATGATACAGTTGTTGATTCACAGGAAGTTAAAGTTGTTTACGAAACAAGAATTGAAGGATATGTTAAAAATGCAATCGTAGATTATTCTGATAGCTGGTATTCCAAAGGATTTACTATTAGAGGAGGAACATTATCTTCTTGCTAAAATAAAAAAGGCCCGCAAGGGCCTTTGCTATAAAAATTATTGCATAATAAGGTGGATTTCGGGAAAAAAATTATGGATGGAAAAGAGCTAATAAGTCAGAAATCAAAAGCATATATCCAGCTTATTATTACCGCGTTTGGTTGGGCTTTGAGTACAATTTTAATAAAGCTTTATGTGGGATCAATTCCTCCCTTCCATTTATTAATGGGAAGATTCTTTTTAGGTAGTTTATTTATTTTCTTCACCAATCCCAAAGCTTTCCTAAAGGTTAAAAAAAGTGAGCTGAAAACAGGAGGCATTTTAGGAAGTTTACTCTTTATTGTTTATTCTTTAGGAGTTTCAGCACTTATATTTACCAGCGCTTCAAAATCAGGATTCTTAATAGCATTAACTGTACTTTTCATTCCTATAATGGAATCAAGATTAAAAAAAGTTTGGCCATCAAAATGGACAGCCATAAGTGTTCTATGCTCTATAATTGGACTGAAATTAATTGCAGGAATAAATGGAACCAGCTTCAATTTTGGAGATTTCTTATCCATACTTTGCGCCATTGTTTCGACTGCTTATATTATAGTATTGGATCGTTTGGGAAAAGATAAAAATGATCTTATCTTAACGGAAATACAATTGATTACGGTAACTATAATAAGCTTTATTGCTGCACTCATTTTCGAAGGATTTAATTTCCAACTGCTGATTTCAAACATAGTAGTTTTAGTTATTATGGGGGTACTTGGAACGGGGATTACCACTCTATTTCAAACTAGGGCCCAAAAAGTAGCTAGTTCAGAAAGCGTAGGAATCATATTACTTGGAGAGCCTCTCTTTACATTGATAATGGCATATTTTATATTGGGCGAAACTATTCTATTAAGCGGATTTATAGGAAGCATGCTGCTCCTTGCGTCGCTGGTCATTGCAATAATAAAAAGGGTGTAATGATAAAACTCCTAAAATTCAAATTCTATTTACTGAAATGAACTGTTTCTTGCGAACTAAAAAAATAGACACCTCGTAAAGAGATGTCTATTTTTTGGTACTCCGTGCCGGGTTCGAACCGGCGACACCCTGATTAAGAGTCAGGTGCTCTACCAACTGAGCTAACGAAGCGCGAATTTGTGACAAGGTTTATTATAACCATGGGATCTAATAATTGCAACACTTTTAATTTTATATAAAAACATTTGGATTCTAGAAAATAATCGTTGTATAATTAATTGTAAACAGCGAGGTGTGTTATGAATCTTAAAAACATTAAGATATCCAGTTTACTAAACTTTAACTTAATGATAATCATGATTTTGGTTTTCGTCTTAGGTGCTGTTGTGTTTTACAACTCCAACAGACTCTGGGAAAGCACTAGGAACATTCATGATCACCCCCTTACGGTTCAAACTGCAATCGGTGAGATGAAGATTGATATTTCAAATATAAGAATTATAATGAGAGATTTAATCCTAGAAAAAAACAACAAGTTGTTGGAAGAGAGCATTATTGAGATTGGGAAACTTGAAAATGACGCATATAGCCAACTTGATATACTATATAATTCATATCTTGGGCCAAAAAAAGATCTTGATAACGTAAAATTATCCATTTCGGATTATAAAAACAGCGTAGATAAGGGAATTGAACTAATTAAAGCTGGCAAAATTGAAGAAGTCACACAAAGCATTTTGCCCAGTGGGGGAACGAGATTTCAAGCCGATAAAGTAATTGCGAACCTGAAGATTGTAAGCGCATTTGCTAAAAATAAAGCGGATTCATTTTACCATGATGCTGAAAATCTAAGAACGCAAATAATTATACAAACTTCGATTGCACTTCTAATAATTTTAATATTAACATTCTTTTTTATTTCTTTGCTAAAGAAAGCTATTCTAAAGCCACTCACAGAATTAACTGAAGCTACATCTGATTTTCAGGATGGTAAGCTGGGAACTAGAAGTCACTATGAATCAAAAAATGAATTTGGCATGCTTGCCCATGCTTTTAATTTTATGGCGGAAACCGTTGAAGAAGAAAGCGAGAAAAAAGATAAGCGGGAAGTGGAATTGATTCATGTCAAAAACAACCTCGAAGCAGCGAATAAAGAACTAGAAGCTTTCTCCTACTCAGTTTCTCATGATTTGAAGGCCCCAATAAGGCATATTACTGGATATGCATCCTTGCTAATTAAAAAATATCTAGACATACTTCCAGAAGAGGGACGTAATTATCTCGAGAACATTTCATTTTCGGCGCAGAATATGGGAGAGCTTATCGATGGTCTCTTGCAGTTCTCAAAGACCGGAAGAGTAGAGATGAACTTAGAGCAGATTGATATGAACGAAATTGTTGATAAATTGATTCAACCAATTATTGAGCAGGATATGGAGCATAGGATTCAATTTAATATAAGCAATATGCCAAAAGCAATCGGTGACATAGAAATGTTTAAGTCTGTATGGAGCAATTTCATTGAAAATGCAGTCAAGTTTAGTAAAAATATAAGTTCGGCAGAAATAACCATTGGGGCCGAAGAAAAGGGTGATAAAATAATTTACTTCATTAGTGATAAAGGGGCTGGTTTTGATATGAATTACTCTTCAAAATTATTTACTGTATTTCAACGTCTTCATTCAAGAGAAGATTATGAGGGCACAGGGATTGGGCTAGCTACTGTTAGACGAATTATTTCAAGACATGGCGGGGAAACATGGGCTGAAGGTAAAGTTGGAGAAGGCGCAACGTTTTACTTCTCATTGTTAAAAAGAAAGGAAAGTGAATAAGATGGATATGCGAACGATTCTTTACGCGGAAGACAGTAAGCTTGACGTAGAATTGACAAAGGAAGTATTAAAGGAAAACAAGATTTTAAACCCAGTAGTGGTTGTTAATGATGGGGTTGAAGCCTTAGAGTATTTAAATCGGCAGGGGCAGTTCAAAGATAGGAAACCCGGGAATCCAGGCATGATACTTTTGGATTTAAAAATGCCACGTATGGATGGGTTAGAGCTTTTAGAAATACTAAAAAAGGATGAAAAATTAAAACTAATACCTGTTATAATGCTTACTTCTTCTAGAGAAGAGCAGGATCTTATAAAAGGGTACGAGTTGGGAGTAAACGCATACGTGGTAAAGCCTGTTGATTTTTCTGATTTTGCTGAAGTTGTCAAAGCAATCGGAGTATTTTGGGCTATTATAAATGAATTACCACAAGAAAGAGAATAAATTAATGATTAACTCAGAAGATGTAAAAGTACAATTGCAGATTTTATCATTGGAAGACTCGCCTATGGATTCTTCCCTCATTTACGAGTACCTACGTGAAAATCTTAAGCAAGATTTTCATATTGATACTGTAATGAAAGAGGATGAGTTTATTTCAGCAATTTCTACAAAAAAGTACGATCTAGTTTTATCCGATTTCATCCTGCCTGATTTTGGAGGATTTGAAGCACTTGAACATCTAAAACTTATCAGCCCAAATACCCCATTGATATGTCTTTCTGGAGGCATAGGAGAGGAAGCGGCTGTTGAGCTTTTAAAGAATGGTGCGGTCGATTATGTTTCTAAAGATAAAATAGGAAGACTTATCCACTCTGTAGAAAGAGCTATAAGGGAATCGAAAGACAAAGAAGAACTTTTGGAAGCTCAAAAGTCGCTTATTGAAAGTTCAGAGAGATTAAATCTTTTTTTCAGGCAGTCATTAAGCGGGTTTTTCTTTATGATGATAGACGAACCTATTGAGTGGAATGAAAAGACAGATAAGGAAAAGGTTCTCGAATACGTTTTTGACCATCAAAGGATAACAAAGGCAAACCAAACAATGCTTAATATGTATCACTTGACAGAAGAAGAATATCTATATAAAACTCCCAACCAACTGATTGGATTTGATGTTGAGGTGCAAAGTAAAATCTGGAGAAATTTATTCGATAATGGCCACATTCATATTGCCGAGTGGCAGAATATTTCAAATGGCGAAAGAATATACGTAGAAGGGGATTATATTTGTTTATACGATTCTCAAAATCGAATAATTGGTCATTTTGGCAACCAATATGATGTAACTCAACGAAAATTGAGCGAAGAATTGTTAAAAGCCAGCGAAGAAAAATACAGATTGATAACAGAGAATGCCTCAGATGTAATATGGATTTTCAACATAACGCAAAATCAATTTACATATGTTAGCCCTTCTATTTTTGAATTGAGGGGACTAACCGTTAATGAAGCATTAAAAGAAAGTTTATCCGATTCATTGGCTCCAGACTCCTTTTTATTTGTGGAAAAGGCAATTGGTGTAAATGTAGAAGAATTTTTGGAGGATCCCCAAAATGCCAAGCCTTATATAAGCGAGCTTCAGCAAAAGCATAAAAATGGAGCTTTGATCTGGGTTGAAATTTCAACGAGATATAGATACAACGATGATTGTGAAATAGAGGTAGTAGGCATAAGCAGAAATATAGATGCTAGGAAAAAAACTGAAGCAGAAATATTATACCTAAGCTACCACGATCAATTAACCGGCCTTTATAATAGAAGATTTTATGAAGAGGAACTTAGAAGGTTGGATACGGTTAGGAATCTACCGATTACATTAGCTATTGGCGATGTAAATGGTTTGAAACTAATTAACGACTCTTTTGGTCATCCAATAGGGGATGAACTATTAATAAAAGTCGCCAAAGTTATTAAAAGGGCATGTAGGGCTGATGATATCGTTGCCAGATTAGGTGGAGATGAGTTTGTTATTATATTACCGGATACAACTGCTGCGGAAACGGATAAAGTTATTTTAAGAATTAAAGAGTTTGCTAAAGATGAAAAAATAGGAGCAATCGATGTATCGATTTCATTTGGATTCGAAACAAAATCTGCCGTTGAAGAGGATATTCAAGAAATATTCAGTAAAACAGAAAATAATTTGTATAGGAAAAAACTATATGAAACATCAAGCATGAGAAGCAAGACCATAGATTTAGTAATGAACACTTTGTATGAAAAGAACCCAAGAGAAATGCTTCACTCAAAAAGAGTAAGCGAGATATGCGAAGCGATTGCTTTAAAAATGAACCTTGATAATGATATGGTAAAACAATTAAAAATTGCCGGTTTAATGCATGATATCGGGAAAATTGGAATAGATGAAAAAATCCTAAATAAACCTGATAAATTGACAGCGGAAGAGTTTAAGGAAATTCAGAAACATTCAGAGATAGGATACAGGATATTAAGCTCGGTAAATGAGTTTTCCGAGATCGCTATTTATGTGCTTGAGCATCAGGAAAAATGGGATGGTTCGGGGTACCCAAAAGGATTGAAGGGCAATTCTATTTCTTTGCAAGCAAGAATAATTGCAATCGCCGATTCATATGACGCCATGACTTCCCATAGGAAGTATAAAGAACAAGTAGATGAAGGCGAGGCGATTGGCGAGATAATAAAATGCTCTGGCAATCAATTCGACCCAGAAATTGCGAAAATATTCGTCGAGCAAGTCATGGGAAAAGAAATGAAACGCCATTCATAGAATGGCGTTGTTCCTTGTTTTATAGCCAGGCGCGGAATATTTATATTTTCTTAAATTAAAAAGGAAAGACTTGAGGCCTTGCTATTATAAGAATTGCTATTAAAAGAGCATTATTATATAATTGTAAATACTTAAAGTGCTATTTTGTATACAAGGATAAAAATATGCAGGATTCTGGCAATCTTCAATTTGATTTATTTGGGAATATCATAAAGTACGACATGGAAATGATTATTGTAGTTGCGATGATCATTGTGATTTTGTTTTTTGTCTGGTTGATATTGAGAGCCCCAAGACTTTGGTACTGGAAAATCAGCCATAGGACAGAAAAACTCAAAGAGATTGAAGATAGACTTGAAATGATTCAGGAGAAAATCGGAGAAGTTGAAGTTTTGGCCGAGAACATTGCACTAGAAGATATCCCATCAAATAAAATCCATGTATTGGCAGATGAAGAACCAATTGAAATCACGCATGTAAATGCAAAGATCAATCAGATTCCAATTGAAGAAGACAATCAGATCTCAAATGAAGACAAGGCAATAATTCAAGATGAGCAATATATAGGCAAGAGTGGCAAAGTTTATACAAGAAAAGATTTGGAAGCCAAGATTAAGAAGTAATAGGAGAGAAAACATGTATTGCAAAATTTGTGGTGAACAACTTTCAGAATCAAGTTTGATATGTCAAACCTGTGGGGCAAAAGTTCCTTCTGAGGAAAAATCAGAAAAGCCGGAAATAGTATTCAATAGTTCTTCCGATGATTTTGGGTTTTCGTCAAAACCAAAAGAAAAGAGCGAAGAAACGGAGTTTCACTGGAATGTGCACGATTTCAGCAAACCTGTTCGCAATGAGGAACCATTGGAATTTGTTTGGGACGACAAGGCAGAAAAATTTGAGCTTCCAAAATCAGAGACTCTCGAAGAAAAGAAAATGGAAAGCGAAACTGAAATCGACAAATTTTTTACATTAAACAAGAAAAGCGAGGACTTTCAAAAACTTCTAGACAAAGAGTTTGAAAAGCTTTCAATAAATAAACCAAATTATGAGGCGGAAGCGAAGTTAGCTAAACAATCGAACAGAGTTGGCGAGACTAAAATTGAGGATGGAGAAAATATTCCAAAGACTGATAATTTCTTGCTCCAAAATACTATGCCAGTTAGAAAGATTGAAGAGCCGACTATTAGAACCAACGACTTGGCCGAAAAGATTGATGCGGCATTTGCTGGTTCGGCGGAAACGTTTGAAACGAAAAGCAAGGGCAACAATGCTCAAAGCAGCTTTAAACAAAGCTCAAGTTATAAACCATCGCAGACTGATAAAAGGTCTGAAATAAACTTTCCAATATCCCCACCTGATAGAAAACCCAGAAACAAAGGCAGGATTGTTCTCTTTATCATACTCGCAATAATTGCAGTAATTGTTGTTGTGGAGGCTGGTATTCTAAGTATTAAATATTTCCTGCCGGATAGCGGTGCAGCGGCATCGATAATTGCATTTCAGGGCAATCTATCTGAAGGAATAAACAATATATTCGGAGGGAAAACTGATGACGCGGTAAAGCCACCGGATAATGGGAATACTAATCCTGACGGAACCGGGGACGGCACAACCAATCCAGATGGGACAAATGGGGATGGAACGGGATCAACAATTGTAACTCCTGACCCAATTCCCATGGCAGACAAAAGCGCGCTTGTTGCAACGCAACTTTCAAACAATGTGAATATAAAAGAAATTAAATATAATGAAACATTTAAATTCTTCCCAAATGTGACCTACAAGGATCCCGACATAGCAACTTCTATTCCGATTTCCAACAATGTATGGTTTATAGACAAAGATACAAAGCCGGTTTACATGGACCAGTCAGTTGTTGGGACAATTGTAAAATTTGACTCATTGTGGATAGATTATGTGAACTCTGGGAAAGAAGATGCAATTGCTTTGACAAAAGAAGATACAAAAGCAAGGGAAAATGTCTTGGGATTCAAGAGAAATAGCGATCTTACTGAAGAATTCCAACTTCTTGAAATAGGAGAAATAAGGCAGACAACAAATTACTTGTATGTTTGGACACATGAACGTATTAAAGTTACGGAAGACAATGTTTCGGTGACTAAGGATTACAAATGGCTATATCAGTTGGAGCCAGTTGAAAACGAACTTAAAATTGTAAATTATTTTAGATACTAAATTTAATTATCTGGGGGTTTTAAGCAATTCCGCCCCGCAATATTTGCAATTGGAAGGAGCTAGATGGTTCCAGAGCTCGTCCTTATCCTTCAAGACCGTCAAATAATCATCTATGATGCGGCCATCCAGCATTTCAATTACGCGATCTGATTTTTCCGCAATGTGCCTGTCGTGGGTTACTATTAAAAAGGCAGTGCCCATTTGCTTGTTTATGGACCTCAATAGATCATAAGTTTGCTCAGTCGCTTCAGAGTCCAGGTTTCCAGTTGGCTCATCGGCAAGTATTATGTCCGGATTGTTGATCAGGGAACGGGCTATGGAAACTCTTTGTTGCTGGCCGCCAGATAGATTGTTGGCGGGATTGTTCATTTTATCTGCTAATCCAACTGTTTCAAGAAGCTCGATTGCTCGGGCTTTTTTCTTTGTGTCCGCAGATCCGCTTTCAATCCAAGATGGAATTAGAACATTTTCCAAAGCTGAAAATTCCGGCAATAGGTGATGAGACTGGAAAACGAAGCCGACATTCTTGTTTCTGAAAATTGCCAATTCTGTTTCCGTCATAAGGGCTAAATCCCTTCCATTGAAAAGAAGGGTGCCTTCGGTTGGTTTATCCAAAGCACCGAGGATACTAAGCAATGTGCTTTTTCCGCAGCCGGAAGGACCAATCAAACTAGCAAATTCCTTGCTATGCAAAGTAATATCAATACCAAACAAGGCTCTGGTCTTTTGCACCTGGCCGTAGTCTTTTATTAGATTTAAACCCTGAAGTAAAATAGAATCATCCATTTTCAAATCATCCATTTCTAATCGCCTCCATAGGATTCAACATTGAAGAATTTCGTGCTGGTATCAATGAAGATATAGCTCCAGCTACAATAGATATTGCCATGATAAATAAAACGCTTTTCGGGTCCACTGTAATAGTAAAAGTGTTGTTGGCAGACCCAAAGGCCTGCAGAAGCAGGATCCCAAAGCCACTGCCGAATATGGACCCAAGAAGACCAAGAAGCAGCCCCTGATATATGAAGATGCGGGCTGCGCTTTTTCTCGTTGCTCCCATTGCTTTTAAAATTCCTATCTGTTTTGATTTTTGCACAACTGAAACCGCTAATACGCTGGCTATGCCGAAGGTTACAGCAACGATTACGAAGAATTGTATTGTGTATGAAGAACTACTCTGGCTGGTCAAAGCTACGAGCAACTGGCTGTTTTGGTCTTTCCAGTTTTCCAAACTGATTCCGCTATATTTGGCCTTCCATTGAGTGGCAACAACATCGGCACTGAAAGGGTCGTTTAATTGGACTTCAATGGAGGACACAGCGTTTTCGCTGCCGTAAAGATTCTGAGCCCGCTTCAAGTCCAAAAATATTAAACCGGTATTACTGGCTTCGTTCTTTAAATCGAAGATGCCGGAGATTGTAAACTGAGTTGTGACGCCACCAGGAAGAAGAACGTTTATACTGCCTCCAGGGGAAACTCCAAGATCTTTGGCGAGAGTTTTACCAATCATAGCGCTGCTACCCTCCAGCCTTGCATCGCCTGAAACCAAATGGGACGAAAGATGGTAAATCTTATCTCCGTTTTCCAATTGAATCCCCTTGATCTGAACTGGAAGTACTTTACCGCTTTCTCTTACAATTGCCGAACCTTGCATGATGGGAGAGACAGCTTTGACCCCGGTTTCTCCTTGCAGTTCATTGGCCACAAGCTGCCAATTCTCTAGATTCTTCGTATAAGTTGGATAATTCCCACGTAAGTCGGATCCAGTAGAAGAATTAAGCATTTTAGTTATGGCATCCTCTTCCCTTAGCACAACAATGTGGGGGCTATTCCCGATTGTGCTGTCAATAAGACTAACCTGTAGGCTTGTAATCAGGTTGCCCAGGAATATTTGTACCGCAACACCCAAGGCTATTCCAAACAATATGAAAATCGTTTGAGCTTTGCCACGGATAAGAAATCGCAATGCTATTTTAAATTCGTAAGACATATGAAAATATCCCCACTAATATTTATTAGATGGAAACCCGGGTCCCATCAACATAAGCAGGTTGTGGTTTGACTACCACATTTCCCTCGCTTAAGCCTGACTTAACCAGGACATTCCCTGACAATGCTGCATCTGCCGTAATTTTTGTTTTAGCAATAGATCCACCCTTGTAGAGCCAAACGTATGAAGAGCTTCCATCCCTTACGATATATCCTTCAGGAAGGCTTAGGGCTTTCGGAACACTAACAAGAATGATTTCAATATTTACCGTTAGATTAGATGCCTTGTATGGAATTAATTCTGATGGCTTGATTTTAATGCTGAAGCCACCGGTTGCATCATTTATCTGAGGGGAGACCGATGAAATATTACCCTTGAACTTATTCGAGGTATCAATAAATATAAGGGCAGGCATACCGGCTTTGATATATGGAAAATATCTTTCATCAAGTTCTGAAGATATATATGGATTGTCTAAAGTCCCAATGTCTGCAATGGATTGACCTGGTTGGACATAAACTCCTGCATCTACATATTTCTTTAGCAGAACAGATTTAGACGATGACTTGATGGTGTACTTTTCCAACTGAGCTTGTGCCATATCATATGAGGCTTTTGCAGATTCCAGCTGGGATTGACTCTGCAGGTATAAAGAGCCGTTGCGTGACAAGGATTTATAGGACAAGACAGCCGAGTTCCAAATGGAAAGAGCAGATTGGTATCTGTTTTCAGCTGCCATTAGATCGTTATTTGAAATAGCGCCCTCAGAATAGAGGGATTTGGCGTCATTGTAGTTTGTAAAAGCTAGATTCTTATCAGATTCTGTTTGAAGAACCTTGCCATTTGCCGTTGGAAGTTGATAGTCTATAAGATTTTGGAATTCCGCCTTGGCGGTTTGGTATGCGGCTTTTTTTTCTTCAACCACAAATTGCTGGTCGGATCCATCAATAACAAAAATAATATCTCCAGGGGACAACGAAGCCCCTTCCTTGAATGAGGAACTCAATATTGTGCCTGATACCTCAGCCTTTATCTGATTTTCAGTACCAGCTTCCATTCTACCAACACCAAGAACTTTTTCCTCAAATGTACCGAAAGCCAAGGTAATGCTCTCGACCTTTCCAGGTTGATTTGAAAGAATTACGAATAAGATTATAGCCAAAAAAACTACGATTACAGAAATAATAACAATTTTTTTCTTTCCCACGATATCACCTCTCAACTATTAATCATATTTTTAGCATATACCCTAAACATCCTGCAAGCAAACAATTCTCTCCAATAATTCATGTATTGTGTATACATACTGAAATTGGAAGGGTTTTCCTTTTATTTTAATCTGGAATATGTTAACATAAACCGTTATGAGCAATAATTAGGTGCAGTCGGATTATAAATCTGCATTCGTTAAATTTAAATATGGAGGATTGATACTGTGTCGACTAATTCAAGATTTGAACGGGATAAGATAACAATGGGGAACAAGGCTTTTTCTCCCTCGCGAACCACTATCGAAACCGCATTTTATGGAAATAATGTGGTCAAGCTAGTTGATCTAAAAGAAGCATACGAAAAAGCGGCTAATTCACAAGGAACGATAGTAACTGACATGCCAGTTTTCGAACCCGAAAAAGTTGGACTCCCAAAAGGAGCAAAGACCCTTCTTTTCAATGATGGAGAAACAGTTGGAAGATTTGCCGGAGCTAGGATAATTCTTGGTGAAGCTGGAGTTTCAGAAGCTGATTTTGCAGGAATACTTCGGGAAGCAGTCTATTTTACCAGATATAAAAAAATGTATCATTCTGAATCATATATAGGGCTAGACAAAGACTTCATCGTTAAAGCGAACCTTCTCATCCCAGAAACATATGAAAACACAGTCTATAACTGGTTGTTGAACTTTCAATATATGAACGACATTTATGATGTAATGTATAAAGATTCAAAAGTAATCAACAATGAACCTGATATCTATATCCTTTCAGATCCTGATTGGAAACATCCAAAATTCCCAGATGGCTTGGCATATTTCGACCCTGAACATAATTGCGCTGCTTTGCTTGGGCTAAGATATTTTGGCGAGCATAAAAAAGGAACTTTGACAATTGCCTGGGGACTTGCTAACAGAAATGGATATGCATCATGCCATGGTGGATTGAAAAAAATGGAAAGACCTGACGGCAAGAAACATGTAATGGGAGTTTTTGGACTTTCAGGTTCTGGAAAATCGACCCTTACACATGCCAAACATAATGGGAAATACAACGTAACTGTCCTTCATGACGATGCTTATATTATTTCATCTGAAAACGGTTCGACTGTTGCGCTGGAACCATCATATTTTGATAAAACTCAAGATTACCCTCTTACTTCAAAAGACAATAAATTTCTTCTAACAGTTCAAAACTGCGGAGCAACAATTGATTCTGAAGGAAAGATGGTTATTGTAACTGAAGATATTAGAAATGGAAACGGAAGAGCAATCAAATCCAAACTTTGGGCAGACAACAGAGTCGACAAGATGGACGAACCCATCAACACCATTGTTTGGCTTATGAAGGACCATTCACTTCCACCAGTAATAAAGATTGAGGATCCTACCCTGGCATCAGTTATGGGCGCAGTTCTAGCGACAAAAAGAACTACTGCTGAAAAACTTGCAGAGGGTGTTGACAGGGATGCCTTAATTTTCGAGCCTTATGCAAACCCATTTAGAACTTATAAGCTTTCAGACGACTATTATAAATTCAAAGCACTTTTCGAAGAAAAGGGAGTGGCTTGTTATGTTATCAACACAGGACATTTTCTTGAAAAGAAAATTCCAAAAGAAGTAACAATAGGAATAATTGAAAGCATAGTTGATGAAACAGCAATATTCAAGGATTTCGGGCATATGAAGGGTATGAAGACAATGGATATCGAAGGCTTCATTCCTGATTTCAATGATGAATCATATAGAAATCTTCTCGTAAAGCAAATGAAAAACAGAGTGGAATATCTAGAATCATTAAAAAAATTCAAGGATGGCAGGGATTCACTTCCAAATGAAGCAATCGAAGCTATTGAAAAAACCCTCAAATAAGGATTATTTGAGACTGGAAACTTGTTAAAAAGCCAAAAAAACTATAAAAGGGTGCATTTGCACCCTTTTTTATAATAACTATTATGATATAATCTATCTAATTAAATATATTTTCACTAAATATATTTTCCAAAATTGAAATTATTCGTTTTGCTATAAATATTTTTAAAAGGGGTGGAATTAATGAAAAATAAAAGATTTGGGATTGGGACTATAATAGTTGTACTTCTAGTCTTGATTTCCGGCTTTGGAACCTTGGTAAATTTTATAACGGATTATCTTTGGTTCAAGGAACTAGGGTATACCAGCGTGTTTTGGAAACAGTTGACAACCCAGCTAACATTAGGTATTCCGACTTTCGTTGTAATAATGATTTTAACATTCTTCTATCTGAAGGTCTTAAAAATTGATTATTATAAAAAAATCGAGTTTACTGGAACCCAGAGAATGACGGAAAAAAATATCAATTTAATATCTTTGGCTATTGGAATTCTATTCGCATTTTTCACTACAATGGCTACAACAACACAACTTTGGTTTGAAATTCTAAAATATATGAATAGCACAAGTTTTAATATCACGGATCCAATATTCAAAATGGATATTTCTTTCTACGTATTTAAATATTCCCTGCTTACACAACTTAATCAAATTGTAATTGGCGTGGTGTTGGCGTATATTGCATTGACATGCTTGTATTATATGTTTCTCATGTCGATTCGTACACCGAAGATGTTTGAGCCAAAGCCATATGACGATAGTGACCAGTATGGAAATGCTGGAGCTGCATTTATGGGGCCACTTGGCAGGGGAATAAGCTTCAATAAAGATAATATCAAAGAAATACTGGCTCTCGCATCTAGGCAGATAATGATACTTGGAGCGCTTTTCTTCCTTATGATGGCCAGCAATCTTTTTCTAAAACAGTTCAGTATATTGTATGACCATAGCGGCATAGTATATGGAGCTGGATTCACAGATGTCAATATCACCCTTTGGGTATACAGAATACTTATTGGGCTCTCACTGATTTCAGCGGTTACATTTGTACTCGGCATCATGAGGAAAAAGTACAAGCTTGCAGCGACAGTTCCTGTATTGATGATACTTGTATCTATCCTTGGCACTGGAATTTCCCTAGGGGTTCAGAACTTCGTTGTTTCCCCAGACGAAATCAACAAACAGAGCCAGTATCTGCAAAACAACATTACGTTCACTCAGAATGCTTACAATTTGAATAATATTGAAATTAAAGACTTCCCAGTGACCAACAATTTGACAAAACAGGACATATTGAATAATACCAGCACAATAGAGAACATAAGAATCAACGATTACGAACCTGCAAAACAATTCTACAACCAGACACAAAGCATAAGGCTATATTACCTTTTCAACGACGTTGATGTAGATAGGTACGTAATCAACGGTAAATATACACAGGTATTCTTGTCCGCCAGAGAAATAGACGAGACAAAAATTCAGCAGCAATGGTTGACGAAGAATATCAAATATACACATGGTTACGGAATAACATTGTCAAGAGTTGACAAGGTTACAACCAGCGGACAGCCAGACATGCTCATCCAGGGCATTCCACCGGTTTCAGAAGTTCCAGAAATCAAGATTACAAGACCTGAAATCTACTTCGGGGAACTTACCAATAATTATATAATAACAAATACAGCTGAAAAAGAATTTGATTATCCAAGTGGAGAAAGCAATGTTTATTCCACATATCAAGGTGACGCAGGAATAAAAATGACATTGATGAATAGAATATTATTCGCATTCAAGGAAAAATCCGCACAAATCCTGGTTTCCACAAATATTAATTCGGATTCCAAGATTGTAATTTATAGAAATATCAAGGAAAGACTGCAGAAACTTGCCCCATTTGTTTATTACGATGAAGACCCATATGTGGTAACAGTTGATGGGAAGCTTTATTGGATAGTTGATGGATATACGACAAGTGATTACTATCCTTACTCACAGCCATTTTCCGCAACTGATCCAACAAACTATATCAGAAACTCGGTTAAGGTTGTCATTGACGCATATAACGGAAAAGTTAACTACTATATGGTCGACAACAAGGATCCAGTTGTAAACAACCTGGCTAAAATCTACCCTGTTTTGTTTAAAGATTTTTCCGAGATGCCAGCAGGTTTGAAAGCACATATAAGATATCCAAACATGATGTTCTCAATCCAGGCTGAGATATACAAGAGATACCATATGAATGATGTGAAAGTATTCTATCAAGGAGAAGATCTTTGGGATATTTCATATGAAATTTATGGCAGGGACAGAGTCCAAATGAAACCTAGTTATTATATCATGAAGCTTCCTGGAGAAAAGGATGTAGAGTTCATAAACTCGATTCCATATACTCCTAAAGACAAGCCGAACATGTCAGGTTTGCTGGTTGCAAGAAATGATGGAGAGCACTATGGCAAACTGGTTCTCTATAGACTGCCAAAGGAAAAGCTCATTTATGGGCCAATGCAGATTGACTCTCAAATCGACCAAGATACAACGATATCAAAAGAATTCTCGCTTTGGGGATCAACGGGTTCTACATATATACGGGGGAATACCTTTGTAATCCCAATCGAAAGCTCATTTATCTATATCGAACCAATTTACCTTCAGGCTGACAATGTAAACAGCTTGCCTGAAGTGAAGAGGGTAATTGTTGCCTACAATGACAGGATTGCCTACGAGCCAACACTTCAACAAGCCTTGGATTCCCTATTTGGGACAGGTGGAGCAATTGGTGGAACAGGAAATACTGGTGGCGGTGTGATTAGCGGAGGAACTCCGGATGTCAAGCAGTTGATTACTTTGGCAAATGAAGCCTTCAAGAATGCAACCGCAGCACAACAAAACGGAGACTGGACAGCATATGGCAAATATCTTGCTGAATTGAAAAGATACCTTACCCTGCTTAGCCCTGACCAGAATCCTACAACCCCATCAACAGACACCACAACAACAGGGAATTAAGTCAACAATTTAATAAAAACAAAAATACAATTAAAAAATACAGAAGCATATAACAATATAATACTGAAGAGAGGGGAAACTAATTAATGTTTAGTAAAATGCTATTTAATATTCCTGCAGAAAATCATAAAAAGGCTGAAATAGTAAGAACCTTAAAGGAGCACATGGAAATAAAATTTGTTTCTATAACGGGGCTTGATATTGGAGGTTACGATACGGATGAAAAAATACCTGTGGAATTGTTTATAAAAGAAATTGACAACTTCCTGACCAAAGGTGTTCAGACAGATGGATCAAGCGTTGTACTGCCAAAAATAGCAGCACTTAACAATGCAAAACTGGACATTATCCCCGATATGGATGTCAACTGGTATGTTGACTACAATTTCAGCCATCATGACGAAGAGACAAAATTGCCAGTCGGAACGTTGAGAATACCTGCATTTCTGGTACACAACGATTCTTATCAAGTCGGATCCAGGGTAATATTAAGAGATGCCGTTAAGACATTTAAAGCCGAGCTTATGAAGCTTTTGAGAGAAAATCCTCAAGCTTTTGATGAGCTGGAAATTGATTCTGTAGACGATATCGATGATATTATTCTTACGGCAGCTACCGAGTTGGAATTCTGGGTAAAAACTCCCGATGATAGGGCTGACAGAGAGCAGCTATCCACTTCCCAAGTATTGAAAGAACAATATTGGAAGAGGACAGTAGGACCCGTGAGAACAGCTTTGGAAAAGTCACTTCTTCTATTGGATCAATATGGATTTGAAGTTGAAATGGGGCACAAGGAAGTTGGAGGAGTTAAAGCCAAACTTGGACACTCCGGAGAATACGACCATATCATGGAACAATTGGAAGTCGACTGGAAATACAGTACGGCGCTTCAGGCTGCAGACAACGAACTGCATGTAAAATACATGATTAAAGATGTCTTCAGAGCAAATAGCCTTGATGTCACTTTCATGGCAAAGCCTATCGATGGCGTTGCTGGAAGTGGCGAACATACACATATTGGAATAGCTGCCATCTTGAAAGATGGCAGGAAGATAAACCTTTTTTCTCCAAAGAATCCTAGGGAAGCATTCTTAAGCTCAATCGGCTTCGGAGCTTTGATGGGGATACTTCAGAATTACGAAGTAGTGAATCCTTTCATAGCTTCATCAAATGACGCTTTCAATAGACTCAAGGTTGGGTTCGAGGCTCCGGTTTGCATAGTCACCTCTATTGGTCACAGTGCGGATACTCCATCGAGGAATAGAACTGTTTTGGTAGGACTGGTTCGAGATGCAACAAATCCTTTGGCAACTAGATTTGAATTGCGATCTCCAAATCCAAAGAGCAATACCTACCTGGTTCTTGCCAGCTCATACATGGCTATTCTTGATGGAATAAATGCATGTCTAAAAAGTGGAAAAACAGGCAAGGAACTAGAAAAAGAACTTTCAAAAAAAGCGGGAGAAGATAGTTTCTATTTGGAAAAAAACAGGGAATACAGAAGCGAAAAAGATGTTTTTGATGAATTCACCCTTGCAGAAAGAGATGCCATATTCGGATTCGTTCCACAGACAGTATATGAAAATATCAAAGCCTTTGATAACTATCCCGAAAAAATGAAAATACTAAAAGTGGGAGAAGTTTTCGACGATATAACCATAGAATCTTACAAGGAAGCAATTTTAGGCCAATGGGCTGCAGAGCTTTACGGAAGAATCATACCCAACAATATGAATATCGTTAGGGAGTGCAGGAAGCTGCACAACAGTGAAACTGCTGTAGACCTGGACAATATGAACTGGGAAAATATCGACAAATACAGGGCGGATCTAGGACAAGACACGATAGAGGTAAAATGCCTGCTTACTAGAATAAAAATAGCACTGAATAATGGAGACTATGAGGCAGCTTCTAAGTTGCAGCTTGAAATGCAAAAGAAAATTCAGGAATTGATTGAACTTTATGTAGATTATAAAAAGAATTTATATTAACAAGGGGATGACTTGGCATGTTGGATATTAAAAAGATAAGAGAAGATTACGAAGCAGTGAGAAAAGCCATTGAAAAGAGAGGCCAGGGTGACTTTGGAATTCTGGAAGTCTTCTCCCTTGACGAGAAGAGAAGGGAACTCTTGTCTATTGTCGAGCAAAAGAAAAACAGGCAAAACCAAGATTCAAAAGATATCCCAAAGTTTAAGAAAGAAGGAAAAGATACCACATCTCTCATGGAAGATATGAAAGTTCTTTCTGATGAAATCAAAACTCTGGATGCTGAGGTGGGTGAGATTGAAAGCCGACTTTATGAGGGCATTCTAAACATCCCAAATATACCTAGCGATTTGGTCCCAGTAGGTAAGACCGAAGATGACAATCTTGAGATTAGAAAATGGGGAACGCCTAGAGAATTCAAATTTCAAAGCAAACCTCATTGGGAGATTGGGACAGAATTGGACATTCTGGATTTTGAAAGAGCTTCAAAAATAGCAGGCGCTAGATTTACAGTATATAAGGGTCAGGGAGCAAGACTGGAAAGGTCTCTAATTAATTTCATGCTGGATCTGCATACTGAAAAACATGGATATAAGGAAATCCTTCCGCCTTTTATGGTAAACAGGGCCGCGATGACCGGAACAGGCCAACTGCCAAAGTTTGAAGATGATATGTTCCATATTCCAGCAAAGGATTTCTTCCTTGTGCCAACTGCCGAAGTGCCAGTTACAAACTTATTAGGAGATGAAATCCTTGAGGGAGATCAGCTTCCCATCTACTATACTGCCTTTACTCCATGTTTTAGAAAAGAAGCAGGCTCTGCAGGAAGAGATACTAGAGGGCTGATAAGGCAACATCAATTCAATAAAGTTGAGTTGGTTAAATTCACCAGGCCGGAAGATTCATATAAAGAGTTGGAATTACTATTGGAAGCAGCGGAGGAAGTACTTCAAATCCTGAAGATCCCATATAGGGTTGTCAGGCTATGTACTGGGGACTTAGGGTTCAGCGCAGCTATGACTTATGATATTGAAGTTTGGATGCCCAGCTATGGCAGATATGTTGAAATATCATCATGTAGCAACTTCGAAAGCTTTCAAGCCCGAAGAGCGAATATCAGATTCAGGCCGGAACCAAAAGGAAAAGCTGAATTCGTACATACATTGAATGGCTCAGGTCTTGCAGTTGGAAGAACCTTCGCCGCCATCTTGGAGAATTACCAGATGGAAGATGGTTCGGTTGAAATCCCAGAAGCATTGATACCATATATGAAAGCAAGAAAAATCTCAAAATAATACCAAATTTAAAGTTAGAATCCTTATAGTGAAAGCAATAAAGAGGTGTGGAAAATGAGCACAATAATAAGCACAATAAAAGCCCCCGCAGCCATTGGTCCTTACTCCCAAGCCGTTATGGAAACCAAAGGCGGTCAATTGCTATTTATCTCTGGGCAGTTAGGATTGCAACCTGAAAATGGAGAACTAGTTGCTGGAGTTGAAGCTCAAGCCAATCAGGCGCTTTCAAACATGAAGGCAATTCTTGCTGAAGCGGGCGGCACCCTGAAAAACGTAATAAAGACAACAATATTCTTAGTCGATATGAATGATTTTACGGTTGTAAATAAAATTTATGGGGAGCATTTTGCGGACTTCTATCCTGCGAGATCAACTGTTGCAGTTGTTGCCTTGCCAAAAGGAGCCGTTTTCGAAATCGAGGCGGTAGCATGCCTTTAGAGATTAATGTTGGTGACATGCTGGAACTGAAAAAAGCACATCCATGTGGGTCAAAGACATTTTTAGTCATGAGGACTGGAATGGACTTCAGACTTACTTGCCAAGGTTGCAACGCCCAGATTTGGATAAGCAGGGTCGATCTTGAAAAAAGAGTGAAAAAGATTTGGAGAAAAGAAGTTGAATAAGATAACCGTTCTTGGCAGCATGAATATGGACATTGTATATAGAGTTAAGAAAGCGCCAAAGGATGGGGAAACAATTTTTGGAACCAGTCTTGAATATATCTGTGGAGGCAAAGGCGCAAATCAAGCAGTTGCTGCAAAACGACTCGGAGCAGATGTATCGATGATAGGGAAAGTCGGTGCTGACAGCAATGGAATAATTCTGACTGAGGCTTTGCAAAAAGACGGAATAAACACAGACTTAGTAACACTAGATGAAAATGAAAGCACCGGTACAGCCATAATCTCCGTAAATGAATCAGGATCAAACAGCATCGTGGTAATCTCGGGATCTAATATGAAAATCAACAGGGACGATATTACTAAATCCGAGAAAGAAATACTATCCTCCCAATTCCTTCTAACTCAGTTGGAAGTCCCTATGGAAGCCATTTCAATTGCATTTGATTATGCAAGGATAAATGGAGTCAAGACAATACTAAATCCGGCGCCTGCCAGCTCAATATCAGATGAAATATTGGCAAACACCGACATAATAATTCCAAATGAAACAGAAGCCTATATTCTCACTAAAGTCTGCGTTGAGGATATCTCATCTGCAAAAGAAGCTGCTGAGGTTTTCTTTCGAAAAGGTGTTGGATATGTGATTATTACGCTCGGAGAAAAAGGTGCTGCCCTGGTGTCCAGAGACAAGGCGGAAATCATACCGGCGTTCCCGGTTCAGGCAATAGATACAACAGCTGCGGGAGACGGCTTTGTCGGAGCACTTTCAAGCAGTCTACCATATGATTTCAAATATGACGACTTGAGAAAAGCAGTTATTTTTGGAAATAAGGTTTCCTCAATCGTAGTGCAACGAAAAGGCGCACAACCATCCCTTCCATATCTAAACGAAATCAACCGCATATATCAAGGAGAATAGAAGTGAAGAAAATACCTGTTATCATAGACTGTGATCCCGGACATGACGATGCCATTGCGCTTATAATAGCTTTTGGAAGCGACAACCTGGAAATCAAGGCTGTAACTACCTGCGCCGGAAACCAGACCCCGGACAAGACATTGAACAATGCATTGAGAGTTTTAAGCTTCATTGAAGCTGACATTCCAGTAGCGCAAGGTGCCTTGACACCAATTATACGAAAACTGATTATTGCTCCTGAGGTGCATGGAGAGTCTGGCCTCGATGGCCCAGAGCTTCCGGCCCCTACTCTAAAGCCAATAGGATCCAGCGCGGATGAATTGTTTGTAAAAATATTGACTGAATCTGAAGAGAAGATCACCATTATACCTACAGGTCCATTGACCAATATTGGGATTCTACTCAGCGCCCACCCAGAAGTAAAAGAAAAAATTGAAAGAATAATTCTCATGGGTGGAGCAGCCGTAGGAGGCAATTGGACACCAGGAGCAGAATTCAACATATTGGTAGATCCGGAAGCTGCGGATATTGTTTTTAAATCCGGCATTCCAATCGTGATGTGTGGCTTGGACGTCACTCATAAAGCTATGATTTTCAAAGATGAAACAGAGAAAATCAGGGCAATTGGAAACAAAACAGGGAAACTTGTGGCTGAATTGTTGGACTTTTTTGATATTTTCCATAGGAAGGAAGGCTTTGGATTCGCTGGAGCGCCTTTGCACGATCCTTGTGCGGTGGCTTATGCCATAGATCCATCAATATTCATAACACAAGATTATCACGTTGAAATTGAAAGATGTGGAGAGCATACACTGGGAGCCACTGTGGTGGATTTCAAGAACAGACATGGCAGGGATAAAAATGTCAAAGTAGTTCTGGGACTTGACCGTGTAAAATTTATTGATTTGATGTATAGATCCTTCAAAAAACTGATTTAGCTTGTAAAAAGTACAATTGAAGATAGAATGTATAATGAATGACTTAATAAACAACTCAGGGAAAGGGACTAAACATGAGAATACCTGTAATAATAGATTGTGATACAGGAGTTGACGATGCTGTTGCACTAACTTGTGGTTTGTCAGCAGAGAAACTTAACATAGTTGCCATAACCACTGTAGCAGGAAATCAGACATTGGACAAAACATCTGTAAATACATTGAATCTCATTGATTTTCTTGGATATGACATCAAAGTATGCAAGGGAGCAGACAAGCCATTGGTCAGAGATTTGGAAACAGCGGAACATGTCCACGGAAGTGGTGGAATGGGCGGAGTATTGCTTCCAAAATCAACAAGGAGTTTTTACGAAAAAACTGCAGTTGATACAATCTTTGAAGAATCAAAAAAATGGAATGGCGAACTGGAAATAATCGCTATAGGACCTCTCACCAACATAGCTCAAGCGATTCTCGCGTATCCATCTCTGAAGCGTGACATAAAGAGGATTACTTTGATGGGGGGATCAATTGACGGAGGGAATCACACTCCTTCTGCGGAATTCAATGTTTTTGTGGATCCGGAAGCTGCACAAGTTGTATTCAATTCCGGCATACCAATAGTCATGATTGGACTTGAGGTAACTGAAAAAGCTTATCTGACAAAGGATGAAATAGAGGGGCTTAAAGTCTGGAATTCCCAAGATAAAATCTCAAAAGAAATAAAAGCCTTGCTTGAAAATATGCTGCAAATTTGCACAAAATTTGGATACGCTGGAGCAGTAATGCATGATCCGCTGGCCCTATGTTACCTGCTTGACGAAACCCTAGTTAAGACAAAGGCGATGAATATCCAGGTGGAGACGCAAGGTGAAATAACTAGAGGAAAGACTGTAGCAGACAGGTATTTTGTAACCGATAGAAAACCAAATGCGTTGGTTGGAATAGAAGTCGATAGAGCCAGATTTGTTGACTTGATGAAGTTGCTGATAGAAAAACACTCTAAGTAGTTTTATATGTTATCTTTAATCAATTATATTGATTGGATATAAATTTTTATAACAAATGGAGGAGAAAAAAATGAGAAAAAAATTAGCTGTTATATTAGTTGTTATTATGGCCATTTCAATTGGCTTCAGCGGATGCGCATCAAGCACACCTGCACCAACACCTGCAGCAGATGTAACAAAAATCGTACTTTTGCTTAATGGAACATTGGGCGACAAGTCTTTCTTTGATTCAGCAGCAGCAGGTATGGACCTAATTAAAGCAAAATATGGCGACAAAGTTGATGTTAAAACCATTGAAATGTCCTACGACCAAACAAAATGGGAACCAACATTACTTGACGTTTCCACTCAGGATTACAATGTAATCATCCTTGGTACTTGGCAGATGACTGATGCGCTTACAAAAATCGCACCACAATATCCAGACAAGAAATATATAATATTTGACACATCAGTTGACTATACAAAAGGAAATTTGGGAAATGTATATTCAATCACTTACAAGCAAAACGAAGGTTCATTCTTGGCAGGAGTTTTAGCTGCTGAAGTTACAAAGTCTACCCTTCCACTTGCAAACAAAGACAATAAAATTGGATTCCTTGGTGGAATGGATATTCCTGTAATCAACGACTTCTTAGTTGGATACATTCAAGGAGCTCAATATATTGACAAGACTATAAAAGTTGCGATTTCCTATATCGGATCTTTCGATGATTCAGCAAAAGGCAAAGAAATGGCCCTAGCTCAATACAATCAGGGAGCTGACATTGGATTCAACGTAGCTGGACAAGCTGGTCTTGGCCAACTTGACGCTGCAAAAGAAGCACAAAAGTATGCAATCGGCGTTGACTCAGATCAGGCTGCAATATTTGAAACTACTGATCCAGCAAAATCAAAATTGATCTTGACATCAGTTCTTAAGAGAGTTGACCAATCACTTTTGCGAGCAATTGACATGCAAATGGATGGAACAGCAAAATATGGACAAATGGAAGCTCTTGGATTTAAAGAAGGTTGCGTAGGCATAGTTAAGAATGCTAATTATATAGCAACAGTTCCTGCAGCAGTGCAGACAGAACTTACTGATTTAGAAGCTAAAATCGTTAATGGAGACATCGTTGTTGGAAGCGCATTGGGAATGGATACAGCGGCTCTAGACAAAATAAGAACAGCAGTAAAATAGTTTAAACTTAACTTTAGGTATCTCTGCTTTATTAATTTAAGGCAGGGATACCTTTATTAAATTAAGGGAAGCAGGAATAATCATGGGAGAAGCAATATTATCAATGAAGGACATCACAAAGGTGTACCCTAACGGGATAGTTGCAAACAATAGGGTTAACTTTTCTATTGAAAAAGGAGAAATTCATGCTTTGGTTGGAGAAAACGGAGCAGGAAAATCTACCTTGATGAAAATATTATTTGGATTGGAAACTCCTGAAGAGGGAGAAATAATCCTAAATGGAAAGAAACTAAATATTACATCCCCAAATGTGGCAATCATAAATGGGATTGGAATGGTGCATCAGCATTTTATGCTTGTGCCATCATTAACAGTGGCAGAAAACATTGTACTAGGGGCGGAACCCAGAAAAGGCAAATTTTTTCTAGACATGCAAAAGGTAATCAAAGTGTCCGAAGATTTGGCAGAAAAGTACAATTTTGATATAAATGTTAAAGACCTGGTTAAGGATATTCCCGTTGGAACCAAGCAAAAGGTGGAAATACTCAAAGCACTCATGAGAGGTGCTGAAATACTTATTCTTGACGAACCCACGGCAGTGCTCACTCCTCAAGAGACCGATGAGTTGTTTAAAGAATTGATAATTCTTAAGGAAAAGGGATATACCATAATATTCATTTCCCACAAATTGGAAGAAGTTAAACACTTTTGCGATAGAATAACAATCATGAGAAATGGCAGAAATGTTGGAGTACATTTTGTAAAAGATGTTACCGAGGAAGACATTTCCAGGCTAATGGTGGGCAGAGATGTAATACTTACAGTTAATAAGGAAAAGGCAAAACCAAAAGAAGTGGTTTTGAAAGTTCAAAATCTTACATATATCAATGAGTTCGGCAAAAAGGCTCTCGACCATATTTCATTCAGTGTGCGAAATGGTGAAATACTTGGAGTGGCTGGAGTGGAAGGCAATGGCCAGCGGGAATTAGTTGAAACGATAACAGGTCTTCTTAAATGCGGCAAAAACAAAGTATTTATTGAAAACCAGGACATATCAGTCCTTGGAATAAAGGAAATAAGGAATCTGGGTATATCTCATATACCGGAAGACAGGATGACCTACGGCGTTGCTGAAAACCTAACCATAGAGCAAAACTTGATCTCGAATTCCTATGATAAAAAAGAAATGAACAATGGCTTCCTAGTAAATGTCAAAAAGATTATCGATATAACAACTGGGCTGGTTCAAGATTATAAAATAAAGTGCAACTCACCGAAGCAGACCGTAAAGATGCTTTCTGGGGGCAATATACAAAAGGTAGTTGTTGCCAGGGAGTTCTCGTCGGAACCCAAGCTACTGGTTGCAGATCAGCCAACCAGGGGAATAGACGTTGGCGCCACGGAATTTATCAGGAACAAACTAGTTGAACTTAGGGACAATGACAGCGCAGTACTCCTTGTTTCAGCAGACTTGAACGAAGTAATGGAACTGAGCGACAGCTTGATAGTTATGTATGAGGGGAAAATTGCCGCCTACTTCGAAGATACAGAGAAAATTACTGAACAAGAACTGGGATTTTATATGCTAGGGGTTAGAAAACAAACAGAGGAACAGATAAGAGGTGTTGTATATGAGTAAGAATTTAAAATTTGATATTCTAAGGACAACATTGGCTATAGGGATTGCGCTTTTAATTGCGATTGTCATAATTTTATTTGTAAGCAAAGAGCCCCTGGCGGCAATTCAAGAGCTTCTCATCGGCCCAATTGGAAGCATAAGGCATTTCGGGAACGTGTTGGAAATGACCATACCGCTGGTATTTACCGGACTCTCTATTAGCATAATGTTCAAAGCCAATCAATTCAATGTCGCAGCTGAAGGTGCGTTTTTCGCTGGGGCCATAGGGGCATCGATTATTGCAATGAAGCTGGCGCTACCCATAGTTATACACCCCATAGTTGCAATCATGATCGGCGGATTGGTAGGGGCAGTCATAACAGGCATACCAGCAATTCTAAAAGTCAGATGGGGTGCCAGTGAACTAGTTTCTTCACTGATGTTGAATTACATTGCCTTTTATCTTGGCCTCTATGTAATAAACTACTTCTTCAGAGACGTTACAGCTGGCTCAATGGTATCGATGCCATTTCTAGCAACGGCCAATCTTATAAATATAATCCCGGGAACAAGAATCCATTTTGGGATTATTATTGCCGCCGCAATGACGGTTATGGCTTATTTCTATATGTACAAGAGCAAACGAGGTTACGAGATAATTGTAACTGGAGAAAATATCAAGTTTGCCGAGTACTCAGGGATCAAAACCGGAAGTGTAATTTTAACCGCTCAACTTATCGGAGGGTTTATTGCGGGAGTAGGTGGAGCAACTGAAGTGCTTGGAATGTATACTAGATTTTCCTGGCAGGCTCTTCCCGGATATGGCTGGGACGGCGTTATCGTAGCAATTCTTGCTAGGAATAACCCGGTGCTCGTTCCTGTTGGAGCGTTTTTCCTTGCCTACTTGAGAATAGGCGCCGACTTGATGTCAAGAAATACGGATGTACAAAGTGATGTAGTTGCAATTATCCAAGGTATTATGATAGTTCTAATAGTTGCTACAAGCTTCCTTGCAAAATACAAACACAAGCTTACTTTCAATGATGCAAAAGATACCCTTGGGGAATCTGCAAAGGGGGGAAAATAAATGAATCAGCTTATTGATATAATATTTTCCGCCAGTTTTGGATATGGTGTAATAAGAGTTACCACGCCAATACTATTTGCGGCTATGGGTTCATTAATAGCGGATAAGGCTGGCGTAATCAATATAGCCTTGGAAGGAACAATGCTGGTATCTGCGTTAACAGGTGTTGTTGTAAGCGCGGCAACACAAAACGTCTGGTTTGGACTTCTTGCGGCAATGGTTGCCGGAGGATTGGTTGGACTCCTGCTCGCATATTTCGCTTTAAATCTGAAGACCGACGTGGTCTTGTCAGGAATAGCAATCAACCTAATGGCAAGCGGAGGAACGATTTTCGCCTTGTATCTGGTAGCCCATGACAGGGGTATTTCGTCTTCTTTGAATAGCGGTGTGCTTCCCAAGATACCACTTCCATTTATTGACCAAATACCTGTAATAGGGGCGATTTTCTCAAACCACAATGTGCTGACATATGCGTCTATAATTTCCGTTATATTGGTATATATTTTCTTATATAAAACACCTCTTGGATTAAAAGTAAGGGCGGTTGGTGAGAATCCAGACGCTGCTGATTCCGTTGGAATAAGCGTAATCAAAGTGCAGTATATTGCTCTTGTCCTCAGCGGTGTCCTAGCTGGCCTTGGTGGAGCATATATGTCAATGGGATATGTTTCCTGGTTTGCGAAGAATATGACTGCTGGAAGAGGCTTTATAGCCCTTGCCGCAGAAGCAATGGGTGGTGCAAACCCACTGGGAACGTTCCTGACTTCATTACTATTTGGATTTGCAGACGCCTTGTCAAACAACCTTCAATCTTTGAGCGTGCCTGCGGAGTTTATTCAAACGATTCCGTATGTGGCAACTATTATCGGACTTGTTATTTATGCATCACGAAAGACTGCCCATATAAACAAAATCAAGCAGCAGGAAAAATAGGGTATATCAGAAATTTAATATAATGGCAAACAACTGAAAGCAGATTGCAAAAACAAGATTGAGGAAATAAATTGGATAAAAATCAAATAACTATAATCGGGGCTGCCAATATAGACATACATGGTTTTTCATTTGAAGAAATCATGCCCAAGGAATCAAATCCAGGAAGAGTAAAATTTTGCCTTGGCGGGGTCGGAAGGAACATATCCGAAAATCTTGCCAGAGCAGGAATGAAAGTCCGCCTAATAAGCTCTATAGGGGATGATTCAAATAGCAAATGGTTATTGGACTCATGCACTGAAATTGGAATAGACATTTCTGAAACGATTATACATAAAGGCAGCAATGCATCCATTTACCTGGATATAATGAACAGCAACGGCGATATGGAGATTGCGGTTTCTGACCTGCTTGCGTTGGAAATGATGACCCCTCAACATTTGATAGAGAAACATCAGCTCATTGACAACTCAAGGGTAATCGTTTTAGATACTGGAGTCAGCGAGGATGTTATTTTTCATGTTCTCGAAAACTATGGACATATACCAATTTTTATTGATCCAGTTTCCTCTCCAAAGGCCAAGAAAATAAAAAACAGATTGTATGGGATTCATACATTGAAGCTTAACAAACTTGAAGCAGGGTTTTTGGCTGATATAAAAATTACTAACAAAACTAGTTTGGAAGAAGCTGCCAAGGTAATTCTATCTCAAGGTGTAAAGCGTGTTTTTATTACACTTGGAGGAGAGGGAGTATATTACAAAGAAGGAGATTACGCCAACAGCTTTAAAGTGGAGGCGGCAAAGATTATCAACACAACAGGTTCTGGAGATGCTTTTATGGCCGGAGTGGTCTACTCATTAATTAAAGATTTTGATTTGGATTACACAGCAAAAATAGCAACGGCATTTTCATTAATCACACTGGCTGACGAAAATACTGTAAGCCCAGGCATAAGCGAAATGAATATCATGGATATTGCTGGAAAGATGTAATAAGGAGAAAATCATGTTGAGAAAATATGTTGAAATCACCATGGAAATAGAAGATGCGTTACATGAAAAAAAGCCAATAGTCGCCTTGGAATCCACTATTATATCCCACGGAATGCCTTATCCGGAAAATGTGGAAAGCGCTAGAAACTCTGAACGGATAATCAGGGAAGCGGGAGCCATTCCAGCAACAATTGCTATTATTGGAGGGAAGATCAAGATTGGCCTAGAAGATGATGAACTGGAATACATGGGCCAAAACAAGGGAATAAAGAAAGCGAGTAGGAGAGACATGGCAATGCTCATGGCCAAGAAGATGGACGGAGCTACAACTGTGGCGACAACTATGCTTTGCGCAGAAATAGCCGGAATCAAGGTTTTTGCTACTGGCGGAATTGGTGGAGTACACAGATTTGCCCAGGAAACATTCGATATTTCCGCCGATTTGATGGAACTTGCAAATACAAATGTTGCTGTGGTTTGCGCAGGAGCAAAATCAATCCTGGATATTGGGCTTACGTTGGAATATCTGGAAACTCAAGGAGTTCCAGTTATAGGATATAAAACAGACGAATTCCCTGCTTTTTATACGAGAAAGAGCGGATTCGGAGTCGACTATAGGTCGGATTCATATGAGGAAATTGCCTTGGCGTTAAAAACCAAATGGGATATCGGGCTCAAGGGTGGAATGGTAATCGCCAATCCGATTCCGATTGAATACGAGATGGATTACGACTTTATAAACAATGCAATCGACAAGGTTGTTGCGGAAGCATTTGAAAAGGGCATCAGAGGGAAAAATATGACACCCTACATTTTAGCCAAGCTTCATGAAGTAACTGGAAACAAGAGCTTGTTTGCCAACAAGGAACTTGTTTATTCAAATGTGCTGGTTGCCTCAAATATAGCAATCGAACTGGCAAAGCTCTAAATGCTAATCATTTAAGGGGCTCCATTAAGTTGAATTATGTTTTAGAGAATGGATTCCATTCATTGAGTAACGGGAGAATTGAAATTGTCTGAATACGAAAGTATGAATTCAAATATAAGAAATTTAAAAGAATTAAGCGCTGACTGTAAAAACTGTTTTGGTTTATGCTGTATAGCGCTTCATTTTTCAGCATCGGAAGGCTTTCCAAACGACAAGGACGCAGGAAAACCTTGCATCAATCTTCAAAATGATTTTCGTTGTGCTGTCCATGGGAATCTAAATAAATTGGGGCTGAAAGGCTGCATCGCATATGATTGCTTCGGGGCAGGGCAAAAGGTCTCTCAATTCACCTATGGCGGCATAAGCTGGCTTGAAGATACGAATACTGCAAATGAAATATTCGAAGTATTTATTATCATGAGGCAACTTCATGAATTGCTTTGGTACATCAGTGAAGCCTTGACTATAAAGGTTCCCCAACCCTTGCATGAAAATCTTGAATCAATCTGGAAAGAGACAAAAGAGTTGACGCTTCAAACTCCCGGAGCGATATTAAATCTTGACTTAATATCACATGGGGCTAAGGTGAATGCCTTGCTTATAAAGGTTAGCGAACTTACAAGGGTAGTAGCTTTTGCAAATGGGGAAGCTGATAAAGGAAAGCCCAGTTTCAACAGCAAAAAAATGCTTGGGCAGGGTGCCGACTTGATTGGAAAAGATTTGAAGGGAATCAACCTTATTGGAGCAAATTTGCGAGGCGCATATTTAATCGCTGCCGACCTTCGAGGAGTTGATCTACGGGGAGCAGATTTGATTGGCGCCGACTTCAGAGATACGAATATTAGTGGTGCAGATCTATCTGAAAGCATCTTTTTAACCCAGAGCCAGGTAAATGTGGCAAAGGGTGATCAGAATACGAAACTGCCTCCACATCTCACTTATCCCAGACATTGGATAAGTGAGCCTATAGATTGACTATTGACATTGGTAATTTTATTTTATATACTATCCACAATTATAATAAATATGAAATAAATGCAATGACGGAGTTCTTGTTTTTGAAAAATCGTTACAGAGAGTCGGCGGGTGCTGGAAGCCGATACGAAGAAGAGACAAATCTCGCTCCAGAGCATCATTCCAGAAACCGCAAGGAAAGTAAGGAATGACGGCAGACACCGTTATCATTGTCCAAGGTTTGTTAGAACCTAAAGAGACTGCTTACAGGCAGTAATCAGGGTGGTACCGCGGTAGAATTATCGTCCCTGAAGCCAATGGCTTCAGGGCTTTTTTGTATAAATTTGCAAATAGCGCAGAAGCAACATTCCTAAAAAATACTTGGGAATCAAAACAAGCGCAGTTATATTATCGTGAGGCATTATATGGCCGATTTGAGAAAAGGAGGAAAAGAAAATGACTAGAATGATTAAGATCTTTGACACAACATTGAGAGACGGAGAGCAGTCTCCAGGGTGCAGCATGAACCTGAAAGAAAAATTGGAGATTGCAAAGCAGCTGGAAAAGATGAGAGTGGATATTATTGAAGCTGGTTTTGCCGCCTCTTCTCAGGGAGATTTCGCTGCGGTCAAGGCTATTGCGGATACTATAAAGGAATCAGTTGTTGCAAGCCTTGCAAGAACGGTTGAAAGCGACATTGACAGGGCTTGGGAAGCAATAAAAGGAGCGAGCGCTCCAAGGATTCATACTTTTATTGCAACATCCCCAATACATATGCAATACAAATTGAACATGTCTCCTGAAGCAGTACTTGAAAGAGCCATAGCCATGGTAAAGCATGCAAAGAAATACTGCGCCGATATTGAATTCTCTGCTGAAGATGCAACAAGGAGCGATCCAATGTTTCTTGCAAAAATATTCAAAGCGGTTATTGGTGCCGGCGCAACTACAATAAATATTCCAGATACTGTAGGATATACAACTCCAATTGAATATTATGACTTTATTACAAAAATTAGAGAAAATTGCCCAGAATTGGGTAAGATAGACATATCGGTCCATTGCCATGATGATTTGGGTCTATCTGTAGCCAACTCACTGGCTGGAGTAAGCGCTGGAGCCTCGCAGGTTGAGTGTACAATAAACGGTATTGGAGAAAGAGCCGGAAATTCCGCAATGGAAGAAGTGGTTATGGCTTTCCACACCAGAAAAGACATATTAAACTGCGATACTAGAATAATAACAAAGGAAATAATGAGGGCATCCCAGATGCTTTCAAGTATTACCGGAGTGAAGGTTCAACCAAATAAAGCTATAGTAGGGGAAAATGCGTTTGCCCACGAATCAGGGATACATCAGCATGGAATGCTGAAAAATTCAGAAACTTATGAAATAATGACACCTGAGTCCGTTGGGCTGAACACTAACTCCATGGTTCTTGGCAAACACTCGGGAAAGCACGCTTTCAAGAGCAAGATTGCCGAACTTGGATATAACGTTACTGAAGAGGAAATGGAATTCGCCTTCATTAAATTCAAGGCAATTGCGGATAAGAAGAAGACAGTCTATGACAAGGATATTGAAGCAATTCTAGCCAAGGAATCGGTACAAGTTCCCAAGGCCTATACTACCGAACGCTTCGTAATAACCAGCGGGAACACAATAACTTCCACTGCAACAATTATGCTTGTCAAGGACGATAAGAGAATTGAAAGAGTTGCCAGGGGAGATGGACCTATAGATGCTGCATTCAAGGCAATTGAAAAGATTGTAGGGAAAGAACTTCAGCTAGAGGACTACCAGATAGAATCCGTGACTGAAGGGCAGGATGCCCTTGGTGATGCATTGGTAAAAATAAAGGCACCTGATGGCATTATATATTCTGGTAGAGGACTAAGTACTGACATAATAGAAGCAAGTATATATGCTTATGTAAACGCTGTGAATAAAATGATATACATGGAAAACCAAAACGCAAAGATATAAGGAGGAAAAGGTATGAATAAAGCGGTTAAAATATTTGATTCCTACTTGAGGGACGGCGCACAAGCAAGAAATGTATCATTTTCCATCGAGGACAAGATTAAAATTCTGAAGGCTTTGGATGAAATTGGAGTTGCATATGTTGAAGCCGGGAATCCTGGATCAAACATTAAAGACAAGGAATTTTTCGAAAGAATAAAAGGCATGACTCTAAAAAATACCAAACTTGCAGCTTTCGGAAGCACAAGAAGAAAAGGAATTGAAGCTTCGGAAGACGAAAATGTATTAATGCTTCTCTCGGCGGAAACTGAAATCGTGGTTATCTTTGGCAAGTCATGGGATTTTCAGGTTACCGATGTTATTCAAACAACATTGGATGAAAATCTAGGCATGATCAAGGATACAGTGAAATTTTTCAAAGACAAGGGGAAAGAAGTAATATACGATGCTGAACACTTCTTTGACGGCTATAGAAGCAATTCGAAATACGCGTTGAGAACCCTTCAAGCAGCCAAAGACGGTGGAGCGGATTGTCTGGTGCTTTGCGATACCAACGGTGGAGGATTCCCAGACGATATTTATGAAACGACAAAACTGGTAGTTGAAAAATTTGGGATGGAAATTGGCATACATTGTCATAACGATACGGGAATGGCGGAAGCCAACTCAATAATGGCTGTTAAAGCCGGGGCAACCCATGTGCAGGGAACTTTCATCGGAATCGGCGAGCGCTGCGGCAACGCAAACCTGGCTACCATAATCGCAAACCTGCAGATTAAAAAGAATATTAAATGCATACCTAAGGAACAACTGGCAAACTTGACAGATACAGCAAGGTATCTAGCTGAAATCACCAACATGAGGCTTAACCCATCAATGCCATATGTGGGAAATAATGCATTTGCCCACAAAGGTGGAATGCATATCGACGGAGTGACAAAAGCATCAAAATCGTTCGAGCATATAACACCGGAACTAGTTGGAAATCATAGGACGTTTCTTATGTCCGAGGTTTCAGGTAAAAATGCAATAATGAAAATGCTGCAAAAGGTTGATGGAAGCATAACAAAAGGATCGAAAGAAGCAAAAGAGCTTGTTAACATTTTGAAAGAAATGGAAAATGAAGGATATCAGTTTGAAGCAGCTGAAACATCCTTTGAGATGCTGGTTAGAAAGCATTTGGGGAAATACAAGCCTTATTTCAAGGTCCTATATTATAGAATTATTGAAGAGGATCCAGAATCATCCAAGGAATTAAGCGCATCTGCAATGATTAAGATTATGGTTGACGGGCAGGAAGAAATTACTGCAAGTGAAGGGAATGGGCCAGTAAATGCTTTGGATAAGGCGCTTAGAAAAGCTATTGAGGTCTTTTATCCCAACTTGAAGGAAATGAAACTGGTGGATTACAAGGTTAGGGTAATAGATTCGGGAGCATCAGCTTCCAAAGTAAGAGTACTGATTGAATCATCAGATGGAGCTTCCAACTGGACTACAGTAGGGGTATCCACAAACATAATCGAAGCAAGTATGCTGGCATTGATGGATTCAGTAGAATATAAATTGCTAAAAGATGAAGAAAACAAATAACAGGAGGAAAATATCATGGGAATGACAATGTCGCAAAAAATCCTAGCTGCTCACGCTGGGTTGTCAGAAGTAAAAGCAGGCCAATTTATCGAGGCAAATCTTGATATTGTGCTTGGAAATGATGTAACAACTCCGGTTGCCATCATTGAATTCAAGAAAATGGGCGCGAAAGAAGTCTTTGACAAGAAAAAAGTCGTAATAGTGCCCGACCATTTCACACCGAATAAGGATATTAAAGCAGCTGAACAATGCAAAAAGATTAGAGAATTCTCAGTAGAATATGAAATTGAAAATTATTTTGAAGTTGGGCAGATGGGCATTGAGCATGTACTGCTTCCAGAAAAGGGATTGGTTGTTGCGGGAGACTTGATTATTGGTGCCGACTCACACACTTGCACGTATGGTGCTTTGGGAGCATTTGCCACTGGTATAGGTTCAACAGATATGGCAGCGGGAATGGCAAGGGGAAAAGCCTGGTTTAAAGTACCTTCAGCAATGAAGTTCAACCTGACTGGGAAAATGAGCAAATGGGTCAGCGGAAAAGACGTAATACTCCACATAATCGGGATTTTGGGAGTAGACGGAGCATTATACAAATCCATGGAATTCATGGGTCCTGGACTTATTAATCTGAGCATGGATGACAGGCTTGCAATGGCCAATATGGCAATTGAAGCTGGAGCAAAAAACGGAATTTTCATGGTGGATGAAAGAACTATAGCGTTCCTTAAGAATACTGGGAATAAGCCATACACAGTTTTCGCGCCAGATGCAGACGCGGAATATGACGTAGTTTACGAAATAAATCTAAGCGAAATCAGACCTACAGTTGCTTTCCCCCATCTTCCAGACAATACAAGAACCATCGATGAAGTTGGCGATGTGAAAATCGACCAAGTCGTAATAGGATCATGTACAAACGGAAGAATGGAAGATATGAGAGCGGCAGCTTCCATATTCAAAGGTAGACAGGTTGCCAAGAATATCAGGGTTATAATATTCCCAGGGACACAAAAGGTGTACTTGGAATGTATTAATGAAGGTCTTGCGCAGATATTCGTAGAGGCTGGAGCAGTCTTCTCAACTCCAACTTGTGGGCCTTGCCTAGGCGGACACATGGGGATTTTGGCAGCAGGAGAAAGAGCAATCGCAACTACTAACAGAAACTTTGTTGGGAGAATGGGACATCCAGAATCAGAAGTTTATCTATCTGGTCCACTTGTTGCAGCAGCTTCAGCAATTACTGGGAGAATAACAGACCCGGAAAAACTTAAATAGGAGAGAGGTAGAATCAAATGATTAATAAGGGAAAAGTTTTTAAATATGGAGACAATGTAGATACAGATGTAATAATTCCAGCCAGGTATTTAAATACCTCTGATCCTGCGGAGCTAGCCAGCCACTGCATGGAAGATATAGACATGGATTTCGTTAAGAAAGTAAGACCAGGAGACATAATAGTAGCCATCAAGAATTTCGGCTGTGGCTCTTCAAGAGAGCACGCACCAATTTCTATAAAGGCTTCCGGAGTTTCCTGTGTAATCGCATCAACCTTCGCTAGGATTTTCTATAGAAATGCCTTCAATACTGGTCTTCCAATTTTAGAATGTGAGGAAGCGGTAATGAGGACGGATGCAGGGGATGAGCTTGAGGTAAATTTTGTAACCGGAGAAATCAAGAATATAACAAAAAATGAAACTTACCAAGCAGAACCATTCCCAGAATTCATAAGAAAAATAATCGACGCCGATGGACTGGTAAATTACGTAAAGGAGAACTTGAAATAATGGATTATAAAATAGCGGTTGTTTCCGGAGACGGTATCGGACCAGATGTAGTTGAAGAAACCCTGAAAGTTCTTGATAAAATAGGAGAAAAATATAATCATAAGTTTGAATTTACAAAAGTGCTTGCCGGAGGAGCAGCAATAGATGCAACCGGAACTCCACTTCCTGCTGAAACACTTGCAGTATGCAAAGCCAGCGATGCAGTGCTACTTGGAGCAGTTGGGGGAGAAAAATGGGATACGCTTCCAGGGAACCAAAGACCGGAACAAGCTTTGCTTGGGCTTAGAAAAGAACTAGGATTATTTGCAAACATCAGGCCTGCAATACTTTTCGACCAATTGAAAGGAGCTTGCCCTCTTAAAGAAGAGCTTACTGAAGGCGGCTTGGATATTGTTGTAATAAGGGAATTAACAGGGGGAATATATTTTGGCGAAAAGGGATACAAGGAAACAGAAAAAGGCTTGTCAGCTTTTGACGTGGAGATTTATTCTGAATCTGAAGTGAGAAGAATTGCTATTGTAGGATTTGAAACAGCAATGAAGAGAAATAAAAAACTTATGAGCGTAGACAAGGCTAACATCCTTGAGAGCTCAAGACTTTGGAGAAAAGTTGCTATAGAAGTATCAAAAGACTACCCCGAAGTTGAACTTTCACATATGTATGTGGACAATGCAGCAATGCAATTGGTAAGGAATCCAAAACAGTTCGACGTCATCGTTACTAGCAATATGTTTGGAGACATCCTATCCGATGAAGCCAGCATGATAACTGGATCCATTGGAATGCTTCCATCAGCCAGCCTTGGAGAAGGCACTTTTGGAATGTACGAGCCTGTCCATGGAAGCGCCCCCGACATAGCGGGACAAGATAAGGCCAATCCAATGGCGACAATCTTGTCAGCGGCCATGATGCTCCGTTACTCTTTCGGGCTTCTCAAGGAAGCAGATGCAATCGAAGCTGCGGTCAGCAAAGTCCTTGATCAGGGTGTCCGCACAGGTGACATCATGAGCGCAGGTATGAAACTGATTGGGACCAAGGAAGCTGGGAGAAGAATTCTCGAATCCCTATAAATAAAGGCTTTGGTAATCTCTTCGGAAACCCAGTGCGACCCGCCTTCGGCTATAATGTATGTCGCAATGGTTTCCTCATGGATACCAAAGCCTTTTTATGTTTTAAACTTCTCAAGTTCTATGTTGAAGTTGGGAAGCATCCGGAAATCCAGTGCAATCCGTCCAGCACTTCGTGCTTGGACTAATATGTTTATTGCAATGGTTTTCTACTAAACTGCCGGTACCTTGGCAAATTTTTGAAGTAAAATTCTAGACCCGGTCAAGTGACCCGCCTTCGGCTATAATGTGCAGTAGAAATCTACAAATTAAAAATTTGCGATTTCCTTGGGCAAGTTCGCTAACAATTCGCTTCACAAATTAAGCGAGCTAATGTGTCAAAATGGAGAATAACAAATGGGGCCAAAACTAAAAATTGTTTCAGCAATGATGATCTTTGGAACCATTTCAATTTTCGTCAAGAATATTCCGCTGCCAACTGGAGAAATCGCTTTATTCAGAGCTATTATTGCCGCATTGGCCATTGCCGTCTTCAAGCTTGCATGGGAAAAGAAAATTTTCTTTCCAAATATAAAGAAAGATCTGCACTTGCTTTTCATTTCAGGGGCTGCCATGGGCTTCAACTGGATTTTGCTTTTTCAAGCGTATAAATACACTACGATTTCAATTGCAACTTTGAGTTATTACTTCGCCCCAGTGATTGTAACAGTTGCCTGTCCAGTTATCTTTAGAGAAAAATTGACTATCAAGCAGATAATTTGTTTCACAATGGCAACAATTGGGCTCTTTTTCATAATTGGCATTGGAGGGTTAAACCAGTCAGCGGGAAATCTAATGGGCATTGGCTTTGGCCTGGGCGCGGCTGTTCTTTATGCTACAGTAATAATTTTAAATAAATTTATTAGGACAGTTACGGGGATAGACAGAACTCTCATCCAAATATTTGCAGCAATTATTGTTCTTGCCCCATATGTATTTTCTACAACTGGCATACATTTGGCGCAAATAGGTAATATTGGAATAGCAAGCCTCTTAATACTGGGCCTTGTTCATACTGGTTTTGCTTATGTTCTATACTTTTCATCCTTGAAAGATTTGCGAGGGCAAGAAGTAGCTATACTAAGCTATATCGATCCATTAGTCGCAGTGCTGGTATCTATAACTATTTTCAGCGAAGCAATTGGACCTTTGCAGATAATTGGTGGTATGATGATTTTAGGATTTACACTTTTAAATGAAATAAAATTAAAACCAGTTTAACTTGAAAAAGTTTTAAAGATTAATGAACTTACAATATAATTTATTTTATCTAAATCCCAAAATAATGAATCAGGAGATTTTATAATGGAAAAAGTTTTTCAATATGTTATTACTGAAGAAGAAACCCTGGAAAATATCTTTAAAGATGATCAAATCCAAATCAACCATGTAGTCATACCGCCAGGGAAAGTATTCCCAAAACATCCTACAGATGCGGAAGTTTTTATAATGATTGTTGACGGTGAACTGGATGTCGCCACCGGAGACAACTATTTCAAGACATATAGGCCTGGGCAACTGATAAACATACCAATGGGGACGGTATCTGAACTTGGGAATAGGGGCACGGAGGTAGTTGAATTATTTGTGTTAAAAAGGTAAAATGATTTATAAGCAAGGAGGGATTTTTATGATAACAAATAGCCTGGAGATTGAAAAAAAAGCAGCAATGGTGGTTGCCGAACTAATGGTGGCGGCAGCTAGAACGGCACCAAAGGGTTGCGGAATAGACAATCTGGAACTTTTAATAGTAGATGGAAAAGAAAAAGATGAAATTTCAGCGGAACTCAGAAAAATAACCAAGGTGACAGGTGTGGATTTCTTTGGCAGAGATGCTGGCAGCTTGGAAGCATCCCATGTGGTCGTACTATTGGGAACCAAGATTGGACCTATCGACTGTCCGAATTGCGGATATTGTGGATATAAAGATTGCACCGAAAACCGGATGAATAATGGCATATGCTCCTTTAATACGGGAGATCTTGGAATTGCCATTGGATCAGCTGTATCTGTGGCAGCAAACCACCGGATTGACAATAGAGTGTTGTTTTCTGCTGGAAGGGCTGCAATAAATCTCGGATATTTCAGCGAAGAGATAGAAGTGGCATATGCCATTCCTTTATCGATTTCTGGTAAAAGTCCATTTTTTGATAGAACGGAGTCTGAAGAAATTTAATCAATTTTATCATTAGAAATGCAACATTAAACACATTACATATTCAAACTATAAGAAGAGCAGATGATGCTCTTCTTTTGTTTGAGAAGGTATTGTAAAATTACAAAATTTGTATATAATTGTCGCATAAAGTCTAATATTCTTAGCTAAAAGAATGAGGTATTCAATGAAACTAAAAGATATTAAATTGTCAAACCAGTTCACAATAGCATTATCATCAATTACCGTGCTAGTTGTTACAATGGGAATAGTCAGCTATTTACTAATGGATAACTTGTGGAAAAGTGCAGAGGCATTGCATGACCATCCATTTGCAACGAAAAGCGCCATAGCTTCAATCCTGGAAGATGTTTTTAATATCAGACAGCTAATGGAAGTAGTAGCGCAGGAAACTGACAAGGTGACTATTCAAAGCAAGAAAGTAACTATGGATTCTTATGAAATAGATGCTTTTAAACAAATAGATATACTAAACAAGTCATATCTAGGGCCCAAAAGTGACATTGAGAATGTAAAGAATTTATTGACGGCATATCATTCAATTAGGTATCAAACCTTAGATCTTCTGGCTGCCGGAAATGTTGCTGAAGTTAAACAGAGAGTCGGCAATAATGGAATTTGTGGGGTGCAAGCAAACGCGGTAGTATTTTCAGTTAAGATAATGTCGGCTTTTGCAAATAAAAAGGCAGATGAATTATATTCAAATGCACAACGGCAAAGCCTATTGTTTGTGCTATTGCTGGGAGTATCAATTTTAATTATTATAATATTATCATTTATTATTGGTTTTATTTTAAGGCGAAATATCCTACCCCCAATAATGGAAATCGCTAATACCATGGATCACTTTGAACAGGGCAAATCTGAAATGCGTAGTTCCTACAAATCAGCTAATGCGCTTGGCAGGCTTTCCGATTCTTTTAACAAGATGGCAGACAGGATTGGAACAGAAATGGATGGGCGAATCAAGATAGCCGCGGAATTGCTCATTGCAGAAAAACAAATCGACTTGCAATCTGATCTTATTAAAATACAAGAAGTTTATTATATCGAAAAGCAGCTATTGGAGGCGACTTTGGTATCTATAGGAGATGCAGTAATCTCATGCGATAATAATAGCAATATTATATTTCTGAATAAGGTTGCAGAATTGTTGACGGGGTGGAATCAAGATGATGCTTTAGGAAAACCTATTGACAAGGTATTTGACATTGCCAATGAAGTAACCAAGGAAAAGAGCGAAAATATTATTAGGAAAGTAATCTTAAGTGGTGAAATATCTGAGTTGGCAAATCATACAATATTAATCAGTAAGGACGGCATAGAAATACCCATCGAAGATAGCGCAGCTCCAATTTTCCAAGAAAATGGAGTGATAGTTGGCGCTGTGTTGGTATTTAGAGACGTTTCGGATAAAAGGGAAAGGCTTAAGAACATTGAATATTTGAGTTACCATGATGGTCTAACAGGCCTATATAACCGTAGATTTTATGAGGAGGAGTTGAAGAGGATTGATACTTCAAGAAATCTCCCACTAACCATTGTCATGGGGGACGTAAATGGATTGAAGCTAATTAATGATTCATTTGGGCATACTATAGGTGATGAGCTTCTGCAAAAGACTGCTAAAGCCATAAAGAAAGGCTGCCGTTCGGATGATATCATTGCAAGAATTGGAGGCGACGAGTTTATAGCCATTCTTCCAAATACTGATGAGTTTGAGGCTGAAAAACTTATTAATCGCGTGAAGAGTATAATATTTAAGGAAAAAGTCAAAGACCTGGAAATTTCCATTTCATTTGGACACTGCACTAAGAAAACAGAAGATATGAATGTTCAAGAGATTTTCAAAGCTGCTGAAGACAATATGTACAAGCAGAAACTCTATGAAAGTTCCAGCATGAGAAGTAAAACAGTGGATCTGATAATGAACACACTTTATGAGAAGAACAACAGAGAAATGCTTCATTCAAAACGAGTCAGCGAAATCAGTGAAGAAATTGCCAAAGAAATGAATTTAGATGAAGATCAAGTTAACCAGATTAAAATGGCAGGCTTAATGCATGACATTGGGAAAATCGGTATCAACGAAAAAGTTCTTAATAAAATTGGCAAACTCAACGATAATGAATTCAGTGAAATAAAAAGGCATCCAGAAACTGGTTATAGAATACTTAGTTCGGTAAGCGAGTTTTCGGAAATGTCCAATTTCGTTTTGGCTCATCATGAAAGATGGGATGGCAAAGGTTATCCAAGAGGGCTAAAGGGAGAAGAAATACCAGTTCCGTCAAGAATAATTGCTTTAGCTGATTCATATGATGCAATGATAAGCGAACGTACTTACAAGAAAGTATTAACCAAAGATGAAGCTATTGAAGAAATCAAGAGATGTTCTGGAACCCAATTTGACCCTGACATAGCGAGAGCATTTATTTATCAAGTTTTAAAGAGCGCATAGAAGTAAATTGCCATATAAAAAAAGAAGCAACTTTTGTTGCTTCTTTCCTTTTAAGAAATTACATTTAGTATTTAATAAATTTAGATCCTGGAGCTCCACAAATACTGCATTTATCAGGAACGGCTTTTTCAATATTGCCACAAACAGGACAAAGATAATAAAATATTTCCTCATTCTGTTCAAGATTAGCCAAAGCTTCTTTATATAGCCTTGCGTGAACCTCTTCAGCCTTCATCGCAAAGGTAAAGGACATTATAGCACCTTTGTTTTCTTCAGTTTCCGCAGTTTTTATAAAGCCTGGATACATGCTTTGATATTCGTGGGTTTCACCGGCTACTGCGTCTCTTAGATTATCCACAGTAGTTCCTATTTTACCAGCAACTTCGAAATGCTTTAGCGCATGGATGGTTTCTGCATCTGAAGCAGCCTTGAAAAGTTTGGCTGCGTTAATCTTGCCGTCTTGTTCAGCCTTTTTTGAATAAGAGAGATATTTTCTATTTGCCTGTGATTCCCCAGCAAAAGCGTCCATAAGATTTGTAGTAGTTTTATCCATTTCCATTAGTATTTCCTCCATGTTATTTAGTTGTAAATTAATTGCATTATGAATTTATTCTACCCTTATTTTTACATAAAAAACATAAAAATGGAAGCTAATTTAGAATTATCAATTCAACAAATAAGCCTATTCAAGGAACCAGACAGTGTTTAAATCCGCAATAGCTTTCTCCATATCGCCGAGAGGAATGCGGGTGTAGTAAAAAATCAATTTGGAAAAGAGGCTGTCGCTGTCTTTAAAAGTAAAATTTGAAACTGGCAAAACACTTATACCAAGAGTGGAAGCTGCATTGCAAAGCTCTTCCTTTGTTTTTTTGCTCTTTACTTCAAGAAGCATGTGGACTCCAGAATTGGAATTTAAAATTTCCACATGGTTTTTCATGGTTTTTGAAATTAAATCCAAAGCAAGATGGACCTTTTGAGAGTATAGGCTTCTCAACTTCCTGATATTGGTGTGATAGTGTCCCCTTTGCATATACAAGGCAAGAGTAAGTTGTTCAAGCTTTGAACATGTCTGGTTATAGTCTTTTGAGTAAACTTGGAATATATCAAGAAGAGATTCAGGCAGGACCATATAGCTGATTTTTATTGAGTTGAACAAGGTCGAGGAAAAAGAACCTAAGTAGATTACCCTCTCATCGCCTTGAGACTTTTCTAAACTCTTGAGAGATGGGACTGGCTTGCCGAAATATCGCAACTCACTATCATAATCGTCCTCAATTATTATGGACTTGTTCTCAGAAGACCATTCAAGCAACTCATACCTCCTGGAAATTGGCATTACAAAACCCATGGGAAACTGGTTGGAAGGACTTACATAAACAGCAGTCTTTTCGCCAAAAGGCAGGGCTTCAATAGCTATCCCCTGGCTGGTTACCGGAATGGATAAAATCTTGAACCCGCGATCGATGAATGAGCTACGGGAAGCTTTATAGCCGGGATCCTCAAAAGCTATTTTACCGATTCCACTTTGAATTAGTAAAATACTAAGCAAATTCATAAGTTGCTGGGTCCCTGCGCCGATTATTATCTGCTGGGGATTGCATCTTACGCCTCTTGCCTGGTAGACATATCTTGAAATTTGAATGCGAAGCGCCAATTCGCCCTGAGGCTCACCTTCGGAAAGAAGGAGTTCGGGAAATTCATTTAGAATCGAATTAATGCATTTTTTCCACTTTATGAAATCGAAGCAGGATGGGTCTGAGAAACTTTTATATTTTGATACATCGCTTAATTGCCATAGGCTTGACTCGTTGATTAATGCAATATCAGTACCACTGAAACTACCCAAAGGTGCAATTCGATTTACGAAATAACCTGTTTTAGCTTTACTTCTAATATAACCTTCCACAAGAAGCTGGTTATAAGCCAATTCGATAGTAGTTACGCTTATTCCGGTCTCCAGTGCCAGGGTTCTCAAAGATGGCAATTTCTCATCAGCCTTCAAGGTGGATTGTAAAATAGCTGTTTTGATGTATTTGTAAACCTGCATATATAGGGGAATCGTTGACTCGAAATCTAAAACCGGAAGCATGGCATCTCCAATCTGTATATACGAAAATAATAAAATCTGCATATTTAACTAACTACAAATTACTATTATTATAATCATATGAAGTTGATAAATCAAGAAGAGAAAGCAGGAGATAAAATGGAAAACAATGCCAGGATAATAAATACAAATAAAATAATCATGACCGGCCTAATGATGGCTCTTGTAACAATAGCAACAATGATATTTGTAATACCCGTACCATTTACAAACGGTTATATCCACCTTGGGGATAGCATGATATTCCTGTCTGTTTTTATTTTGGGATATAAATATGGCGCAGTGGCTGCCGGAGTGGGATCGGCCCTTGCCGACATCTTTGTTGGATACGCAAACTGGGCACCGTGGACCCTTTGCATAAAGGGAATGATGGCATTGCTTATGGGCCTTGCCATAGAAAAATCAATGAACAACAAGAGAAATCTTGTAATTATAAGCCTTATAACTGCCGGTGTGTGGGCCGCATTCAATTTTATTGTTAATGCAGTAATTTCAACAAATCTGGGTTCGAATCCGGAACAATTATATAATGGGGATATTAACAATCTTACCTCCCTTGGTGAATACGTGAATAAAGTTCAATCTCAATTGATGCTGTTTGCTTTGCTTATCCCAGTCTTCCTAATAATCATTTCAATATATTTCAGGAAGAGGGACATATTGGTAATTAAAGGCTACCAGATTTTAGCCATGACTCTGGCAGGATTATTCATGGTTTTCGGATATTATATTGCGGGGGGCATAATGTATGGCAACTTTGCAATTTCAGCATTCAGCATCCCATGGAATATGGTTCAATTCATAATAGGATTCATTATTGCGATGCTCATTACTGCGGCGCTGCAAAAGACTCCAGTCAGGAAATTCTTTAAATATTGATAGGATATTGAACCCCAAATATGATAAAATGTAATTCAGACAAGACAGTTAACATCTATTTTGCAGAAATTTATTATGAGGGGTTAAGATGAAAGTACTTATACTTAGCATTTCCACCGGTCAGGGACATCATTCCACTGCGGAAGCGATCGAAAAAGAATTTCTAAAAATGGGAGCAGACTGCAAAATTGTGGATGCCTATGGCTATATCGAGCCAAGGCTGAAAACCATGGTTTCAAAAGCATATACCCTGGCAACATACACAAAAAAAGTCTCATCAATTGCTTACGGAATATCTGTTAGGAAAACCTGGCTGGCATCCAAATATTCCATGCCAAAGGTGACGAATTCCTTTTTAGCCCGTGAGCTTAGAAAATGCATCGAAGAGGAAAAGGCGGATATTGTAATTTCAACCCATATATTCGCGGCAACCATGATTAACATATTAATTGAAAAAAAGAGAATTCACGCAATAACCGTTGGTATTATAACTGATTTTACCCTTCACCCATTCTGGGAGGAAACCAGGCTTTTGGATTACTATGTAACTCCAAGCGAGCTTCTTGAATATCAACTAAATGTCAAAGGAATTGATTTGAAAAAGAATCTGCCATTTGGCATACCCATCAAGGAAAAATTCAATAATAGAATGCCAAAAGAAGAGGCAAGAAAAATCTTGAATCTGGATCCTGAAAAATTCACCATACTATTAATGAGCGGAAGCATGGGTTATGGAAAGATTGACAAATCCATTGAGGAACTTGACAAGCTTCCTTTTGATTTTCAGTCTATTGTGGTTTGCGGTACTAATAAAAGACAATATAATAAAGTTAAAGCGTTTCCAAATAAAAAGAGATTGGACCTATATGGCTACGTGGACAATGTGGACATTATGATGGAGGCTGCCGATGTTATTATTTCAAAACCTGGAGGGATAACAACCTCGGAGGCTTTGGCAAAAGACCTTCCAATGATAATGGCGAATCCGATACCAGGACATGAGGAAAGAAACGCTGAATTCTTTTTGAACAACGGTTTGGGGATGCTGGTTACCAAGACATTGCCTCTCGATGAGGCTATATATTATTTATATAGGAGCCCAAACAGGTTGAAAAACCTGAAGAAGAATATAGCTAGTTTTAAAAAGGAAAATCCCACAGAAAAGCTCTGCAAATTTTTAGCCGGCCAAGTTGATAAAAGGGCCGAGACTAAGCGCAGGAAACCCACAAACATCAAGTAGAACTTGACACTATTGTAGGGTTAATACATAATGAATACTGATAGGTGACCTAGAGATTTTACCTATATCCCAAGACAATGGGATTTTTGTTATGGTAACAAACAAACAAATTATTAAAAGGAGGGTGCGGGAAATGGAAGAAAATCAATTTGGGAAAATCAAGACTGTAAGTGAAGCCATGGAGACCATTAAAGATGGAATGACTATCATGATTGCAGGATTTGGTGGAGTTGGATCATCTTACAGGTTGATCAATGAAATAATCAAAAAGAATGTCAAAAATTTGACGCTTATTTCAATTGATGCAGGAGATCCAGACGTTGGTCCAGACCATATTATTCAAAACGGACAAGTCAAGAAACTTATAACCAGCCATATAGGAGCAACACCTACAACTGGGAAATTGATGAATTCCGGAGAGCTTGAAGTGGAATTTAGTCCACAGGGAACATTGGCGGAAAGGATTAGAGCTGGGGGCGCTGGTCTTGGGGGAATACTTACCGACATTGGTCTTGGAACACTAGTAGAAGAAGGAAAACAAAAGGTTGACATCGATGGAACTACTTATATGGTAGAAAAAGGTTTAAGAGCCGACATAGCAATTATTTTTGCTAAAAAAGCCGACACTTTTGGAAACCTTACTTACAGCAAAACAGCTAGAGGGCTTAATCCATTAATGGCAATGGCCGCAGATATAACAATAGTTGATGCAGAAGAAATTGTAAATATTGGGGATATTGACCCTGAAGACGTGGTAACACCAGGAGTATTCGTAGATATTATTGTTCATGGGGGAGGTACTTGGAAATGGGGATGGCAGTAAGAGATAAAATGGCAAAAAGAGCAGCTGAGGAAATCAATAATGGTGATATCGTAAATCTTGGATTTGGGATACCTCAACTGTCGGTACAATATATTCCAAAAGAAAAAATGGTATTTTTTCATGCAGAAAACGGTGTCTTAGGATCCGGACCTGCAGCTGAAAAAGGTAAAGAAGATCCAGATCTAGTTGATCCAGGATGCGTTCCGATTACCATTGTGCCAGGAGGATCATATTTTGACAGTGCTACTTCCTTTGCAATAATCAGAGGAGGCAAATTAGATTTATCAGTATTAGGGGCTTTGGAAGTTGCCGAAAATGGAGATCTTGCAAACTGGATAGTTCCAGGAGCTATCATCCCAGGAATGGGCGGAGCTATGGATCTAGCTAAGAAAGCTAAAAAAGTCATTGCAATAATGACTCATACGGATAAAAAAGGCAATCCTAAGATTAGAGTTAAATGTGAATTGCCATTGACCGCATCAAAATGTGTTTCGTTAATCATTACAGACTTGGCTGTTATAAGTGTTGAACCTAGAGGACTTGTCCTAAAGGAAATCTTTGACACTACAACCGTTGAAGAAGTAATATCAAAAACCGAAGCTAAATTAATAGTTGAAGAACCAGTAAGAGTAATTTCTTACGAATAGGGGAAAGAGGGGGTAAATTATGAGAGAAGCAGTAATCGTATCAGCAGTAAGGACGCCTATTGGAAAATATGGCGGAATGCTTGCTGGATTTCAGGGCTATGAACTTGCTGGCCTTGTTATAAAGGAAGCCGTTAAAAGAGCGGGAATCGATCCAAGCATTATAGATGAAGTTTATATTGGGAATGCAGAAGGCATGCCTGGTAATTTAGGTAGAGTTGGAGCTTTGGAAGCTGGACTTCCTATTTCAGTTCCAGGGATTCAGTTTGACAGACAATGTGCTTCAGGGCTTGAAACTATTTGCATGGCTGCAGCAATGATACAGAGCGGAAATGGCGATGTATATGTTGCAGGGGGCGCAGAAAGCATGAGCAACAACCCATATTTCTTAAAAAAGACAAAGAGGCCATATGCTTATGAACCTCCCACTTTCAGTATGCTTATGATGTCTCCTCCATCAGTTGGGGACCCAGCTATGGGTGAAACGGCAGAAAACATATTGAGTGTACATCCAGTGAGCAGGGAAGCCATGGACAAATTTGCATACACAAGCCACCAAAGAGCTACCAAAGCTATTGCAGCTGGTGTGTTTGACGAACAGATGCTTCCGTTGACTACCAAGGTCAAAGGAAAAGAAGTTATCCTTTCTCAGGATGAAAGTCCAAGAGCGGATACTACAATAGAACAACTTTCTGGACTTAAAGCAATCTTCAAAAGAGATGGGCTTGTTACAGCTGGAAATAGTTGCCCAATGAACGATGGAGCGGCTGCAGTTGTTATAATGAGCAAGGAAAAAGCCGATGAATTAGGATTGCCAATCCTGCTAAAGGTAAAAGGATTTGCATCAGTAGGATTAGAACCATCATTGATGGGACTTGGCCCAATTGGAGCAGTACAAAAGCTTCTTAAAAAGACCGGGGTTTCCATGGATGAAGTTGAATTAATAGAAATAAATGAAGCGTTTGCTTCCCAAGCCATAGCTTGCTGTGAAGAACTCGGACTGGACATGGAAAGAGTAAATCCAAACGGAGGAGCTATTGCTTTAGGACATCCACTAGGCGCAACAGGAACATTGCTTACTGTCAAAGCTGCTTATGCAATGAAAAATGCAAAGAAAAAGTATGCGATTGTAACAATGTGCGTTGGCGGCGGAGAAGGTTCTGCTGCAATGTTCGAAAGGAGTCTATAATCATGAAGAAGCCAAACAATGTTTTAAGCATGGATTTCAAAAGAGAGTATCCTAGGATTACTCATGGAAATAGAATTTACATGTATACAGAAGACGGCCAGGAAATAATAGATGCAGCCAGCGGTCCCGTGCTTGTAAGCTTGGGCCATGGAATTAAAAGCATACCAGAAGCTATGAGAGTGCAAGCAGAAAAATTAGCCTTTGCTCACAGAGATGACTGCGTTACTCCTGTATTGGAAGAATCATGCAAGAAAATCTGCGAATTCTCAAATAATGACTTGAACCAGATATTCCAAGTTGCAGGCGGATCAGAAGCAAATGAAATTGCTATCAAACTTGCTAGAAAATATCATATATTCAAAGGCGATGCCAGCAAATACAAGATCCTTTCAAGATGGCAGAGTTATCATGGAAGCAGCAATGGCGTTCTAGCCATAACTGGTTTCACAAAGAGAAAAAGCGGATATGAACCTTATCTTGTTGAATTTGGTAAAATCGCACCTGCTTATTGCTACAGATGTTGGTTTGGAAGAGAACCTAAGACTTGCAACCTTGAATGTGCAAACGCATTAGAAACTGAAATCCTATGCCAAGGCCCAGAAACTGTTGCAGCATTCATTGCTGAACCAATTTCGGGGATGTCACTGTGCGCGGCAGAACCAGCACCAGGATATTTCAAGAGAATCAGAGAAATCTGCGACAAATATGATGTGCTTTTAATCATGGATGAAGTAATGACTGGAGTAGGACGAACAGGTTCAAACTTCGCATACATGCATTATGGAATTAAACCAGATATGGTAAGCATGGGCAAGGCAATAAGCGGAGGATACTTCCCACTTGGCGCCGTTGGTGTAAGCGAAAAAATGTATAAATCAATGTATGACAACAATGGATCATTTCCACCTGGATACTCATGGTCTGGAAACCCATTGGGTGCCGCAGTTTGCCTAAGCGCCTTCGAATATTTGGAAGAACATGACCTAGTTGAACAATCTAGAAAAATGGGAGATTATCTCAGAGAAAGATTGGAAACCCTTTATAAGCATCCTACTGTTGGAGACGTTCGAGGAAGAGGATTGATGATCGGAATCGAACTTGTTAAAAATAAAGAAACAAAAGAATGCTTCCCAGCATCAGTAAAATATTCTGCTCAGATGAATGAAGAAGCATTGAGACAAAACATGATCATCGAATCAAGTGCAGGATGCAACAAAGGACAATCTGGAGATACATTGATGATTTCACCAGCTTTTGTTATTACAAAAGAAGAAATCGACATGATCGTAGACAGATTGGACAGCGTTATTACAAATGTTGAAAAGAACAACGGATTCTAAAATCCAACAATAAGTATTGGCGACAAAAATAACAAATTATATGAATCAATATATGCAGAAGAAACCGGCAGTTTGTCGGTTTCTTTTTTTTAATTAATTATCAAAATATACTGCGCAACTATTGAACATATGTTCGCGTGGATGTATAATAAGAACAAACGTTCGAGGTAATTTTAAGATAAAAGACAAGGTAAAATGGAAATAGCAATTTTAAAATATGAACAAGATTTTTTATTATATAAAGCAAGTTTGTTTTGAGGTGATCTTATGGAAAAAATCATGGAAAAACTTAGAATATTATCTGATTCAGCAAAATATGATGTATCCTGCGCAAGCAGTGGAACCCAGAGGTCAAACAAGGGAGGTATGGGAAATGCTGCCGGCATGGGCATATGCCACTCTTGGTCGGCAGACGGAAGATGCATTTCCTTATTGAAGGTGTTGTTTACCAATAGATGCTGTTATGATTGCCAATACTGTCCAAATCGCAGCTCTGCAAATGTGGAAAGAAGTGGATTTGAACCAGAAGAGCTGGCGGAACTTGTTATTGAATTTTATCGAAGGAACTATATAGAAGGTCTATTCCTAAGCTCGGGAGTTGAGAGATCCCCGGATTATACAACTGAGAGGATTATAAGAGCATTACAAATATTAAGAATCGAAAAAGGTTTCATGGGATACATCCACGCCAAGGTTATACCAGGGACTTCAAAAGAGCTGGTTGCCAGGCTTGGACTTCTTGCGGATAGGCTTAGCGTTAATATTGAAATGCCAACAGGCAAGGACCTTCAGATGCTAGCGCCACAGAAGAAGATCGAGGACATTATAAAACCTATGCACCAGATCAGAGATACAATCTTGGACAGGAAATTGATTGGCAAAGGAAGCCCCAACTTCTATGAAACTCAATATGAAAATCAAAATGAGGGAAGCTACCTGGATGGAATGCAGGATGCTTCATCGATATATGGAATTGCAAAGAAGGACTCTTTCGTCCAGGGCAATGGGCAACTGGAAAAAGCTAGAAGCAATTCATATGTGGAGAAATTCGCACCAGCGGGGCAAAGCACTCAGATGATAATTGGAGCGACTCCAGAAAATGACAGGAGAATTATCAAGACTTCTGAAGGGCTCTACAACATGTTCAAGTTGAAGAGAGTCTATTATTCAGCATATATTCCTGTTGGTAATACACAATCAGGGTTGCTTCCTGGGGCATTTTCGCTTCCCCCACTCAGAAGAGAGAATAGGCTCTACCAGGCAGACTGGCTTTTGCGATTCTATAAATTCAATGCTGATGAGATTCTGGATGACAAGAATCCGTTTTTAGATCTTGACCTGGATCCGAAAATCGCATGGGCACTAAGGAATATAGGTAGGTTCCCAATGGAAATCAATAGGGCAAGCTATGAAGAACTTTTAAGAATACCTGGAGTAGGTATGGTTTCCGCTCAAAGGATTATGAGACAAAGAAGGATTGCTTCAATCAAATATGACGACTTGAAAAAATTGGGGATCGTAGTCAAGCGAGCGCAATATTTTATGACAATCAGCGGAAAATATTATGGAAGCTCGGCAATTGACCCAGATCTTATTAGGAAGATTCTTGTTCCAGAAAACCCGCAGTTAAGTATGTTTACAGGAAAGGAGATGATTCTGCATGCTTGATTATCTTTACGATGGAAGTTTCAATGGCCTCCTTACATGCATTCATTATAATTATTATGGGGACAGGGCTAAAGGTATTTATAATGAGAATGAATATCAGACCTCACTTTCTTGGGGATTCATGAATGTTAAAACAGACAACATCAAAGCGCAGGCTGTCTATGAGGGAATAAGAGAGAAAATATCCCAAGATGCGCTTGACAGAGTATACATGGTTTTTCTTTCTTCAAACCATGAAAAGGAAAACATAATTCTTGCATTCATCAGGCTGGGATTTAAAACGGGTAGCCAAGTTTGTTCCATGCATGCGGATCCAATTGTTTATGCTGCCCAGCAACAAGAAAACCAGGTAATGCTTGAAAAACATAGGCTCGTGGGGTTGGTCAGGTTTTCTGAAATCAATGGGGTCTTGTTTTCGACTGTTGAACCAGACCACGACGTGCTGACTCTCGTAACACCCCACTTTGCCGATAGGTTTAAAAACGAAAAAGTTATAATTTATGATAGCAGGAGAAAGAAGGCGACCTTTTCATATATGGGGAAATGGCAACAACGTTCTTTTGATTTGGAGAAATATCCAGAATTGCTGACTTCCGAATTAAAATATAGAATGTTATGGAAGACTTATTTTGATAATATCGCTATAAAGGAAAGAATTAATCCAAAATGCCAGAAGCGATGCATGCCGGTTAGATATTGGAAGAACCTGACAGAGATGGGAGAAAGCCGTCAAAAACTCTAAAGTAAACAAGAGTTTAGACGGTCTTTTTATAATGTGATATAATATTCAACAGAATGAAAAAAGGAGAGTTGATTCAATGCTAAATATATTGGTAACAAATGATGATGGAATACATGCAAAGGGTATAAATTATCTCGTGAAGACTTTGTCAAAGATTGCAAAGGTTTATGTATGTGCTCCCGATACTCAAAAGAGCGCTTGCGGTCACGGAATAACAGTTGCATCGCCCATCACTATTAAAGAAGTAGAAATTGATGGGGCCGAAATGGCTTGGAAAATATCCGGGACACCCGCAGACTGCGTGAAGTTGTCTTTAAAATTGCTGCTCGACAAGGAAATCAAGATTGATCTGGTTTTCTCCGGGATAAACCATGGGCCTAATCTGGGAACAGACACATTATATTCGGGAACAGTTTCAGGAGCTATAGAAGGATTGATTTGCGGCATAAAAGCTGTAGCAATTTCAACAAACAACCATAAGCCTGAAAACTTTCAAGCTTGTGAGGAAATAATTCTTCAATCGGCAAAAATTGCCTTTGAGAAACTGGATAAGAATACGATTCTCAATATAAATGTTCCTGACATACCGTTTGACCAAATCAAGGGAACGAAAATCACACGCCTTGGAGCCAGAGAGTATGATGAATGGTTTGAACTAAGGAAAAGTCCTGCAGGACAAAATTACGTCTGGTACTCAGGAGCACCGGTTTGGTATGAAAATTCTGACGAGGACATAGATGTAATAGCAATCCAAAACGACTATATATCAATTACCCCAATGCTATACGACCTTACAAATTTTTCCTTGATTGAGGACGTAAAGACTTGGGGTTTTACAGACAAATAAATGGGTAGCATGTTAGAGTAGATTTTTAGGAGAGAAAATTATGCATGTAGAAAGAATAAATCGAGAAAATGCGGTTTTGCTGGTTATAGACTTTCAAGAAAAGCTTGTTCCGGCAATCAAGGATAATGAGAACCTGGTGGAAACCGTAGCTAAACTAATTCGAGGGTGCAATGTTTTAGAGCTGCCGATAATATTCACGCAGCAATATACAAGGGGCTTGGGTGATACAGTTCCAAAGATAAAAGAGGCCTTAGGTGAGGCTGAGGCATTTAACCTAAGTTTTGTTGAGAAGACTTCATTTAGCTGCAATGGTGAAGAAGATTTTAGGAATAAATTAGATAGCCTAGATAAGCAATGCATAATTGTTTGTGGCATTGAAACCCATATATGCGTGCAATTGACAGTTTTAGATTTATTGTATTCGGGTTATATTGTTTATCTGATCAATGACGCAATCGGATCGAGAAACAATAATGACAAGAAATATGCACAAAGAAGAATGAGTGAAGCTGGAGCAATAGGAACAACCTATGAAGCGATACTGTTTGAAATCTTGAAAGATGCAAAGGCTGCAGGATTTAAGGAAATTTCAGAAATTATCAAGTAATATAGGAAAGGCAAACAAATGTATTTACTAAAAAATAGAATAACACTGGAGAATAGGGATATTCTTGAGGAATATTTATCTGGGTTCGATTATAGAGCATCAGGATTTTCATTAAGTTCGCTTTATATGTGGCGAGATATAAACCATTTCTGTTGGGAGATAATTGGCGATTATTTATGCTTGTCCGGAACAAGCCATTTGGAACTTGATACTGAGGAACCTTTTTTATTTCATCCACTTACAAAAGATGGGAAGTATGATCCCGAAAAATTAAGAGAGACAATATATGCGGCGAGAAAAATATTTGAGGACGCAGGTTACAAATTCAGCATCAGGCTGCTGCCGTTTCATATGGTGGAAATATTGGAAAAGGCATTGCCAAAAGAGCTCCTATTCATAGCAGACAGGCCCAACTATGAATATATTTACCTTACTTCCGACTTGATTGAGCTAAAAGGAAGAAATTATCATTCGAAGAAAAATCATTTAAATTATTTTCAAAATAATTACAAATATGAATATGGACCGCTTACTTCCGACATGGCTGACGAGGCTATGGAATTCATCAGGGAGTTCAACAAGAGAAAAAATCTTCCAGAACACGAAATGAAACTTTTGAATATGGAAGAAAGAGCCATGGAAGATGTGCTTAGGAATCTTGAAGCAGTGGGATATCTGGCAGGTGCAATCCGCATAGACGGGAAGATACAAGCCATAAGCATCGGTGGCTATCTTGGTAAAAAGACTTTAACCGTCCACGTAGAGAAGGCGAATACCGAATATAGAGGTTTATACCAGGCAATAAACAATGAATTTTCTAAAAGCGTAGCCTCACATGTGAAATGCATAAACAGGGAAGAGGATATGGGAATACAAGGGCTTCGAAAGGCAAAGCTCTCATATCATCCAATCAAACTGCTGGAAACTTATATTGCCATATTCAAAGCGTAATAGAATACGAAAATTTAGAATTGTATGACTATTTTCAGGGGTCTTGTATTTTTTGTCAATCAATATTATTATGTTGATGATAGTTTTTATGCATTACTAGCTCACCCAATTTGCGAAGCGAATTGTCGGTGAACTTATACAAGGAAATCACAAATTTTATTTGTAGATTTCTACTGATACTAGCTCACCCAATTTGCGAAGCGAATTGTCGGTGAACTTATACAAGGAAATC
>JBAWWY010000001.1:0-608573 GCA_037144355.1 Eubacteriales bacterium | reverse complement strand
AAGCATGGGGCTGATTGTACTTGCCCACTGACGGCAGGAATATTCATAAACATTGTAGCAAAGGCTTCAGTAGAGCGTAGCTTTGATCAGACACCCTACTGGAGAACTCTGAAAAAAGATGGCGAGTTGAATGAGAAATATCCTGAAGGTATTGACGAACAAAAGTTTCATTTGGAGATGGAAGGTCATACCATCATTCAAAAAAACAAAAGGTATTTTGTTAAGGATTATAAGGATAAATTATTTGTATTAATTGATTAGGTTAATTTGCGGAGGCAATCTATGGATATAATCAATTGGTTGCTGGAAGGCGAACCATATGTTCAATATGCTGTGAGAAAAAATATTCTGAGGCAGAATACACATGAGTTGAGCGATTTAAAATCCTCTGTTCTAAAGGATGTTCGGATTCAAGAATATTTGAGCGATATAGCAGATTTTAATGCAACACTTGTTACTAATCATAAAAATTCAAATTTACCAATACATAAATTGCTGTTTTTATTAGAGCTGGGACTAGATACTGATGTCCCCCAAATAGATATGGCAATACAGCAGATATTACAAAATAAAGACGAAAATGGGATCCCAAAGAGCATGACCAATGTGCCAAAGCATTTTGGCGGCTCAGGAGAGGACACACTTGCATGGGCATTATGCGATGCACCGTTAATGCTGTACGCTTTAATAAAGTCAGGGATTGATTATGAGCATCATGTCAAGGAAGGTGCCGAACACATTCTGGGATTATATAGAGTGAATGGATTCCCCTGCGCTGTATCTAATGAGCTTGGTAAATTTAGAGGGCCAGGAAGAAAGGATGATTGCTGCCCATACGCAACCTTAATAATCCTAAAGCTTCTAAGCATAATCCCTGAATATCAAAAGTCGGAATTGGCAAATGCAATGATAAATATTTTGTTGGGTTTATGGGAAAGCAGTCAAGACCAACATCCCTATATGTTTTTCATGGGAAGAGATTTTAGGGAGCTAAAAGCACCAGCCCTATGGTATGATATCGTGAGTGTGGCAGAATGCTTAAGTTATTTTGAGTCAGCGAGGAAAGATCAGCGTTTTCATGAAATGCTTGATATCATTGGAAATAAAGCTAACGCAAGAAAACAGTTCATACCTGAATCCGTTTATCTAAAATGTAGTGAGTGGGATTTTGGCCAGAAGAAGCAACCGTCGAAATGGCTTACTTATATATGTATTAGACTATTGGAGAGAAGCGGTAGGTGAATACACTTCCTTTTCGAAGCAGGGCGAAATACAAATTGCTTATAATGAAATCTCCGATAGTGAAATAATCAAATACTATTTGGTGTCATAAGAAAAAATCGCAGGTAAAGAGGTAGGGCAATGGCTGTAAAGAAAATATTTTGGGAGAAACCGTATTTAACTGAAACAGATGCCATAATAACATGCGTTGACAATAATGTTGTTACCCTGGATCAAACTATCATTTATGCCTTTTCAGGAGGTCAACAATCTGATTCGGGAATGATAGAAGGACATCAGGTCATCGAGTCGAAAAAAGATGGGAAAGAGATTATCTATACTATTGAACAAAACCATGGATTGAGCGTGGGGCAGAATGTGATATTGAGCATTGACTGGCCGAAAAGATACAAACTAATGCGACTTCATTTTGCTGCAGAGCTGATTCTTGAGTTGGTTTACCAAAATTATGGCCACCCAGAAAAAATAGGAGCGAATATTACCGAAGATAAGGCTCGTGTGGATTTCTTCTGGGAAGGAAATATATCAGAAATATTTCCAGATCTTTTAAGGAAAATTGAGAAACTCATCTCTTCAAATTTGGAAATACACAGTTGTTTTGAAGATGCAGATGAAGAGACAAGATACTGGGTGATAGATGGATTCGCCAAAGTTCCTTGCGGCGGCACTCATCTAAGAAGCACAGGAGAAATCGGTGGGATTTACTTAAAAAGAAATAATGTGGGTTATGGCAAAGAGCGAATTGAAATTTATTTAAAGCCTTGCAATGAAAAATTGAGAGGGGAGTAATAAGAATGTCAGAAAACAAGAAACACAAAAAGAAGTTCTTCCTTCTTTTTGTTGTTATGTTCATCGGCCTTATTATATCAGCATGCGGAATTAATCAGTCAGCACAAAATAATACTGAAAATTCCAATGTGCAAAAGCAGGTTGTCGATTATTCAAATACATCGAATTGGCTTGCATTACCAGCTACGATTGATAAACCTGTTGATATATTTTATGTATGCCCGACTACGTGGTTAAAGCTCACTTCAGATGAACCTCGCTTTTGTAAAATCAACGACCCAGTTATGATAGAGGGCGCTAAAATTGCATTTAGTTCTCAAGCTTCAGCATTTCAAACCGTTGGGAATATTTATGCCCCTTATTACGAACAACTGGGCTTATCTCCAGTCGATCGGGAAAAACTTGTTGCGACCATACCGACTTCAGATATAACAGCGGCATTTGACTATTATATAAAACACTATAATAATGGACGACCATTTATTTTGGCAGGGCATTCACAAGGATCAAATATTCTGGCCAATTTACTATCCGGATATCTGAAAGAGCATCCCCAGGTTTATAAAAAAATGATTGCAGCGTACATAATCGGATATCCCATTACGGACGAGTATCTAGCACAAAATCCCCATTTGAAATTTGCGAAAGGACCAGATGACACAGGGGTTATCATTTCATATAACACCCAGTCGCCTGATGCGGAAGGCCCTAATCCCTTAGCCGTGCCTGGGGCGAAAGTAATAAACCCAATAACATGGACAACTGACGAAACACTGGCTACCGCAGAACAAAACTTAGGTTCCATGCTTTTTGACAAGGATAAAAATCTTGTTCCTGCTGGGAAATATGCCGATGCCCGTGTCGATAAGGAGAAAGGCGTTTTAATATGCAGCACGGCCGATGTGGATCAACTTGCCCCAGGCAATGCATTTTTAGGCAAAGGCGTATATCATAGCTATAATTATCCATTTTATTATTTTAACATCAGAGAAAACGCTGCCAATAGAACTAAGATATTTTTAAACAACTCATTTAAATGAAAGGGGGTTACAGAATGAAAGCAAAGCATAATAACCACATCTTCCCTATTCGCATGCTAATTTCAACCATCGTAATGTTGACTTTTGTTACGTTGAATTTTATAACCGTTTCAGCTCAAACAACAGCAACTTCCATAGGAGGCAATGCAAGCACTGAAAAATCGAAAATCGCGGTGATTAGCGATCTTCACCTGGGAGCAGACAACAGATTCGATGAAACTCAAAAAAATAAACCGGCGCTGGCAAATTTACTAAAGCAGATCAAGAACTCAAATAATGTTGCAGAACTGGTAATAGCAGGGGATTTGATGGATCAATGGCTTATGCCGATGGACTATGTGTTGCCTGTTTCATTGTCTGATTACAACGACATGATTGTAAAAAATAATAAGGAAATTATTGATACGATAAATACCATTATAAAACAGGGAAATACTCGTGTAACTTATATACCAGGCAATCACGATATGCTTTTTAATGCTGCTGAGGCAGAAAGGATATTTCCAGGTATCAATCAGGCGAGAGATGCGGAAGGATTAGGCACTTACAAGCCAACTCCTCAAATCGCAATCGAACATGGGCATAGATACAACATATATTGTGCGCCCGATCCATTTTCTAATCTCGATCTTACTGGGGGAAAATCGATTTTGCCATCTGGCTACTTCTATGCAAGGATAGGAATCTCGTCCTTTTTGGAAGGCCGTCAAAAGGCGTCAGACACGCTTTTGCCATTGGATACCAAAGGAATGGACGAAACGCAATTGAGTTACTATAATTATTATCTGTTTTGGAAAAACACTCTTACAGATTTCACTTTAAAAGAAAGATTTTCTGATAAAATCATCAAAACAGGAATAGATGGTTATACGCAGAAATTTTCTATTAACAATCTTATTCCTTATATTGGCACGAATGGCAAATTTACAGTAAATTTATTTAATAATAGTGTGGAAAACTGGGCAAAACGTCAGGCCATTAATAATGTGCCAGTTCCAGTAGATACCAACGCTGCGCTTAATAATGGCGCTCTGGCATCCTTCACGGATGATCAGGCACAGAATCAGTATTTTAAGCGGGATGCAAATATGAGGGTCGTTATTTTTGGGCACACCCATGTTGGAAAACTTGTTGCAGAGAAGAATTTAAACGGACAAGATGTTATCTATGCTAACAGTGGCTCATGGATTGATTATAATGGAAATATTCCAACGAGAACCTATATTACGATTGTGCGTGACATGGATTCATCAACAATCACAGTCAACTATAAGCAATTCAATATCGACGGGACAAATACGGTTTTGGATTCAGATCAAATATCTTCAAAATAAAATCTATAAGTTTTCAAAGAATAGGATCGGAATAATTATGACTGGGGGTTTAAAATGAGCAAGTATAATTCATTATGGGAATATGTTCGTGCAAATGGCAATCAATCGCTCAAATTAACTTTTGCAGAAATCAAGGACATTGTCGGAATACCCATTGACCATTCTTTTTTAAATTACAAGAAGGAATTAAACGAATATGGGTATCAAGTAGATAAAATTTCTCTTAAAGAGCAGACTGTTATTTTTAGTAAAATCAAATAGTGATTTAGAATTTGTGGGTCTGGTAAACAAATTACTGGAAGAACAAACATTTGCTTATTGTTATATATGCAAGCTCCCTGTTCTTTATTCACTAACGACGTATTAGGAACTGATGCTGAATTTTTTGTAAAAGGAGTCCTTACAAATGGAAAGAGCGAATCGAAAAGGGCAAGCAAGGCTTGCATTGGTTGGTCTGCTAACTATTATATTGGTTATGACATCGACCGCTTGCAAGTCAAAGAACTCTCAGATTGGTTATGAAGAGGCTTACGACATTGGTCTGCAGGCATATACCTACGGATTGCCATTGCTTGAGACCAATAAGACTTTTCTTAGCATGACTGGCGGGCAGAGTGATCAGGTAAATCAGTTTAAACATGTGCGCTCATTTAATGATTCTAACAGCAAAGTCGTTGTTGCTCCTGGTGCCAGTGGGCTATCATCAATTGCCTGGTTGGATCTCACGAAGGAGGCACAGGTACTTCATATACCTGAGGTTACGGGTCACTATTTTGTACTGGCGCTCCTTGACCCGTATACCGAGGATGTCTGCAACCTTGGCAGCGCCCACCAAACTCCTGCAGGAGACTATGTCATATGCGGACCAAGCCAGCATGGAATTAGTTTGCCAGCAGGTACCAGCCAAATAAATGTAGATTACAATCGCATTTGGATCATCGGGTCCACACAAGTCAAAGACTTGAATGACATCCCAAGCGTTAACAAAATACAAGACGGATTCACTATTAAACCATTGAGCAAATATGGAACAGACTACCAATCTCCACCATTTGAACAGCCGAATATCATACCTAAAAAGTATGAACTTCCCACTGGGCTGGAATTTTTTGACGCTTTATGTCAGTTGATGCAGCAGTTTCCACCACCAGAAGCGGATAAAGAGCAACTCAAAGCTTTTAAAAGTGTGGGCATTGGCCCGGGACTTCGCCCATCTCAGGATCACGGCCTAAGTGCGGAGATAATACGGGGGCTCACCAATGCCGCCGATGCAGGTCAGGGAAAGATCAAGACCGACACCGGAGTTGTTTATGAGGAAAGCGCCAAGAAACATAACGGTTACCTACTTGGTGGATTTGGTACTTATGGTACAAATTATCAGTTGCGGGCTGTTGTTGCGGAGATTGGTTTAGGAGCGTTTTCCTCGGATCAAACCATATTCGCCTTGACCCTCTCCGACCAATCCATGAAACCCTTAAATGGCTCTAGCCGGTACGTAATGCACTTGGCAGAAGCGCCACCTGCTACCGAGGGCTGGTCCATTACCGTGTACGACACAAAAGGGCAACTTATCCAAAACACAATCGACCGTCACGAATTCAGTGATTCATCAATAATGATCAAGAATAATGATGGATCTATTGATATATTTTTTCAGGCAAATCAGCCTGCAGAAGCTTCGGAGGCTGAAAACTGGCTCCCGGTTAAGAGCGGCCAAGGATTCCAAGTAATCTTCAGACTGATGGCCCCAGAGCAGGACAGTATCAAGGGTATCTTGGAAGGCAGGGGATGGCAGCCACCATTTTTATCATCCGTATCAACAAAAGCGAACTGATTAGAAATTAAAAATCTTGCGCATAGAATTACAATATAATCTTAAGAGAGGCGGGTCAAATGAAAAAATCCTTACAGTTACATGAATTCAGGAAAAACTCTTCAAACAAGACAACTGCCTCAGTCCTGGTGCTTTTAACAATGCTCTTCATCGGATTGTCTTTGGCAGCAGCTTTGAAATTTATCCATCCCGTCGATGTAATTATTACAAATTTTATTCTATCATTCAAAAGCCACTTTTTAACTCAAGCAGCGGTTATAATAAGTTGGTTTGGAGAAGTGCCCCAGGCATATTTTATCCTCGTTTTAAGCGCAGTTGCACTATATTTTACTCGCTATCGCTGGGAAGCCATAGTTTTGATTGTTTCCAATATTGCGGCTATTGTCCTTGAAGAAATTATAAAATTAATAGTTCGTTCTCCCGGTCCTGGGGTGCCATCGGCGGCAGTCCTGGAGAAATTATCTGATTATTCATTTCCCAGTGGGCATGTGATATTTTATATAACATTTTTTGGGTTGATATGTTATTTTATAGTATCAAAAATGGAACAAACATGGAAAAAAGTTTTACTATTGACTCCGCCAGGAATCATTATCATTATGATTGGAGTTTCCAGAGTCTATCTTCTACAACATTGGATTAGTGATGTAGTAGGCGGCTATTTACTTGGTGGTTTATTTTTGATAATTTCCATACGTGTCTATGAATACGGTATTGTAAATAATTTTAAACTATGGCAGAGAAAATAAGAACAAGCCAAATCTGGCTAAAAAAAGAGGGGGAGATTTCCTATCAATAAAATAATAACAAAACCTCGCGTTAAACTAAAAGATAGTTTAAATCAGGAAGATTATGATTTGATTAATGAACTGCAGAAGCAATGTTCAGATTATGATCAAATCAATTTAAAGCTAGAACTTGATTATAAACTTGCAGAAGCCCAAAATAATAATATTGATAATCGAAACATTAATGAATTCATGTACTTTGACAAGAAGCAACTTATTGGATATATAGGAATATGCTGCTTCGGGGGTACTGATGCGGCTTTCGAAATAACCGGCATGGTAAATCCGAGATATAGAAGGCAAGGGATTTTTTCAAAACTAAACGCATTGGCTACTTCAGAGTGTAAACGTAGAAATGCAGCAAGTATTCTCATATTGTGTGATAAAAAATCATTTTCCGGTCAGAATTTTTTGAAAACGGTGGGAGCGGCATATAAATATTCAGAATTTGAAATGTTTTTGCGCAATGAGCCAAATGATATTAAGAGGGAGGAAATACATGGCTTTAGACTTAGAAAAGCTACCCCTGGAGATGCCTGGGAGGTAACTAGGCAAAATGCCATTTATTTTGGAGATCTTTATGATGAAGAGAACAATGATATTGAAGAAGAGAGATTTCGTTTGATGGAAGATGAAGAAAAACCAGCAATGAGCATTTATCTCGCTGAAATGAATGAGCTAATAATTGGAAAAGTTCATCTCCAGATTATCAACAGTATTGGTGGAATCTATGGATTGGGTGTTTTGCCGGAGAACCGTAATAAGGGATTTGGGCGAGCAATATTAATGAAAGCCATAAATATGCTAAAGGAAGCAAATGTTGAGGAGATAATGCTTCAGGTTGCAACTGGTAATGCTGCAGCTCTGGGCTTGTATAAATCCTGCGGATTTCAGGAAGTTTCAATAATGGACTATTATGAATATACTATGGACCAATACATCAAAAGTGAAGCAACTAGCAGAGCAGGCAATTCATTTATGGAGGTGGATAAGGAGTAGAGGGTCAATAGGTAGGATTAGCAATATTATCATGATTTGAACCAAGAAAAAATATTTAGGAAAATATTAGCAGGAGGTAATTATGAGCGATTGGACAAACAAGGTAGTTTTAATAACTGGAGGAAGTAGCGGAATAGGGAAAGCGGCGGCGGAAAAATTTTTGAAAAAGAAGGCAACCGTCTATATACTTGGAAGAAATAGAGATAAGCTGGAAAGTGTTAGAAATGAGCTGGCCAAGACAAATGCAACAATTAATACAATTGTGGCAGATGTTGCAATTCCTTCCGAGTGTAGTCGAGCCATTGAATTTGTTCTATCGAAAGAAAAAAGATTGGATGTTCTAGTGAATTCGGCAGGTGTTTCATATTCCGGACCAACAGTTTCCATGACAGAAGATATATGGGACGAAACAATGAACATAAACTTGAAAGGGACATTTTTCATGTGCAAGGCTGCTATTCCAGCATTGGCGGAAACGAGTGGATCTATTGTCAATGTTAGTTCTGACGCAGGTCTCATAGGCAATAAAGAACTTGCTATTTACTGCGCGTCAAAGGGTGGAGTAACTTTGTTAACTAAGTCACTTGCTATTGAACTTGCTTCTCAAAAAATTCGTGTAAATGCTGTTTGCCCAGGAGAAGTTGAAACACCAATGATGCTGACAGATTTTGAGCAATCTGAATTTGCAACACGAGAAGAATTCGATGCACACTTGTTTGGAAATCTACCGCAAGGAATCAATGCTCGATATACTCAACCAGAAGAAGTTGCGGAATGTATATATTTTCTATCGTCGAAGGACAAAGTGGGTGCTATTACAGGAGCATGCCTTTCCATTGACTTTGGAATCACAGCTGGTTATTAACAATTGAAAGAACAAAGCTTGTATAAATAATTACTAGGTATAAAATGTAGTTAAGCACAAAAGAATTTCAAAGCATAGTGATTAATGCAACTTATTATTGCAATTTTTTAAAAAACAAAAGAAAGAAGGGATGCATATGCTTAATCCAAGAATCGAACAAATGATCAATGATCAGATTACCAAAGAACTCTACTCATCAACCCTTTACTTGTCCATGACATCATGGTTTTCAAGCATGAGTCTTGATGGATTTGCCAAGTGGTATTATGTGCAAACCGCAGAAGAAAGAGATCATGCCTTGATCTTTTATCAATATATGCAGCAGACCGGAGCACGCACAATTTTTCAAGAGCTAGCAAAACCTACATGGGAATTTAAGGATACAATGGATATTCTGGAGCAGACAGTAAAGCATGAAGAGTTCATCACGGACTCTATCTACCAGATTGTCAAGGCTGCCAATGAAGAGATGGATTTTAAAACCGTACAGTTTTTAAACTGGTTCATCGATGAGCAGGTTCAGGAAGAAAACGCTGCCAACACCAATCTGAACAAATTCAAGACCATGGGCATGGATGGCAAGGCAATCTATTTATTGGATGCGGAAATGGGTACTAGAATCTATACCAAGACTCCATTCCTAGCCACAATGGAATTGAAGGCATAAAAACAAAAGTTGCATTTAAATTCACAGCAAAAGTAAAGCCTTGAGTAATCAGGGCTTTTGCTGATGGGATCCGAAAATACAATAATTTTAAAAGGAGTGCAAAAGCTATGGAAGTAATTTTGCGATTAGAGCAACCTTCAGAATATCGCGTTGTTGAAGAATTGACGAGGGAGGCATTTTGGAATCGTCATGTGCCAGGATGCAACGAGCATTACCTAGTGCATGTCATGCGAAGTTGCGGTGCATTCATCGGGGAACTCGATGTTGTTGCAGAAATTAATGGATTGATAGTCGGGAATATAATGTATACGAAAGCGACCATTCTTGGCGATGATGGTATAACTCGTGAGGCTATTTGCTTTGGGCCCATATCGGTTTTGCCCTCATATTGGGGAAAAGGGGTCGGGAGCGAGTTGATCAAATTTACCATCAATCGTGCCAAAGAAATGGGATACCCCGCGGTATTGATTTATGGAGATCCAGATTATTATAAAAGATTTGGCTTTGTACCTGCAGAAAAATTTGGAATTGGCTCATCCAACAATATGTATTTGGATGCGCTTCAAGCACTTGAGCTATATGAGGGGGCGCTTAAGGGATGTGAAGGTCGATTTTTTGAAGATGAGGTTTATAATGTGGATGAAGCTGAGGCAGAACGGTTTGATGAAACTTTCACACATAAGAAGCTTAGCAGCGATTTGCCAAATCAGGAAAAGTTTCTCAAATTGCTGGGTTTATGCCGACCTAGGCCTTAATTGTTCGTAAAGTGCATGTCCAGAAAATGAATGCAACTATTTGTTTAGCTGTCTTACCGGCCTGGCTTCAATATACCCCCTATAACCTTGTGGCTCAAGTTGGAATCTTGGGGCAAGGTCATCCGCCCATTCAAAACCGTAAATCTCGGGATTGTACTTTTTCATCACATCCCATAATTCATCAATCGCTTCTTCAAATTTCTCGTCGTCATAAGGCTCACCTTGGAAAACCATCATTTGACATGGCTGAAGCTCAATGATTTCAAATCCATCAGGAACCTCTCCTTTATAATTGGACGGAACCTCTACACCTTGAACATATTTTGATGTGCCAGTTTTTACAAGATTATTAGGTAGCCACATCCCAGCCGGTTCATACATAGCTTCATTAATACTAGTCAGCAATCCCCAAACATCACAACCAACCTCTTCGCAATACTCAAAATAATGGGTTGCTCTAACTCCTCTCTTCAAAATAAGTTTTCTGGATGGCCTTTCCACCACTTGTACAAAAAAAGTAGCTGCTTTTTTCTTCTCATTCATTTCAATTCCTCCCTTTTGCATTATTAGGTAATAATCACGAATACGAGCGGGCATAAAAAGCTGAACAGGGTTAGGATTACCTCTGTATTTTTTCGGAGATACTCCAAATTGTTTAGTAAAAGCTCTAGTAAATCCTTCGTGTGAGTCAAATACAAAATCAAAAGCAACATCAATAATTTTCTTCGGATTATCTCTAAGTTGCAAGGCAGCTTTGCTCAATCTCAATGCCCTTAAATATTCAAATGGCGACTTGCCGGTAAGTTCCTTGAATATTCTTGCTGAATGCCATTGTGAGTATCCTGCGGACTTTGCAAGGTCACTGAGTGTTATTGCCGAATTTATGTTTTCATTGATGTAGTCTTGCATTCGTTGGACCGCATTTATTATTTCCCATCGCTCCACAATCCCACCTCCCACAATAAGAATATCAATTTGTTGTTTACTTTTCTTGACTTCAATTGCTAATATTTAGTTGCAAACAAATATATTATTTTGTACTTTTAATATAGCACTAAAATCCAACCCTATGCGGACTACGCTTAATTGGATTTAAAAATATTTTATGTTATTATCAAAAGTGAAGAGATGCTTAGCATCAGGACAAAGAATTGCCAAATATTCACCAAGGAGTTGATTCAAGTTATGGAAGAAAAACTTATAGCACCATGCGGGATGAATTGCAGGTTATGTATTGCTTACCAATTTAGGGAAAATGACTTGAACAAGCAGGGATTTCACAGGACATATTGTCCTGGCTGCGTTCCAAGAGGAGAAAACTGCACCCATATGGGGAGCAAATGTGAATTGCTTAGTAAAGGAGAAGTCAGGTTTTGCAGCGAGTGCGAGAGTTTTCCATGCAAAAGATTAAAAGCCCTTGATAAGCGTTACCGCACAAAATATCACATGAGTATGATAGAGAACCTTCAATTCATCAAAGAAAATGGCATGGATGAATTTTTGGAAAATGAAAATATAAAGTGGCAATGTCCAGTATGTGGAGAAGTTATTTGCTGTCATAATGGATTGTGTCTTAATTGCAATCTAGATAAATTGCTTCAGAATAAAAAATATCGTTGGAATGAGGACTAGGCTTGAATAGCAGAGGGGATTGAGATCATTAAACAACTTTAGCTCAACTTTTAGCAAGGTATATCAAGAGCATGGAAAGGGAAAGGATGGTATAATCTTACTTGTAAGCATGGCAATGATTATTTTAGCTTCATATTTAATAATAAGATTGGAAAAATGATTATGAAATTCCGTTTGATAGTGGTTTTAGCAATTAGCATATTGATTTGTTTCATCGGATGCAGCAAAGTAAATTCCGGGGATAGCCCCGATATAAATGACCAATCAAAATTAATGTACGCATCAGAAGATGTCAATATGAGGGATGGAGCAAGTGTAAGCAATCTAATAATATCAGTTATTTTACGTGGTGAAGAAGTCAAAGTTTATTCGGATTCCAATGGTTGGAGCAAAATTCAAAACAATAATCTGGAAGGGTATGTTAAGACCAGCTTTTTATCTAAAGAAAAGCCATTAACATATGAGCAAATGGCTTTGAAAATAATGAAAACAATGACCATTGAAGAAAAGGTGGGTCAAATGTTTTTTGTAAGATGCAGAAAGGATACTGCAATCGCCGACTTGGGGAAATATTATCTGGGCGGTTTTATTTTGTTCAATGCGGATATTGAAGGGGAGACAAAGGATACATTAAAAAATACATTAAAGAATTATCAAGATTATTCAAAAATAAAGCTTCTGATTGGAACCGATGAAGAAGGTGGTACGATTAACCGCCTAAGTTTGTATTCACAGTTTAGAAAAGTTCCATTTTATTCTCCTCAGGAATTATATATCGAAGGTGGCTATCCATTAATTGTTAGCGATACGGAGGAGAAAGCCACGCTATTGAAGAACTTGGGGATCAATGTAAATCTTGCCCCAGTAAGTGATGTTTCAACAAATTCAACCGACTATATTTATGCTCGTACTTTTGGAAAAGAAGCATCAGAAACAGCTAAATATATGAAAACAGTTGTTGAAACAATGAATGCAAATAAAATTGGAAGCACATTAAAGCATTTCCCGGGGTATGGAAATAATGTGGACACCCATACGGGTATTGCAATTGATAATAGAAGCTATGATTCATTCGTAAACTCGGACTTTATACCTTTTCGCGCTGGGATTGAATCTGGGGTTGGAAGCATTTTAGTTTCACACAATATTGTCATGTGCATGGATGAAAATCTTCCAGCTTCCCTTTCTCCCGCAGTTCATAAAATACTAAGAGACTATTTGGGATTCAAAGGTGTAATCATGACAGATGACCTGAAAATGGATGCAATAAAGAAGTATATAGGTGACGAAGTGTCTGCTGTTTTAGCAATCAAGGCAGGAAATGATTTGATTATCGCATCTAATTTTGACACTCAAATACCATCTGTGTTAGCTGCGGTTAAGAATGGAACAATTACTGAAAATCTTATTGATGAGTCAGTATTGAGAATTCTCTGCTGGAAGCTTAAGTTAGGTATAATTAATTGATTTGGATTAGTGATGGTAACCTCTAATGTTTTCATCTTTTCTGCCGATGTTACTAATGGAAAGATATATGAAGATATCCATAGTGATATTGAAGGGTAATATTCTGAAAGGCGGTTACTAAGATGGCAGTTTTGTGGACAGAGAATTTATCAGTTGGAGTAGAAATCATCGATAATGAACATAAAAAATTGTTCGAAATGGCAGATCAGTTGTTTGATGCTGGTAAGAAAGGCAAAGCCAAGGATTTTATTTCACCATTGTTGGACTTTCTAGAGGATTATACAAAAAAACATTTCAAGGACGAAGAAAAATACATGCAGAGTATTCGTTATCCCGAATATGAAAATCAAAAAAAGCTACATACAGATTTCATCACCGAATTGTTAAAATTGAAAAAGGATTATGAGGAATCGGGTGGAAATATCGTCCTCATTATTAATGCAAATCAAATGGTCTTGCAATGGCTTTTGAAACATATTTCAAACGAGGACAAAAAAATTGGAGCTTATGCAAGAAGCCTGCAGGCATAAAACTTAAAAAGCATGTATGAGGAAATTCTGGAAAAAGTAGCAACTACAAATATTAGAGCTAATCTAATGTTCGCAGTTGCTTTTTTGTGTAAAGCATATTGGAGCCGGTTGAGATTAATGTGGTATAATCTATGTAAGATGAATATCCAATTTATTAATTAGCTTTAGGAGGATATATGAATAGAATGACAATAGATTTTGAATATGGATGTTTTCCAATCTGGATATATGATGACGATGGAAAGTTGTTAATAAACGATCTTCCATGGGAATTGTCTGGAGAAAAGGATATTGACGATTCTTTTATTGAAATTCAAAATATTTACGATAGCCTTTTTATAGTTGACTCCATTGAAGTAAAATATATTGGATTTGATAACGAATCTGAAAAGGCCAATTTTCTTAGATTGATAGATAATGCAATAAATCTTATAAAGATGAAAATTGGGAACCTATATGTATTTGAAAAGAAATTCGATGTGAAAGAACTTTAACATCGAATCAGTGGTGATGTCTTTATGAGAAATAGATTTATTGAATGGTCAAATAAGAATTACTCGGAGAAACAGAGGCTCATAACAATCATACCTTTGGGCCTATTGTTCCCAATCTTGATACCAGCAATTATAGTTAAAACGTCTGATCTTGACGAAATCCTAAATTTTCCAAAGTTCGAACTTGGGCTTATTGGTATAATAGCAGGTATAATTCTTATTGCCAGCGGATTTTCATTGGCGATTTGGACTATCTTTATTCAATTCAATATTGGAAAAGGAACACCGGTTCCAATGATGCCAACACAGAGATTAATTATTACTGGTCCATATAAATATTGCAGAAACCCAATGGTTCTTGGAACCATACTTGCTTACTTTGGGATAGTTGTTCTGACTGGTTCGTTATCATCATTCATATTGTTTTTAATAATGATCTCAACACTTCTTCTTTATGTGAAGCGAATTGAGGAAAAAGAACTTGAAGAGAGGTTTGGGCAGGATTATCTGGAATACAAGAAAAAAGTGCCTTTTATTATACCAATTAAGCCTTTATAGCCCAACGCATTTTGGCAGAACGGGCACGACCATTGGCATGGCATTCTTCAGATGATGGGCGAATAGGATCCGGAGCTATTTCACTATAGATTCCATCGTTGAAAAAATGTTTGAAAGATTTCTTCACGAGACGATCCTCACCTGAATGAAATGACAAGATAGCTACGCGTCCTCCTGGAGCAAGTGCATCAGGAAGTTTTTCTAAAAATTCATATAATACTTCAAATTCATTGTTTACATCAATTCGCAATGCTTGAAAGCATCGTTGGCATGATTTTTTAATGTCATCATCTCCGATTTTCCCTGGAAGAGATTTTAGAGCGCTTTTAATAATCTGCTGAAGCTGGGTTGTAGTTGATATGAATTTTCCTTTATGCCTTTCAGCGACAATAGCCTTAGCGATTGCTTTGGCATAAGGTTCATCAGAGTTTTCTACAAACATTCCTTCTAGCTCATCTTGTGAAACTGTTCTTAAGCGATCTGCCGCGGACATGCCTCTACTTGGGTTTAACCGCAGATCCAAGGGGCCTTCACGCTTATATGAAAAACCTCTTTCAGGATTGTCTATTTGCATCGAAGAGACGCCAAGATCTGCTAAAACAAAATCAAATGGTCCTGATTCGGCGGCAATAATATCTATATCTGAAAAATTCATTTGATGAACTGTTAGTATTTCCGAGCCATAACCCAAATTTTCCAAACGCTTCTGGGTGCGTGCCAATTCAAGAGGATCCACATCAGTTGCGTATATATGCCCCTTTGAATTTAAACACTTGAGCATCTCCAAAGTATGACCGCCGTAACCCAAGGTAGCATCAAACCCCACTTGCCCCGGAGCAATTTGCAAAAAATCAAGTATTTCATTTACGCAAATCGAAATATGCATACCTGCAGGAGTACTACCTCGTTCGATAGCCTTTTCCACTGCATCAGAATATTTTTCTGGTTCCAATTCCTTATATTTTTCTTTAAAAGATTTTGGGTGAGTGCCTTTATAACGAACACGTCTTTGATGCCCTTGCTCTTGGTTTTCCATTCCTTAACTACCTTTCTATATTTGATGCACGCTTCCAAATCAAGATTGCTGTACTATTGGGAGCTGTAATCGTGATAACATCACCTTCCAATTTAAGATAACGTTCCTGGGCTTGCCCTATCCAAGTCGGATTCATGCTGACCTCCATATGATGGGTCAAAGTATGGGTTTCTTCATTTACTTCATATTGGCCGGAGTACGCCATATATCCTTTTGCTGCTTGTGCCATTTCTTCCATTGTGCCATTGTGTGGGCCACCGTTTTCATAAACAGGGCGCCCAGTGGCCATCATTTGTGCAGACATATATCCATCGGGGTTATACATTATAAAGCCAGTTGCATCTTTCCCCAAGGGATAGAATCTTTCTCCAGGTTTCTTAGTATTTTCTATACTATATTCTACAAGTTTCCAAGTACCAATTATAGCTTCGCGAAAAGTTATTGACATGCGTATTTCCTCCCAATTTTTATAATTCCGATTCCAAATAATATACTATTCATATTAACAGAAAGTGATTAAAATTTCATTTTTATTTTCATTTATGTTATTCTTTATTTATGGAATTTATTAAATATTTATTCGTACAGAATTTAAATATGGAGAGTTGCATATTAATAAAATGCGATAGATTTGAAAGTGGGGATAGTAATGATTCAAGTAAAGAAAAATCAATTGAATGACGTTGCTTTTTTATTTGACGGGATTGAAGACTCAATGGTTAAGGCATGCTTGCAAGGTTATTTGGGGAAGGCTTATGTAAAAACATTAATTAGCCCAAAGGCAGGACTAATTGTTAGTGGGGAATACAGTTTTTTTGGTGGGGATCCAAACTCTGAAGAAGCTGAGTATCTTATTAGAAATCTTTTCAAAGTGAACGAAAGCGAGAGTACTGTTGGAATATTTTCAGATGCTAAGCCAGACTGGGAGAAACGTCTGCTGGCTATTCCAGAAAATAATCCAGTATCGGTGCCGCGTTTCGGAATAGTACAAAAGGATTACACTTTCGATGACAAGGTGCTCCAGGAGTATATTGACGCCATTGATGAAGGCTTTGTGATTGTTCCTTTCAATGAGGATATATATTATCAAGCTCTGAAGGAAGACTGGTCCAAGGAATTCTGCGAGATATTTTCATCTGCCCAGGACTATCTCACAAAAGGAGTTGGATTTGCCGCATTGAAGAATGGCAAATTGGTATCAGGGGCTTCAAGCCAGACAGTTTATGATGGTGGAATTGAAATACAGGTTGCAACTGATGAAAAATATAAGCAACGCGGATTGGCATTGGCATGCGCGGCTGCTTTGATTCAGGAATGCGTAAAAAGAAAAATCCGACCATGCTGGGATGCAGCCAATCTTATTTCCAAAAAAATGGCGTTAAAACTGGGCTATGAATATAAGGGCGAATATATAACCATATACATGAGAAGAACCCTTAAATAATAATCACATCCGCTTTATTTCTAAATGGCAGTCTGGGATATTCCTCACCTTTTGGGTATCCAAATGTCAAAGCACCATATATCTGCATAGTATCTTCAAGGCCGATAAGTTCTCTTATTTTTGGATTCGCATTTGTCAGTCTGGCCAAGTATCCAGCCCAGCAAGAACCTATCGATTTTGAATGTAAAAGCAAGTCCACGTCTGCAAGGGCTATTGTGGTATCCGTATAGGCATTGACAGATCCCTCTTTTGGCGCGATAGCGAATATGAGATGGGGAGCATTCATTGTTACTACATTATTGCCAATTTTATATTCTGAAATTATTTCTTTGGAAACGTTGTTTTCTTCAACAAATTCTAAAATATATTTCATGATTTCCTGAACTTTGGAAGAGTCATAAACTAAAATCCACTTGTTTGGATGCTGGTTTTTTGCGCTTGGAGCATAGGCGGCAATATTAAGAATTTCTTCGATGTCAGCAATTGGCACTAGCTTGTCAGAAAAATGTCTAATCGATCTATTGCTTGAAATCAAATTCTTTAAATTATTATAAGAATCTGCTGATGGTTGTATGGATTCAATCGAACTAACTGGGATATTTTCAAACGAAAGGGCGCATACGGGACAAATGGCAACACAATGCATGCATTTGAGGCAGCCTCTCTCCTTTTTATCAATTATTTCTGGGAAACCATCATTCATTTCTAAAATTGTAAATGGACATATTTTGCTGCACAAGGCACACCCAGTGCATAAAGATTTATCTACATCAATCATTTCTTCCCTCTCCTAATAATAATATCGAAAATTATATTTCGAATAATAAAAACTTGTTCCAGTTTAGAGTATCATATCATATGGAATTTATCCATAAACTTATCTGTATGGTGAGGTTAAAAACCAATATGGATTCAAAAATTGCATAATGATGATATAATTATTATTATTCAAGTATCGGGGTGGAGATTTATGGAATTTAGCACTTCAAAAGCCGAAATAAAACGAAGAAAAACTGCATATATTTCACTTGTATTATTCTTGGTTGTTGGATTCCTGCTTTTTTCAAAGCTGCTCCAAATCAACATTTTGCCAAGTATATATATCTCTGTCATTGCAGTATTTTTTGTTCTGGGTATGCTGTCATTTAAATTCTTAAATAAGATTTTGAAAATAAAGATCCATATTTCCGATTGTGAAATCGAGAGATCAAATTTGAGAACTTCAGAAAAATTTAGATTATCTGAAGTTGAGAGACTTATTATTAAAAGGCGGAAAAACGCCTCCATTAGGGAAATACATATATTCTTTGCTAAAGGAAAGCATTTATATATCAGCGCCTTCGAGGGAGACTTTGAGAATTTGAGTATGAATCTTGTGCAGAATTTGGATAAGTCAATATCAATCGAAGAGACCCATGAACATATTAATTTTGACAACATTTTATTTTATCCATCTTTAGGGTTACTCCTTGGTCTTTGTTTCGCGTTTCTCCTTAAAGCAATTATCAATGTAGACTATGAAATACTCAAAATCTATATGTTTTCCATATCATCCATTGCATTTGCAATAGGTCTATATTTTGCGTTCCAAAAGCCACTGGCCATGAGATCTAATAGCAACCAGGCAGTGATAGATTATGTAATGGCAATTTTAATGATTATTTCAAGTATTTATATTTTTTCACTCGTTATGAAATAATAGTGGCAAATAAAACATCTTAATAATTGAAACAAATTTATTCAAGGTGTATAGTTAGCTAAGCAATTAATGAACTTGGAGGAATGAACATGTCGAAATACGCACTAATTATGAACGTACCTGGAGAAAGTCCGGATACCTATTCGGCGGTATATGAAAAAGATGAGAACTACGAACTATATGTTGGCACAGGATCAATGGATATGGCAGATGAATTGTTTAAGAAACTTGCTTCTGAAGGATTTGAGCATATAAATCTTTGCGGCGATTTTGACGATGAGATTACAAAGAGATTTATAGAAAGTGGCCAGGGTAAAATAAAGATTTCTCATGCCTCCTATCTGCCAGAGGAATTGGAAAAACTCAATAAATTGCCTTCTCTTAAAGAATATGGCTTTATAAGCTTGACAGATGGGCTTGATAAAATGGAAAAGCTTGAATTGAAAAGTGATGAGTGCAATTCTTGCATAATGCTGGTAACGGATATGGAAATGGCATGTCTCGCAGCAAATGAGCTTTTTGAAAGTGGAACAGCTTTTATAGAACTCTGCAGTTGGTTTGACTTGGAGAAGACTAAGAAAATTATCAATTCAATAAATGGCAAGATTCCTGTTGGAAGCTGCGGCATCATCATGTAAGCAGCAATGTTGAAGGAGATGTGTGAAAATGGATGATGAATTCAATTCGGAGACGGATTCCAATTTTAAAGATGAAAATAAAGTATTAAATAGAGAAGCAAATAAATCAATCGGTAGGAAATATAAGGTTATTTTAATTCTGATTATAATTGCAGCAAGTATGGGATCGGCATTCATCGGAGGACTAGTTGCTTTAAACTTCAATCAAAACCACAATGAAGGTTCTAAGGAGCAGATTAATATCTCGACAGAAAGCAATATAAATACCGCACAGGCAATAGCAGAAAAGGCGATGCCATCGGTTGTAGGTATAAGTACAGAGGTTGTAGCCAAGACCATATTCGGACAAGCAAAGATGCAAGGCGTTGGTACGGGTGTAATAGTGGATAAAAATGGTTTCATTCTCACTAATTCACATGTTATCAACGATGGGGACGCCAAATCAATTAGTGTGCATCTTTACGATGGAAGAGAAATGGCTGGGACGGTTCTTTGGCACGATGCCACAATTGACCTTGCCATAGTCAAGGTTGATGCATCAAATCTAGTTCCTGCCGAATTAGGGGATTCAGAGAAAATAAAGGTAGGACAATATGCAGTCGCAATTGGGAATCCTCTTGGTTTTTCATTTGAAAGAAGCATAACCGCAGGAATAATTAGTGGTATAAACAGGTCTATTCAAATTTCAGATACTGAAACTATTGATGGACTAATACAAACGGACGCATCAATCAACCCAGGCAACAGCGGAGGGCCATTATTTGATGCAACAGGAAAAGTTGTTGGAATAAACGCCGCTAAGATACAGAGCGGAGAGGGTCTAGGTTTTGCAATCCCAATAAATATAGCCAAACCTATTGTTTCGGAAGTTAAGGAAAAAGGACAATTCATACGTGCCTACCTGGGAATCCAGGGAATCAGTGTTGAACAGCTTCAAACAACGTATCAAGATAGAGATTTCGGAACCAAACAGGGTGTTTTTGCATATCAAGTATTTCCTGGCTCACCTGCTGACAAAGCTGGTATTATGGAAAACGATATAATTTTAAAAATTGGAGAGACGAAAGTAGCAACTATGGGTGAGCTGATAAAAGTTCTGTTTTCATATAGACCTGGAGATACGGTTTCAATTGCACTTATAAGAGGAAAAGAGACAATGATTAAAGACGTAAAATTGACTGGAAGCAGCAATTAGGTATTAGTTTTATAAAGGAGATTCACATGAAAAATATAGGAGCAGTTATCGGCATGTATCCAACGCCGGCAACTATTATTGGAACTGAAGTTGATGGAAAGATAAATTGGATGATGGTAGCCCATGTTGGAATTTGGGACATGGACAAAATTCTCCTAAGTATTGGAAAGATTCATTATTCAAACGGCGGTTTAATGGAGAATAAATCAGTTTCAATCAATATGATAAATGAGGAAATGCTGGTATCGGCAGACTATGTGGGATTGGCAAGCGGTAAAAGCGCTGATAAATCACATGTGTTTGAGTATTTTTATGGTGATTTGAAAGGTGCGCCTATGATAAAGGAAGCGCCCATCGCCATGGAATGCTCTATCGAACAAGTTTATGAAACCCAAACCCATAATAACTATATTATAAAACCTATCAATACATATGTAAGAGAAGAATTTTTAAGCGATAATGGAAAAATCGATTATGAAAAAGTAAAGCCAATCCTATTCGAAATGCCTAATAGACAATATTTCAGCATTGGGAAAGTAGTAGGAAAATGTTGGAGCATTGGAAAGGAATATAAATGAAGACATATACTTGTACACATTTGATAAAATCTGAAGATTTAAACCATCATGGAACCCTTTACGCAGGGAGAATGGCGGAATGGTTTGTTGAAGCATCTTTTGTAGCGGCGGCTGGGCTCCACGGCAATCCTGCAGACATTGTCTGCATAAAAATCCATGGAATGAAGTTTCCTACCCCAGTTTCTAAAGGCAGCCTGCTTTTCCTTTATTCTAAGGTCGTTTATGCAGGAACTACAAGCCTTACGGTCTATACAACCAGCACTGGAACCGATGAAAGCAAGAAATTGACAAATGGATTCGTTTCATTTGTCTGTGTCGACCACGAGGGTAAAAAGAAGGCACATGGCATAGTTATTCCTAGACCGGATGATGAATCGGAAGCAAAACTTTGGGACATTGCGAAAGATTTAAGGTAGAATAGATACTATTGGCAAATCAACTTTAAAATAAAGAGAGACATATATGAGCGAACGACATAAAATTCAATACTCCAAAATTGGAGTACTTTCACTTGCACACATGCTGAACGACATGTACAGCAATTATCTTCCGCAGATGCTTCCATTTTTAGTTGTTGTGATGAATGGATTTACAGCCACAAGAGCGGCAATATTAATTTCCGCTTTTTCTATAACTTCGTCCCTAATACAGCCGGTATTCGGCTATTTCCTAGATAAACAAGGAAAAAGGTGGCTGGTGCATGTTGGGACTTTGTGGATGGGAATAATGCTTAGCCTCACTGGGGTAGTTCACAACTATTGGCTGATGGTTATTCTGGCAGCGCTCGCTGGATTTGGCACGGCTGCATTTCACCCACAAGCATCCACAATGGTTAATATTTTAAGCGGTGAGCGAAAAGCGGTGGTGCTTTCAGTCTTCGTAGCTTTTGGCAATTTCGGATTTGCATTGAGTCCGCTTCTTTTAGTACCTCTGTTTCAAAATTATGGGCTTCAGGCTAGTGTAATAACTGTAATACCAGGTATTCTGGTTGCAGTTCTCTTGTTTTTCTTCGCACCCCATGTAAAACTTTCTTCGGGGGATCATCCACCATTATCAAAAGTTATTCATTCTTTGAAGCCGGCTGCCCGGGAGATATTTGCAATTATGGGCGTAATCGCAATTAGGTCGCTGGCTTATACTGGAATTTTAACAATGCTTCCCTTGTACTTCAAATCGCAAAATTTATCGAATATAGCTGCCAGCCATCTTGTGACAATAATGTTGGCGTCGGGAGCTATGGGTGGAATCACAGGGGGTTTTCTATCTGACCTCTATGGACGAAGAAAACTAATAGTCGGATCTTTGATACTGGCTACACCATTGTTTATGGGATTTTTCTTTACACATGGTATTGCAAGCACAATTTTCCTCGCATTGGCAGGAGCTTCGTTGTTGTCCAGTTTTTCTGTAACAGTCGTAGCAGCACAGGAGGCTATTCCAGAAAACAAAGCTTTGGCTGCGGGACTAACCATGGGATTTGCCACTGGCATAGGTGGATTAGCAGTAATCTTTATTGGACGTATTGGGGATACCTGGGGACTTTCAACCGCGATTTTCATTACCTTCCTTTTCCCAATTATCGGTGGTATTATTGGCATGTTTATGAGAAACAGGCCATCTTCTAGAATCCAAAGGGTTGAGGCTCGTAAGAATGATTCGGAAAGCCTTGAGAATATAAATTTGTAAAAAACGTTCCAAAATAAGACTAAATACTTTATTGCCGAGGATAAAAGTATTATAATATTGTGATGAAACTAGTAATCATAATTCATGATTAAGAAATTGACTTTAAATATTCATTTTAATGGATAACGGGGTGTGTGAATATGGATAAAAATATTGAGGAAAAGCTTAATACAAGTTTAAATATTAGAAATAAGTTGCTTGCTTTGACGAAATTGAGAGATCTTGGCATTGGCGAATTTCTTGATAGGACTTTGGAAATTGCCATATCAATTACCGGTAGCAAGATTGGGTATATTTTTCTTTATAATGAGGAAAAGGAAGAATTTATTCTTCATTCCTGGTCGGATGCAGTCTTGGCGGAATGCATGGTAAAAGACCAGTCTCGGCTTTATTACCTGGGGAAAGTGGGCCTATGGGGCGAAGTTGTTAGAAAAAGAGAACCTATTATAATCAATGATTATGAAGCACCTCATATGATGAAAAAAGGTTATCCTGAAGGGCATGTTCCAATACACAATTTCATTTCTATCCCGGTTTTCGACAAGGATAAAATCGTTGCAGTAGTGGGAGGAGCAAACAAGGAATCTGATTACCTGGATGATGATATATTGAATTTGACTTTGCTTATGAATACTGCATGGCCAATAGTTGAGCGTATTAAAACGGAAGAAGTCCTAAAAAAGGAAAGGGAATATTTTAGAACGACACTTTTTTCCATAAATGAAGGAATAATTGTCACTGATATTTATGGAAAAATAACCCTGATGAATCCCGTTGCAGAAAAATACACAGGCTGGACAAATGAGGAAGCATATGGAAAAGAATTTTCAGATGTATATGATAACGTAAATCTCCAGACAAAAGAAAGAGGCATGAATCCTGTCAAGCTAGTCATTGAAACTGGAAATTCAGGCGAATCCCCAGAAAATATGGGATTAATTGCCAAAGATGGATCGGAAATTTATATCTCAGGGAGATCTTCAAAAATTACTACTGAAGCAGGTGAAATTGCCGGAGTAGTTATATCATTTCAGGATAAAACAAAAGAATACCAGCAGGAAAAAGAAATCGAGGGATTCTTAAATGTTAATCTGGACATGTTATGTGTTGCAGATTCAAATGGAAAATTTATCAAGGTCAATAAGAAATTTCAAGAAGTTTTGGGATACACATCTGAAGCATTGGAAGGGCAAAGTTTGCTCCAGTTCGTTCACGAAGATGATATTCAAGGGACATTGGAAAAATTGGAAGATTTGAAAAATGAGAAAAACGTTTTGGGATTTATCAATAGGTATCGTTGCAAAGATGGAACTTATAAATATATTGAATGGCAGAGCCAGCCAGGGGCAGGGAATTTAAACTACTCATCCGCAAGAGACATTACTGAAAAACGTATTTTGGAAGAGAAGCTAAGAAAGAGTGCGATTAGGGATAAATTAACGGGACTCTATAATAGAAATTTCCTCGATAATATTATCGAGGAACAAATGGAAAGATCAGATCGATACAATGAGCCTATTTCCTTGATTATGTTGGATATTGACAATTTCAAGGAGGCAAACGACAAGTGGGGTCATCCAGTTGGAGATGAAATTCTAAAGATGATTTCACAGATAATTAATAGTTCCATGAGAGGATCCGATATTTTAATAAGATTTGGGGGCGAGGAATTCTTGATATTGATGCCCCAAACTTCAATCGATGGCGCCAAGAGCGCTTCAGAGAAAATCCGTTCTGCTATTGAGGGAAATAGACATCAAGTTGTCGGTGTTAAAACTGCCAGTTTCGGTGTGGCGGAGCGAATGAGGTCAGAGTCATTCATGCATTGGTATAGAAGGGTTGACAATGCATTATATGATGCAAAGCAGAGAGGCAAGAATCGGGTTTCCATCTCGGATGGATTGGAGAAATTCGACGATGAAGTCCTTATGATAAAATGGAAAAATGAATGGAACAGCGGGAATATAGATATTGACATGCAACATCAGAATCTAGTCAAGATTGGCAACAAATTAATATCAATGGCTAATGATGGTTATTCTTTTGATGAAACGATAAGACAACTTGATATTTTATTGGAGCACACAATTCAACATTTTGAAAGCGAAGAAAAAATTCTATCGGAAATCGGGTACAAGGATTACTTGTCTCATTCGGCTAAACATAATGCGTTGGCAATGAAGGCGATAAAATTGAAAGAATCATTCATAACAGGCGAGGTTAAGTCTTCGGCATTCTTTTCCTTTATTCTTGATGATGTTGTACTTGGACATTTGATTGAGTCGGATATGGAGTTTTTCCAATATCTGGACAAAAGCCAGATTGACGAAAAATAAGCGGTTAGCCTTTTTAAAAGTGTGAAAATATTAGTACAACGGAGATAGATGGAATGGACAAAAGGGAGCATGTCAAAGGACTTGTTATGGCGGGATTGGCTTATGGCATTTGGGGCCTATTGCCGTTATATTGGAAGCTTGTGGAAGTTCTTGGCCCAGATCAGATATTTGCGCAACGAATAGTATGGTCATTCCTATTTTTGGCTGTCATCTTATTGTCAAAGGGACAAGTCAAGTCTTTACTTGAAGTTTTCCAATCGAGACAAAAGTCCATGAATGGATTGATGTGCATGTTGTTCATATCGATAAACTGGTTTACATATATCTGGGCTGTAAATAATGGATATGTCATTGAAGCTAGTTTGGGATATTATATCAATCCACTGGTAACGACGGCTCTTGGGGCGGCAGTTTTTAAAGAGAAACTTAACAAACTTCAAGGGATTGGTTTTATTCTAGCTTCTGCAGGGGTTATATATCTGACGTTCAACTATAAACATATTCCTATAATAGCATTGATTCTAGCTGGAAGCTTTGCTCTTTATGGTGTCTTTAAGAAAAAATCCCACTTGGATTCAATAGTGGGCTTGTCTTTTGAGACTTTGATCCTTGGAATTCCTGCGTTGGGATACTTGATTTATGCGGAAGCAAATGGAAATGGATTCCTCAGAAATACACCACCTTTATTCTGGCTGCTGATTTCATTGTCTGGCGTGGCAACATCAATACCATTATTGTTTTATGCTGAATCAGTAAAAAGATTGCCACTTGGTGTAATCGGATTCATGCAGTATATTTCTCCAACCATTAGCCTTATTCTGGGAATATTCATATTTAGAGAAACCTTTGATACTACCATGCTCATAGCATTTATAATGATTTGGATTGCTTTGATATTTTATTCAATAGACCAATATAGAGTACTTAATTATAAAACAGAAGAAAGTTTATTATTCGACCTGTGATATTATTAAATTTAATTTTGAAGTTTTAATTGAATATTGAAATGGATGTCTAATAGGAAATGTTATAAGCGAGGTAGAATATGGAATGGAAGAAAACTAATCAGAATATTGCAACTGAACTGGAAAATCTAATAGCAGGATATGATTGCAGAAAAAAGCCAATGTTCGGCTCACCGGTCTATTTTGTCAATGACAATATGTGGACTGGCGTAAAAGGCGACATTGTTTTCCTACGGTTGTCCAAGGATGATCTTGAGGCAATACATTTGGAATGTGACGAAATAAGTGCTTTTGAACCAAGGCCAGGTTTAATAATGAAAGAATATGTGGAAATCCCAGACAGCAAGCTTTATGATGATGGCTTCGCACAAAAGTGGCTGGATATTTCATATCAATATGTAAGAAAGCTTCCGATGAAAGTAAAAAAGGAAAAGAGGACAAAGGTTAAATAGTCTAATTTGTTAGAAAAGGATTAGCCAATTAAATATAATCAAAAACACCGAAAAATAAAACCAATGTATTTAAATTTTTCGGTGTTTTATTTTAACTTCCCTGTACTATTTTCTATTTTTTGACAACTTGCCAAAAACCTCGTAAAGAACCTTAAGTGCCGCCCATGATGTGATATTGTTTACACTGTCAAGGGGAGGAGAAACTTCCACAAGATCCATGGCGACAATGGGAAGTTCATCCATTAGAAATCTGATTATTTCCATGAGTTCCCTTGTAGACAATCCTCCAGCTTCGGGAGTTCCTGTTCCTGGAGCAAAGGCTGGGTCGAGAACATCGATGTCAAGACTAATATAAACTGCATCATAGTTCTTGAATTTTGCCTTGAGCTTTTGACATGCAGCCAACCATCCCTCACGATAGACATCACAGGCTCTTATTAACAGAAGCCCAGGATTTGACTTATAGAAAGCGACTTCTTCACTTTCATAGGATCTGATGCCAACTTGTGCAAGGTCAGCGGGGGTGAGAACGTCTTCAACGGCACGCCTAAAAGGGCATGCATGGGACCATTTATGACCATCATACTCGTTACATAGATCAGGATGGGAGTCGAAATGTATAATCCCAATTTTCTTTCCCTTATAATATTGGCCGTACGCCCTGCTCAACGGTATAGTTACAGAATGGTCTCCCCCTATGAATAAGCAGAACTTTCCAGTTTTTAAAAGAGATAAGGCTTCTTTTTCAACTTCCGAATAATATTCTGACCAGTTCAAACTGAATGCAACATCTCCGTGATCATATATTCTAAGATTTTCAATTTCATTGCCTTCCTCGGTAATGGTTGGTAGATATCTTGATAGGCTTCTTAGCTTTTCAGGAGCCAAGGCTGCACCTTTTCCACAACTTACGGCACCGTCAAAAGGAACTCCCATTACCATTACATCAGCATTATTAATTTTCTCGCAGTTTAGCTCGCCCCAAGGCCTTAAATCGACCATCATAATCCCCCTATATAATAAATTCTTTGACATATAGACATACACTTCTTAAAACAGTATTATATCCTTATAATATTAGAGAATCAAGGAGAAGGAAATGGGTAAGATATATTATTGTCCCGAATGTAAAAACAAGTTGGAAGAGCTATCTGGGTGCGGAGTAGTGGGGTACTTTTGCAATACATGCAATAAATTGATTTCACGGAAAATAATGCTTGCAGAAGAAGATGTTCAAGAAGCGAAAAAAGAATCTCAAGAGCAGAAATAAAATATGCTCCCCAAGTAGTTACAGATTTTACTGTACAATCTTTCTACTGTAAGGGGGGCATATCATTAATGTTATATTTTATTTTTGTTTGCTATTGTTTGATTTGAGCTCTCCTCATCAGCAAGAAACTGAAAAACGAGAGTATGAGTGAAATAATCAAGAATGTGAATACAGCATTTATTGGAAACGATTGAGGATATACTCCAAATATCTGACCAGCGAATTTTAAAACTTTAAGTGACAAATCCGTATTCAGCATTGCAAGATATGGCAAAGCAATAAATACAAGCACTGGTGGCAGTATGGAAACAACCAGCTTCATTATACGACCACTTCTATAATAAATCAGACAGATCATATAACCAAACATTGCGGCGCTTATGTAGAAGACTACACTCCAGACAAAAGACATAATAGCTGAATTTAACGTTAAGTTAAATCCTCCCCTATAGTAGATTTGCTGAAACAAAGAACCGTAAAGTATGAAATTTGAAAAAACAAGAGAATATATACGGTCGATAATAGCCATTATGCAAGCGGCTGTGGAAATCGAAGCAATGAAAGCTATGAACTGGGTTTTTCTTGAAACCCCATTGGCAAGTGAGAATAAAAAGTTTTGCCTGAATGAATTGAGACCTACAACAAATATGAATATACTTGATGCCATTTCCATTCCACCTATTTCTGCAGATCCATTATCCATAATTATGGCAAAGACAATTATTATAAGGATAATGCCGTAGAAAATGGCAAGAGATCTTCGCAAATCAGAAATCTGATATTTATATGATGATAATATTTTCATTTTATAACCTCCTTATGCATTTGTAAGGTGGATAAACAGTTTCTGCAAATCCAACTTTGACAATTCAAGTCCATGTGGCAAATCAACGATATTTGATTCTTCCAGAAGGGAAGCTGATTTCAAGCCACCGAAAATTTCTGAACCAAGTATATTTTTCCCCGCAATATAATCATCTACCAAAGCTGAAGGACCACTGACGGTATATCCTTTGGATAATAATTCGGTAACGTTGCTGACCATTAGAATACGTCCGTCTTTCAGTATTATTACATCTTCAAGCAAGTTGGCGGCTTCTTCGATCAAATGAGTGGAAATGACTATTGTTTTGGGCCGCAGGCTATAGTTTGCCATTAGCTCCCTATAGAACATGTCCCGATGGTTGGCATCAAGTCCAAGCACTGGTTCATCGAAAAGAATTATTTCCGCGTTGCTGGCAAGAGCAAGAATCATTTTAAAGATGGAAGCATATCCGGTAGAAAGAGTTTTAATCTTTTTATCAACCTTAAGCTCAAATCTTACTGCCAGTTCTTTTGCATATGCAATATCGAAGTCACGGTAGAATTCCCTTGTCCATTTAAAAGCATCTTTCACCTTCATATTCTCAGGGTGGAGACTTTTCTCCGCCATGCAGTATATTTTGCCTTGGACATGATCATTTTCTTGAGTGGAATTTCCATCAATTAGAATCTGGCCGCTATCTGGAAATAATTTATTTGTTATTAGATTTAATAGGGTTGTCTTGCCAGCTCCATTTCTTCCAAGCAAACCGTAAATCTTGTTTGATTCAAGTGCAAGGTTGATATTGGCAAGGGCTTCTGTATTCCCAAAGTTCTTGGATAATCCATTTATTTCAATCTGACTCATTTTTCGTATCTCCTTTCTATCATTGAGACTACTTCGTTTTTCTCAAGGCCCAGTTTGTCTGCTTCAGAGACAAGGGAGGCGATGAAATTATCGAAGAAGTCGACTTTTCGTTTTTCGAGGATTTTCTCTTTTGCACCAATACTGACAAACATTCCCAAACCCCTTTTCTTGTATATGATTTCGCTGTCAACCAATATATTAATCCCTTTTAACGCCGTAGCAGGGTTGATCTTATAATTGATGGAAATCTCCGTTGTGGAAGGAACTTGAGCATCTTCGGCAAATGCGCCGGAAAGTATGGCATCTTCCATCCATTCAGCCAATTGAATGTAGATAGGCTTTTCATTGTTGAAATTCATTTATGGGGTTCACCTCCTATAGATAAATAGTTAACTACTTGTGTAACTAACTATAGAACACGAGATTTGAATTGTCAATACTATTTCTAAAAAATATTTTAGAAATTATTTATGATTTTTAAACCAATTAGGAAGCAATCAGATGAGCTTTCAATTATAATAATCTTTAGATAATGAGTAAAGACAAACAAAATTGTAGATGTTGGATCATTTGAAGGAATAGGAGCTTACACGATATGGGCATAAACAAACATATTATACTGGCATCGGCATCACCAAGGCGACGGGAATTACTTGAGAAAGCGGGGATAGAATTTGAAGTTTTAATTACTGAAGCGAATGAGGAAGTGGATTATCCCATCTCGCCAATTGATTTTGTCACTCTGATTGCCAAAAGAAAACTTGATGCTGCTTTGGAAAAAATAGACATGGAGAAGTATCCGAAAGATAGGGAGATTATAATAATCGCTGCGGATACAATTGTAGCCATTGATGGGAGGATTTTGGGAAAACCGAAAGATTTTGAAGAAGCTTTTGATATGCTTAATCTACTCCAAGGTAGAGTTCACGAAGTCTTTACCGGACTTGCCATCGCATCAGTCAAACCTGCTGGAACGACCATAGTCCAGGATTACTGCTGTACGCAGGTTTTTATGAATGCATTGACTGAAGATGAAATAAAGATGTATATCCACGCCGAATCACCCTTTGACAAGGCTGGTTCATATGCAATCCAAGGGAAGGCTGCGGAATTTATAGAAAAAATAGAGGGGGATTACAATAATGTAGTTGGATTGCCGCTGGATTTGCTTTTAGAAACGATAGGTCTTTTATAAGGTATTAATTATTTTTTCAACAAAAATTCTGGCTATGTCAGGATCAAATTGAGATCCTGCGCATTTGCTTATTTCCAAGGCTGCCTCTTCATTATTTAAAACTGGTTTGTAATTTCTTCCAACTGTCATTGCGTCGTAAGCATCAGCTATGCATATGATCCTTGCAAATAGGGAAATTTCCTGACCTTTCAATCCCTTTGGATAACCCGACCCATCCCATCTTTCGTGATGCTCAAGAGCGAAATCGGCAATTTCGGAAAACTCATTTGCAGAACTTAAAATTCTATAACCAATCTCCGGATGTCTTCTTATTTCTTTCCATTCATTTTCATCTAATTCAACAGTACCAGATAGTAGTCCAATATCAATTCCAATTTTCCCGATATCATGCATAAGACCTGCAATTTTGATTTGCAATATATCCGCCTTATCAAGATTCATTTGATTGGCAATTTTAACGCTGATTTCACTCACACTTTTTGAATGGACTTTTTCTCTTTCACTTCTTTCAAAAAGTGTCTTCAAAATAACATCGATGAACTGGCTTTTGATACTTGCACTTTCATAGAGCTTATTGCGATACATGCGATCTTCTGATTTTTTGAATATATCCTGGATCTTTTGCCTATTGGTAGTTTTGGTTTCAAATCCAAAGGAAATTGAAATATTGAGAGATCCAACTTTCTTTCTTTGGGCAAGTTTGTTGATACGCGCGATAACTTTTTCCGCCTTTGTTGAATCGGTTTTCGGAAGTATTATTACAAATTCATCTCCTCCAATTCTAGAAATGACATCATCCGCCCTGCAGCCTTTCTTTAAAACAGCAGCAACGTTTTTAAGAAGCTCATCGCCAACAGCATGCCCAAAGGAGTCGTTTACGAGTTTTAGTCCATTGACATCGCCCATTGCAATAGTTAATGGAAGATTTCTTTCCGTGTCAATACGCTTTAACTCTTCTTCATAAAATCTCAAGTTATATAAGCCTGTAAGCTGGTCGTGATAATTCAAATATACTATTTCCTCCTCCTTTATAAAGCGCTCGGATATATCCGCCACAAGTATGGCAAACTGGCTTATTTTAAGAGAATATGCGTATATGGAATAATACTTTCCAGTTTTCGAGAGAAAACATTCGTTGTAGCTGGGTTTGCCAGTGAGAGCAACTTTCTTGAATATATCAATCCAGGTCTGTTCAATATCAGGTATGACTTCTTTTGGCGACCTGCCAATTATTCTTTCTTTCGCGACTCCGAACAACTTCATGAAACTATCGTTTATATCTATAAAAATATAATCATTTGGTTTATTAAAAGAGTCAAATAAGATTTTGAAAATAGCCAAACCTTGATTCATCGAGGTATATAGCATTTTAAATTTTTCCTCGCTGTCTATTAAAGCCAGTTCAGCTAATTTACGATCGGTTATATCCATGGCGAAAGCGGAGGCGCCAATTATCTCATTGTTTTCACCAAAGATCGGATTATATGAAGTTTCATAATACGCCTTTGAAATACCGCCATATTCTTGGATAGTTGTATGGGGAACACCATTTAAAGCTAGATTGAAATTGTAGATGGAGTTATCCTTATCCTTTTCTACTCCAATTTGTTCGATTATGTTTATTCCAACAGAGATTTCCTTATTATAGATATTTTTCATGGTTTGCTTGTGGGTTTCATTGAAATATAAATAATTGAAATGCTTGTCTACAGAAAGAATTATCATGCCTTTTGGGCTTTCCAGACTGGATTTTAAAAGAAGCTGATAATTTGAAAGTTCCTTTTGCAATTTTTTTATTGATGAAATATCACGTGCTACAGCAAAAACGCCAATTACATCGTTTTGATTGTCACGATAAACTGACGCATTATAAAGGACAGGAATTGTTGATCCGCTGGAATGCTTTAGTTCAAGTTCGTAATCTTCAACTTTGCCATATTCGAAAGCAAGATTATAACCAATTTCAGCCTTTGCAGCATCTGTAAAATATAAGGAGAAATTTGTTCCGATTATGCTTTCTCTTGGGAGACCGACAGCTTTTTCCGTTGCAGTGTTGATGTCTGTTATTGTCCCTTGCTTTCCAATTGTTACAAGCGGATCTAGACATGCTTCAATCAAACTGCGATTATAATGCTTTCCTAAACGTGCTTCTTCCTCAATTAATTTGCGTTCGGTAATATCCATGACGATTCCAGTTATGCACAAGGGAACGTTTTTAGAATCAAGTTGATGTTTGCCGCAGGCCCATATCCAGCGGATTTCACCATCATGGCGTATGATTCTGCACTCGAAATTCCAATTGGTTAAATTCTTTAATGCCAAACCAAATTGATTATCCACATATTCTCTATCATCGGGGAAAACGTGGTCGAGAAACATTTCATAGGTCCATTCGGAGAGAGGTTCCTTGTATCCGAATATTTGGTCATGTTTTATTGAACGTTTTGCGGTGTGGTCTTTCAGATACAAACTCCACTCGCCGATTTCCATACTTTCATATATTATTTTTCGTCTTTCCTTCTCATCAATATTGAACATTTCCTCGTCATGGACAAAAGCAAGTTCTGCCAAAAGGCGATTGCACTCTTGACCTTTAATTGCCAATTCTTTCTTAACCGACGCCAACTCTTTCTTTAATACTTTTGCTGCGTCGACATTTAAACAATCAACCATTAATCCTACCTCGGGCCTGCTTACTGTTGCATGAGATTGATTATATTCTGTGATTATATTTTACTCTTTTTATTTTAAAAGTGTCATTTTTAGAAAATAAATATGAAGAGCATTATCATGGACATTATTCCAATCCAGTGATATATTGAATTTATAAGATAAGAATCTTGGGAGCGATGAATGCGGAGATGTATTTGGACGCTAGTCCCCGTAAAGAGCTAACAGCGTAACCGACCATTTATGGTCGGTTTTTGTCTTCTTTGGGATAGATATCGTTTGTTATTTATTAATTTAAAACTTTATGAGGAGGTTTATCAATGGCGGAAATAAAATTAGATGTAAGGGGTGAGACCTGTCCAATCCCTTTGGTGGAAATGCGCAAAGCATTAAAAAAGGCTGAGCAGGGAGATGTTATTGAGATAATAGGCACACATCCCGCATCAAAAAAAGAGATTCCCATGGCTGCCAACGCTTTAATGATTAAGATAATAAGCGACGAACAGATTGGCGATGAATGGAAGATAGTATTGCAGAAATAAATTGAATTCTTTCCTGCGTTGAAAGGAGAAATTGAAATGAGCGATAAAACGACAATAATTGTACACAGTGGAGATTTGGATAAAATATACAGCGTTTTGATAGTTGGAAATGGAGCTCTGGCAATGGGGATGGAGGTTTCGCTTTTTTTTACGTTCTGGGGTTTGCTACGACTGAAAAAGGGAGGACTTAACCAAGGACCGCTATCGAAAATGCATATGCTGGGATTAGGGAAATTGATGATTAAGAATCGCATGCAAAAGGCCAATGTTGCATCATTGGAAAGGATGATGAAGGATTTTAAGGAACTTGGCGGCAAGATAATAGCGTGCGAGATGACTATGGAAATCATGGGAGTAAAAAAACAAGACTTGAACGAGGAAATTATTGACTCATATGGAGCCGTGGGCACATATATTCAGGAGGCAAGAGATTCAGCAATAACGCTGTTTATATAATGGGGTGGGATTTATGACTGAAAAAGCGATTTATCTAGATAATGCAGCGGCAACTAGATTGGACGAGGGGGTATTTGATGCAATGAAACCTTGCTACTTTGAGAACTACGCAGTAGCAACTTCGGAATTCGGATATTCACAAGGCCTAGAAGCAAGAGAAATACTTGGAGAGGCAAGAGCAGCATTAGCGTTACGGCTCGGGGCGGAACCGGAAGAGTTTATCTTCACTTCCGGAAATACGGAGTCCAGCAATTTGGCTTTAAAAGGTGTGGTCAAGATAGCAGAATCAAAAAAAGGAAAACATATAATTGTTTCAAAGATTGAGGATTTCCCAGTTTTGCATAGTGCCAAATCTTTGGAAAGGCTGGGATTCCAAGTTGACTATCTAGATGTGGACGAATATGGGCTAATAAATATACCCCAGTTGAAAGAATTAATTAGAGAAGACACTTTACTAGTTTCCATCCAGCATGGCAACCAGGAAATTGGAACGATACAGGATATTTCAACTATTGGTAATATTTGCAAAGCGAGGAATGTTATTTTTCACACTGATGCAACTCATACATTTACCAGGGTTCCATTGGATGTGAAAAAAATAAACGTGGATTTGATAACCGTGTCAGCCCATACGATACATGGGCCAAAGGGAATTGGGGGTCTCTTTGTTAAAAAAGGCACAAAAGTTGGCAAAATAATGGATGGTGGATTTCAGGAATTTGACCTTAGGCCAGGGCTTGAAAACATTCCTGGAGCTGTTGGTTTTGCAAAAGCAGTTGAGCTTGCAACTAATGATGAGAACATATTTCTAAAAAAAATGAGCGATAAATTCATAAAAGAGGTATTTGATAAGATACCCTTGGTTACGTTGAATGGGCACAAGGAATATAGAACACCACAGAACGTTAATATAACATTTCACCATGTGGAAGGTGAATCGATAACATTGCATTTGGACATGTACGGGATTGCGGTGAGCACTGGATCTGCTTGCTTCAGCCGTTCATTGGAGGCCAGCCATGTTATTATGGCCATAGGTGGAGATCATGAAAGGGCCCATGGGTCTATTAGATTTACTTTTGGAAGATACAATAACATGGAAGAGATAAGTCCAGTTGTAGATAAATTGGCTGGAATCATTGCTGATTTGAGAAGGATTAGTCCTTTAGGTAAAGCAGGAGGTGGAGATAATGGCGTTTCCTTATAATGAAACAGTACTGGAGCATTTTAAAAATCCACGAAATGTGGGGAATATGGTTAATCCGGATGGGAAAGCAACTGAAGGGAGCCCAGCATGTGGAGATATGGTGTCTGTATACATAAAAGTTGATTCCGAGACGAAGACTATAACAGATATCAAGTTTGAGTCTTATGGATGTGCTTCAAATATAGCAACGGCATCTATTATCACCGAATTGGCCAAGGGAAAAACACTGGAAGAAGCTAAAAGTATTACCTGGAGGGAGGCTTCAGATGCTTTGGGTGGACTTCCTGCTATAAAAGCCCATTGTTCGGTTCTTGCTGTAGAGGGACTAAGGAGCGCAATCCAGAATTACGAGGAAAAGAACGGTCTTTCCACCAGCCATGAAGAAACAACGGAAGAGGTTGTCCGTAGAAAACTTAAAAGAGTGATGAACCCAATGAAGGGATTGGATATGGTTGCCACAAACCTAGTCAAGGAAATTGAAATAAAAGATGGTATTGTACGCGTGGTGGTGGATTTACCAGAAGACCATCAATTCGCTCCCATATTGAAGGAGGAAGCTAGAGAAAGATTGGAGAATTTGTGGGATGTGAAAGAAGTAATAATTGAATTCGAAAAATAGGCAATTAAATTCTAGAGCTTGACTTGGAGGTACCCATGGAAAAAGACAATTTTGTGTCCATTGACGCATATATTGGAAATTTCAAACCTGAAGTACAGGAAATACTAAATAAGATTAGAAGTATAATTCATGAAGCTGCGCCGGATGCAATGGAAAAGATAAGTTATCAGATGCCGACATTTTGGCTTAATGGAAATCTTGTTCATTTTGCTGCTTTTAAAAAACATATTGGCTTTTATCCAACACCATCGGCAATGTTTGAATTTAATGATGAATTGTCAAAATATAAAACTGGCAAGGGTTCAGCCCAGTTTCCAATTGATGAACCTTTGCCTTATGATTTAATAAGAGAAATGGTAAAATTCAGGGTGCGGGAAATGGAAGTCAGACCCTCATACAAAAGCAAATAACTTATCAAATACTATGTACCACTTAAATGGATTTATTCTTTGATGATAATTCTTCCAATCTAATAAGAATCTCAGTCTGATTTTTTAGCTCCTGCATCTGTTCATCTTGCAAAGTGGCAAGATAAGTAAGCGTTTTGTGGTCTGAATCAGCTTTTGATTCATTTTGAGACTGGATTACATTCTGCCCGACCATTATTATTGGCAAAAGAACTAGTTGGAGTACTGTTTGTGCAATGTAGGTAACCCAAACCATGATGCTGTTGGCCGCAATAACCGGGGGAAGCATTACAATATCCAGCAGCAGGAAGGCATAGGCGCACCACATAGTTCCAACGGCATTTGTTATTTTAACGGCAATCTTGTAATTAATCTTTGAGATCCCGGTAAGATCTTTTTTCAATAATTCCCTTGGATGTGTCACGAATGGATGTGGTTGTTGCGTACTCATTTTATTCTCCTTTTTCATACTGGCTCAACAATAATCATTGATGATCTGCATGAGCCTAACCCTATAAAACTCTACCGTCTTGCATTCCAAATAAGACTTTACGATACATGAAAACTTCTGCAGCATGAGTCTTGCAATTCAATAATGCGATATTGGCATTTCTAGTTATAATTGCGCTACCTTTCTCTGGAGAATCAATAGTATTGCCCCAGACAAGAAAAGGTGCGACATCATATTTAGAATGTGAACCTACGCCTGGTATCCCTGCGGCATAATTGAAAGTACCCATATTGACTGGGTCGTTTTTCTCATTTAGCAGTACTCCATTTCTATTATAAACTGCTTCGCAAAATCCGTCATAGGAAATAAATTTTAAATTGAACTGACCATTCAAGCCTTGAACATGATAAGCGGAATTAATTACAGCTAACAATATCCAACGTTTGCTAATAGGAAGAGATTTGTTCACGGCTATCATTTCGTTGAGGGTTTGTGGAGCTCTGTTAAGCTTATTTCTAAAGTAATGCGTTTCCATATCCACATATCCGAGGTGGCCTATTATTAGGCTTGTGAGCTTGTAAAGACGCTGATTGTTACCTGGATAATTATAATCCAAATCGGAACCATATATATCTACATCCTTCTTAATCTGGGTCAATGCACTATTGTAACCAGTCTGATGGATAACCATTTCGATTTTTGTAATGTATGCGTAACTTCCCAAAATCAAGTGTTGCTTGCTGGAAATTGAAGGGCTGTTTGGCGTTGAGACTGTTGAGGCATATGAATTGAAAGTAAATAAAAGCATCAATATCAAAACCGGAATTATCAATTTCAAAAGTCTTGAGAGATTCATATAAGACACCACCCTTTTATTACTACGAGACCATTATACATCAATCAAAGAGATTGGCGCCAATATTAAATTGCAGTATGGAAAATCCCGAACCTAGGTGTAAAATATTATAAGGATATGTTATACTACCTTTTTTAGAGCAACAATATAATGATTAGCCAAAAATGGGCGGCATTGAATAATAGACGGAGGATTATTTATGAATTACACGGAATTTGGAAACACGAAGGTGCAGGTATCACGTCTTGGATTTGGATGCATGCGTCTGCCAATGGTATTATCTGATGGCAAAATGAAAGTTGATGAAGATCAAAGCATAGCAATGCTTCGAAGAGGAATTGATCTTGGGATAAATTATTTTGACAGTGGTTATATTTATAGCGATGGCCAGAGTGAGAGAATTTTAGGCCAGGCAATAGAAGGCAGAAGGAAAGATGTCATTGTCTCGACGAAATGCCCAGGACAATTTGTTCGGAAGCATGGGGATTATACCAGGATACTTGAAGAGCAGTTGGTACGTCTTGGTACGAATTATATAGATTTTTATCATTTTCATGGAATCAACTATGAAAGTTTCATGGAAATTGACAAGAACTTTGGATGGTATGCTGAAGCTCTCAAGGCAAAGGATAGCGGCATGATAAAGCATATCTCGTTTTCATTCCATTCCAGGGATTTTCTCTCCCCAGCTCCTGACAACATGATAGAGCTAATCGATACTGGATATTTTGAAAGCATCTTATGCCAGTACAACGTTCTTGATCAAAGCAATGACAGGGCAATGGAGCATGCGAAAAAGAAAGGCCTTGGTGTTGTAGTAATGGGTCCTCTTGGCGGAGGAAGAATTTCAGGAATGCCTGAAGCCGTTGCAAGTGAATTGGGAATCAAAGTGTCCGCATCTGCAGAACTTGGACTTCGTTTTGTTGCATCGAATCCCCATGTGGATATTATACTTTCAGGTATGAGCAGTGTAACGGAACTGGAAGAAAACGTGGGATATGTTTCAAGTATTGAACCTCTTTCGAAGAATGAGATTGATGGCATTTCTAAAATGATGGAAGAAAACAAACGCTTGTCCGAGCTATATTGTACAGGATGCAATTATTGCATGCCTTGCCCTCAGGAGGTCAATATTCCATATATCTTCCAGATGATGAACTATCATAAAATCTATGGTATAAAGGATTATGCTAGGAAGTGTTATTCTGAAATCGGTTCAGGATGGATAAGGGGAAAGAAGGCGGATTCCTGTAATGAATGCGGAGAATGCGAGGCAAAATGCCCACAAGGAATAAAAATCCGAGAACAACTCAAAGAAAGCAGCGAGGTTTTGAAATAAGAGGATCAATTATTATGAGTATAGAAAGATTGAAGGAAATTTTGGATGGGTCAGATAATATTGTGTTTTTTGGAGGCGCGGGAGTATCCACAGAAAGCAATATTCCAGACTTTAGAAGTGCCAATGGCCTTTATAGCGAGAAGACAAAATGCAGCTATTCACCCGAAGAGATACTCTCCCATTCTTTTTTCATGAAGAATACTGAAGAATTTTACAAATTTTATAAAAGCAAGATGATTTACAAAGATGCACAACCCAATCATGCGCATATAGCCTTGGCTAAACTGGAAAAAGAAGGCAAATTGAAAGCTATAATAACTCAGAATATTGATGGACTCCATCAAATGGCCGGAAGCAGAAATGTTTTGGAACTTCATGGATCCATACATAAAAACAGATGTATGAAATGCAACAAGTTTTTTAACTTGGATTATGTAGTAAACTCGATTGGCATTCCAAAATGTGATCACTGCCAAGGAATCGTAAAACCCGAAGTGGTTCTCTATGAAGAGAGCCTTGACAGCAAAATACTGGAAGATTCTATCGATTACATTTCAAATGCCGAGGTGTTCATAATTGGCGGAACTTCTCTGTCAGTTTACCCGGCATCAGGATTGGTTTCTTATTACCGAGGTAATAAATTGATACTCATCAATAAAACTCAAACACCATATGATGACAAGGCGAACTTAGTAATCCATGGCAGCATTGGAGAAATCCTGTAATTCATATTAAAACAAATCAAAAGGATTATAATACGTAATTAATATCATTATAGATTATTCTCAAATTATTCCTTATTTTCTTCTTTTTTTTCACACAAAACCGTGCAAAGAAATTTTGTCATGAGCGGGGCATAAGAGAATGCAAATAGAACACTTGAAGCAGCCGCTACATTCTTTTTCTTGGATTTTGGGACAGACAAGCCTATCAAAACTCCCATTGAGACAAGGCATACTTTAAATAGGGACAAATCCAGCAGATTCATTTCATCCTTATACTTTTGTGCGTAAGCAAATAATTCTTTCATGGTGGTGACCTCCTTTGCGTTTAAGGCAAAATCAGGAATAACAATTCTCATTTATCTGGACTAATTATATCAAATTTCAACAAAGTTTACAAATTTGATAGCATGATAAAAACGCAGCGAATTTAGGCATGAATGAATACTACTATATTTGCCATATGTTATAATATAGTTCAAGTGGGCCATAAAAGTTATATCTTTATGAAAAGAGAAATTATAAGAGAGATTAAATGAACAAGCGAAATAGGAATTTAATATTTTTTGCAATAACAGTTGCTTTCGGGATTTTATTATTAACTGGGGCAACTCTCACAACGGCCGGTTTGACCAAAGCCCCCCAATACATTACAAATAATTTTGGCGAAAACTCAAGTTCCCAGCACAACTTCACATGGGATACTTCGGTAGAAATTAAAACTGGAGAAATCGATTTTTGCCTGAAAGATCAATTCAGTGGATTTGAAAAAAGCAACATTAGCAAGATTGTTTCAACAAATTATTTGGATTACACAGATGTCGGCAATAGGGAAATTCATAAAGTCGAGGTGGGCAATCTCCAAGCTGGAAAAGAATACGTCTATAGGGTTGGATCAAAGGGGTTTTTCAGCAGCCAAGGCACATTTAGGACTTCAGGAATAGATAAAAGTGGTTTTACTTTTATAAATATTACAGATACACAAGGTTCAAACACAAAGGATTATTCGATTTGGAAGAATACATTGGATATGGCTTTGGCGAAGTTTCCAAACACCAGATTTCTGGTTCATAGCGGAGATATGGTAGATGATGGACAGCTGATAAATCAGTGGGATATGTTTACTGGGGCGGTCTCAAAAGAAATCATCAATCTCCCAATCGCTCCCGTTGTTGGAAACCACGAAGTATTGAATAAGAATAATACAAATACGAATGAGAAGAATTTTGTTGATAGATTTGACTTGCCCAATGAAATAGATACAGGGGCTCCTCTTGGAACGGTATACTCTTTTGATTATGGTGATGCACATATTGTCATTATGAATACTCAATGTAGCAGTGCGAATCTGGTCAAGCAGGGAAAGTGGTTGAGAAGCGATTTAAAGGCTTCAAATAAGAAATGGAAAATTGTAGCATTGCATCGCGGCCCATATGGATCAACATATGATTCAACTGACATTAGAAAAGCATGGGTGCCAATTTTTGACGAGCAAGGTGTAGATTTGGTTTTGGAAGGACACGATCACAACTACCAACGCTCTTATTTCTTGGAAAATGGTCTTGCTGTTAAATCGGGTAAAGGAACACTTTATATTAATAGCAATACCGGTGGAGTTAAATTTTATCCGATTAAATATAGAAGCTGGCAGGCACTGGATATTCAACCCAAGGTTCAAATGTATCTGGCAATTTCCGTAAAGAGCGATAGCATGAAAATAGAAGCATACGACGTAAAAAATATATTGAGAGATTCCATTACATTGCAGAAATAAAAAAACAATTTCTGAATTCAACATCCTACAATAAAAATGGTTAATTTTATAAAACCCAGGTGTATAATCAGTTAGAGGTGTTTCGAAATTATGATATCAATTGAAGAAATGGAAACAATGCTGGATGAAATTGCGGAGGAGCTGCCACAAGATTTTTATAAAGATCTTAATGGCGGTATTATTTTATTGCCTGAAGCGAAACTTCATAAAAAAAGCAGGAGCAATGACTTATATATTATGGGAGAATACAATAGAAGCAGCAGCATGGGGAGATATATATGCATATATTATGGATCTTTCGTAGCGTTGTATGGGAATTTATCAAATGAAAAACTGAAGGAACAACTATCTAAAACATTGAAACATGAGTTCACCCATCATCTGGAATCTCTGGGGGGAGAACGGGGACTTGAGATTGAGGATGAGCGCAATATGGAAAAGTATATGCGTAGGAAACCTGGACCTAGTAGGTAATTAAAAGAAATAATAAAACTAAAATTAAGCAGAATCCAGTTTTTATAAAATAAAAAACTGAATTCTGCTTTTTAAACTTGTGAATTTCTCAAGACTTATTTGTATCCCTCTATGTCGATGATAATCTCATTTCTCCTGAGTGGAGGAAGCGAGAAAGGCGAATTGTATCTAGCCAACTTAAAGTTACCCATCATCTTTATGCCACGCTTAGCAAGCCACTCCTTAAGTTTTTCTTCGTAACCTTCTATTTTATTTTCATTCACCGACCCCGAAAAAGTAATGGATGCAGCAAGCCTTCCTTCGATCCAATTGATTTTCACTTGTGGATCGGCTGGCTTTGGAAGAGTTTCGGCAGAGTATCCATGGGGAATTACAAATTCAGTATCTGCGCTATCTTCTCCCATATTATTAATTACCGGAGTTGCCATTGGGATTTTTTCGTGTTTATCATTATTGCCACTGATGTAACTGAAAATCTGATTGAATCCATCAGAATCCATTGATTTGTTTTCTGAAACTCCTGCAGTAAAAAATCCTTCATAGAGACGAATTTCAATTTCTCCATCTTTTTCTAAAACTTTGTATGGTGCAGTTTCGTATTTGGACATGATATCACTCCTTTTTAAACATCAATTGCAACTACTTACATTATACACCTTTATAGCAATAACAACGAAGATATACTATATTAGTCGCAATTAGTCGCAAATAGTCGGAATTATTGGTAATTCTATGAAATATGATTTGCATTAGGGCCTGATGCAATTTATCATAGAGTATAAGACTAAAGAAAATCCTATTTATTTTATTAATATAAAATCAAAGATCCCATCCAATTAGAGAAAGGAGAAGTATAATGCGAAGGCGTTATACAAAATCAAGAAATGAGGAAGACGATTAAAGGAATTATTTTAACAACACTAGTTGGCATTATGATGCTTGCTGGAACTACCGTGGCTTTTGGCTCAGATACTGCTTTAACAAAGACTACACCACAAATTAAGGTTCAGTATGATGGCAAGTATATTGCTTTTTCTGAAGCTGCTCCAAAAATTATCAAAGGCAGGACAATGGTGCCATTCAGAAAAATACTTGAAGAAATGGGTATGACTGTATCTTTCGATACGGCTACTAAAACGGTTACTGCGAAAAATGATTCCATGGAAATGTCATTCAAAATTGGAGGAACTGATATTCTTATAAAACAAGGGGATACAAATGTTACTAAAAAAATGGATGTCGTTCCATTCATTGATCAAAAAACATACCGAACCTATGTATCAGCAAGATTTATGGCTGAAAGCCTAGGATACACCGTAGGTTGGGACAATGTTTCAAAAGTAGTTCTAATAAATGACTTTAAAAAATTATTTGCAAATGCAGATAATGATTTTTCAATCTTAAACAAGCTCATTTCCTCTGATTTGGATATGGAAAAAACCTATCATTCCACAGGCAATTTCAACGCGGACTTCAAAACTTTTACTGGAGGAACGGCGGTTCCATTCAGCATGAGTGGATCAGTTGATGGATTGCAATACAAAACCGATGCTGAAATGTCAATGGATTTCACTGTAAACTCTGAGGCATTTATCTCACAATTGCCAGAAGACCAGAGAGCTGCAGCAAAAGCTTCAATGGAAATGTTGAAGAATATAAGTATAAAAATGAAGATAAATGGAGAAGCTGGGACAATGTATATGAATGCTCCATTATTCAAAACACTTGACCCTTCCATTGATGAAAATACTTGGTTGAAAATGGATATTTTCAAAGCTTATGATGACATGGGATTTGATATAAGGGGAATGATGAATCTTAAATCATCAAAAGCAACTGTTGGCGGCTACCTTGAAAGTTTTGTTTCTGCGGGTATGCCTATGGATTCCAAAACTTATGAAAATACCAAGGCTGTTTATTCCTTTATGAATTATCTCGTTGGAGATGCGGCATTTACTAAACAGGTTTCTGGGAATGCAGCTACGTATACTTTAAAAATCGATGCCGTCGACATAGCAGCAGCTTTGGCAAAAACTGCATTAACTGCAGGATTGACCTTGTCAACCCAGGATATTTCCGATATTAAGTCAAGTCTTGACTCCATTGATTTCAGCTCTGATATTATGGTAAAGACAAGCAATGACAAGATGTCTTCCTACTCTGTTTCTGGAAACGGAAATTATCAAGGTGCAACAATGAATTTTAAAATGGCAGGGACCCAGATGAGCGCAGATATGTCTTTAGACTTCTCGATGGAAAGCATTATGCAAATGAATATGAAAGTGACATCTTTGCTCAAGGAAACTTCACAAGTTGTAGATCTCAAGCTGCCACAAGGTGCGAGAATACTGGATTACAACTCTTTAATAAATGGTGCAACAAGTTCGGGCGTTGTGGTGAAACCTATATAAACTTTATATTAATTTAACGGAAATTTAAAAGCCCTATTGCATAAGCAATAGGGCTTTGTATTTAATTTTTTGGTTATTTAGCTAAATCAAATCTGTCAAAGAACTTTTCTCCATGGGTAAGATCTTCAGGAGTTAATTTCCTTATTGCTTTCATAGGTTGTCCACAACAAGATATTTCTGGGTTTCCACCTGTCTTAGTAACAATCACACGATTGCCACAGATTTCACATTCAAATATTTCACCAACATAAGCCATTTAAAGTACCTCCCTTCAAAGTTCCTAACAATTTATTTTACTTGTATATTCATACTATACCCCTTTTAAAATAATTTCAACATTTCTTATTTTATTTTTTACACTATGTATATTTGCCCGGAAAACTATGAAAATCAAGCCTGGATAACAAGCCTGGATAACGAAAGAATTTTATTATACCCACTTTTTCATTCAATCAACATATTTCTTTAAATTGGCCTTTTAAATCGTTGACAACAGTTATCGAAAAAATGTATAATCAAGACAAAGTTTTCGGAAAATTCTAAATATTTCAAGAGGTAAAAACAACATTGACTATAGAGAGGGGAGGAGTTGTCCAGATATAAGCATCTAGCGAAAGACCAAGAAATATGATCCGCCCAAACATAGCATTTGTATTCTTAAGGTCATAAAGACAGCTCGAATAAAATTCATTTTAACCTGAACATTTTGTTTAATTCTAAATTTGAATGCGAAAAGGAGAAAAAATGAAAAAACTATCTTTATTGCTCATTATTGCCATGTTGGTATCAACTCTTGCAGTAGGATGCGGAAGCAAAACTACTGATACCGGAGTTACACCTCCACCAGCAGACCAAGTTGTACTAAGAATGGCATCTGACCATCCTATCGACCATATCGCTACAAGAGCCAACCAGAAGCTTATTGCGGACGTTCTTGCCGCAACCAACGGCAGAATCAAGATCGACCTGTATCCAGCCAGCCAACTTGGCGACTATAATACAGTTTATCCTGAGATCGTAAAAGGTACTATCGATATCGCTCATATTACAATTCCTGACTCATTAGACGGCCGCCTTGGGGCTGCTTACACCCCATATCTTACCACTGGTTATGATCAAGCTAAGATCATCTATGCACCAGGTGGATATTTATACAACAAATTTGTAGAATATAATTCTGTTCTAGGTGTAAAATTCCTCGGATTCTTCATTGAAGGTTACATCGGAATGGGAACTATTAAAGAACCAAAAGACATGTTTACCCCTGGCACAGACAAAGGTTTGAAGATTCGTGTATGGGCTGCTCCAGCATCAAGAGCTCCTATCACAGATCTTGGTTATACTGCAATCACAGTTCCTTATGCTGAAGCTCCAACTGCAATCCAGACCGGCGTTGTAGATGGTTGGATCGGTGGAACTCCAAACGTAAACTATCACTGGGTTGGAGAAGTTATCAAGAACTTCTATGTAACTTACATGCATGCAGAAAGTACTTCTTATGTAATGAATCAAGCTAAGTTTGACAGTTTCAGCGCTGAAGACCAGAAAATACTTACTGACGCTTTCGCTGCAGCAAGCAATAGCAGTTTTGTAGATGCAAAAGCAGAAGATGAAAAATGGCTTGGCGAATTAACAAAGCTTGGAGTGAAAGTTACTATCTATACTCCAGAACAAATTCAGACACTTGCAGATTTCGTAAGAACAACTTCATGGCCAAAACTTGAAAGTGTTTATACTAAAGACTTACTTGACGGATTGAAAGCTGAAGTTGCAAAATCAGAAGCTAAATAGAAAAATCAAATAAATTACTCGAATTGACAATCAAGAAGGGGGAGGACAACCCTCCCCCTTCAAATTATGAAGGAGGGCTAAAATTGACTAGAGAAGATAACATTTTATGGAAGTCCCTGCTAGTTTTTATGAGAATCATCATGTCTATAACAGGTGTCATGGTTGTGTTTATAGTAGCTGGCGCAATGATATTGCGTTACTTTTTCAATATAGATTTAGTTGGCTATGAAGAAATTCTGGCATTCTTTGCTTTGTGGCTGTACATGATTGGAAGTGCCTACGGTAGTTATGAAAAAAGTCAGATTACAGCAGATATTCTTACTATAATGATGCCGGATGGAAGAGCAAAATCCAGCATTAAATTGTTTGCACATTTCTGCACACTGGTACTAGGTATAGTCTTCATGGTCTGGGCATACAATTTTGCCGCATGGTCATTTGGAATGCACATGAAAACACCAGTTTGGCGTCTCCCAACTCTTATTGGAGAAGGGTCGGTATTTATTGGACTTTTACTAGTATCGTTTTATAATTCGGTTTATTTCTACGATGAGGTTAAGTCATTTATACAGGTATTTAAAAATCCGCCTCCAAAGGCAGTAAAAAAAATAAGAGAAGGAGCATAGGATTATGATTACAATTGTAGTAGCGTTTTTCGCTTTATTGGCAGCATTGATTTTAGGAATCCCTGTGCCATTCGCATTTTTCGCATCCTCGGTAATAGTAGTTATCATGGGAGGATACGACCACAGTTTCTTGCTTCCTTACGGATACAGCAAAGGATCTTCAATAATAATCTGCGCAATCCCACTTTTCGTCCTCGCTGGAGGAATCATGGAGCGTGGTGGAATCGGAGAAAAACTTATCGATGTAGTTGAAGTTCTAGTTGGTAGAGTAAGAGGCGGTCTTGGAGTAGTAATGGTTGTTTCTTGTGCTATCTTCGGAGCGATTTCCGGAAGTGGAGCAGCAACAGTTACATGTATCGGATCAATAATGCTTCCACGTATGCGTGAGGCAGGATACCCAAGAGGACACAGCGCAGCTCTTATAGCAAGCGCAGGTGTGCTTGGACTTCTTATTCCACCAAGTCTGACAATGATACTTTATGCCTGGGTAGCCAGCACATCAGTGCTTGCAAGTTTCCTAGCTACTGTTATACCAGGTATTGCCCTAGTTATATGTTTCAGTTTAGTAAATCTTTTCTTGCTTAGAAAAGATAAAAACATCAAAGTTACTGAAAACTATAATCTACCTACCACAATGATTCTGCTCGGGAAAAAATCATTTAAAGCGTTTCCAGCCATCATGGCTCCAGTTATTATCTTAGGCGGAATCTATGGCGGAATAATGACCCCTACCGAAGCCGCTGCCATATCATGTATCTATTCATTCCCAGTTGGAATGTTTATTTATAAAGGATTGACTTGGAAGGCTTTTTACCAGGTTCTTATCCAGTCTGTAACAACTGCTGGTGTTATCCTGATTATGATCATTTCTGTACAAATGCTCAGCAGGCTTTATATAATGGAACAGGTACCACAGAAACTTATGTTTGTTCTGAATCTGGTATCGGAAAATCCGATAATAATCCTGCTAATGATAAACTTATTCTTAATTATCATCGGAATGCTTATGGATGATATCAGTGCAATACTTCTTTGTACCCCTATGTTGCTACCTATAGTAGTATCGCTTGGCGTTACACCAACACACTTCGCAGCAATCATAGGAGTAAACCTTGGTCTTGCCTGTGTTACACCTCCATGTGCACCATTCCTATATCTTGCTGGGAGAATCGGTAAAGCTCCAGTCAATGAAATGCTAAAACCTACCATGTATCTGATAGCATTTGCTTGGATTCCAGTTTTGATTTTAACAACTTATATCCCTGGACTAGCAACCTGGCTTCCAAACCTACTGTTAGGCGGAAAATGGTAAATTATTAAAGAATCAAAAAAATAATATGACAAAATAATAAGTGCAGATGGATTCAATCCATCTGCACTTTTATATCTTAAATCTTCTAAACCATTAAATCTCGTCTAAAATCTGCTAAAGTTATTCAACAATTTTATAAAAAGCAACCTGATTGGGACCTTCCTGCAATTCCCGCAAAATAGGAATCAACCTGGTATAATGCTCAGTCTTTCTATGAAAGTCGAAAGCATCCTGATTTTTCCATTCTTCAATATAGGCTACTTTGTTTTCATCATTCAAATCCTCATAGAGGTCATATGAAATATTTCCGGCTTCAAGCTTGCTTTCCCTGATCAATTCTCTTGCGGTTTTAATAAAATCTGATTTAGCGCCGCTTTTAAGCTGGCACTTTGCAACAACTTTCAACATATTGGACCTCCCATATTATTCATTTACATTTCTTTTCAATATTATCCTGGTATTTTTAACCCAGCGGGGGATTGGCTGGTTGTTTGCCTCACATTCAGCAACAATACCGAGAGTCTTTTTATCAAGATACTGGCAGAGGAAAAAAACTGCTACAACCATAACTAAGAACATAGTCAGGAAAAAAATTGCTCCCTTGACTTGGAAAACCATACAGGCACCTCCTGATTTTTTTCTAATTATAGCATAATTATTATGGCGCAAGCTAATAATTTCATATGGTTGGATATATTATAAAAAGTATATTTAAATAATACTGTATACAATATAAAAACTATTGAATTGTCTGAATATTTAGTATATATTTATTAAGAATTGCTTAAAAAATCACAATCAATTCAATGACTTGAAATGGTTGTGTGAATTTTAAAATTTATATATCGACCGAGAAAAAATTACAACTGAAGGAGAATGATATGAAGACTATTGCAATTGGAATTTTCATTTTAACCTACGGACTTTTAATGTTTTTCCCAAAGATCAGAGCATACATTGCCCTGGTGGCGGCAGCAATCTTTGTAATACTTGGAATTTTACCTCTTGACAAGGTTTTCTTTGCTGTCAACTGGAATGTTATTCTCATGATAGCTGGAACAATGGGTGTTGTCTCATTATTCATAGAATCCAAAATGCCGGCATTGCTGGCGGATATTATTATAGAAAAGACCCCTGATGTCAAATGGGCGATTATTTCCCTCTCCATATTTGCCGGGTTTATCTCCGCTTTTGTGGACAATGTTGCAACTGTGCTGATGGTTGCTCCAGTTGCTCTTGTCATAGCGAAAAAGTTGAATATATCACCGGTGCCAAGCATAATAGCAATTGCAATCGCTTCAAACCTGGAGGGCGCCGCCACTCTGGTGGGGGATACAACTTCAATCCTCCTTGGTGGCTATGCCCATATGGATTTCATAGATTTTATTTTCTATCATGGGAAGCCAGGACTTTTCTTTATTGTGCAAATAGCCTTGGTTGCTTCCATAGCAGTATTGCTGTTTATCTTTAGAAAAGAGAAACAGCCAGTTGTAGCTTTAGAAAGAGCCACGGTTGAGGATTATTTCCCAACTTTCCTTCTTTGCGGAATGGTTCTTCTTTTAATTTTAGCTTCATTCCTTCCAGTCAAACCGGAAATAACCAATGGGATTATTTGTGTGACATTATTCATAGTAGGAATGATTAGAAGTTATTTCAAGACAAAAGATATCCAGGTTTTCAGAAGAGGACTTTCGGAAATCGATTATTTCACAGTAATGCTTTTAACAGGATTGTTTATCGTAATCGGTGGTCTTACAGAGGCTGGAGTTGTGAACGATATAGCTGCTTTATTTGTAAGAATCAGCGGAGACAATATCTTCGTCGTATATACTCTTATCGTTTGGGCTTCGGTATTCTTGTCAGCCTTTATCGATAATATACCATATGTTGCCACCATGCTTCCTGTAGTAGGTGGAATCGCCACTTTGCTTAATGTTGAGCCGACTGTCTTGTATTTCGGATTGCTATGCGGAGCTACCCTAGGTGGAAATCTTACTCCTATTGGAGCATCGGCAAATATAGCAGGTCTTGGAATACTTAGAAGAGCTGGATATGAAGTTAAGCCTTGGACATTCATGAAAATAAGTATTCCATTCACAATGGCTGCTGTACTCGTTGGATATGTTCTAGTGTGGGTTCTTTTCAGATAATTTTCAAATTTTTAGCAAATATGAATTATTAATATTGCCAGCTGCGGAAATCTTTTCTGCGGCTGGTATTTTAAAGTATCGCTTTAATATTTGCTGTTTTACTGATAGAATTAAAAAGTAAGTGGTAAAAGGAGAATATTATGAATAGATATTTGCGTAATTGGGTATTGGCATCATCGGTTGTTACTTTAATTTTATTGACGGCTTGCAATGGTATTCCTGGAATAGGAAGTGGCAATGGAGACACTACCAGCAAGGCGACTGAAGATCGCTACAGCAAATTGGAAATAAAGAATTATAAGGGTACAAACCTTGACCCTTCAGTTGGTCCGAGGGATAATTCCATAAACGGCATTCAAAATGTTGATATAAAAACTTATGTTTTAAAGGTATCAGGGCTTGTAGATAAGCCAGCCACTCTGACCTATGATGATGTATTGAAGATGGACAGTTATGAAAAGTTAATAATCTTACATTGCGTGGAAGGATGGGATGCAACCATACTTTGGAAAGGTGCATTGCTGGACGATATAATCCAAACCGCAAAAGCTAAAAGCACGGCCAATACGGTAATTTTCCACGGAGTTGATGGATATACCACATCGCTTCCGTTACAGACTATAATTGACAAGAAAATAATAATTGCCTATTCTTCAAATGGTATTGTTTTGCCAAATTCATTGGGTTTTCCATTTATTGTAGTAGCGGAAGACAAGCTTGGCTACAAATGGGCAAGATGGGTGAACGAGATAGAGCTAACCGACAATCCAAATTATACTGGATTTTGGGAAAGCAGGGGTTATGACAACAATGCTGATGTCCCTGCAAACAGGAATTAAGAGGATTTTATGAATATTAAAGAGAAAAAAACCTTGCAAGATTTTATACAAATGGAGAAACTTGAATTAAAATATTACTCTGAAGATCATGTTACACCTCATAAAGAGGCCTATGAATGGTACAAGGCTTTTCCACAAACCGATGTGGCTTTAGAAGAGGGCGGGAAAATCGTTGCTTTTATGGATATCATCCCAATCAAGGAGGATGTTTTCAACAAGATAAAAAAAGGTCGCTTAAACGACAAGTATCTGAAGACCGATGATATGATCGATCTGGATACGCTGGCAAAAGGGGATACGGTAAATTTGCTTTTATCTTGCATCGTCGTTGATGAGCCTTATAGAAAGAGCAATGCAATAAGGAATATGATAAAAGAGCACTTGAAACATCTGCAGCAATATATGGACAAAGGAATAATGATTGAATCAATAATAACCAGCAATGTTACCGCGCAAGGTGAGAAATTCTCAAAAGGCATGGGGTTTAAGAGAGTTGGAGCGTCGGGACATAACTCGGTTATCTATATTTCCACATTTAATGAGTTTATCGCAAAAGTAGATTAAATATAATAAAAATGGAGGATTAATATGAATTTTGATGTTGAATCGGTTAGAAAACAATTTCCCGCAATGGCAAGGAAAATTAATGACTATCCTGCGGCATATTTGGATTGCCCAGGTGGATCTCAAGTCCCAATGAGGGTTATTGAGAAAGTTACAGATTACCTTACATGGCATAATTCAAATATTCATGGGGCTTTCGCAACAAGCATTGAAACCGATACCATGATAACTGATACAAGAAAAGCGTTTGCAGATTTATTTGGCTGCGATTGGGAAGAAGTTTCCTTTGGAGCAAATGCAACTACAATGAATTTCAATCTTTCCCATGCAATAGCAAGAGATTTGAAGCCTGGGGATGAAATCCTGATTACCGACATAGACCATGAAGGCAACAGGGGGCCTTGGGAAATACTGGAAGAGAAGGGAATAATCATCCGAAATGTCAATGTGGATTTGGATAAATGCATTATTGATATGGATGATTTCGCATCCAAATTGAACAGTAGGACCAAGGTGGCAGCTTTCAACTATGCTTCAAATGGCGTTGGTACCATAAGCGATGTAAAAAAAATGGTTTCAATGGCTCATGCAGTGGGAGCTTTAACAATGGTTGACGCTGTAAATTATGCATTGCATGGACCAATTGATGTTAGAGAAATAGAAACAGACTTCTTGATCTGCTCGGCATACAAGCTATTTGGACCACATATAGGGATACTATATGCAAAAAAGGAGGTTATGGAAGGCCTTAGAACTATAAAAGTCAAAGAGCAGGAAAACTGGGCTCCGCTGAAGTTTGAAACTGGAACATTGAACCATGAAGGTATTGCTGGCGCAGGAGAAGCGATAGCTTTCATAGAGTCAGTTGGAGAATTATATGAAAAAGATTTTGCTGACAAAATTATTGGACTGACTGGTAGAAGACGCAGCGTGGTGGCAGGCATGCTTGCCATGGAAGCCTACGAAAAGCCCCTTACAGAGTATTTAATTGATGGTCTGGAACAAATACCGGGAATCAAGGTATACGGCCCGCCTAAAGGACATCCAAGGACATCCACAGTATCGTTCACTTTAAAAAATAGAAGTCCTCGGGAAGTTGCAGAGCATTTAGCCAGCAAGGGAATATTTGTCTGGGATGGAGATTTTTTCGCATCCAAATTAATCTTTGTTTTCGGGTTGAGGGATTCCGGAGGCCTGATCCGTATCGGGCTTGCACCATATAATACAATTCAGGAAATTGACAGAGCGCTTGCTGCAATCAGCGAGCTAGCTTAGAAATAAGCTAATTCAAATCAGGTTATTTAAGTATCATATTCAAAGAGAGGGAAAGTTGCATAATACAACTTTCCCTTCCAAATTATATGGGAAGAAGAAAGGAAAATACAAGCCTACTTTTACACCTCGCAATAATCTTTGGGGTGTTTGGAAGCAATAAAAAAAGAGAGCCGAAGCTCTCTTTAAATTTGCAATCTGTTATTATCTATCGTAGCTATTGCTTCTGTTCTGTCTCTTTTTAGCTGCTCTGCATTCTAGACATCTTTGTGGCTCATTTTCAAAGCCTTTTTCCTTGTAGAATGTTTGTTCGCCTTCCGTAAAAACGAAAGATGCGCCGCAATCCTTACATACTAATGTTTTGTCTGTCATATGTGTATACCTCCTTATGTAAAATAGGACTTATGATTCTAGATACACTCCAACCTTTAAATAAAGAAGTCTGTCTGAAAAAATAATCCATTAGCTTGTTTAGCTAACTCAATCATTGTACTACGTATATTTTAAATATGCAAACTTTATTTTTAAAATATTTTTCTCCTTGCATTGCAATGGATTCAAGACATACTGCCTGCCTGGACCAATAGATCTATTTAGTCTTTTTATCCTTGCCTGCAGGGGCTTTTTCTGTATTTTTAGCAGCATCCGATTTCTTTTTCATTTCTTCTGCGGCGGCTTCGGCTTTAACCTTGAACTCATCAGCCTTTTTCTTCACATCGTCAAGGACTACTTCAGCCTTATCTTTTAAAACCTCTGAATTCTTCTTTGCATCTTCAAAAGCGACTTCAGCTTTGTCTTTAAGAACAGCAGATTTCTTCTTCGCATCTTCTAAAACTACTTCAGCTTTGTCTTTAAGAACAACAGATTTCTTCTTAGCATCTTCAAAAGCAACTTCAGCCTTGTCTTTTAAATCCCCAGACTTGTCTTTAATATCATCAAATGCAGACTCAGCCTTACTTTTTAAGTCGCCTGATTTGTCTTTAACTTCACCAAACAATTTTCCTAATTTGTCTTTTAATTCTCCCATTTTAAAAACCTCCTTAATATTAAGAAACAACGGTGATTCTCTTAATTTCAATATTATTATACCACAAAAGACCGAAATTTAGTTTATAAAAGTCAAATCGACCTATTGATAACACTACGTTTGACACAGCGACTTAATTGACTTTATTTGAAATAGGGAGTAAAGTTTTTTTAAACGTAAGGAAAATTTGGCAATGCGAGGGGAGAGATATATGGCAAAGGCAAAACAAAAAAAACTCAGAGCACAGGAGGAGACTTTTGATCTCGCACCAGTTGGATATTTGATAATATCAGATGAGGGAATTATAAATGATGCAAATTTAGCTGCTGCCACCATATTGGGCTTATCTCCTGAAGATTTGAGTGACCAGCCAATTTTAAATTATATATTCGAAGAAGACAAGGGAAGTTATTTCCAACACAGGAGAGAACTTTTCGAAGAAGCGCAGGCCCAGGCATGTGTAATAAGAATGGTTAAAAAAGATAAAAACATCATATGGGTCCATATAGTGGCCAATGCTGTAAAAAATGAAAATGGCCTCCAAATTTGCCATCTCGCGGTTACGGATATAACAAGCATCAAGGAAACCGAAGGAGAACTATTAAAGGAAAAAGCTCTTACAGATGCAATTTTTAGCAGCGCTCCTGGAATGATCTATCTATACGATGACCAGAGCCGGCTTGTAAGATTCAACTCGAGGCACGAAGAAATGACCGGATATTCCAGTGAGGAATTATCAAAGATGAGTTTGCTCGACTGGTACAAGGGTGATATTAAAAGTCAGACAGCGGTACTGGAAGGTATAAAGAAGGCACTTGAAGAAGGATTTGGGGAGGCGGAAGCTAACCTTCAGAGAAAAGATGGGTCAATAATTCCAATGTACTTTACAGCCAGCGCTTTCAAATTGGATGGGAAACAGTTTTTTACCGGATTGGGAATAGACATTACCAATCAGAAGAAGAGAGAAGAAGAAATTATCTATCTAAGCTACCATGACCAACTTACAGGATTATACAACCGAAGATTCTACGAAGAAGAGCTAATGAGGCTGGACAAGGAAAGAAATCTTCCTCTGACTATTGTAATGGGTGATGTAAACGGATTGAAGCTGATAAACGACTCCTTTGGCCACCAAAAGGGTGACGAGCTTCTAAAGAAAGTAGCTGACATAATAAAGAAAGGCTGCAGAGCCGACGATATTGTTGCAAGACTAGGTGGCGATGAATTTGTTATTATTCTCCCAAAGACGGATGAGTTGGAAACCTCAAAAGTTATAGATAGGATCAAGTATTTGGCATTAAATGAGAAAGTGGATTCAGTTGGAGTATCAATTTCATTTGGATTTGAAACAAAGAATAGTGAAGAAGAAAACATACAAAGAATATTCAAGGATGCAGAAGACGACCTCTATAGAAAGAAACTGTACGAGAGCACCAGCATGAGAAGTCAAACAATAGATTTGATAATGAGTACATTATATGAAAAAAACAATAGGGAAATGTTGCATTCAAAACGGGTAAGCGAGATTTGTAAAAGCATTGCTACAAAGATGAATCTTCATAAGGAAATTGTAAACCAAATAAAAACAGCAGGGCTGATGCATGATATCGGCAAGATAGGAATCGATGAAAATATTCTAAACAAGAAAGAGAAGTTAAATAACAGTGAAATCAAGGAAATCAACAAACATTCGGAAATCGGATACAGAATATTAAGCTCGGTGAATGAATTTTCAGAAATAGCAGACCATATCTTGGAACATCAGGAAAGATGGGACGGAACCGGATATCCCAAAGGTTTAAAAGGCGAGGAAATATCTATGCAGGGTAGAATAATTGCAATTGCAGATGCATATGATGCCATGACATCACAAAGGACGTATGGAAAAATATTGAGCGAAGACGAAGCAATAAGCGAGATAAAAAGATGCGCCGGATTTCAATTCGACCCTGGAATTGCAAAGATATTTATTGAAAAGGTTCTAAAAAAACCATGGTAGGGAAACGCAACTGGATTTTAGAAGTGATATGTCATAAACAATTTATTTATAATTAAGGGGGTGCTAAAATGTCCGCACATAAGGAAGATGCAAGAAGCAAGAAGATAATTTTCGTATCAAACTGTCTTTTGAATTCAAACAACAAAGTAAAGGAATTTGCCAGGTATCCAGGCTTATGCAAGGAAGTAGTGGATGCAATCTATAAATACGATTTGGGAATTATGCAGATGCCATGTCCTGAAACTCTCTATTTGGGAATAGACAGATGGTGGTGTACAAAGAATCTTTATGACAATGCCGGCTTCAGGGAATTTTGCAGAGGCTTGGCAAAACAGATGGTTGACTATATGGAAAATTATCAAAAGGCTGGGTATGAGACAGTAGCAATATTAAGCAGCAACGGATCACCTACATGCGGTGTTACCTTGACAAGCTGGTCGGAAGACTGGGGAGGCAGACCAAAAGAGGTGGATAACGACGGGACTTTGGTCCAAGGCGCAGGAGTATATATTGAAGAGCTTGGTAAGGAAATTCTTGCGAGAAATGTTGCAATGCCTCCAATGTATGGGTTAAACCTGGATGAAGTCTCAAAACCATTGGAAGAAATTATTGCTGAGTTTGAAGCTTTTATAGATGACTTATGCAAGTAGATAAAATCAGAAACCCGATAATATTTCAGGGGAATATAAAAAAAAGGAATTATTTCGAAGGCTGGTATTATAAGATATCTTCCATGGAAAATGGAAGAGTTGCCAGCTTTATTCCGGGAATAAGCTTGAATGATGGAGATGCCCATTGCTTTGTTCAATATATTTTTGTGACTGAAAATGAAAATGGAACGAAAAAAACTGAAAGCGGATATATAAGATTTACATTGGATGCATTCAAATTCCAAGACAGTCCATTCCTTTTACAAATTGGAGAAAATAGCTTTGCCCAATCCAAGATACATATCTCCATGACTGATAAGAATCTGAAAAATGGAACAGAAATAAATATAAAAGCCGATTTTGAACTCGGAGAACTGACAAAGATAAGAATGAAACTAGCAATGCCCAATATAATGGGCTTTTTTGCTTATTTTCCAATGATGGAATGTTATCACGGGATAGTCAGCATGAGCCATTCTGCACATGGAACCTTGAAAATCAATGAGAGTGAAATAGAAATAAAAAACGGCAGGGGATATATTGAAAAAGATTGGGGCACATCGTTCCCAAAGAAATATATCTGGATTCAATGCAATAATTTCAATGATGCGGGGACCAGTATCTTTTGCTCAGTAGCGGATATACCCTTTCTTGGGATGAGCTTCCTTGGGTTTATCTGCAATTTTATCCATGAAGGCAAAGAATATAGATTCGCAACCTACAATAACAGCAATCTGAAGATAGAAAGTGTTTCAAGCGAAAAAATAGTATTGGTTTTCGAAAATGTTGAAGCAAAACTTAAAATTGAAGCTTATATTGGTTATGTTGCGGAGCTTATCGCACCAAAATCTGGGAAGATGCAGGATATTATTAAAGAGGAAGTCTCAGGGGAGACGAAAATTTTCTTTTTAGACAAGAAAAGTGGCGACATATATGATGATTTTGGCTATATGGCTGGAATCGAGAACAAGGGATTCTAATTTTGCTCAAACATTTTTTCAAAATTGAAAGTTAGAATTGAATCACTCTGGGAATACTTCTTGGGATAAATTATTACGGATTGAATCTCATGGCCAGACCATCTCTTTTGCATTATAAATACAGGCCTGTCACATTGACCTAGATTGTCAAAAGTTATATTGCCGGTAACTCCGCTAAAGTTTCTTGTCATTGCAAGGGAGTCACGCAAATATTTGGTATAATTGTCTCTGCCATATAAATCGGAAGTTTTGACCAAGCTATTGTCCAGTATATACATTGCTTCATAGCTTATAGCAGCAAACATATCAGGAATATCGTCATACTTCTCTGTGTATAGTTTCATAAAAAGGTCAGACATGGGAGTAGAAAAAGATGGGTGCCACTGTGTGGAAAAAAGGCAACCATTTGCCAATTCACCGAGCTCCTTGTCGAAGCTATCTATGTTGAAACCACCTTCTCCATAATAGAGACCTTGAAAACCAGCTTTTCTTCCCTGGCTGACAATCTGGATTGCTTCCTTGTTCAATGCCACTACGTAGATGACATCTGGCAGATTTGCCCCATATTCCTTATATATCTTGCTAAAATCAGTCTGGCCCAGTTCGAATGGCTCGCTGAAGGTAAGAGCATCAAGCTTTTTTATCTTTTTCAAATCATTCACCACAGTGGTTTGCATCTGGTAGCCCCAGACATCGTTCTGCCACAATATCCCTATTGACTTGCCACCAAATCCATCCAGCATTATGTACTTTCCGTTTGCAAAATCCGAGAAGGCATTTGTCTTGTTGTCGGCTTCCCTTATCCCAAGGGTATTTCTAAAGATGTAATCGTCCTTAAGGTTGATTTCATCCGACATGGCAACAGGTGTAATCAATGGAACTTCCAAAATATCAACAAGATCCATTATTGCCATTGCACAGGAACTGTTGAAGGGACCAATTATTGCAGTAACTCCATCTGCTACGGCCAACTGTTTTATGCCGGCAAGACATTCACTTGGAGAACCTTTGTCATCATATTCCAGAAGCAATAACTCTCTGCCATTCACGCCGCCAGTATTGTTGATATTTTCAACAGCAAGTTCAGCACCTTTTTTCATACTTAAGCCATTTTGTGCGCTAGAACCAGTCCAAGGACCAATAAGGCCTATTTTTATGGGAGAGCCGATAAAAGCTGGGATTTTACTTTTAGTGTTAACGATGTATAATAATCCTGCTAGCAAGCTTGCACAGACTACAACAATCAATATTATTTTCAACTTATTCATAGACAGCATTACCCCAATGGATTCAAGTATTTTTCAACAAAATAAAATTACTGCTTCACAAAAGATAAAACATGATATAATATGTTAAAATACAATAATGTATATATTAACAAGTATTTTAGCATAATCGAGGTAAAAATTCAAATAGAAGGTGTTTTGAAATGGCAAAAGAATTCTCATATCTTACAATAGAAGACGTGGCAGAAATGCTTAAAGTTGCGAGATCAACAGTTTACAAATTCAAGGAAATGGGTATGCCCTTTATCAAGTTGGGCAAGACAATTCGTTTTAAAGATGCAGAAGTAGTCGAATGGGTTGAAAGTCACACAGTCTCCAACGATAGCAGCAAAAAATAACGGCGATTTGAGATAACGGAGGCGATAGGTATTTTCCCATATTACTTTTGGATTGTTCTTTATATTCTTGTTATTTTTTTTGTAAGCGGTATTTTCATCAAAAAATCAATCAGTTCATTTGATGAATTCGCAGTTGCGAGTCGCTCTCTTGGTCTTACATTTACATTTTTCACTTATTTTTCCACATGGATCAGTGGCGCGACCATAGTCGGCTTGGCTGGAATGACTTTCAAATGGGGAATCTACCAATATTGGGTTATTGGCGTCGCTTATATTATGGGAGCTTTGGCTGCCCCTATTTTTTTAACTAGAATCAGAAAATTGAATGTTTATACTATTGGTGATTTCTTTTCGCTGAGATTTCCAACACATGAAAAAATAATTAGAATACTGGTAGCTTTATCCATCGTATCTCGCAACGTAACAATTGTGGGAGCGCAATTCTCCACTATTGCTTTTTTTGTTTCCCTCTCCCTAAGGGTGGATTTTTACTTTGCTTTGACAATTACTGCAATTTTCATTATATCCTATACCGCACTTAGCGGAATGTGGGGAAGTGCGGGAACAAATATAATACAAGGCTTATTCCAGTTTATAGGATTGCCTCTGCTTCTTATCTACGTTGTTAAATATGCTGGCGGATTAAATCATATTTTCGATTTCTATGACAAAATCGGTGGAGGACAGTATTTAAGTATTTTTGGAAGCACTGGAAAACTGAAGGAAGTAATTATATTTCTTATAGCTCCAGGTTTGTTTTTTCTCATGGAGGATCAGGCGACATGGCAGAGGATTATTTCAGCGAAGTCTGAAAAGGTTGCATTTTGGGGGTATTTGGCACCAATTGGAGCTGCTATGATCTGGATTCTTTTCCCTTGTTATATAGGAGTATTCAGCAAGATAATTTTCCCTAGTTTCACAGCTTTTCCAGTTGCCTTGAGCGACTTTATATTATCCTTGCCACCTGCCGCCACAATTATTATACTATTGACCATAATATCCGCGGCTGTTTCAACATGCAATACGTACCTGCTTACCTCTGGGCTTTCACTGACGCAGGATATTTATAAAAAGATTTTCAAGAATGATGCCTCCGAAAGGGAACTTGTCTTAGTGATAAGCCTTCTGATAATATTTGTTGGTTTTCTAAGTCTTGGAGCCAGTGTCCTTATCTATGATATATTCGATCTCTATATTTTTGGAGCATTCCTAGGCGGATCAATTTTGGCGGTACCGTACCTATTGGTCTGGTTTTCGAAAACCATGAACAGTATTGGAATAATTGCGGGAATGATTGGTGGAGGAACAAGTTTCTTCATACTGGTTTATTTGTTTGATTTCTCTTATGGCAATTCAATGGCTCTAAGCCTAGTTGCAAATTTATCCTTAGCTCTATTCTTCCAAAATTTCAGCATGCCTGCTGAAAAGGCAGACATTGATAAAACTTATTATTTTTCCGATAGATTTAAGGATATAAAAAATATTCCGAGATAAAATTTGTAAAACAACAAAGATAGAAAATATCGACTTTAAGTTGGGCTGCGGCTCAACTTTTTTATTGTCAGAAAATTAAAAAATAATCATTGACAAGATGCGAAATAATAATACAATAAAAGATAATAACGGACAATATAAAATATAAAAACATTTTGAAAGGAGAAAAATTAATGTTATTGAACAAAAGAAAAATCGCTTTAACTCTTGCAATCGTTATGGTTGTTGCCACTATACTCAGCGGATGTGCTGGTAATAATGGAAGCAGCTCTGCAAAGAACGATTTGTTGTTTATGGGAAGCTATACAGCCCCTGTAATCGACTGGGATCCATCCATTGCATACTCGGTAGAGAGTCTTGTATTAAACAACTTTTATGAAACTCTTCTGAGGTATGATCCAAAAACAAATGAATTCACACCAATCTTAGCTACCGACTATTCAAAAAGTGCGGATGGACTTACATGGACATTCAACTTGAGAAAAGATGTAAAGTTCCATGATGGAACTGTAATGGATGCAGCTGCTGTAAAATATTCCCTTGATAGAAACAGGAATATGAACAAGGGAGCATCTTTTATCTGGGCTCCAGTAAAAGACATAACTGTAGTTGATCCAGATACAATAACCATCACACTTAAATACCCTGCAGCTCTTGATTTGATTGCAGCCTGTGGATACAGCGCATTTATCATGTCACCAGCACAAGCAGAACAAGGAACAGACTGGTTCCAACTTGGAAATGAAGCGGGAACAGGTCCTTACAAGCTTGAAAGCCAGGTTCCTGGAGATCAGGTAATCCTTGCACAAAATGAAAATTACTGGGGCGGTTGGGATGGAAAGCATCTCAAAAAAATCGTTATTAAAAATGTAGCAGAAAACGCTTCAAGACGTCAGATGGTTGAATCAGGAGAAGCGGATATCGTTAATTCACTTCAGGTTGAAGATCTTATCGCATTAAAAGATAGCAAGGTTGTAACAGTTTATACCAGCTCATCATATGCGAATACAATCGGATTCTTCAATACTCAGGTTAAGCCTTTTGACAACAAGCTGGTTAGACAAGCTCTATGTTATGCATTCCCATATGATGATGTTATAAAATATGTTGCCCAGGGATATGCTACAAGACCAACAGGACCTATTCCACAAGGCATGTGGGGAGCACTTGACAAACCTCTTTACGAATATGATCTTGTAAAAGCGAAGGCATTGTTAACTGAAGCCGGATATCCTAATGGTGGTTTCGACATGCTTATAACCTATATCTCAGGAGTTGAGGATAGGAAAAAGACTGCAGAATTATACAAATCAGAACTCGAAAAATTGGGAATCAAAGTTGAATTGCGAGGAATGCCTTGGGATTCAATGTGGGAACTTGCTAAAAGTCCAAAGCCAGAAGATAGACAAGACTTCTTATCTATAGCTTGGTGGCCTGATGTAGTAACACCTGCTAGCTGGTTCAATGCTCTTTATCATTCAGAAAAAGACATATTCTTCAACCTTGGATACTATTCAAATCCAAAGCTTGACGCAATAATCGAAGAAGCTGACAAAACAAGTGGAGTAGATCGTGCCAAAGCAACAGAACTATACAAAGAAGCAGGAACAATTGTTGCCGATGATGCAGTTTCCTTATTCGTAACAGATGGAAAAAGCATTTATACAATCAACAACAGCTTGAAAAACTTCAGCGAAAACCCTGCATACCCATATATATTATTCTTCTATGATTTTTATAAAGAATAGATAGAAAATTCAAAGAGTTAGGACTCGGGATCTCCTCTCTAAGTCCTAACTCGTTTGTTTTATACTTGTTAATCGAACGTTTAGATAAATACTACAAAATTTTATGACTTGAAATATATTACGTTGAAAACTCGTTAGATTTACATATAGAAAATTATAATGCCGAAAGAAGGTAGGAAATTGAAGAAATATATTATAAGAAGATTATTGCTGAGCCTGATTGTTTTAATGGGCGTTGTGCTCATTACTTTTATAATTACCCGGGTTGTTCCATCGGATCCTGCGGCAAAATGGGCGGGAGCTAGAGCTACACCTGCTCAAGTTGCTGCTGCTAGAATTGAGCTCGGTCTTGACAAGTCCTACCCGATACAATTCGTAAAATATGTGGGAGACTTGGCAAAAGGGAATCTGGGTTATTCTTTAAGAACCAGAAATCCTGTGGTAAATGATCTTAAGGTATTCATACCTGCAACTGTTGAATTGGTTATGATGGCCACATTGCTGGCACTCATGATTGGCATTCCGTTGGGGATATATTCAGCCAAATACAAGAATCGGCCATTGGACCATTTAAGCAGATTCTTTTCCATTGGAGCTGTATCATTGCCGGGATTTTGGATGGCTTTGGCTCTTCAACTTGTTTTTTACAGTTACTTGAATGTGCTGCCGTTAGGGGGAAGAGTGAGTTTGGAAACATCACTCATGGGAAATATGCCGAATATTACAGGACTCCTTTTATTGGATAGCCTATTGACTGGCAATCTTGCTCTTTTTCAGGATGCCTTCAGGCATATGATTCTGCCAATGGTTACTATTGCGCTATATCCTATTGGCCTTGTATCTAGAATGACAAGATCGGCTATGCTGGAAATACTAGGAGAAGACTATATAACCGCTGAGAGGTCATATGGCTTGTCTGAAAGATTGATACTCTGGGTTTACGCTTTAAAAAATTCTCTAGGTCCAACAGCTACGGTTGTCACACTTTCTATTGGATACACTTTGATGAGTACATTTCTTGTGGAATCTATATTTAATTGGCCTGGAATCGGAAAATATGTAGCATCCTCAATTGTAACTTTAGACTATCCGGCAATTATGGGAGTAACTATTTTCTCCGCAATTTGTTATATGATTCTCAATTTAATAGCAGATCTGATTATCTCATTAGATCCAAGAATAAGAGTATAGGGGATTATTAATATGATGAAAAATATTTTATCTAGAAAAGTGATAGAGCCGAAAATAAAAGAGGCTAAACTGTCATTTTACCTTTTGAATAAAAATATACTTACTAGATTTGCATTGATTACAGTTTTCGTTTTAGTGCTCGTTGCCATTTTTGCCAACTTCATTGTTCCTTTTCCGGAACACATATTTCTGGGAAACGACCCTGCTAACAGTCTAAACCCACCTTCTTGGAAGAACCTATGTGGAACCGATGAACTGGGCAGGGATATATTCAGTAGAATATTGTATGGCACTAGAATATCCCTTCAAGCTGCGGTTGTTGCAGTATTCTTTGCCGTTACCATAGGAAGCTTTCTTGGAGCAATCGCTGGTTCAATTGGTGGCTGGCTCGATGAGCTTATTATGAGAATAACTGATATTTTCTTAAGCTTCCCCCCATTGTTAATGGCGATTTCCATTGCAGCGTTGCTTGGACCCTCATTGAATAACGCTACAATTGCAATTATCGTATCATGGTGGCCTTGGTATACAAGACTGATGCGAGGCCAGGCGATTTCGGTCAAGGAAAAACAATTTGCAAAGGCTGCTGAAGCTATAGGAACATCCAGCATGAAAATAATATTCAAGCATATTGTTCCAAACTGTGTCGCTCCCATAATAATACAGGCATCAATGGACATGGGCGCGGTTATATTGTCATTGGCATCATTAAGCTTCTTGGGATTAGGCGCCCAGCCACCAACACCTGAATGGGGTTTGATGGTTAGCACAAGTAAGAATTATTTCATGAATGCACCTTGGTACAGCTTGTTTCCGGGCATAGCCATTTTCATCACAGTACTTGCTTTCAACCTTTTAGGTGATGGAATGAGAGAAATACTAGATCCAAAGACTAGAAAGAATTAGGAGGTTTGAAGTGGGTAAATATTTTGAAATAAAGAATCTTAAAATAAATTACAAGACATTTGAAGGGACTAAGAATATTCTAAATATTGAATATCTTGGAATCGACAAGGGAGAAACATTTGGCATCGTTGGCGAAAGCGGATCGGGGAAAACTGTTTTAGCACTCGCTTTGTTGAAACTTCTCGATATGCCCCCAGGAGAAATAGAAAGTGGAGAAATACTCCTTGATGGAGAAGATTTGCTTTCTAAAACTGAAAAGGAAATGCAGAAAATCAGAGGAAACAAGATTTCCATGATTTTTCAAGACCCAATGTCAACTTTGAATCCAGTTTTTACGGTTGGATATCAAATGACACAGGTTATAATCAAGAACCAAAAGCTAAAGAAAAAGGAAGCTGAAGCAAAAGCTGTTGAAATGATTGGAATCGTCAAGCTGCCAGATCCAGAAAGAATAATGGATAAATATCCACATGAACTAAGCGGCGGACAGAGGCAAAGAATCATTATTGCAATTGCACTTTCGTGTGGCGCGGAGTTTCTAATCGCAGATGAACCAACAAGAAATCTTGATGTAACAATACAGGCGGGAATTCTAAAACTGATTCACGAGTTGCAAAAGCAGTTTGGGATTACTGTACTTTTCATTGCCAACAATCTTGGTCTCGTTTCAGCAATCTGCAATAGGATGGGAATACTCAAGGAAGGACAAATCATTGAACAGGGAACAGTGGATGAGGTTCTAAGAAATCCACAAATGGACTATACAAAATTGTTGCTGAAAACAGTCACACCTGCGAGGGATAAAAACAAGCTAAGCACTAGTACTTCTACTGAGAATATTTTAGAAGTGAGGGATTTGAAGAAATATTTCCCGGTTAAAAGCGTTTCAAGAGCTACCAGGAATCTTTTTGTCAAAGCAGTAGACGGTGTAAGCTTCAATATAAAAAAAGGAGAAATATTAGGGGTTGTTGGAGAATCGGGTTGCGGAAAATCAACCTTGGTAAATACACTTTTATTGCTTCATAAGCCAACAGAAGGTGAAGTCCTTTTCGATGGAAGCGATATTTTCTCTTTGAACAAGCGTGACCTTAGAAAAGCAAGAAAGAACGTCCAGATTGTTTTCCAGGATCCGTTTTGGTCACTAAACCCAAGATGGCTGGTAAAGGATATAATAGGGGAACCTTTGAAAGTTCATGAGAAATTGTCATCTGAGGCTTATTTGGAGGCTGTGCAGAAGTTGATGTCAATGGTTGGATTGCCTGAAGAGGGAGCATTTAAATATCCCCATGAATTCAGTGGTGGCCAAAGACAAAGGATTGCAATAGCAAGAGCGTTGTCAGTTAGACCTAAACTGGTAGTTCTCGATGAGCCAACATCGGCTATAGATGTAATATCCCAAGCACAAGTGCTTGAAATGCTTGAAAAATTAAAAAAGGAAATGCAATTGACTTACATAATGATTTCCCACGATCTAAGTGTCGTAAACTATATGTCTGATAAGATAATTGTAATGTATTTGGGGAAAATTGTTGAATATGGCGAATCCGATATAATATTCAATAATCCAAAGCATCCATATACAAAGGCTTTATTCAATGCAATACCAGGATTGCATACAAGAAATGTAGAGGAACTGGCCATAATAAAAGGCGAGGTTCCAAGCGCCATCAATCCTCCAAAGGGTTGCAGGTTCCACCCCAGATGTGAGGAATGCATGGAAATATGTAAAACAGTAGATCCACAGACAAGTGAGGTTGAAGGAAGATTGGTTGAGTGTCATTTGTATAATTGATTGGAGGAAGATTTTATGAATAGGATTGCTTTGTTTAATGGTGATATTTGGTCAATGGCTTCCCCATTGGAAAGAAATGAGGCATTGCTCATTGAAGGCGGACTAATCAAAAAGATTGGACGAAATGATGAAATCCTGAAACTATGCGCTGAAGATATGGGAGCAAGAATGATCGACCTGGATGGCAAGACAGTATTGCCGGGTTTTATAGATTCACATATTCATTTCGAGTCAAATGCCTTGGCGATGATTCAAGTTGACTTGAAATATCCAAAGGTGGAAACAATAAAAGATATACAAAATGAGTTGCGTAAAAGCGTAAAAACATCGGGAAATCTGTTGCCGGGAGAAAAAATGGAAGATGCTTGGATTGTGGGTAATCTTTACGACCATAACAAGCTTGCTGAAAAAAAGCATCCAGATAAAAGCGATTTGGATGCAGTTAGCTTGGAACAGCCAATTTTGATATTTCACATTTCAGGCCATATGGTCGCCGTAAATTCAAAAGCATTGGAAGCCGCAGGGATAACAAGGGAAACAATAGATCCAGCAGGGGGTAAAATAGAAAGGGATTCTGAAGGAGAAGCAACGGGTGTATTGTATGAGACTGCTTTTAATCTGGCCATTAACAAAATCCCTCAGTATAGCAGGGCAGAAAAAATAAAATCAATTGAAAAGTCAGTTGAAATGAATCTTGAAAAAGGCATAACCAGTGTCCACGACATGGGTGTGGAGGATTATACCGTAGATATGGAAATGTATTTTCAAATGCTGGGAAACTTTCAATTGAAAACACGTGTCAGTATTCTATATCCATATGATTCGCCAGAAAAAGCCGAAGCAGATCTGTCAAATGAGGATTCATATTTTAACAAATATTTTAAAATGAACAATGATTTTATAAAATTATCGGGGCTGAAGTGTTTTTCAGATGGATCAATGATTGGCAGAACTGCTGCGGTCAAAAAGCCATATAGGGACAAACCAGGCAATGGAATGATGCTGCTAACAAATGAACAGCTGACCAAGATGGCCAGGCTTGCATATGAAAATCAAATGCAATTAGGCATTCATGCTATTGGAGACCGAGCAATCGAGAGTTGCCTTGACGCTTACGAAAAAATCCTCCTAAAAGATGGTGAATATGAGGGCGATAATAGATTCAGGATTGAACACTGTGGAATTGGCAGTGATGAAGCTTTTGAGAGAATGAGAAAAATCAATGTTCTTATAGCATCACAACCTAAATTTATTCAAGATTTCGGCGATGGAATATTACTGAACTATGATAAAGATGTGATAGATAATATTTATGAATTTAATACGATGTTGAAACATGACCTACATCTCTCTTTTGGATCAGACGGACCGGTAACATGGCCAGATCCAATATCTGCCATAAGGTGTGCAGTGGATAGAAAAACAGAAGAAGGCAAGGACTTTGTGCAGGAAGAAAACATCTCCTTGTACGATGCTGTAAAATGTCACACATATGAAGGAGCGTATGCCTCTTTTGAAGAGGATAGGAAAGGGATGCTTAGGGAGGGATTCTTTGCAGATATGGTAATCCTGTCTGATAAACTTTCCATTGGCACTTTAAGTAAAATCAAGGTAGAAAAAACTATACTGGACGGAAGAATTGTATTTGAGAATTGAAAGGGTTTCATTAAGAATAGTGTTCAAATAAATAGTGTTCATAAGTAAGAAAAGGTTTGGATTCAGTATAAGATGTATCAAAAGAATACATCTATGCTATGGATCCAAACCTTTTTAATGAATTTGTTATTCTGGAAAGTCTTATTGAGTCTATGGTATAATGTTATAAAAAGGAGAATTATGGATATTAGTGGGACAAATAGGCAGGAAATTAAGATAGGAATGAAAGTCAATGTTGTGCAGAAACAGGACCAGCGGACTGGCAAGTTGACAGAGGGTATTGTTTCGAGAATACTTACCAACTCTCCAAACCATCCACATGGTATCAAGGTTATGCTGGAGGGTGGAATCGTGGGCAGAGTTAAGTAAATTCATAAATGATTGTTGCTGATTGATTATAATTTAATATTTGGGTAGAGGAGCGATGGGTATGAAGTATGATGTTGTCATAATCGGTGCAGGTCTTTCAGGGCTTGCCGCTGCCAGCTTGCTTGCGAAGAGAGGCTTGAAAGTTGCTGTAATTGAAAAAAGCTACAATCCTGGTGGATCGTGTGGGACTTTCAAGAGAAACAATGTAATCTTTGACCAAGGCTCATCCATGTTGTTCGGTTTTGGTGAAGAGGGATTCAATCCCCATAGGTGCGTGATGAATTGCCTTGAGGAGCCAATCGATGTAATCAAGCACGATTTTTTATATTGCGTTAACTATATGGGACATCGTATTAAATTCTGGCCGGATGTGTATAAATTCGCCAATGAGCTTGGCGAAGTATTCCCAAGCGAGAAAAATAATATCAAGCGATTTTACAAAGATATGCTCAAACTTTATAAAAATGTAATGGTCGAAAATCCTGTCTTTACAACTCCGGACCAGACTGACCCAAAAGGCTCTTTAAAAGGGCTGGTCAGGCACCCGCTTTCATATTTTAAATTTCTGAGCTTCATGAATAAAAGCACGAAGAGCCTTTTAGAAAAATACTTCAAAGATCCTGAAATATTTAAATTCTTCGACAAGCTTACATCAACATATTGTTATACAACAGTCGAAGAGACACCCGCAATACTTGCTGCAATAATGTTTGTGGACAATCATGTTGGAGGGAGTTTTTATCCTGCAGGATCAACGGTTTTTCTCCCAGGAAAACTGGAAAAAGTAATTGAGGAAAATGATGGTGTGATGTTGCTCGAGAAAGAAGTTGCGAGCATAATCTTCGAAAATGGATTGCCAGTGGGAGTTAAAACCACCTTGAATGAGGAATATTTTGCTGACAATATCATTTATTCCGGAACAGTCTGGAATCTTTATGGGAAACTCATAGATAGTAGCTATTTGACAGAGGAAAAAATCAATTGGGCTAAAAATCTTATTCCAACATATCCTAGCGTGGTGCTCTATGCATTTGTAAAAAAAGATGCAATCCCAGATGACACCATGCCCATTGAAATGCTGGTTGGAAATCCAGATAAATTGGATGAAAGCGAAGTTACTGTTTATATTCCAAGTATGGACGACCATACATTATGCAGCGATGAGGGACATGTGGTTATTGCAATTGGACCTTCATTTTTAAAATGGAACAGGGAAGATGTTGAAAAATATAATGAAATGAAAGAGAAGGAAAGAATCAGACTTTTTCAGGTTTTGGAAAAGAGATTCCCGGGATTTAATAAATCAGTATTCTTTTCTGAAATTGCATCTCCTTTGACCATAGAAAAATATACAAACAAAAACAACGGCTCTGTTGCTGGTCCAAAACAAATGCTGGGACAGCATATGTTCAACAGGATGCATACGAAAAGCCAATGGGATTCCCTTTATTGCTGCGGGGAATCCACGGTAATGGGTACTGGCACACCGACAGTGACAGTTTCCGGGTTAAGCAGCGCAAATGCAATTTTAAAAAAGCTGGGTTTGGAAGAATATACTTTCAGACATGGCATGAAAAATTTTGTAAACCTTGTTGACAAGCCATTTGAAACGAAAGACATGTATAAAAGTTATCCAGAGAAGATGCGAAACATAATGCTGAAAGCTTTCAAGTGCCAATACTGCGAAAAGCCTTTATGTACTGAGAATTCGGATATTGATATTCGAGGTGTGATGAGAAGGGTGTCGGTTGGAAATTTTGTGGGTGCTGGAAAACTCGTGGAACATTTTGAAATTCCAGAGGGAGAAAGGTCCGAAATACTTTCAAGGTTTGAAGACAAATGCATCCAAAGAGAAAAATTGAATATGCCCGTGGAGATAAAGAGCATAATAGAATACCTAATAGAGGAATCAAATATTGGAAAAGCAAAGGCGGGAGAAAATAGATGATTACCTTGCTTATGAACATGATTGGTCTCGCCATTGGCTTGGTGCTGTTTATAAACAAGCCCATGTTGTCTGATTCAAAAGATGAGATAAATAATAGAAGAAGAAAAATATCAGTTGTGATACCTGCCCGCAATGAAGAAGAAAACTTGAAGAATATCCTGATGGATTTAAAAAATCAAAATATGCAGGCTTTTGAGATAATATGCGTAGATGATGACTCTGAGGATGGGACATCAGATATAGCAAAGGATTTTGAAGTTAAACTCATACATGTGACAGACAGACCTGAAAACTGGTTTGGAAAAGCCTGGGCTTGCCAGTGCGGAGCCAACGAAGCCAGTGGGGAACTATTGCTTTTTATTGATGCCGATGTCAGGCTTAAACCGGATGCTATTTCCAAATTGGTAAACCAGTTTGAGAAGGATGGCCGTGTCGTTTCGGTTCAGCCATATCACCAAGTCGTAAAATTCTATGAACAAATTTCGTTTTTTTTCAATGTGATCATGGTTGCGGGCAATGGAGCGGGATTTCTTCCGATCGGCAAGACTATCGGATTGTTTGGACCAGTTATTCTAATAAACAAGGAACAGTATAAGTCAATCAATGGCCACTTTTCTGCAAGGGAGAGCATAGTCGACGATTTATCCATGGGAGAGGAATTAAGCAGAAGTGGAATAAAATTTGGACTCTTTTATGGAGATAAGGATATTACATTCAGGATGTATGGCGCTGGTTTTTCTGGATTATTTCAGGGTTGGACAAAGAATTTTGCTACTGGAGCAAGCAAAACTTCAATATCAATTCTTATAATGATTATTGCATGGGTGACCGCATGTGGTTCAATAGCAATTAACTTCGCCGCATCCATGATATTTGGAGAATTTTGGAACATCGTGGCTTATTCAATCCTATACTTTTGCATGGTTTTGGAATTGAAGTTCATATCAGAGAAAATCGGGAGTTTTAAAAGAATAGCACTTTTATTTTATCCTATTTTATTGTTGGCTTTTATAAGCTTGTTTATAATTTCAATTATTAACAAGTATTGCACTAAAAATGTAACGTGGAAAGGTAGAAAAATAAAAATAAGGCGGTAAGCATGCAAATAATTTTCCTTCCGAGGAGCGCCACTATTTTGCTGGTTTTCATTTTGTGGCCGGTAATCCAGGCAACGATAACTTTCATCTGCCATAAAATAGATGACAGGTATTTTTCCTATGAATCCTGGTTTTTCAAACCGTTTACTTGGGAAAAAAATGGAGATGTATATAAAAGATTGTTAATGGTGGATAAATGGAAAAAATTCATGCCAGATGGGGCAGCAGTAGTCAAGGGAGGATTTAAAATGAGGCACCTGGATTTTTCAAATTATGACAATCTGAAGAAATTTCTTGTTGTTTCGTGCCGGGGGGAATTTGCACACTGGCTTTCAATACTTCCCTTTTGGATATTTGGGTTTTTCACACCTCCAATAGTAATACTTTACATGCTAATATATTCACTCGCGGCAAATTTGCCATGTATAATAGTTCAAAGATATAACCGTCCAAGAGTTGCAAGGCTTTTACAAAAGCAAGCTTGCCAATGAACAATAATTAGCAATAATAATGAAAGATAGTAAAGGAGCAAGCAATGAGAAAACACTACATAGGATTGGACATGCTAAGGGGACTGGGAGTATTTACGTTGATTTGGATGCACTCCGCATTCTATTACTTTAATGGCCTATATGATTTGGATCTGAACAATCCACCGCCAGTTGTAACAATTATTGGTTTGCTGCTCATGTTCGCAGGAATATTCGCCATGATAAGCGGAGTCTCGCATACGTTTCAATTTTACAGAAAATTAGAAACCCAGGGTTACTCCAACATTTCATTACTGAAATATAATACAGTTGGCGGTCTTATAATACTGGCAATTGCATATGCCTATTTCATTTTCACGGGGCCTGGCCTCGTACAGATGGCAGACAGAGCTATGAACAACAGCATTTTGGTGGATTTGATTAGAAACGGATTGCTTCATGGCTTCAATATGGAAAGGATTCTATATGTGGATAGCCTGGTAATGATTGGGATAAATATACTTCTTATTGGCCTGGTATTTCTTTTAGTGCAAAAATTGGCTGGTAGTTTGCCAAACGGATCCTATGGAAAAGATGGAAATATAAGCGATGACAACAATCAATATGAATTGGAGAAAGTGCATAAAAGAGCTGCAAGGATATTTCTTATTTCGGGGCTTGGATTTTTTGTCATATCACTGCTAAGGATACCATTGTACGGGATATATTTGGATGCCGTAGACCAAGGAAATTACGGCAAGGTTCTTTTGCTCAATTGGCTTGTAAATAAGAATAATCCCATTATGCCGTATTTTTCATTCTCTCTCCTAGGGGGATGGATAGCGACTTTGCTTGTTATAAATAATTGGAAGAAAATACTTGGCAATGTTCTTCCAGTTGCCATAGTATTATTTATAGTTGGAGTTTTTTTATATGTAAAATTGCCTGATACAATGCTTGAAAGAAGCATAGATTTGAAGTGGTTTGCAATTATGACCGCACAGCTTGGATTATTCATGATGCTTTTAGTGGCGACTTTGGGAATCTTTGATTTTCGTAAAAATAAAGCTCAAAAAAGATTGCCGCCAATTGCCAAATTTATTTATCGTTTTGGAGTAGCAGGCTTGAGCATCTTCTTTATTGAAAGTATCGCCAGCGCTACAATATTCAGGGTCATCAATCTATTCTTTCCTGGAACAACCTTCGACTTGACTGGAGCATTGCTTTACGGATTTTGCCTGGCTATTATATGGGGCTTTATTCTTCAGGCTTGGGAGAAAAAGCAGTATAAGTATGGGTTGGAGTATTTCTATGTTCATATTCTAAGAAAGTTCGGAAGCAGCACAAAAGAGGAAAAATTGAAGAGTGGAGATATTTGAAAATGGGAATCATGGACTTTATCAAACTCAATAGGCACATGTACGGGTTTTCCATTGGCCAGATGAAGGAATATCAAAGATCTGAGATAGTAAAACTGGTGGAATTCGCAGTTGAAAATGCGGATTACTACAAAAAACAATTTAAAAATCTGAAGATAAAGAATCTTGAAGATTTTTATAAATTGCCCACCATGGACAAGCAGATATTAATGGATAATTTTGATGGAATAAATACATGTGGATTGAACTTGGATGAAGTCAGTGAATATGCGGTTGAAAAGGAAATCAACAAGGATTACCTAGGCTATTACAAGGGAGAATATGTAATCGGACTTTCCAGCGGAACAAGTGGGAACAAGGGAATATTCATCACTCCAAAGGCAATGACAAGAAGACTTCCGTTTGTATTTTTGGCTAGAAGCGGAATACCGCTAAAATTTCTACCATTTAAAGTTCTATTTCTTCTAAGAGTGTTCAGCCAGGGGTTCGAAGACATAAATTTCCCATTGATAAAACTAAAATATCTGGGAACCATGGCTCCCATCAATGAAATAATACAAGAATTGAATGACGGCAAAATAAATATTCTAATGGGGCCACCCAGCCTAATTAGGCATTTGCTTCCACATGTTTCAAAGATTAAAACTCAAATCAAGATTATAGTTAGCTATGCCGAAGTGATTGAGGAAGAAGAAAAGGAGCACTTTTCCAAAGCTTTCAACACTCGCGTAATTGAAATATACCAAGCCAGCGAGGGGCAGATTGGAAGCACTTGCAAATGCGGGAATCTGCATATAAACGAGGACCTGGTTTTCGTTGAATTATATGATAATCACGGAATACCAGTCGAAAAGCCCAATGTGGTCGCAACCAGGATGCTTGTCACAAATCTTGTCAACCGAGCCCAGCCGCTAATCAGGTATGAGATGAACGATTTGCTCATGCTTGGAGAAAACTGTCCTTGCGGAAGCAATTTTAGAGTGATAAGGAAAATAATAGGACGCCATGACGACGTAATCTATTTTAAAAACCAAAGTGGAGATCAACAGCACATATTTCCAGACTTGATGAGCAGATGGATAATCACCACAAGCGACAACATCAGGGAGTTCAAAGTAATCCAAAACACAGATTCATCACTACAGATAGTAATAGATTTATTTGATAAAAGCGAAGTTGCAAAAGAAACTTTAATCAAGGATATTACACAAAGGTTGAACCAGGAGCTTTTGGAATTTAAAGTAAAAGCTGAAATCAAAATTGAATTCAGATTCATTTCAATAGAAGAAAATACAGGCAAATTTAAAAGATTTATTAGATTAATGAAATGATAAAATATTTAAATTTATGATATAATCAATTAGGCAGACATCAGTTGCTATTCTTTCAACCTATCTTAGGAAATTATTACTTTGACTTGTACAAAATTAAAGGAGGTGCTCGAATGGGTTATCAATACTTTAACTTAATTGTTGGAATTGGTCTAGCTTTGCTTTTTGTCGGGTTTATATTTGTTCTAATGAGAATTAGAGAAAATAGGATGATAAGCATAAGGAAATCCTCCTTGACTATGGAAGAACTCGAAAACTATGCAAAAGTAATGGCTTTAGAGCACGATATATCTTCAAGAGGGAGAAAAAAAGTCTGGCCGTTAAAAAGATTAAACGAGAACTATACATTCATGCTCCAGGTATACAAGGAATTGAATGATTACCTTCTCAAAAAAAGGGCCATCCCACCTGCTGCCGAATGGCTTTTAGATAATTTCTATACAATAGAGGAGCAGGTTAAAAGCATAAGAAGAGATTTAACGAAGAAGAGCTATTACAGACTCCCAATACTTAAAACTGGACCATTTAGGGGTTACACAAGAATATTCGCAATTGCAATCGAACTAGTTGGACAAGTCGATGGGAAAATTGACGAGCATACTTTGAATAAATATTTTGAAGCGTACCAGTCCCACCATATTCTAATGGAGAGGGAAATATGCGTTATTCCAATAATGATTCAGATGGCATTGATGGAAAATATCAGAATTTTATGCGAGAAAATTAAAGAAACCCAGATTCAATGGGAAAAAGCCGATGATATAGTTGAGAAGTATTGGACCGAAGAAGATTTTGACATGAATAAAACCATAAAACTTTTCAAAGGTCAAATCGTGGTGGACAGAGGAGCAAAACCATCATTTGTAGAACATTTGTCATATAGATTGAGACGTTCAGGTCACAATTATTCAAATGTATTGAGAGAAATAGACGAAAATCTGGATAAATTCGGGACTAATACAGAAGCAATAGCTCAGAATGAACATAAAGCACAAGCTGTAAACGCAGTTTCAATAGGTAACTGTATTGTCAGCCTCAAGTATGTTTCAAAGATAAACTGGGTTGACTTGTTTGAAGCTACAAGTTTTGTTGATAAAATTCTTAAGGATGATCCAGATGGCACTTATCCGTTGATGGATGTAAACTCAAGAAATTACTATAGGAACCAGGTGGAAAATCTCGCAGAGACGTTTAAGGTATCTGAATTACATATTGCAAAAGAAGCGATTGGATTGGCTAAAAAAGCAAGTCTTGAAAAAAAGAATAAATTTGAAGATGAAAACATATTTAAAAGAAGGACCCATGTTGGATGCTATCTTTTCAACAGCGGCTTGGAAGAGTTGGAAAAAATTCAAAAGGGGAAAAGAAAATCATTCAAAAAGTTTGGCGAGTTCATGACAAACCATCCAGGAGTTATTTATCTATCTTCTTTAGGTATGTTGACGCTTATTGTTCTTGGTCTGATAATTGATTATTCAATCATGAACATGGATAAGAATTTTTTAATATATGGTATTTTAATTGGGTTGGTTTCCTTGATTCCAGCAACCGAGATAGTTGTCACACTTGTTCATTGGATTATCTGCAAGATAAAAAGACCTTCATTCTTCCCTTGCCTCGAGCTTAAAGAGGGAATTCCAGAAGAAATGAGCACGATGATAGTTGTTCCAGCAATTCTCACCGATGAAAAAAGGGTAGAAGAGCTTCTGGAAAATATTGAGAATCATTATGCTTCAAACAAGGAAGACAATCTTTATTTTGCATTGATTGGAGCTTTCCGTGATGCCAACGAGCAGAATATTGAGGGGGACAAGAAGGTATTGGCGGCTGCATTCGAAGGAATTAGAGCCTTGAATATGAAATATGCCAAGGGTGAGAAAGATATATTCTATTTTTACCATAGAATAAGAAAATATAATGAAAGTGATGACAATTGGACTGGATGGGAGCGTAAAAGAGGAGCTCTGATGGAATTCAATGAAATGATTCTCGGCTCAACAGAAACAAGTTTTTATTATTATTCCAATGCATTGCTTCCAACAGCAAAAGTAAAATATGTTATAACTTTGGATGCGGATACGATCCTTCCTTTGGATATGGCACGGAAGATGATAGGAACCATGGCACACCCATTGAATATTCCTGTAGTTGACAAAGAAAAGGGCGTTGTGGTCGAAGGATACGGCCTAATGCAGCCAAGAATTTCTTTTGATATTGAAAGTGCCAACAGGTCCTTTTTTTCCAGAATATTTACTGGACAGGAGGGAATGGATTCCTATGCAAGAGCAATCTCTGATGTTTATCAGGATCTATTTGGGGAAGGTATTTTTACTGGAAAGGGAATTTATGACTTGACGGTCTTCCAATCTGTAATGAAAGATGTCATACCGGAGAACGCCATATTAAGCCATGACTTGCTGGAAGGCTCCTATGTTAGAGCGGCCCTGGTCAACGACATGGAACTGGTTGATTCATATCCATCCAAGTATAATTCCTTTATAGCAAGGTTGCATAGATGGATAAGAGGTGATTGGCAATTGCTGCCTTGGCTAGGGCGAAGGGTGCGAGACAAAAGTGGGAAGCTAATAAAGAATCCTCTTAATTATATTTCAATTTGGAAAATTATAGACAATATGAGAAGGAGTCTCCTGGCACCATCAATCATGTTGATGATGCTATTGGGGTGCTCAATCCTTCCTGGCAGTATCTTCTTTTGGCTGGGTTTGAGCATTGCAATTCTGGGACTTCCTCTTATCACTACATTTATTGGACAAATATTTGGCGGTGGGCTCAGGCTTGATCGAATCCGGAGACATATTCCAGGATTCTTCGGGTTGAAAGCCAACCTGCTTCAATTTGTGCTTACTATTATATTCTTGCCATACCATGCCATGATGGTTATACATGCCGTTTCAATAACAATGGTGCGGGTTTTGATTACCAAGAGAAATATGCTGGAATGGACTACCACTGCCGATGTGGAGAAAACTCAAGTCAATTCTCTGAAAAACTATTTCAGGACAATGATGGCAAGCCCGGCAATAGCCTTGATTATAGCGGTATTGATATTTATCTTCAGAAGCGGCGATATCTATATTGGAATTATAGCATTATTGCTTTGGGTACCGGCTCCCTTCATTGCCCACTACATCAGCCAAGATATTAAAAGTGATAGAGTGATGCTTGGAAAAGAGGATTTGGATGAATTAAGCTTTATTGCTAGAAAGACATGGAGATATTTTGAAGAATTTGCCAATGCCAAGAATAATTATCTTCCACCGGACAACTTCCAGGAAGACCCACCAAGAGGCATTGCATATAGAACATCACCTACCAATATTGGGTTAGGATTATTGGCCACTTTGTCTGCAAGGGATTTTGGATATATTGGAATTGCAGAAACTTCAGATTTGCTCATAAAAACAGTTTCCAGTATTGAGAAAATGGAAAAATGGAATGGACATTTATACAACTGGTATGATACGAGAAACCTTGTAGCTCTAAAACCAAGATATGTATCCACAGTTGACAGTGGTAATTATGTAAGTTATCTGATTACCTTGTCTGAGGGGCTAAAGGATTATTATACAAGTCCGATTGTGGATTATAATTATGTTAAAGGAATTATAGACACAATAAGGTGCGGGCTGGGAGATGGAGAAGAATTGCCATCGGACTTCAATTATTTTGATTTTATCAATAAAGATGAAAACATTAATGTCATCTTATGGGACAAGGCTCTGGATGAAATCATTACAAGCAATTACCTAAGGGATTTCCCAAACACTGCATGGAAAATAAAAGTCGATAAAATGATTAGAATGTTCAAGGCGGAAATAAATAATTTTGCTCCCTGGGTAGCAATGACCGATAATATTCCAAAAGAACTTTATGAAGAGGATTTAGCCGACGAAACTAACATTTTATTGGAATTATTGAAAACGAATATGAAACTCAATGAAATTGGGAAATTCGATAAAATAATTTTGAAGCATGTGGATACTTTGATAAATTTAATTGAAAAGAAAAAAGGAATTGACCACAATGGATTGAAATGGCTGAATGAACTTAAAGCTGCAATCAAGATATCCAATGCATATTCCGTGAATTTTATAAAACAATACAACAATCTAATCCATCGAACAAATACATTATCTGAAAATTGCAAGTTTAAGTATTTATACAATGAACGTAGAGGGCTATTCTCAATTGGATACAATATAGAAGAGAGTTGGATGACCAACTCGTATTATGATTTGCTGGCTTCTGAAGCAAGGCTTACCAGTTATTTGACTATTGCCAGAGGAGAAGTCCCTGCCAGCCACTGGTTTATGCTGGGAAGATCGTTGACTGTGATTGATAATTACAAAGGCTTGGTTTCATGGAGCGGAACCATGTTCGAGTACCTCATGCCCCTTCTTGTTATGAGAAGCTATAGAAATACATTGCTGGATGAAACATATAGTTTTGTAATCAAGAGCCAGATAAAGTACGGAAAACAAAGGGGAATGCCTTGGGGTTCTTCAGAATCCTCATTTAATTCACTTGATATTAATCTTGACTATAATTACAAGGCTATTGGAGTTCCATGGCTCGGTTTGAAAAGAGGTTTGGTTGAGGACGCTGTAACAGCTCCATATTCCACATTTTTAGCTTTGCTTGTCAACCCATTTGAGGCAATGCTGAATATCAAGCAACTCAAGGCCGATGGATTGGAAGGGCCTTACGGATATTATGAGGCTGCTGATTACACGCAGGAAAGACTTAGCGTGGATTCTGAAAGGGTTATTGTGAAGAGTTTTATGGCACACCATGAGGGAATGACATTTGTGGCATTGGACAATTATTTGAATGGCAATAAAATGCAGAGAAGATTTTCAGAGGAACCATTTATCAATGCGGCTAGATTGCTGCTTCAAGAAAAAGTTCCCGTAAACGTGGTGTTTACAAAAGAAAAGAAAGAAAAGATAATACCATTCAAAGGGCTGGTTTATAAGGATGATGGAGCTTTCAGGAGATTTATTGCTCCAAATCAGGATATTCCAAATTCGCATATTTTATCAAATGGAAACTATTCAGTGATGGTTACTGATCAAGGTACAGGATTTAGCAGAACTCAGGATTACGAAATATCCAGGTGGAGAGAAGACGTCGTCATTGGACAATATGGAATGTTCTTCTACGTAAACAATATCAACAAGAAGGAAATATGGTCGTCTACATATGCACCGCTCAATATTCTACCTAACAAGTATGAGGTTTCTTTCACCTCTGATAAGGCGACTTATTCAAGAAAGGATGGGGATATTGAAACATCCACAGAAATAGCTGTTACATCTGGAGACAATGCTGAAATCAGAAGAATTAAAATAAAAAATACTGGAGAAACCTCAACACTGCTGGATTTAACCAGCTATTTCGAGGTGGTTATGGCTCCGCAGAATGCTGATTTGGCTCATCCTGCATTTAGCAATCTTTTTGTAAAGACAGAATTCAATCAGGAATACCAGGCGCTTATCGCTAAAAGGAGACCAAGAAGTGAGAATGACAGAGCGGTTTGGATAGGGCAGATAGCGGTTTCAGAATCAGAAATAATAGGCGATATCCAATATGAAACAGACAGGATGCAATTTATTGGAAGAGGGAAAACTGTAGCGAATCCCAATGCAATTTACAATGAAAAACCTTTATCAAATACCGTCGGGGCTGTTTTAGACCCTGTGTTCAGTTTAAGGACGAGATTGGATATCAAGCCTGGACAGACAGTAAGGGTATATTATGCGACAATAATAGAGGAGAGTAGAGAATCTCTTATGGAACAGCTTGAAAAGTACTCCACCGTGGTGAACTGCAATGCTGCTTTCTGGCTTGCACTTGCAAGAAGCCAGGTGGAAGCGAAATACTTGAATATTAAAGCCCAGGAAATGGAACTTTTCCAGAGTATGATTTCTCATCTGATCTTCGACAGTCCACTCAGGATTAGAAACGAAGAGCAAATTAAGGGAAACCATAAAGGACAATCATCATTATGGCCATATGCAATCTCAGGGGATAGACCCATAGTAATGCTGGAAATAAACAATGTTGACAATATTGACATTTTATACTCGTTATTGAAAGCACATGAATATTGGAGGCTTAAAAGTCTAAAAGTCGATTTTGTAATATTGAGTCAGGAAGACAACAGTTATGAAAATCCGCTTTATTCGGCGATAACTGAAATTGTATATTCCAGCCAGACTCATGACGTATTGAACCCAAGAGGCGATGTGTTTATTTTGAATACCAACAATATGGCCCCAGATGATACTAAGCTCCTTGAATCTGTAGCAAGAATGACATTCAGGGGTGATGCAGGAACAATCGAGGAACAATTGAAGTCGCCAACGAAAAAAATGCTTCCGGAACTTCTGGAGAAAAGCGTTAAAAGGCTTCTGCCTTCTGTCAATCCTAGGATTGTTGAAGAAAAAGACCTGATGCATTTCAACAGTATTGGTGGATTTGCTAAAAATGGAAAAGAATATGTAATAAAACTAGGGAAAGATAAAACCACACCAGCTCCTTGGTCGAATATAATATCAAACAAGGAATTTGGTTTTATTGTTACCGAATCCGGAGGAGGATTTACCTGGTGTGAAAACAGCAGGGAGAACAAGCTCTCCCCATGGTCAAATGACCCAGTCACCGATAAACAGGGCGAGATGTTTTATCTTAGGGATGAGACCTCGGAGGTTTGGTCCATAACTCCGCTTCCGATTAGGGAAAGTGGTGGATATACTATCAGACATGGATTTGGATACTCTGAGTTTCATCATTTAAGCCATGGAATATGCCAAAGCTTGACCCAGTTTGTTCCAATTGAGGGGACTGTCAAAATAAGCATAATAAAATTAACAAATGAATCAAAAGAGGATAGAGATATCAGTTTAACTTATTATATGCATCCTGTTTTGGGAGTAAGCACTACCGATACATCCCTTCATATCACAACATCACAAACAGGGGCAGGTACATTAATTGTAGAAAACCCATATAATACTGATTTTTCAGACCGTCTATGCTTTATCGATTCATCAATAAATGAAAAAACAGTTACTGGTGATAGAAGGGAATTTTTCGGGACTGGAAAGGAAGACTCCCCGGATTCATTGAAAAGAAAAAATCTCTCGGGCAATCTGGGTGCAGGACTTGATCCATGCGCGGCAATGCAGGTTAAAGCAAGTTTGAAAGTGAAAGAAGAGAAAGAAATAATATTTATCATGGGTATAACAAAGGAAATTGAAGATGTTGCGCAATATGTTGAAAAGTATAGAATCATTGAAAATGCTAAAGAGGCCTTAAGCGAAGTTAAAATATTCTGGGAGAAAAAACTTCAAGTAATCCAGGTTGATACTCCAGATTCTGCAATGAATATCATGCTTAACGGATGGCTTCAATATCAGGTAATATCATGCAGACTCTGGGGAAGGTCGGGATTCTATCAAGCCGGTGGGGCTTTTGGGTTCAGAGACCAGCTTCAGGATGCCATGGCAGTAGCGACAATTTGGCCGGATATAGCCAGAAATCAAATCCTGCTTCACGCAAAACATCAATTTGCCGAAGGAGATGTGTTGCATTGGTGGCACGAACCGACTGGCAAGGGTACGAGAACAAGAAGTTCTGATGATTACCTATGGCTTCCTTATGTTGTTGCCGAATATATAATGATTACCGGGGACAAAGATATATTGAAGGTTGAAGTCCCATTTGTTACGGACGAAGTTCTCAAGGATTCGGAACAAGAGAGATATAGCCAACCTGGAATATCTTCTGAAACGGCTACCATATACGATCATTGCATTCTCTCATTGGATAACGGATTGAGGTTTGGCAAACGGGGTCTTCCACTAATGAGGAATGGTGACTGGAATGACGGTATGAATACGGTTGGCAATTTGGAAATGGGCGAAAGCGTTTGGCTTGGCTGGTTCCTAATTTCAACATTAGAAAAATTCGCTCCAATTTGCAGGGACATGGGATCTGACGAAAAAGCGAATAGATATTCTGAGATTGCCATACGAATAGCAGAGAGCATTGAAAAAAATTGCTGGGATGGGAATTGGTATACAAGAGCATACTTTGACAATGGAGATGTATTAGGCTCGATAAAAAACAAGGAGTGCAAAATTGACTCCATAGCGCAAACATGGTCTGTAATTTCCGGGTATGGAGACAAGGACAGATCGAAGAAAGCTATGAAGTCACTGGAAAACAACCTTGTAATGTGGGATGAGGGGCTTATAAAGCTATTAACTCCGCCATTCAACGAAGGTGATATGGAGCCAGGATATATAAAAGGATATGTTCCAGGAGTCAGAGAAAACGGAGGTCAGTATACCCATGCGGCAGCTTGGGTTGTAGCAGCCTTTGCAATGCTTGGAAATGGAGATAAGGCTTTTGACTTGTTCAGCTTGATCAATCCCATAAGGCATACCTGCACCAACAGGGAATGTTTCATTTATAAAGCAGAGCCATATGTAATGGCAGCTGACGTATACGCAGAATACCCACATGTTGGAAGAGGTGGATGGACATGGTATACAGGAGCGGCTGGCTGGATGTATAAGGCTGGGCTTGAAAATATTCTTGGTTTCAGTAAAACTGGAGATGAATTGTCAATCAAACCTTGCATACCGAAAAACTGGCTAAGCTATTCAATATTGTATAAATATATGGAAACAACTTACTCAATCAAAATATCAAATCCAAAAGGTTTGAACAAAGGAGTGCTAAGTTTCAGACAGGATGGGGAGATTCTGGAAACTAGGACAATCAAGCTTGTTGATGACAAGCAACCGCATAATATTGAAGTGATAATGGTTTAGCAAAAATAATATTATAATGTTATATTCCACCGGCATAATATATAATCAATCTAATGAACAAATTTTAAAGTTTTATTTCGAATTAGGAGATGATTATATGAAAAGAATGCCGGTGGTTTTTATTGCCCACGGATCACCTATGAACGCCATAGAAGACAATAAATATACAAGGAACTGGGGCGAAATTGCTAGAAACATTCCAAAACCTAAAGCTATTCTAGTTGTTTCTGCTCATTGGTATACAAATGGTACAAAAGTAATGAGCAACGCAAATCCAAAGATGATATATGACATGTATGGATTCCCCAAGGAATTATATGAGGTGATTTATGATTCGCAGGGAGCGCCAGAAGTGGCAAAGATTGCAAAAAATTTGATTACAGATTTTGTCTCGCTGGATGATGAAATAGATGTTGAGCTTGATGTGGAGTTAGATAATGAAGCCGGATACGACCACGGAGCATGGTCTGTACTTCTAAAAATGTACCCGGAAAAGGATATTCCTGTATTCGAATTAAGTATCGACGGGGGAGCTCCTCCACAGGAACATTTCAAGATTGGGAAAAAACTCAGGGCACTTAGAGACCAAGGAGTTTTGATTTTGGGCAGTGGAAATGTTGTTCATAATCTTGGGAGAATAGATTGGGAAATGGATGGCGGCTTTGAATGGGCGGAGGAATTTGACAGTTATATAAAAAGCAAGGTATTAGGCAAGAAATTTGCTGATGTGGTTGATTTTACAAAAGCAGGGTCCTCCCACAAGCTTGCGGTTCCAACACCAGAACACTTCTACCCTTTGTTGTATGTATTGGGGGCCTCAGATGAGAGCGACCAGATTACAGTTTACAATGATGATTTCACGATGGGTTCTTTGTCAATGACCTGTTACTTGTTCAAATGATTTTCATATGTTAAAGTCTGGTATTGAATAAAATATCATTTATGAGGATTTAAAATGAGAAAAGAAAAAGTCCTGGCTCTTGTAACTGCTTCAGAAGCAACAAAGAATGACTTATGCAGGCAGCTGAATTCCCTTCTTGAGGGTTATATGCGTGTTGAAGGATACGCCACAGAAAGTGGAATCAATAGCATTGTTCGTGCCGATCTTATTGTTTTAAGCTCAAAAATGATGGTTGCGGAAGCTAAAGATTACATTGATCCTAAATGCAGGGTAATTATTGCCAATAGATCTCTTAATCTAGAAAATATTGACAAGCTTTTCCGCATACCAAAAGGTGCGGATATTTTGCTTGTAAATGATGAAATCGAAAATGCCGAGGAAGTTGCCAAACTTCTAAAAGAAGTTGGGATTGACTATTTGAACTACATACCTTACGCCCCGGGCAGAAGAGTGAATGGCAGCGCTAAAATAGCTATAACTCCTGGAGAAGTTGCCCTTGTGCCAAAGCATATCGAGGAAATAATAGACATCGGGGCCAGGGTTATTGATATAACCACGGTGATTGAAATTCTGAGCTTGCTTGGATTGCTTGATGAAAAATCGCACTTTGTTACAACTAAGTATATGGAAACTATAATAAAGCTCAACAAACAGCTTCACGACACAATCGAAGAAGCAGAAAGCATGAACAAGTACCTAGTCAAGGTATTAAACCAGGTCAACGATGGTATAGTTGCTTTTTCTGAAAATGGAGTAATCTCAGTATTCAATCAGAAGAGTGAGGAAATATTTGGGATTAGGAGTTCGTTTGCAATTGGGAAAACAATAAACCAGATTGTTCGAGATAAAGTCCTTTGCGATTTTCTTTTAACTTCTTCCGATTTGTCAAACCAGCTTTTCAAGATAAATGAAGCTGATGTTATAATAAGCAAATTCAAGATCGAAAAGCTTCAGTCCACTGTCTGCACAATAAAAAATACAAAAGATACAATTGATATGGAGAAAAAGCTTAGACAAAGTCTGATAAAAAAAGGTTTTGTTGGTAAATATAAATTCAGCGATATTATTGGAGACTCACTTCAAATAAGAAACACTATTGAAACCGCTATCAAACTCGCAGAAACCGATTTGAGTATTTTGATTACCGGAGAAAGCGGCGTTGGCAAAGAATTGTTTGCAAGCGCAATTCATAACAATTCCCAAAGAAATCTAGGCCCTTTCCTAGCTGTTAATTTTAGCGCTCTGCCGGAAGAATTGGCTGAAAGCGAATTGTTCGGATACGAGGATGGAGCATTTACCGGTGCAAGAAAAGGTGGAAGAATAGGCCTTTTCGAACAGGCAAACGGTGGAACGATTTTCCTCGACGAAATTGGGGATATCTCATTGAGAATTCAAGCAAGACTTTTAAGAGTGCTTCAAGAAAAAGAAATCAGAAGAGTTGGGGGAACAGAAATAATTCCTGTCAATGTAAGAATCATTGCTGCAACGAACAAGAACCTACCTCAAATGTGCCATTCGGGTCTTTTCCGTGAGGACCTTTATCATCGTTTAAGAAAGCTTTATTTAAAAATTCCACCATTGCGGGAGCATCCTGAGGATATTGCCGAATTAATCAATTATTTCAAAAGTATAAACGGTGGACCTGATCTGGCGATTTCTGAAGATGTATTGAGAATACTTGAGTGTAATCCATGGTCGGGGAATGTGCGTGAACTTTCAAATACAATCGATTATTTCATCGCTGTCACATCTAATGGGACCATTTCAATTGACGATATACCAAGTGACTTTTTCGAGATGGAAAACACAGGGAAGAAAATAAGCAAAACGGAAAAAATCGAAAAATATCAAGAAACCCTTGCGAGACTTGGAAATCTGGAAGAATTTCTTTTTATTTTAGAAGCGATTGATATATATTCCAAATGTGGAGAAACAGCAAGTAGAAGGAGTCTTTCGATTCTTGCAGAAAAATCATTTCCCCATCTCAGCGATGACAAGATTAGGCGTAGGACGGATATTTTGAAGGATCAAGGTTTGATAAACAAAGGCGTTGGAAGAGCGGGAATGAGATTAACCAAGGAAGGGCAGGAATACCTGCTTAGTTCTTTAAAAATAATTAATTAAATGTGAAATGGGAAAAACTTGCGAATCAATACTTAAACTGGGTGTTATTGGTGCTTTTTAAAGCACCAATAACACCCAGTTTAAGTATAATCTCAAGTTGAAATATTATGAGAATGATTTCTTAAGATATTGCCTTATGAAGAGCGTAATTTATAAGCCATATACCAATGTATCGGGGGTTGCTCAAGAGAAAAAGTCAGAAAAATTATAATTTACAGTAATTTCTTTCGATTGGCACAGTATATGCTAAATATAAATGCGAACTAATTTATAATCAGCCTAAAGCTAAAGCAATTAAATTAAGGCATTTGGGCATATTGGCAAAACTATAAGATGTTAGAGGAGGAAAAAAAATGTCATCAGAAAAAAAATCTGATCAGAATCTGGAAAAAATTGGACAAAGACTAACAAAACTTCAGACACCTCACACTTATGCAATCATTTTTTTCGTCGTAGTATTATTCTGGATATTGACCTTCATTATTCCGGCTGGAAAATTCAACACTCATGATGTAACATACACAAATTCTGACGGAAGTACAAAGACAAAGACTGTATTAATAGCTGATTCCTTTAGATACAGTTATAATCTCAACACAGCAAGTCTAGCTACTGAACTAACGGCACTTGCTGGAGATACGTCGAAACTTGCTGATCTAGGTGTGGACAAGACTGCTTTAGATGCATTTCTTGCAACAGACCAAGCTTCATGGAATCAGGGACAACTTGACGAACTTGGGCTTACAGATGCCGTTTTATACGATTTATATGGAGATTCGATTTATGACACAAGCAAAAAACTCCATAAAACAGCTAAAATCTGGGGAACAGATGACTACTATGGTTTCGGTTTCCTAAATTATATCTTTGAAGGACTTGTAACTGGGAGCAAATATGGCTCAGCGGTAGGTATTGTGGCATTGATCCTCGTTGTCGGTGGTTCTTTTGGGATAATAATGAGAACTGGGGCTATTGACGCTGGTATTTATGCTTATATTAGAAAGACAAAAGGATATGAAAAACTTGCACTTCCATTATTATTCTTCCTATTCTCATTAGGAGGAGCAACTTTTGGAATGTCCGAAGAGGTAATTCCTTTTGCAATGATCATGGTTCCATTCGTAATAGCCCTGGGATACGACTCGATTGTAGCTGTAACAGTTACATTTGTAGCATCCCAGGTTGGTAATGCAACATCCTGGATGAGTCCATTCAGCGTTGCAATTGCTCAAGGTATCGCAGGAATTCCAGTATTGTCGGGTACACCTTTCAGGTTGACAATGTGGGTGGTGGTCACTGCGGCTAGTGCAACATACATGATGGTATATGCTGAAAAAATCAGAAAAAGACCTGAGCTTTCAGTTATGCACGAAGCGGATGGTTATTTTAGAAATAGGGCAGCTCTAACAACTGAAGAAGAAAAGAAATTTGGCATTGGAGATAAAATCATATTATTGGAAATGCTTGCAGTTCTAGTATGGATTATCTGGGGTGTTACTCAAAAGGGATACTACATTCCTGAAATCGCTTCCCAGTTCTTCGTAATGGGTTTCGCAGCAGGAGCAACAGCCATAATTTTCAAATTAAATGGAATGACAATAAATGAAATGGCTTCATCTTTCCAAAAGGGAGTTGGGGATCTTGCTGGAACAGCAGTTGTTGTAGGTATGGCAAAGGGTATTCTGCTCGTATTGGGTGGAGCCGACGCTTCTCTTCCATCAACTCTTAATACCATGCTTCATGGAATTGGAGAAGCGTTAAAAGGAACTCCAGTTGTTGTTGCAGCCTGGTTCATGTATATCTTCCAGACTCTATTCAATTTGGTAGTAACTTCAAATTCGGGACAGGCTGCGTTGACTATGCCTATTATGGCACCATTATCCGATATAGTGGGAGTATCAAGGCAAGTTGCTGTATTGGCTTATCAAATGGGTTCAGGCTTTTGCGATGCATTCACACCGGTTTCAGCGAGTCTAATCGGAGTATTGGGCGTTGCAAGGGTAGACTGGATCAAATGGGCTAAATTCCAAATCAAGATGCAGGGATTTTTCTTCATAATTGGTACTGTTGTAATAATAATAGCAGTAGCAATTAATTTCCAATAAGAATAATACAAAATCGATTTGGGCTAATCCCACTTAGGAGTTGAATTCATGATAACAATAATTAAGAACACAAAAGTTTATACACCCGAGTATCAGGGAATTAAGGATATTCTAATAATCGGCGGGAAAATTGGAGCTATTGGTGATAATTTGAAAGCTGATTTGGGAGATGCAATGAATGTCCATATTATTGATGGAACTGGAACTACCACTGTGCCAGGGTTCATTGATTCCCATGTTCATATGCTTGGAGGTGGAGGAGAAGGCGGTTACAAAACCAGGACTCCTGAGATAATGCTTACAGATTTAACCACTTCAGGTATTACAACTGTGGTTGGATGTCTTGGAACTGATGGTATAACAAGAAATATGCTTTCCCTTCTTGCCAAAGCAAGAGGATTGGAAGAAGAAGGAGTGACGACTTTTATTTATACCGGATCATATCAGATACCGGTTAAGACTTTAACTGGAGAAATCATGAAAGATTTGATTGCCATCGATAAGATAATTGGTGTTGGAGAACTGGCTATTTCAGATCATAGGTCTTCACAACCAACCTTTGAGGAATTTTCCAAGATTGCAGCTGAAGCCAGAGTTGGTGGAATGTTGTCTGGCAAAGCCGGGATTCTAGATATACACCTTGGAGATGGAGAAAGGGCAATCGATCTAATTATTAAAACAGTTGAAGAAACAGAAATTCCTATAACTCAATTTCTTCCAACCCACATAAATAGGAATGGTCCTTTATTTGAAAAATGCCTTGAATATGGCAAAAAAGGCGGATTTATTGACTTTACGGGCAGCGAGGATGCTGATTTCTGGGCTGACATGTACGGCGAAGTTAGAGTAAGCGATGGCATGAGGCGTCTTTTAGATGCTGGTGTCAATAGTGACAATTTTACTCTATCATCGGATGCACAGGGAAGCCTGCCAATTTTCAACGAAAAAAAAGAATATGTTGGACTTGGTGTCGGCAAAGCCACCTGTCTTTTAAAGGAAATCAAGGAATGCATTTTGAAAGAAGGCATACCAATGGAAATAGCAATTAAAGCAGTTACTTCCAATCCAGCGAGAATCCTAAAACTTGCAGGAAAAGGCAAACTCGAAAAAGGGTTCGATGCAGATTTATGCATGCTTGAAGACAAGACATTGGATATACAAATGGTAATTGCTAAAGGAGTAATAATGGTTGCTGATAAGAAGCCAGTGGTTTTCGGAACATTTGAAGCAAAATAGGTAAAGAAAAGAAAACAAGAATTCAATAATGTGAAATAAAATAAAACTGTAAGAGCCCCAACACCTTTAATGAATTTATTTCATAGGTGTGGGGCTCTTGCCACATTTATATTCTGGCAGCTGGCAATTGTTCCAGGTTATTCAAATAATATTGACACTATGCTATAATCAAAAGTGAAGCAGGCTGCAGGATTGAATAAATGTTTTGCAACATTTCATGCTAAATTGGAAATCAACAGCCATATTATTGGGAAAGATGAGGATATTATCTTGGGAATAACAAAAGAAGAAATAGGAAATATAATAAACAATGCGGTTAAAGAATCAAAACTTAACAATTTCAAGACCCTCGGCTTACCTGAGGAGCCCATGTGGACGCTTCCAATTATTGGATTTGCCAGTGGGGATGACGATTACTTTGATCTTTATAAAAAAGAAATTGGAGAATTTTATTGGACGCCATCAGAAGCGTTTTCATTGAAATATAAAGATGAAATAGTAAGCCGGCAGGAACTAACTGTGGTTAGTTTTGCATTCGCCCAGACAAAGGAAACAAAGGATGTCCAAAGTACTTCTGAAATAATGCCAAGCTTGAGATGGCTTGTCAGCAGAGGCGAGTGGGAACCTTTTATTTATGATATATGCAACAAGGTTATGGGAGAACTTGAGAAAAAAGGTATTGAAGCTGTTGCCATTGACCTGCTTCCCCAGTGGAGCAGGATGGTTTCGGAAAAATTTGGGATTGCTTCCAAATGGTCACACAGGCATACGGCATTCATTGCTGGACTGGGAACTTTCGGCCTTTCAGATGGGCTGATTACCAGACAGGGGAAAGCAATGAGATTCTGTTCCATCATTGTCAAAGAGAAATTAGATCCAGACAAGCGACCTTATATTAAATATAACGAATGGTGTAAATTTTATGCTGAGGGTACATGTGGCGAATGCATTACAAGATGCCCAGTTGAGGCAATTTCAAAAGAAGGGCATGACAAGGAAATCTGCAGCCTTTATCTTCAATTAATAAAGAAGGAAATTGGACCTGATGTTGTGCGGAACAGCAATTATATTTCAGGTTGTGGCTTATGCCAGACAAGGATACCGTGCCAAGACGGGGTACCAGTAAAAATTGCAGATTAAAATGCCAGATTAATTCGGCAAATATACATTAATAATATAAAATTTGATTTTATTAAAAATAAAAAGGGGTATAAAACTCCTTTAGTAGTAAATATCAAACTGTACAGTGAGGTAGTAAAATGGAAAAGACAATTAAGGTTGAAGGAATGTCGTGTCAGCATTGCGTAAGAAGAGTTGAGAATGCATTGAAGGAAATCGACGGAATAACCGAAGTAAAAGTAATTCTAGAGGATAATAAGGCAGTCATTGAAACAACGGCCCAGATAGAAGATAAAGCCCTTGTGGATGCGATTTCCGATGCTGGTTATACAGTTACTTCAATTGAGTAATGGTATTGGTATAAAATCTAGAAGCACGTTATGAAACCGCAAGTAAAAAATCGAATCTTAAAGTAAATCTGATGCGATTCGATATAGTGGAGGTGTCCAAATGAACAGAAATATATATAATTCATCTAAAAAAGGCAGTATGAAACCAATTATAATTTTAGTTGTATTTATTGCGCTTATGGGATCAACTTATCTTTATTTGAGCAATAGGGCCGCATATGCAGATGTTAATAGTAATATAAATATCCAGGGAACTACCGCTCTTGACAAAAATAACATTGCGGTTGTTAGCGGCGATTATCAGGAGGTTGGTTTTGATCTAACTTCGAGTGGATATGAGAGCATAACGGTGCAAAAGGGAATCCCAGTCAAATTTCACATAAGGGCAGAACAGCAAAATATCAATAGCTGTAATGGTACTTTGATCATACCTGAATTCAATTCGCAAGTTGACTTGAAAGCGGGAGATAATGTTGTTGAGTTTACTCCAACAAAAGTTGGCACAATTCCCTATTCCTGCTGGATGGGAATGATAAACAGCTCAATAATAGTTGTTGATGACCTTTCAAAAGTAAACTCGGGGCAATTAGCAATACCAAAAGCTGCTGTCATAGGAACACATTGCTGCAAGCTTACCAATAGGAAGAGCAATTAAAATAAATAATAAATCAAACAATCAAATAAGTATTAAATATATGACAAGTTAAAAAGGGATGGGGAATACAAATGTCCATAGGTTATGCATGCATTGCGTTAGGCGTTCAAAATGCAGGGTTTTCCCGGTGCTCCTTAAAGTGCGCCTCAGTGGAAAAAATAAGAGAAGTAATAGGCATTAATCTATCAGCCCTGTCCAATGTAATAGATTACAATATCAAAAATAGTATAATGTTGTTTCGAATCAGTTCAGATATCATCCCATTCGGATCGCACCCAATAAATACCGTAGACTGGCAATCGGAATACAAGGAAGAGTTAATTGAAATCGGTAGGAAAATCATTTCATCGGGGATGAGGGTTTCCATGCATCCAGGCCAATACACTGTGATTAATTCCAATAATCCAAAAGTTGTGGAAAATTCTATCTTAGATTTGGAATACCACGCCGCATTTCTTGACTCACTGGGCGTTGATACTAAAAACAAGATTATCATCCATGTTGGAGGACTTTACGGCGACAAGAATAATTCAATAAAAGTCTTTCTCTCAAATTATTCAAGGCTCAATGATAATGTTAAAAAAAGACTTGTATTAGAAAACGATGATAAAAGTTATAACATTGAAGATGTTCTTTCGATTTCTAATGAAATTGAAATTCCAGTAATTTTTGACAACCTGCACCACAAGCTCAACAATATAGAACCGGAGCATTCTGACACGTTTTGGATTCGCCAATGTGACAAGACTTGGAAAGAAAAAGATGGGCGGCAAAAGGTACATTATTCCCAGCAGAAAACAGGATTTTCAAATGGAGCGCACTCGGAAACAATTTTAATTGATAAGTTTGCAAAACTTTATAACGAAATTATTCAAGAGTGTTTAGATTGCGATATAATGTTGGAAGTAAAGGACAAAAACCTTTCTGCTGTAAAATGCATTAATACATGCGTTCTTAATTGCAAGGTTAAGGAATTGGAAGTGGAATGGGCTAGATACAAATACTATGTTTTAAGCAAGTCATCTAAATTATACGATGGTATCAGGAAAATGATGAAAGAAAAGAATGAAACCTCATCTTTAGAATTCTACAATAAAATTGAAGAAGCATTGTTTATGCAAGGAACAAGGGGATCCAGGGTAAATGCGGCGGAACATATTTGGGGATACTTTAAAAAAAATCATACTACGTCTGAAAAGAAAAGATATGAAAAACTTATAACATCATATAAAGATGGCTCTAAAAAATATGATGAGGTTAGGAACCACCTTTTAAAATGTGCGAAAAGAGTTGATAACCAGTATCTGATCAATTCACTATTTTTTTATATATGAACGAATATGGAAGTAATATAAACAAGCATAAATGAAACAATCCAAATAATATAGCATGAAAGTTGGGGAGAGTATGTCGGATAAGAGAATATTAATCTTGAATGGTCTAAGTTGTGCAAGTTGCGCCGATAAAATCGAGAGGAATGTTAAGAAAATCGACGGAGTGAAGGATGCCACGGTGGATTTCATATCTAAAGAAATGACAATCGTAGTGGAGAATCCCAAGGAAATGGATAATATAGCAGAAAAAGCGTCTAAGGCTGCGAGACTAATTGAAGCCGGAATAAACGTAATAGACCCAGAAGATTTTGTCGAAGATGAAGACAGGCATGAATTTGGAGTATCCAAATGGAAGATTGCAAGTTTTACTTTAGGCGCGGCACTTTTCTTGCTGGTTCTAATACTTAAGCTTCCTTTCTGGGTTGAATTTTCCATATATCTGGCAAGCTATCTGCTGGTTGGGGGAGAGATACTCTTGCGAGCATTCAGGAACATTCTCAAAGGACAGATTTTTGATGAGAATTTCCTAATGTGCATTGCAACGTTGGGAGCTTTTGCGATAAAAGCCCTTCCTGAGGGAGTAGCAGTAATGCTGTTTTATCAAATAGGAGAATTTTTCCAAGATGCTGCAGTGAATAATTCAAGAAAGTCCATAAGCGCATTGATGGATATCAGACCGGATTACGCAAATCTCAAAACAGGTATTGAATTTAAGAGAGTAGCCCCAGATGAAGTCAATGTTGGGCAAATCATTTTGGTAAGACCTGGAGAAAAAATTCCTCTCGACGGAAAAATACTATCTGGCAACTCTTCTTTGGATATGTCTGCGCTTACTGGAGAGTCAAAACCGAAGGACGTTTCCGTGGGGGACCAGGTATTGTCTGGGTCGATTAATAAAAATGGCATACTTGAAATTGAAGTAATGAAGGAATTCGGTGAATCCACAGTATCCAAGATTCTTGAGCTGGTTAAAAATGCAAGCAGTAAAAAAGCGCCGACTGAGAAGTTTATTACAAAATTTGCAAGGTTTTATACGCCCATCGTGGTTTATATTGCCTTGGGGCTCGCTTTAATACCACCAATCTTTATACCTGGCGCAACATTTTCCTCATGGGTCTATAGAGCTCTTATATTTCTTGTGGTATCATGCCCATGCGCATTGGTAATTTCCATTCCACTTGGGTTCTTTGGAGGTATTGGGGCAGCATCAAAAAATGGAATTTTGATAAAGGGTGGGAACTATCTCGAAGCATTGAACAACGTAGATACAATTGTATTCGATAAAACTGGGACATTGACCAAAGGAGTATTCAAACTTACAAAAGTTGTCAGCACATCTGATGAAACCAAGGAGAACATATTAAAATATGCCGCATATGCTGAAAGGTTCTCATCTCATCCAATTGCAGCATCAATTTTAAAAGAATATGGAAAAGAATTCGATAATGGCGACATTGGAGAATATGAAGACATACCTGGGCTTGGAATCAAAATGAAGATTGAAGGAAGAGTAACTCTTGTAGGCAACGACAAGTTGATGGAAAAGGAAAAGATTCAATTTGGCCCCACGGATGAAATAGGTTCTGTTGTCCACGTGGCGGCTGATGGCCGTTACTTGGGATACCTGGTAATCTCTGATGAAATAAAAGAAGATTCGAAGCAGACAATTTTGGAGCTTGAATCTATTGGAATAAATAGAATAGTAATGCTGACAGGGGACACCAGGGAAGAGGCTGAGAAAATTGCTAAACTTCTAGGCATCAAGGAATATTATGCCGATCTTCTTCCACAAGACAAAGTTGACAAGCTTGAATCCCTGGGATTAGAAATGTCAAAATCAGGGAGCAAGAGAAAACTGCTGTTTGTTGGAGATGGAATCAACGATGCTCCCGTATTGAGTCTTGCCGACGTTGGCATTGCAATGGGTGGAATTGGTTCAGATGCGGCCATAGAAGCTGCCGACGTGGTTATAATGAACGATCAGCCATCGAAACTTGTAGGCGCCATAAAAATTGCCAAAGCAACAAATCAAATCGTTTGGCAGAATATAATTTTTGCATTTGCCGTAAAAGGGGTTGTCCTTTTACTTGGCGCTGGAGGCATGGCGACAATGTGGGAAGCAGTATTTGCAGATATTGGTGTTGCCTTGATAGCAATTATCAACGCCATGAGAGTTTTGAATATGAAAAAGGTTTAATATGAAGCCACAATTAAAAGCAGATTTGCTTCTTGTAGTAATCACAATTTTCTGGGGGGCCTCCTGTCTTCTGACGAAGTTTGGACTTGGGGGAATTCAGGAGTTCAATCTTATTGCCTTGAGGTTCATTATCGCTTTTATTCTGGCATCATTGGTGTTTTCAAAAAAAGTTGCCAATGCGGACTTTAAGACGATAAAATTCGCTGCCATCCTCGGGGGGATATCGTTTGTTGTTTTATCCTTGATGACTTTCGGTGTAAAATATACATCGGCGTCTAATGCTGGATTTCTAACATGTCTGGCAGCTGTTTTCATCCCAATAATCACGTTTGTTTTTATGAAACAGATTCCTGAAAAGAAAATAGTAATATGCATTTGCATGACATTTATTGGAATATACCTTTTAACAGTAAAAACGAGCATACTTTTCAACATTGGTGATCTTCTTTGCGTTTTATGTTCCGTAGCATTCGCGGGTCAAATAATTGTAACCGGGACTTTAACCAAGGCAGTGGATTCAATTACACTTGGATTATTTCAAATTGGGTTTGTCGGTATTTATAGTCTTCTCTTTTCAATAATATTTGAAAAGCCTAAATTACCGGCAACATGGGAATCCTGGATGATTATTCTAGCTTTGGGAGTCTTTTGTTCAGCATTTGCTTTTATTGCCCAAACTGTTGCACAAAAAAATACAACACCAACTCACACAGGATTGATATTTTCTTTGGAGCCATTATTTGCAGCATTATTTGCATTTGTTTTCGCGCATGAGGTTTTATCGACAAAAGGTTACATCGGCGGAATTATATTAGTTGCCAGCATTCTTCTTGTTGAGATTGATATTAAGAATGGAATATTTAAAAACAGGAAGCCAGCTGACAAGCTTTTAGATGTATAATGAACTTGTTTCAAGTTGATAATTTTATAAAATAATTTTAAATTGGAGGATCGAAAAATGAAATTTTGCTGGGTAACGATAAATGTCAAAGATATGGAAAGATCAATGGAGTTTTACAAGGAAGTATTGGGGCTTCAATTAAACCGAAGGTTTAATACTGGGACTGGGGTGGAAATTGCATTTCTAGGTGATGAGTTCACAAAAGTTGAATTGCTTTACAATGAGAAATGCAAGGAAATTGCTTTTGGACAGGATATTTCAATAGGATTCGAAGTCGAATCATTGGATGACATGGTTGCTGACTTGAAAAATAAGGGAATCGCCATTCATAGCGGGCCTTATCAGCCGAATCCAAAAATGAAGTTTCTTTTTATCCAGGATCCAGATGGCCTGAAAATCCAACTGGTTCAGAATTTATAATTTAGTAGGAACGGAGGAAATAAAATGATTAAAAGCAAAGAAAAGGCAATTGAATTTCAATTGAGCGATAAGGATGGGAACCTGGTAAAGCTGTCGGATTTCTTAGGCAAGAAGGTTGTTTTATATTTTTATCCAAAAGATGACACTCCTGGTTGTACCATTGAGGCATGTTCTTTTCGGGACGTGTACGATGAAATCCTTGAGTTGAACGCCGTTGTAATAGGTATTAGCCCTGACAGCACTAAATCACATGTCAATTTCGGCCAGAAATACAATCTCCCATTCTATCTACTTTCAGATGTTGACCATCTTGTAGCTGAAGAATATGGTGCTTGGACACAAAAAACCATGTTCGGGAAGAAGTATATGGGAATACAAAGATCAACTTTTATTATTGACGAGCTGGGCTATGTTGCAAAAGTGTTTCCAAAGGTTACTCCGACAAAGCATGGAGAAGAAGTAATAAAAGCAATGGAAGAAATCAATTAAATTATATTCTGAGCAAGAATTTATCTTGATGGCAATTGTCTGTTCAAAAGGCAAAGTATCTAAAATCTAAAATCGCAGTAAAATTTGAAGTGCATCCCAAATGTAAGACACAATCTAATGTTTGGAGATGCATTTTCTTATGAAAAAGTGCAGCAAAGATTTTAATTGAAAATCATGTTGACATTAACCTAACGTAAAGGTGTAATATCAAATTGGGAGGAAGTATTTTATGGAATATCAAATAAAGTATTTGGCAGGAATGGCAGGAGTGACTACAAGGACTCTAAGGTTTTATGAAGAAGAAGGTCTCTTGCTCCCAGATCATATAAATAGATCGGGATACAGAGTTTACGCATCGAAACAGGTAGATAGATTGCAGCAAATACTTTTTTACAAGGAGCTAGGTTTTAGCCTAGAGAAAATCAAAAGTTTGATTTTAGAAGATAAACTAGAGAGAGTAAATGAATTAAAGCAGCACCATCTGATGCTGTTAGATAAAATGAAGCAATTGGAAATTTTAATAGCAAATGTGGAAAAAACAATTGCATTGAAAGAAGGGAAGTCGAGTATGAGCGATGAAGAAAGATTTGAAGGATTCAAGAAAAAGATTATAAAAGAAAATGAAGAAAAATATGGGAATGAAGTCAGGGAAAAGTATGGAATAGAATCCTTGGAAAAATCAAACAGAAAAATCATGGATATGTCGATGGAAAAGCTAGCCAATGTGGAGAGAATGAATAGGGATCTTAACTCCACACTAAAAGCGGCATTTTTATCAAATGATCCTGCAGGGGCGTTGGCTCAGAAAGCATGCCAGCTTCATAAAGACTGGCTGCTAAATTACTGGAGTGATTATTCCAAAGAGGCCCATTTAGGGCTAGTGCAAATGTATGTCGATGATGAAAGATTCACTGAATATTATGATGGCATAGCACCTGGATGTGCAGTATTTCTGAGAGATGCAATGAAAATCTTTCTAAAATAAACTCATAATTGAATCGATAATTTTCTTGAATAAATTTGAAATGCGACCGAATATTCCCACATCAGGTTTGTTTTTCTCTAGATCGATTATATTCTTATCAATTTGGTCCTTGTTGATTTCAGCTGTCCTGAGAATAATCTGAATGCTTGCCGGGGATGGATTCTTGTCTGAGGTGAATGACATCAAAGGAGCATTCGGATCCATAAAAAGAAACTTGTTCTCTTTTTCAAACTTGTCAAATTGATTATCGATGGTAACCTTGATTACAGAATTGGCATTTTTCAGAAGTTTAACATCTTTCAGGCTGAGCAGGCTCTTGTCAAGCAAATCAAGCATGCCAGCCAATGCTTTTTCAGAACCTGAGTCCAAATTGTCACCGCTATTTTGCAAGAGGAAGTTAGTATAGGACAAGAAAGCTGTTGTACTTCCAAGACTTTTGCTTGCCAATGTGGTCATAGTTTCACTATCGTCCAAAAGACTGATCATATCATTGTGATAATCTCCAAGAGTACTATTCAGGTCATCGGTTTCATTGATCAGCTTTTGCGATATGCTGATTATATCCTTGATACTGGATCCAACATCTACGGATTCAGAAAGAAGTGACTTTATATTTCCTTTGTAAACGCCCAAAGTACCTGCCATATTGGCTGTTCCCTGAAACTCAGCAGATTGGTATGGATCAGCTTGTTCTCCCTTGACAACCGCGCCCAGGTTTGTGAGCATGGCTCCAAGTTGCGCAGACAAGGTATCCAACATATTGCTCATGGCGTTTAAATCGGTTTGCATCGAGCTTATTGATGAGGCACTTTCAGATAGAGGCGAATCCAATTTCTGCAATGTATCCACCATGTCATCCACATTATTTTTGAGATCATTGGTTAGATTCTTCACAGTTTGAAAATAAGGGATTAATTCATTCAATTGGGTATTCACATTGACTAAATCTGAGATGGCGGTGTCGCTTAATGTGTTTAACTGATCTTTTCCGTCACTGAGAATTTTTCTGCCTTGGTCAAATTCGGCTGCGCCACTTTTTAAAGTGCTCAATCCATTGTTCATACTGCCAAGGTTATTGAGCAAGCTATCCATGGCAGCATAAACCGCATCGCTGGAAGCTTGAATCGTATCCTTTGATTCCTTCAGCGCCTTGATATCTTCAAACTGCGTTAAAGTTCCAGGAATCATCATCATGGTTATGCCGGTTGTTTCAAAATTATCAGTTCCCATCCTGATTGAGAATGTATTCTCCTCGCCGGGAAGGCACATGAACAAGACAGTCTTATGAGAACCGATTGTTTGAAGCTGGGAGCCGGGAGCATCGAGACTGTAGGTGTCATCTGTGTTCACTACAGTCGCGATCTGCAAAAGCATGTTGTTCTTGTAATAGTCACGGGCTTTTGCATTGGGCTTGACTTTGATAACTATTTCCACAAGCCCGGATGCTCCCGCCATTTCTTCGGCTTTTTTCGGTACGCCATTCAATTTATAAGTTAGATCGAAGGTCCAGGGAAGCTGGATTTTTGCAGGATCAATCTGGCAGTTGAAGTAGAACCGCTTGTCCTTGTCTCCACTCAAATTCCAGTTTAATTTGCCTGTTGTAGAAATAGGCTTGTCATAGGTGGACATATTCTCTACGTTGGAATAATCACCATAATCGGTGAAAGAGGTATTGCCGTTCAAACTGCAACCCTTTACTATATTTATCCCAGTTACGGAACCATAATAGTCTAAATTCACATAAGCGGATTCATCCACGGAAACAATTGGTTGTGCTGCAAAACTAACATTTGGGTAGGCAATATTCCAGCTAATGAAAATAGATATCACCAGCAGCTTAGAAATCAATTTATAACTTTTATTATTGTTGTTCATCTTCATCATCCACATAATCCTGTTCCTCCTTTTGTTTTTTCTCGAATAATTTTGCCAGAGGTTTTGGAAGAAGACTTCCATCCCTCAATATTATAAATTTATCAGCGAATACAAATAGATTGGGGAGTACAGCAAGCACCAGCATCATACTGAAAATTGCCCCTCTTCCAATCAGCCGGCCCAGATCTGAAATTGCCGAGACGCTGGAAAGGTAGTAAACACCATAGCCAGCTACTGCCAATATCAGTCCAGATGTGAGTATTGGGAGGGCGCTTGCCGTGGTAGCCTTGATTGAAGCTTCAACCTTGCCCATCTTGCGCCTATATATTAAATAATGGTGGGTCATAACAATTGAATAGTCTATGGTTGCCCCAAGTTGGAGACAGCTTACAATTACGTACCCCATAAACATAATTCGATTTCCTAAAATATATGGCATTGCCATGTTCATGAAGATAGCCATCTCAATGGGTATCATAAGAATGAATGGCAGGGAAAAAGATCTAAATGCAATCATTATTGCAAGCGCCACACCAAGCATGGAAACCTTGTCTATTGCGGACCAGTCATCGATTATAACATTTTTAATATCTATCGTTGAGGGCGTTACCCCGATAATGTATGAATCCTTTGGATAATACTTGTGAACAATGTTGGTAATCTGTGCAATACTCTTGAAAGCCAAATCGCTCTCAGTGGCGGTGTTGATAGACGTTACAATTCTTGCATAATTTTCAGTATGCAGCTGGTCAACCATGCTTTCAGGTATCATATTCACTGGAACTCCCTCAGGCAGGGTGCTGGCCAGGGATGTAACATATTTCGTATAATTCAAATTCTCAAGTTCCGTAGACAATTTCTTTTCGGTTACCATGGAGGTGTTCGGTATTATTATCAAAACAAGGTTGTTCCTACCAAACTTCTTGTTCATTTCTTGTTCATCTTCATAAACCTTGGTACCGGGAGTAAGTCCCATTGCGTCATTTCCAAAAGTGAAATCAGTCATATCCTTGGCAATGAAGGAAGGTATTGCAATAAGCAAGGTCAATACCAAAAATAGATAGCGAAACTTGTAAATCTTTTCAGCAAATGGCCTGAAAGAAGGTACAAGTTGCTTATGTGCGGACTTTTCAATCACGCCATACCAACGCATAATAACGGCTGGAGTGAGAAAAAGAACTGTTACCAGACTAATGGCAATACCCTTCGCGAGTACCAATCCCATATCTTTTCCAATGGAATATCTCATCAGAACCAGTGCAAGAAATCCAAGTATGGCTGCCGCACCAGCAGATCCTATGGGAGTTATACTCTTCTTTATAGCATTTGCCAATGCTTCCTCTACAGGTAGATTATGCTTTCTTTCCTTAGTAAAGTTGTCGAGGAGTATTATTGTATAGTCCATTGCAATGGCAAGCTGCAAAACAGCTGCAACACTTAATGTCATGGAGGAAATTTCTCCAAAAAGGATATTGCTGCCCATGTTGATCACGATAGAAATGAGTATTACAACAAGAAAAACTATGGGCTCATACCAAAAATTTGTAGAGATGGCCAAGATAGCCAATATTATGAAAACTGAAAATATGAGGATCTGCCCCATTTCCTTCATAATAATTTCGTTGAGAAATTTATTCTGTACCGCGGCACCTCCCATATGGGCCTTTTCACCCAACATGGATTGGATTTTGTTTATTGCATCATGGGTGAGGCTGCTTGAATCATTTTCGGTGAAAGTGATATCCATTATCGCGGATTTATCTTTGTAATAGTCCTTTATGTCATCATAATTTAGAAACTGGCTTGCCTGATAGACATCCACGCTGGAATCAGCCCATACTACCCTGTCCACGCCGTTAAGATTTTGGATTTGATCCTTGTAAAGCTTTGCCTGGTAAATTGAAACATCGTCAATCATCAATCTTGCAGTTCCTGGATATCCAAACTCCTTTTCCATAAGATTGATTCCTTGTTTCGATGGCATTGTAGGAGGAAGATACTTGCTTAAATCGTAATTGATTTTTACAAAGGGAAAGCATATCGCTGTAACAATAAATAGGCCAACGAAAATTTTTTCAATTAGCTTTCTTCTCTCTATAATAAAATCGACAATCTGGTTATGCTTGATATTCTCTGGCATTTGTCCACCTTTTCCAAATTTATTTAAGTCAGATTTTAAACAACACTGTTACATTAATAAACAACTGTTGATTTAAATCTCAATGGATATTATACTAATTATTAGGGATAATTCAATAATCAAATCATATTGATTTAGACTATTAATCAACAAAAAAAATCAATATGTTCATTAATGGATGGATGGAGAAAAATATATGGATAATATGAATAAAACCAAGGTAAAAGACGTAATAAAACCGGATGACAGGAGAGTAAGGAGAACGAAAAAAATACTCAAAACAAGTCTTGCGAAACTTTTGCTTGAGAAGAAAATCAATAATATCACTGTAAAGGAATTGGTAGACCTTGCAGATATTAACAGGGGAACATTCTATTTGCACTATACAGATATTTATAATCTCTTAGAGCAGATCGAAAAGGACATGTTTTCAGAACTGGAAGAAATGTCGAACGAATTTGCAAATTCTGAAGCCAAGAGGTCTCCGCAGTTTTTCACCAGACAGGTTTTTCAATATGTAGCTGACAACAGAGACCTATGTAAAATGTTGCTGGGCCCATATGGAGACATGGCTTTTGTTGATAGGTTGAAATCAATGGTTGAGGAAAAGAGCTATTTTTATCTTATGGAAACATGCAGCGAAAAGGACGTTCAGTCTTACAAATATTTTGCCGCTTTTGCAGTATCCGGGTGCGTCGGCCTATTACAAAACTGGATTGAAAATGGAATGAAGGTTTCCGTTGAAGAACTTTCCAATTTTGCAGACTCCCTGATACAGTTTGGAATTGAGAAAATGAGAGAGAATGAGTGATAAACCAATGTGGCAGGAAGAAAAAAAAGAATAGTATGAAAATTTAAAAGGCCCTTCCATTTTAATAGGAATCCAATTATAATAGTAAAAATATATATTGTATATTGTATACATGATGTATAGCGCATCAGAATAGATATTTTAAAATAATTTTAACTTGAATGTTAATTGTAATAGTTGACTATGGGAGGTTTGAAATGAATAAGGTTATAAAGAAAATTCTTATTGCCAACAGGGGTGAAATCGCCATTAGAATAATCAGGGCATGTCAGGAATTAGGAATTAGGACTGTTGCCATTTATTCCAAGGAAGATAAATATTCACTATTTAGAACAAAAGCTGATGAATCGTATTTGATTGGAGAGACTAAGGGGCCTGTTGGAGCATATTTAAATATTGAAGAAATAATTTCCCTTGCCAAGAAAAAGGGTGTCGATGCAATACATCCCGGTTATGGGTTCTTGTCGGAAAACCCAGAATTTGTTAGGAACTGCGAGGAGAACGGAATTATATTTATCGGGCCGAATAGCAAGATGATGCAAATGCTTGGGGACAAGATAAGTTCTAAAGTTATTGCAAAAGCTGCAAATGTTCAAACAATTCCAGGATATGACGAACCAATCAGGGACCCAGGGGAAGCCCTTGACTATGCAATTACCCACGGATTTCCAGTGATACTTAAAGCTTCAGCCGGCGGTGGCGGCCGTGGGATGAGAATAGTCAATCAGGAGTCGGAGTTCCTCAGTTCTTTTGAGAGCGCAAAAAATGAGGCCCTCAATGCTTTTGGGAACGATGATATTTTCATGGAAAAGTATATTGACAGGCCAAAGCATATCGAGGTTCAAATACTTGGAGATTCATTTGGGAATATAGTACATCTGTTTGAAAGGGATTGCTCAATTCAAAGACGTCACCAAAAGGTAATTGAATTTGCACCATCCATTTCATTGCCGGAAGAAAAGAGAAGGGCTATTTGCGCCGACGCAGTCAAGATAGCCAAGTCAGTTGATTATAAAAGCGCTGGCACAGTTGAATTCCTTGTTGACTCATCGATGAACCACTACTTTATAGAGATTAACCCAAGAATTCAAGTTGAACATACTGTAACAGAAATGATTACAGGAATTGATATTGTTCAGAGCCAGATATTGGTTGCCGCAGGATTCAGACTGGATTCCAAGGAAATTGGGATACCAAGCCAGGAGTCAATTTCCCTCAGGGGTTATGCGATTCAGTGCCGTGTTACCACAGAAGATCCAGGGAACAATTTTGCTCCAGATACGGGCAAGATAGACGTCTACAGGACAGGTTCGGGATTCGGAGTCAGACTGGATGGAGGCAACGGGTATACAGGAGCGGTTATTACTCCATACTATGATTCCCTTCTTGTAAAGGTTACATCCTGGTCAAGAAGCTTCGATGATGCCGCAAGAAAAGCTTCAAGGGCTATAAAGGAAATAACTGTCAAGGGCGTGAAAATAAACGACGGTTTTATTATAAACGTTCTCAACCATCCAACTTTCCTCAAGGGCGACTGCAGAACTGATTTTATTGAGAAAACGCCAGAACTTTTCAACATAGAAATACAAAATGACAAGGAAACAAAGGTTTTAAAATTCATTGGAGAGATAATAGTAAATGAATTCAAGGATAGTAAAAAGGATTTCGATATCCCATTTATACCTGAATTTGAGGTAAATAGGAATTTAACAGGTACAAAGCAGATTCTTGACAATGGAGGCCCGGAAGCGCTTATAGCTTGGATAAAATCCCAAACAAAACTTCTGATTACGGATACAACTTTCAGAGATGCCCACCAATCATTGGCGGCAACAAGATTCAGAACAAAGGATATGTTGAAAATATCCGAAGCGACCTCATCTCTGGCAAACGACTTATTCTCTCTAGAAATGTGGGGAGGAGCTACTTTTGATGTCAGCTATAGGTTCTTGAATGAGTCACCATGGAGAAGGCTGCAGATATTAAGGCAGAAGATGCCAAACCAACTTTTTCAAATGCTGATAAGGGGTGCGAACGCTGTAGGATACACAAATTACCCAGATAATGTAATAAGGGAATTCATCAAAGAGTCGGCAGCACAGGGAATCGATATATTTAGAATCTTCGATTCATTGAACTGGCTCAAGGGAATGGAAGTGGCCGTGGATGAAACTCTAAAAACAGGGAAAATCGCCGAGGTGGCAATCTGCTACACAGGTGACATTCTTGATTATAAAAAAGAGAAATATAATTTGAAATATTATGTGGATACAGCAAAGGAAATCGAAAAAATGGGTGCTCACATTCTGGCAATTAAGGATATGGCTGGGCTTTTAAAGCCATATGCGGCAAAGCGCCTAATTTTGGAATTGAAGCAACATATTGATATTCCAATCCATTTACATACCCACGATACCAGCGGCAACGCAATTGCCACAGTTATGATGGCTGCTGAAGGTGGAGTTGACATTGTAGATGCGGCATTCAACTCAGTTTCCGGATTGACAAGCCAGCCAGGATTAAACTCAATCGTTGCAGCTTTGGAAAATTCCGAAAGGGAAACTGGAATAAATCTTGATGGGATTCAAAAGATATCCGACTACTGGCACGATGTAAGGCAGGTCTATGAGCCATTCGAATCAGGACTGAGGACAGTGACAACGGAAATTTACAAATATGAAATACCCGGAGGACAGTATTCAAATCTGTATGCCCAGGTTGAGAGCTTTGGAATGGGTCACCTTTTCAGCGAAGTTAAAGACATGTATAAAGAGGTCAATCAGTTGCTTGGAGATATAGTCAAGGTTACTCCATCTTCAAAGGTTGTTGGTGATCTAGCAATATTCATGGTTAAAAATGGGTTGAATTCAGATAATATCTTGGAAAAAGGAAAAAACCTTTCATATCCTGATTCGGCAATAACATATTTCAAGGGAATGATGGGTCAACCTGTGGGAGGATTTCCTGTTGAGCTCCAAAAAATTGTATTAAAGGGTGAAGAACCAATAACAGTAAGACCAGGAGAGATTCTTCCACCTGCTGATTTCGGGAAAATTGAAGATACGCTTAAAGAATTCCTCCACGATGAGCCAAACATAAGGAACATTTTAAGCTATGCTCTTTATCCAAAAGTATACAAGGACTATTTAAGGCGAATTTATGAATACGGAGATCTTTCCAATATGGAAAGTCATATATTCTTCTATGGCTTGAAAGAAGGGGAAACCCAGGAAATTGAACTTGAAGAAGGGAATATCCTGATAATTAAGCTGGTTTCCAAGGAAGATACAGGCTCAGACGGTTATGTCAGCGTCGTTTATGAAGTCAATGGAAACAGAAGGGAAACTAAAATATTTGACAAGGCATGGGGTGAGAAAAACCGAGTTGAGGAAGTCAGGCTGGCTGATTTGGAAATAGTTGGGGATATTGGTGCAACAATACCGGGAATTGTTTCAAAACTTATGGTAAAAGATGGTGAGCTGGTAAAACAGAATCAAATGCTCGCTATAATAGAAGCAATGAAGATGGAGACAATCATAGCATCGCCAATGGATGGGAAGATTGTCAACGTACTTATTACAGAGGGCCAAAATGTAAAGGGTGGTCAGCTATTGATTGAAATAGAGCAGCTGTAAATTTAATATAATAAATATCAGAGAAATTATTGACTAAAAAAGTTTGACATGATATAAATAATTTAGCACTCTCAATATGGGAGTGCTAAATTATTGCGTATACATATCTGTTATAAGAAAAGGAGAAATAAATTGGCTAAGAAACAATTCAAATCAGAATCAAAACGACTATTGGATCTGATGATTCATTCAATCTATACCCATAAGGAAATATTTTTAAGAGAACTGATATCAAATGCAAGCGATGCAATTGACAAGCTTTACTATAAGGCATTGATGGATGACAATATGAGTTTCAAAAGAGATGATTATTTCATCAAAATTAATTTTGACAAGAAAAACAGAATATTATCAATTGCAGATACAGGAATTGGCATGAGTAAAGAAGAACTGGAATCAAATCTTGGAACTATTGCCAAAAGCGGATCATTGACGTTTAAAGATGAAAATGAAAAGAAAGATGGCATAGACATAATTGGACAATTCGGAGTAGGCTTCTATTCCTCTTTCATGGTTTCGGACCAAGTAACAGTGATAAGCAGGGCTCTAGGCAGCGATACTGCATATAAATGGGAATCTTTCGGAGCGGATGGATACACGATCGAAGAATGCACAAAGTCAGACACGGGTACTGAAGTAATATTGAAGATCAAAGAAAACGATGATGAGGAAAACTATGACCAGTATCTTGAAGACTACAGGTTGAGAAATATAATCAAGAAATATTCCGACTTCATCAGGTATCCAATTAAAATGCAGATTGTAAAATCACAACTGAAGGAAGGCACCAGCGACGAATATGAGGAAAAATCCGAAGAGACGACTATCAACAGCATGGTTCCAATTTGGCGAAGAAATAAATCCGAATTGACTGATGAGGATTATGAAAATTTTTACAGCGAGAAACATTATAGTTTCGACAAGCCTTTGAAACATATGCACATACATGTTGACGGGGCAATAAGCTATGATTCCATATTGTTCATACCCAGCAAGACACCTTTTGATTACTATACCAAGGATTACGAAAAGGGGCTTGAACTTTATTCCTCGGGAGTTCTTATAATGAACAAGTGTCCAGAGCTGCTTCCAGATTATTTCAGCTTTGTAAAAGGAATGGTGGATTCAGAAGATCTAAGCTTGAATATATCAAGAGAGATGCTTCAGCATAACAGACAGTTGACATTGATCGCCAAAAACCTGAAGACTAAAATCAAGAATGCACTTTTGGATTTGATGAAAAGCAATAGGCCGGGTTATGAGGAATTTTTTGCATCATTTGGCAGACAGCTAAAATTCGGAGTTTACGATAATTTCGGAAGCGAGAAGGAAACCCTTGCAGATTTGATATTATTTTATTCATCAAAGGAAGATAAACTGGTCTCATTGGATGAATATGTTGAAAGAATGAAGGAAAACCAGAAGCATATCTATTATATTGCCGGGGAGTCCATTGAAAAGATAAAAAAACTTCCAAAGATGGAATGGGCTTTGGAGCAAGGCTTTGAAATATTGTATCTTGTAGAAGAAATTGATGAATTTGCAATAAAAATACTCATGAACCATAAAGGAAAGGATTTTCAATCATTGTCTGGGGCGGACCTGATAAAAGATTCAGGCGGTGAAAACGACGATTCAAGTGATTCTGTTAATGGGGATGAAACAAAGGAAATTTTTGAAAGTATGAAAAAAATACTGGAAAATGATGTGACAGATGTCAGGGCATCAAAGAGATTGAAATCACATCCCGTTTGTCTAACAAATGAGGGAGATCTTTCAATAGAGATGGAAAAAATACTGAATGCCATGCCTAACAGCAACAATATAAAGGCAGAAAAAGTTCTGGAAATAAACAAGGAGCATGTTGCATTTGAGGCTTTGAAAAACGCATTCAATAACGACAAGGAAAAATTTGCGCTTTATACAAAACTTTTATTCAATCAAGCTCTCTTGCTGGAGGGGTTAAGCGTAGGTGATCCATTGGAATTCTCAAACGATATCTGCAAACTTATGAAATAATCGAATGTGGACTTGTAATAATTATACCGAGATTTCCATGCAGACCTCGTCGCAATTTGGAAATTTCGAACAATTGATACAGTCTTTCCAAACCTTGTGAGGCATAGAGTCCTTATGAACTTCTTTAAAGCCTAGCTTTTCAAAAAAACCTTGTTGATAAGTTAATGTAAAAACCTTTGGGATTCCAAGGGTTTTTGCTTCAGCAAGGAAAAAATCAACGAGTTTTCTCCCAATCCCAAGCCCAAAAAGGTTTTCTTTAACAGCTAAAGTTCTAACTTCGCCGAGATCCTTCCAAAGTATATGTAAAGCACCAAATCCAACTATCTCATCGTCATATTCCAATATTGCGAAATCTCTTATATATTCATATAAATTGCTTCTAGATCTTGCAAGCATCAAACCCTTGTCTGCGTAATAATTTACCAGCTCATGAATTATCTCCACATCGGAAAGATTAGCTTTCCTAATATGGATTGAATTATCGATTAATTTTATACCCATAAGTCCACCTCTATTATCGTTTTATCTAATTGAAAGGGATTATATCAAATTATGTATAAATATGCAATAGTATTTATAAATATACAAAATAAAATAAACCTATGAATTTTCATCCATAAGTTTATCTATTTTAAATTGATTTACTGATATTGATATGTAATTTATATTTCCTCAACTTCCTCAGTTACGTTTGTCATAAGCTCACTCAGCATTATATTTCTTGTATGGTCAATGGGAACCCACTCAAATGTTTTTTTGAAGAAACAGATAATATTGATAGGAATCCAGCTAATTATAAAAAACCAAGTGGTAAGAATACCCTTCAACATTAATTTCACATGTTTCTTTTCCATGATAACGACCAAAAGTGCAATTGTTGTAGGAATCAGGTATGATCCATCAAGGGAGATGAACATTCTGAAAAACACGTCTGTTTGTGGGAAAAGTTGGTAATTTACTTTTGACACAGTCAAGATCAAAGTGGCTATCATGGATATGAATCCAATAACCTGGATTGCAGGTGCAAAGAAAAGGAAGAGAATATCTATTGGCAGAATACTCCTGTTTTTAAAAGCAGCCTTTATCAATTTACCTGCGTATACGGAAAGGCACTGCATCGTACCTTTGGACCAACGCATTCTCTGGGTCCATGATTGTGCCATGGTTATGGGTTGTTCATCATAAAAGTGGGCCTTTGGAACCCAGAATATTTTAATGTGTCTTATAGCGCAAAGAGCTGAAAACTCCAAGTCCTCAGTCATTGTGACAGTATGCCAGCCACCCATTTCCCTCAATAAATCAATACGAAACATGAAACCTGTGCCATTTACAATGGCAGAAAGGCCAATGGCACTCCTTGCATGATTATAAAGCCTGTTGACGGTATAATAATAGATGGAATGGCAGGATGATATAAATGAATCAGATGGATTTTTACTATCCCTATAACCTTGAGCTACTCTTGCTCCCTTGCATAATGCATTGTTCATTTCTTTAAGATAGCCAGGTTCAACCAGATTATCCGCATCAAAGACGCAGATGGCGTCAAATTTATCATCCATTGCTAAAAGTTCATTAAATGTAAACGTAAGAACTTCGCCCTTGCTGGTAACTCTTTCAGTGCATTCTAAAACCGTAGCCCCATTTTCCAATGCAACCTCTCTTGTATTATCCGTGCAGTTGTTGGTTACCACAATAATTTCAAACAATTCCGAGGGATAATTCTGATTTTTGAGAGTTTGAATCAGGTTGCCGATTACCTTTGCTTCATTCCTAGCTGGAATTATCAAAGCGAACCTATTCTCAGGTTTTCGCGCAGGATATGGACGGATTCGTTTTACTGAAAAAATGGAAATCAAGCTATAATATAGAAGATAGATTATCAAAATAAAACTACTTAGCCATATTATTGTTGTAAGGAAATATATTAATTTCATTTTTTACCTCTTTAATAAGATTAATCGTGTATGCTAATCATAGCATTTATCCTGCCTTATTTCCACCTAAATTTGCAGATTGACTCATTAAGCATGGCATTTTGCAATTTATTTTGAATACAAAACCTGTATAAAATGGTAAAATATCAATAGGCTTATAAATTAAAAAACCCTTGGAATACGGAATGAAAAGGTTAAAATGAATTATATAAATACAGTGATGGGAAAGTTCATATCAAGACCCAACAGGTTTATCGCCATAGTTGAAATAAATGGGGATGTTGAGATTTGCCACGTCAAAAATACCGGAAGAAACACAGAGCTTTTAATTGAGGGAGCCGTAGTAATACTTCAGGAATTTGTGGAAGCCTTTGCATTAAAAAATAGGAAAACCAAATTTGACTTGATTGCAGTATATAAGAATAATAATATATTGATAAATATTGATAGCCAGATTCCTAATGGAGTATTTCGTGAGTGGGCAGAAAAAAACAGCTACTTTGGAGCCAACGCAATAATTAAAGCCGAAAAGACGTATAAGAATTCCAGATTTGATTTTTATGTGCAGAATGGGGAAAGAAGAGTATTTATCGAGGTCAAGGGTGTAACCCTGATAGTAGATAGAGTTGGGATGTTCCCTGATGCGCCAACCATCAGAGGTTTGAAACATATAAACGAATTGATTGATGCCGTGGAAAACGGCTATGAGGCATTGGTAGTTTTTGTAGTTCAATGCAAGGGCATAGATTATTTCACTCCACACAGGGTGATGCAGAAGGAATTTGGAGACGCATTGGATCAGGCCGCGAAAGTAGGCGTAAAGATGCTTTGTCTAGACTGCGATGTTTTGGAAAATTCAATCGTTGCATCCGAGATCAAGGAAATAAAATTATAATCGGGTAAAGCAGTATTGAAATTAATCAAAAATTTATAAGCAAAAATACTAGACAATAAAATAATAGTATGGTAACATAAACGCTAATAAGAATTTAACCTTTTAAAATAGTCCAGAGAGGCTGTAAGGGTTGATGGTACCGATATAGCTTTATGAAAACTAAAGTGAAATATTGGAACTCGTCAGAGTATAACTTACAGCCTCCCGAAGACTTTCGGGAGGCTTTTTGATTAGCAATGAAAAGGAGGTGCGACAATTGACAGATAAAGCAGTCATAATGGATGAATCCGCAATGATGAGAGCTCTTTCAAGGATTTCACATGAAATAATTGAAAGGAACAAAGGCGTTTCAGATGTGGCAATAATCGGAATACAAAGAAGGGGAGTGCCGCTTTCAAACATGATTTCGGAAAAAATATACGAAATCGAGGGGGTGGGAGTTCCTGTTGGGATCTTGGATATTACTTTCTATAGGGATGATTTGAGTTTGCTATCGGAGCATCCGGTAGTCAAGGGAACGGAAATTGATTTTTCGGTTACCGGGAAAAAAATAATACTGGTAGATGATGTTCTCTATACTGGAAGAACGGTAAGAGCGGCAATAGAAGCGATAATGGACCTAGGCAGGCCGTCAAGCATTCAACTAGCAATATTGGTTGACAGGGGACATAGGGAACTTCCCATTAGAGCTGATTACGTGGGGAAAAACGTTCCAACTTCCAAAGATGAAGTAATACATGTGAAATTGGAAGAATATGACGGTATCAATTCCGTTGACATTGGAGATATTGAATGAAGTGAGGATTTTAATCCTTGCTTTTTTTAAAACCTGCCAAACAATATTATTATAAAGGAGAGATTAAAATGCAATTGAAATCAAAGGACCTTTTGGGGATAAAAGAGCTATCGGTAGAAGAAATAAATCTGATATTGGAAACGGCTGAAACAATGAAACTTGTGATTATGTCAAAAAACAAAAAAACATCGCATTTGGTTGGAAGATCCATAATCACTCTCTTCTATGAGAATAGTACACGAACCAGATTATCGTTTGAACTGGCGGCAAAATTCATGAGCGCCAATGCTGCGAATATTTCAGCTTCTTCGAGCAGCGTTTCAAAAGGGGAGACACTAATCGATACTGGCCGTACCATTGATGTGATGGGAACGGATGTAGTTATAATAAGGCATGAGATGTCCGGGGCTCCCCACTTGCTGGCTAGAAATATTAAAGCATCGGTAATAAATGCCGGAGATGGGATGAATGAGCATCCAACCCAGGCTTTATTGGACATTTTCACTATGAAAGAGAAGTTCGGAAAAATTGAAGGCTTGAATATAGCCATTGTCGGGGACGTGCTCCATAGCAGGGTTGCTAGAAGCAACATTTGGGGACTGAAGAAACTCGGAGCGAATATTAATGTTTTCGGGCCAACCACACTTATACCAAAAGGAATAGAGCAACTTGGAGTGAAGAACTGTAGCAACCTGGAAGAAGCATTAAAGGAAGCAGATGTGGTAATGGGCCTCAGGGTACAGATGGAAAGACAAAACAAGGGGTTGTTTCCATCTGCAAGGGAGTATGCAAAATTCTTCGGTGTGGATGAAGGGATAATTAAATTCGCAAGACCTGGGGCCATGATCATGCATCCTGGACCAGTTAACAGGGGGATGGAGCTTTCCTCTGGCTTGGTGGATTCCGAGAACTCTGTCATAGATGAGCAGGTTACCAATGGAGTCGCCATAAGAATGGCAATTTTGTACTTGTTGATGAGGAGGGATGCATAAATGAATTTACTAATTAAGAATGTAAAAATTGTCAATAGCGACAAGATTAATTTGGAAGCAATGGATATTCTTGTGAATGATGGGAAAATAATGGAAATTTCAACAAGTATCCAAAGCCACGCAGATAGGATTATTGAAGGAAATGGAGCATACATACTTCCAGGGCTTATTGATGCCCACTGTCATCTTAGGGATCCGGGTTTTGAATACAAGGAGGATATAGTCTCTGGGACAAGAGCTGCGGCAATAGGTGGTTTTACTTCAGTAGCTTGCATGGCGAATACGGAGCCAGTCGCTGACAACCAGGCAGTTATAAGCTATATCAAGAACAAAGCAAGAGAAGTGGGCTTTGTAAATGTGTTCCCAATTGGGGCGCTGTCAAAGGGATTAAAAGGAGTGGAACTATCTGAAATCGGGGACTTGAAGGAAGCCGGGGCAGTAGCCATATCAGACGACGGTAAGCCTGTAAGTTCGGCGGCGCTGATGCTGAAGGCGCTTTCGTATTCAAAATTCTTCAACATCCCAATAATATCACATTGCGAAGATATGGATATTGCTTCAGACGGATTGATGAATGAGGGATTGGTATCAACACTACTTGGATTGTCCGGAATTCCAGCCGCGTCGGAAGAGGTCATGGTTTCCAGAGATTTAATACTGGCAGAATATACAAAAGCGAAGCTGCATATCGCACATGTAAGTACAAGACTTTCGTTGGATTTAATCAGAGCTGCCAAAAAGAGGGGTGTGGATGTAACATGCGAAACCTGCCCGCACTATTTCACGCTGACTGAAGAGGCATGTCAGGATTTTAACACATTTGCAAAGGTTAACCCGCCCCTAAGAACCGAGGATGACCGGATTGCAATAATCGAAGGTATAAAAGATGGGACTATCGATATAATATGCACCGATCATGCTCCCCACCATGGCGATGAAAAAAACGTTGAGTTTAAACTTGCCTTAAATGGAATGATTGGTCTGGAGACCGCATTTCCTCTGGCATTCACCAACTTGGTCAAAGAGGGTGAAATCAAACTGAATGAGCTAGTGCGACTAATGAGCACAAATCCTGCCAAGCTCTTGAACCTTCAAAAGGGAGCAATAGAGGTTGGCATGGATGCCGACATGATAATAATAGAAACCAAAGACGAATTCATAATCGACAAATCGAAATTCCAGTCAAAATCAAGAAATACACCATTTGATGGATACAAGTTGCATGGCAAGCCAAATTATACAATAGTTTCCGGGAAGGTGGTTGTCAGCCAGGGGGAAATAAAATGTTCATAGAAAAACTTATAGATGGAATAATTGAAAAGAATAATCCTTCCATACTTGGACTGGATCCAGATATGTCATATATTCCAGAATTCATAATTAAAGATGCATTTGGAAGGCATGGGAAAAACCTCAATGGAGCAGCCGCAAGTATCCTTGAGTTCAATAAGCAGCTTATTGATGAACTTTATGATATCTTCCCAGGGGTCAAACTCCAACTGGCTTATTATGAACAATATGGAATCCCTGGAATCCAGGCATTCCAGACTACGATTGAATATGCAAGGAGCAAGAAGCTACTCATAATAGCTGATGGAAAGAGGAACGATATAAGCAGTACTGCAAAAGCATATTCCAATGCATTTCTAGGGAAAACAGAAATTGCCAAAGACCTTCAGGTACCCATATTCGACTGCGATGCGTTAACCATAAACCCATATCTGGGAGTTGATGGAATTAAACCTTTCACCGATGACTGCGACAAATATGGCAAAGGCGTATTTGTACTATTGAAGACGTCTAATTCCTCCTCATCCCAGATTCAAGATATGATTGCATTCAACGGAGAACCGGTATTCATGGCTGTGATGGATATAGTAAACTCCATAGCCTTTAGCCAGAAAAAGTATAAGGGATATTCCGGCATTGGGGCCGTGGTATCGGCCAACCATCCAGTTATGGCTAAAAAAATCAGGAAGGCAATGCCAAATTCTTACTTTCTTGTTCCAGGATTTGGGGCACAAGGGGGGGATGGGAAAACTGTTGCAGCATGCTTTGATGAAGCTGGTCTTGGAGCGGTGGTAAACGCTTCCAGAAGCATAATGCTTGCCTACAGGGCTGATAAATGGGAAACACAATACTCAGAAATTGATTTTGCCAAGGCGGCTAGAGCAGAAGCGATCATGATGAAGGAAGAAATCAATTTGGCAATTGCTAACAGGTAATAGGAGGTTTTGAAATGGGTAGCATATTATTGCTGGAAGATGGAAGCTTGTTTTTTGGTGAAAGCCTTGGAATGAAAGGTGAGATAATTGGGGAACTGGTATTCAACACTGGAATGACCGGATACCAGGAAGTCCTTACAGATCCTTCATATTGTGGCCAATTGGTAACAATGACATACCCATTGATTGGAAATTATGGAATAAATTACAGGGACATGGAATCTGAAAAACCTCATTTGAGTGGTTTGATTGTCAGGGAACATTGCAGGGAATACAGTAATTTCAGGGCAAAATCCAGTTTGGAATATTTCCTGCGGGAAAATGGGATTATAGGGATTTCAGGGCTCGATACAAGAGCATTGACAAAGAAAATCAGAGAAAACGGTACAATGAAGGCGATGATAAGCAATGATTCATTCTTGAATATCAATTTGAAAATGCAGAGAATAAAAGAGTGGGAACCGATGAACCTGGTTTCCCAGGTATCAAGAAAAGAAATAATCAATATTGGCAGAAATGAAAATTGCGAAAGTTCAAATCAGAAAAATGAATGTAAACCAGCATATAAAGTTGCATTGATTGATTATGGATTGAAAAAAAACATTCTCAGAGAATTGCTTCGGCATAATTGCAATGTGACCATATTTCCACATGATGCCACGGCTTCGGAAATATTAGGCGTCAACCCTGATGGGATAATGCTTTCAAATGGGCCGGGAGATCCAAAAGACTGCAAGGAACAGATTGAAACCCTCAAAACTCTCATAGGCAGGAAACCAATATTCGGCATATGCCTTGGGCATCAGCTTCTGGCCTTATCACAGGGAGCAAATACTGAAAAACTAAAGTATGGGCATAGGGGATGCAACCATCCTGTCAAGGATTTGAAAAAGGATAGGACATATATTACTTCCCAAAACCATGGTTATACCATTATTGAAAATTCCATAGGTGTAGAAGAGATGGAAATAACACATATAAATCTAAACGACAACAGCATTGAAGGCATAAGATACTTGAAATACAAGGCTTTTACAGTTCAATTTCACCCGGAAGCATCACCTGGGCCAAGAGAGACTGAATATTTGTTTGATGAATTTATGGAATTGATGAAAACAGAAAGAGAGGGGGAATCAATATGAAGGATGAAACTATAAAAAAAGTTCTAGTCATTGGTTCCGGCCCGATAATAATTGGACAGGCAGCGGAATTTGATTATGCTGGGACCCAGGCATGCAGAGCATTGCGTGAAGAAGGTATACAAGTTGTTTTGGTCAACAGCAATCCAGCAACGATTATGACAGATAGTGAAATAGCGGATAAAGTTTATATAGAACCTCTCAAAGCTGAAATAATTGAAAAAATTATCGCTATTGAAAGGCCTGACAGCCTACTTCCAACTATGGGAGGCCAGACAGGGTTGAATCTAGCTGTTGAGTTGTCAGAAAAAGGAATACTTGAGAAATATTCCGTGAGGCTCCTTGGAACAAATCTTGATGCCATTATTACAGCTGAAGACCGGCAGGCTTTCAAAGACGCAATGGAATCCATCGGTGAACCATGTGTTTCAAGCAAAGTGGTAAAATCAACACACGAGGCAATATTATTTGCAAGGGAAATTGGCTTCCCTCTTATCGTAAGGCCGGCTTATACTTTGGGGGGGAGCGGAGGCGGAATAGCAGAAAATGAAGAGATTCTAAGGGGAATCTGTGAAAACGGTTTGAGACTCAGCAGGGTCGGTCAAGTTCTTATTGAAAGATGTATTTCAGGCTGGAAGGAAATAGAGTATGAGGTAATAAGAGATAAGAAGGGCAATGTAATAACCATATGCAATATGGAGAATATAGATCCAGTAGGAGTACATACCGGAGATAGCATTGTAGTAGCGCCCGCACAGACTCTTACTGATAGAGAACATCAAATGCTTAGGACCGCAGCTTTGAAAATTATTACAAGGCTGGGAATCGAGGGTGGTTGCAATGTGCAGTTCGCATTAAATCCGACTAGCTTCGAGTACGGTGTGATTGAAGTAAATCCAAGGGTCAGCAGGTCATCGGCTTTGGCTTCCAAGGCGACGGGATATCCAATCGCTAAAGTTGCAACCAAGATAGCCATTGGCTATGGACTTGATGAGATAAGGAATTCCGTTACAGGGAAAACATTCGCTTGTTTTGAACCGGCGCTGGATTATGTTGTAATGAAAATGCCAAGACTTCCATTTGATAAATTTGCAAGGGCAAAAAGAACACTTGGAACGCAAATGAAAGCAACCGGGGAAGTTATGGCCATAGGAAACAGCTTTGAAAGTGCTTTCATGAAAGCAATAAGAGGACTTGGACAAGGTGCTTTCAGCTTAAGCAATGCAAAATATAAGGAAATCAGCACCAAGAAAATAATCAAAAAGCTTTACGATATAGACGACGAAAGGATTTTCACAATAGCAGAGGCAATTAAGAGAAACATTTCGCTGGAGATAATAAATGAAATAACAAAAATCGATATTTTCTTCTTGAATAAAATCAAGAATCTTATAAAGATGGAGGAAAATCTGGAGAGGACCAGCTTTGGCAATTTAACTAGAAATCTACTTTTAAACTGCAAGAAAATGGGTTTTCTCGATTTGACAATTGCTGGATTTGTTGGTGTGTCAGAGGAAGACATTAAAGACTTGAGATCGAAGTACGGAATAATGGCTAGTTTCAAAATGGTTGATACATGCGCAGGAGAATTCCAAGCGGAAACACCTTATTATTATTCAACTTACGATGAGGCAAATGAATCAGAAACCTCGAATAAAAAGAAAGTACTGGTCATTGGATCTGGACCAATTAGGATTGGACAAGGAATCGAATTTGACTATTGCTCGGTGCATTCTGTCTGGGCTTTGAAAAATGAAGGCTATGAGACAATAATTGTGAATAACAATCCCGAGACGGTGAGTACAGACTTTGATACCGGTGACAAACTATATTTTGAACCATTAGTCAAAGAGGACATACAGAATATTGTTGAGATTGAAAAACCTGATTTTGCCATAGTACAGTTTGGAGGCCAGACCGCAATCAATCTTGCAAAGGATATTGTGAAGATGGGGGTCAAAATAATGGGTTCCGGACTGGAATCCATAGATGCCGCAGAAAATAGGGAAAAGTTCGACGGGATTCTAGAAAAACTGCAAATTGGAAGGCCTGATGGAAGAATGGTTTTTACATCCGAACAAGCCGTAAAGGCGGCTGAAGAAATTGGCTATCCTGTTCTGATAAGACCATCTTATGTGCTTGGCGGGCAGGGAATGGAAATCGCTCAAAACAGTGAAGATGTGAAAGAATTCATGCATATAATCCAAAAGACCATTCAGGAGCATCCTATCTTGGTTGATAAATATATTTCAGGGACAGAAATCGAAGTAGATGCAATATGCGATGGAACGGATATACTGATACCTGGGATAATGGAACATCTGGAAAAGGCAGGAGTACATTCGGGAGATAGCGTCTCGATTTATCCAACAGTTAATCTTGACTCTGGAATCAAAATTAAAATCCTGGAATATACGAAAGCACTTGCAATTGAAATGAATGTAATTGGGCTTATAAACATACAATTTGTTCTAGATGACAAAAGCCAGGAACTTTATGTAATCGAGGTCAACCCCAGAAGCAGCCGGACAATACCATTTATTAGCAAAGCGACTGGAATTCCAGTAATAGAGCTGGCTATAAAGGTTATGAATGATAAAAAACTGAAAAATCTGGGATTTGGTACGGGAGTCTCAAGAGAAGTAGATTTATTCTCGGTCAAAGTACCAGTGTTCTCATTTGAAAAGTTGCAAGATGTGGATACAGGATTGGGACCTGAAATGAAATCCACAGGTGAGGCAATGGGAACTGGCAAGACTGTTGGAGAGGCCCTATATAAAGGATTCATAGCAGCAGACATAGCAATGCCCAAAGAACATTCAGGTATTCTTGTAACTGTTAAGGATTGTGACAAACCAAAGATGGAAGTCATTGCCGCGAAAATCAGCAAATTGCCATACAAGCTATGGGCAACTGCCAAAACATCACAATATCTCAATGAAAGAAATATATCAGCGAACAGAATCAATAAAATTGGAGAGGAAAAACCCAACATTTTTGATCTAATGCAGACAGGTGAAATAAGCATGATAATAAATACTCCAACCAAAGGGAGAGTACCGGAACGAGACGGGGTAAGAATAAGGCGTAAAGCAGTTGAAATGTCAGTTCCATGCTTCACCTCGCTAGATACAGCTTTAGCTGTGATAAATTGTCTGGAAGAAAAAAGAAATATAAATGGTATCAATGTGTATGAAATTGGGGAAGTCGGAACTACAAAGGGAAATAACGATATAAATGAAGATATCAATGAAAAGGAAGGTGGAAGATATGCCTAAAGTAAATCTTGAAAAAATATTGCTAGTCAATGAGATTAAAAGTGGTATTTTCCATATGGAAATTGAATCTCCATATATTGTCGATTTTTCATCTCCTGGACAATTTATAAATATCAAATGTTCGGAAGGTTTGAGCCCATTTCTTAGAAGGCCTATTAGTATTGCAGATGTGAATAAGGACACGGGATCTTTCAGTATTTACTTCAAAGTTGTTGGAGAGGGAACAAAACTTCTCTCCCAAATGCAAGTCGGTGACATGCTGGACTTTATTGGACCTCTGGGGAATGGTTTTATGATAGAAGACGCTTTTGTAAATACAGCCATTATTGGCGGCGGGATAGGCTGCTTTCCGTTGTTGATGCTGTTAAAAAAAGTAAAATCGAAGAACATCTACTCTTTTCTGGGATTTGACTGCGAGGATAGCATAATGATGGAGGAGGAATTCAGTTGTCTGTCAAAAGTGGCAATAACTACTGAAGATCTATCAAAGGGAAAGAAAAGACTTGTCACAGAGGCGTTGAAAGACTCTATCCAGAAAGGCTTGATCTTTGATATGATATTTGCCTGCGGGCCAAGGGCTATGCTGATTGAAATAAACAAAATAGCCATTGAGAATAATATCAAATGTCAACTCTCACTGGAAGAAAAAATGGGTTGTGGAATTGGAAGCTGTCTTGTATGCGCCTGCAAAACAAAAATTCAAAAGGAGCAAGAAAATTCATCGGAAAAGCCAGATGAAGAAGCTTGGACATATAGTAGAGTATGCAAGGAAGGGCCGGTATTTATGGGGAGTGAACTGATATGGGAATAACTTCGAATATAGACATTAAAACAGTCATCTGTGGCATAGAATTGAAAAATCCTGTAATTGCAGCCTCTGGAACTTTTGGGTTCGGAAGGGAGCATGAACCATATATGGATTTGAATAAAATCGGCGGCATTGCCACCAAGGGAATAACATTAAACGAAAGAAAAGGAAACAAGCCACCACGGATATGTGAAATCAATAATGGTATTATGAATAGCGTGGGTTTGCAAAACCCTGGGGTACTTGGGTTCATAAAAAATGAACTGGCATATATGAGACAATTCGAAACTAAGATTTTCGTAAATATTGCAGGGAGTTCCATTGAAGAATACTGCCAGATTGCGGAAATACTATCAGACCAGGATATCGACGGAATTGAATTAAACGTGTCTTGCCCAAATGTCAAGGAAGGGTGCCTGGCATTTGGAAATACGGCAAACGGAATATATAAAGTCACGGCAGCTGTAAGAAGCCATACCAATAAACCTTTAATTGTTAAGCTTACGCCGAATGTCACCGACATAGTTGAGATCGCCTTTGGGGCTGAAGCTGCAGGTGCGGATTGTCTTTCCATGATCAATACTATTACCGGAATGGCCATAGATATAAAAACCAGAAAACCAAGGCTTTCAAATATTACTGGAGGAATTTCCGGGCCTATAGTTAAGCCGATTGCTGTAAGAATGGTTTACGAAGCTGCAAAAGCAGTTAAAATACCAGTCATCGGAATGGGTGGTATTATGAGTGGAGAAGATGCCATAGAATTTTTCATGGCGGGAGCAAAAGCCGTAATGGTTGGAACTGCAAATCTTATAAGGCCTGACGCATGTGCAATTATAACTGAAGAAATAAAAAAATTTCTAATTGAAAACAATTACTCCAACCTGGAGGAAATAATTGGAAAGATTAATTTTGAATGAAATTGATAAATATGGATTTCAAAACGCAGCCAATTTAAATTAGGAGAAAATATGGAAAAAATAAATGGAAACAAAACTGAAACAAAAAGCGTCCTATCATATCTATATGAAACAAATGCATTTCAAGTCTTTGAGGACAATAAGCCATTTTGGTACACTTCAGGTAAAATCGGACCTTATTATATCAACACCCACTATCTATATGGCAGCAAGGAAAAAGCCGAAGAACTACTGGAATGTATTGACTCGCTTTTAGTGGACAAAGAGAAGCTTGTAACAGAAATCAATATGATGACATGTGCAAATTATGAAAAAAATGAGATATTCAAAGATGTCATAAACAAGATGATTAAGACTATTGAAAATATTGCAGATGTGGAAAATATCGACTATATTTCCGGCGGCGAAAGAAGGGACTGGTTTTTCTCAATTCCTTTAGCCAGATGCCTGAAAAAAAAGCATATAACAATTTTCAAAGATGGCACTATAATTGTTTTCGATGGAAATAATGGAACTTTCATTGCAGACAATACAATCAAAAAATTAAATATGGAAAAGATGTTCGATGTGACAAGCAATATAATACATATAACCGATCTGGTAACAGAAGCTTCGAGTTTTGATAAATACTGGGTACCTTTCCTTAGGAATGAGGGGGGGAAAATCGCGAAATGCCTCTCAGTAGTAGATAGGAAGCAAGGAGGCGCAGAAAAATTATTGGAACATAATATTAAGCTTTGCTCAATTTTCCAAATCGATGAGGATTTCTTTAAAGCGGCCATGGGAGAAGGATTAATAAATGAGAGCCAATATAAATTGTTGGTCGACTATATTAAAAACCCAGATTTGGCCATGGCGAATTTTATCAAGGAAAACCCTGAGTTTTTAACTGAATCACTCGCTTCATACGATGCTAAAACCAGGGCAAGAGCAAAATTATGCATAGAAAAAGAAATCTATAAAGTTATTTGACGCATCATCTTATTATTGTTATTCTTAAATGGTGGAATAATAACATTTTGGAGTTATTTGAATGGCAATATTGCAATATGGTGAAAAAGAATTAAATTATCTTTCGGAAAAAGATGAAACTATGGCTAAGGCCATTGCCGAGATAGGATTTATTGAAAGGGACGTAAATCCCAATCTGTTTCAGGCTTTGACAGGAAGCATATTAAGCCAGCAGATTTCAGGAAAAGCGGCTGATACGATTTGGAATCGATTGCTGGAATTGGCTGGAGATATGAATGCCCAGAGGATATTGGATTTAAGCGATGAGGATCTACGGAAATGTGGAATTTCAGGAAGAAAAATCGAATATATCAAAGGAGTGGCAAGAGCTTACAGCAAAGGCGAATTGAAGCAGGAAGATTTTGAAAAAATGGATGATGATGATATTATTCAAAGACTTGTATCAATCAAAGGCGTGGGTAAATGGACCGCCGAAATGCTGCTTATTTTTTCCATGGGAAGGAAAAACATTTTAAGTTTCGGCGACTTAGGAATCAAAAAAGGGATTGCAAGACTATATGGCGATATGGATGTCAATGAAGCTAAACTAAAAATGCACAAGGAAGTTTATTCACCTTATGCCACAATAGCATCTTTTTATCTATGGGAAGTGGCTGGCAGGAAATAACATCGTGGAGGGATATTATGCTTGGAGCAATATTTGGAGATATTACAGGCTCGATTTATGAACATAGCAATATCAAAACTACAGATTTTATTTTTTTCAATGAGCATTCTAGATTCACTGATGATACAGTTATGACAATTGCTACGATGGATGCACTGCTTGGAAATATAGGTTTTCCTGAAGCGTATAGAAAGTGGTATGCCAGATATCCGGATGCTGGATACGGATCGTTATTCAAGAAGTGGGCGGAAGATCCTAAAATGTTAGGATACAACAGTTTTGGAAATGGATCTGCAATGAGGGTGAGCCCGGTTGGACTTTGGTACAAAACTTTAGAGGATACTTTGAGGGTAGCGAGAGAAAGCGCCATTGCAAGCCATGACCATAGTGAGGCAATAAAAGGCGCTCAGGCAATTGCCGCATCCATATTCCTTGCCAGGGAGAAAAAGGATAAAATATATATTAAAGAGTATATTGCAGGCCATTTTGGGTATATGCTAACTGAAAGCGTGGAAAGTATTAGGAATTGGTATCGTTTTGATGTGTCCTGCCAGGGAAGCGTTCCGCAGGCCATAACATGTTTTCTCGAATCAACCGATTTTGAAGACGCAATAAGGAAATCTATTTCAATTGGAGGAGACAGCGATACTATCGGCTGCATGACAGGAGCCATAGCCGAGGCTTATTACGGAATAGATGAAGTGCTGGTAGACCAGCTAAAGGGTAAACTCACAAATGAAATGATCTTGATTCTTGATGAATTCTACGAGAGAAGGTGGAGTCATGAATAAATACTTGAAAATCCACGAAAAATATATTAAAGACGAGTTGAATGAGGAAAATGCCGATTTTATTGAGTTGTTGAATTATCATAAAATCCAAATTGAGTTTTTGCAACATGAGAGGATCATTCACCTAATCGTCACATTGTTCTTTGCTTTTTTGCTGGTAATATTTGCAGGATTGTATCTATTACTCAATATAATGCTTCTTGATTATATATGCATGATACTTTTTGTGGTTTTAATTTTTTATATTGTTCATTACTACCAGCTTGAAAATGGTGTTCAAAGATGGTATCTGATATATAACGAAATAAGAAATAGGATAAAGCGAGGTACACATGTCTGATTTAAATGAAATTAAAAGAGAGATAATTGAATTTATCAAAGAACGCAACTGGGAACAATTCCACACTCCCAAGAACCTTGCCATTGCCATTGGGGCTGAGGCAGGAGAGCTGCTTGAATGCTTTCAATGGAAGAGCGATGATGATATCAAGGCAATGATTGAATCAAAGGAAGTTGAAATGATGTCTGATGAAATTGCAGATATTGTAATCTATTCATTCAGTTTATGCAACAGCATGGGTATTGATCTGGAGATGGCGATTTTGGATAAAATTAAGAAAAATGGTAAAAAATATCCTGTAGAAAAATGTATCGGCAGTTCTAAAAAATACTCGGAACTTTAGTAATATGCATATATAATCAATGATAAGTCAAATATCTTATTAAATATAATAAAATCAAAATGGGGGAAAAGGAATTGGCAAAATTTTATGAAGAGGATGTATTAGGTTACAGTATTTTAAGAAAAACCGACCTTGACGCCTTACATGAGGCTACATTGGACTTGATGGGCACTTATGGGGTGAAGATGTGGGGAAAAGAAGCACTTGAAATACTTGCCGCAGGGGGATGCGACGTAAACAGGGAAACCAATATGGTAAAATTCCCAAAAAATCTTATCAACGACAGTATCATGACTTGTCCCGAGGAATTCACCTTGTGTGGAAGAGATCCGAAAAATGACACGCTTATAGGTGGAAAGAAAGTTGCATTTAAAAATTTTGGGACGGGCGTTCAAATAATTGATCCATATACAGGTATGGTTAGAGATTCCACACTGAAGGATTTGGGAGATGTTGCCAGATTTATAGATTCAATGGAGAGTGTTGATGTATTTTCCATAGCTGTCACCGCTCAGGATATAAATCCGAAAGTAAGGATGCTTTATGAGGCGGAGACAGTATTTCATAACTTGACAAAGAATTTCGCCCATGACCTGGATGGCAAAAAGAATACCATGCGTTTTATCGATATGGCGGCAGCCATTGCCGGGGGAAGGGATCAACTTAGGAAAAGGCCAATTGTAACAATGGGTGCATGTCCAAACAGCCCTCTTGAAATACATGAGAATGAGACCGATATAATTATGCTTTCCGCTGAAGCCGGTCTTCCAATAGATATTCTTTCAATGGGTCTCGCAGGTGGAACTACTCCCATAACTTTGGCTGGAACCCTAGTTACAACGAATGCGGAAATTCTTGCTGGAATTGTACTAGCTCAATTGGTCAACAAGGGAACTCCAATAATATATGGAAGCTCCACAACAATAATGGATATGAGATATGCGACAACACCAGTTGGAGCACCGGAGCACGCAATGTGCGGCGCAGCGGTAGGGCAAATCGGACATTACTATGGTATTCCAACAAATGTTGGAGGGACATAGGCAGACAGCAAATGTATCGATGCCCAGTCTGGACATGAGAAAACATTAACTTCCATGCTTCCTGCACTGACTGGCAGCAACATCATATATGGAATGGGCATGCTGGAAATGGGAATGACAATGAGCTATGAGCAATTGCTCATTGATCAGGAAATTGTCAGAATGATTAGAAGGGTGCTCCAGGGAATCGCCGTAAATAAAGAAACAATCGCACTGGACGTAATAAAAGGAGTAGGTGCTTCTGGAAATTACCTCTCAGAAAAACATACAAGAGAAAATATGAGAAAAGAATCTTCGCAGGCTAAGTTGATTGACAGAAAAATGAGGCCTGGTTGGGAAAAAGATGGTTCGAAGGACATGGCAAAACGTGCAAATGAAGAAGCAATAAAAATCCTGGAAAGCTATAAGACAATTCCGCTACCAAATGAAGCTTCCAGGATCATAAGAGAAATAATACTTGAGGCAGAAGAAGAGTTGCTATAAAATCCTTGCAAATTAGGAGAAAAAATGTTTTTTGATTTATCACAAGAAGACAGAGAAAAATACCTTAGAGAAAAATGCTGGGACAAATGTAGATTTTCTGGTAAAAACGCCGCAGTCATCAAAAATTTTCTAGCCATCAAGAACAACACTAAACCAAACAAGGATAAGCTTGTATTCGTAGAAGGAATATGGGCTGCTTCCTTGTTGATCAAATACGAGCTTGAAATAAAGATTGTTCTAATCAATGTTGAGGATATAACAAGCAACGAGGCCTTGGACTTGGCCATAAAATTGATGGAACGAGCCCAGGAAGTTCATCTGGTATCTAAAACAACTTTGGAAAAAGTCACTGAGGTTGGTACAAATGTGGGCATCGCTGCGCTTTGCAAATTTCCATCCAAAAATTTATCAGACTTGGATTTGAGCAAACCATTGTCAATAGTAGTGTTGGATGGCTTGGAAATCCCCGGAAATATTGGGACAATAATCAGGTCTTGCGATGGAACCGACACCGATGCTGTAATTATCTGCAATAGAAAGACAAGGATAACCCACCCAAAACTTGTAAGAAGCAGCCAAGGCTCGTGTTTCAAAGTTCCAATAATCGAGATTGGGTATGATGAGTTAATCAGCTGGCTTAAAGACAATGGATTCAAGATAATTTTAACTGACACAAAAGCAGAGAAGTATTATTTTGAAGAGGATTATTCAGGGAACATTGCTATTGTCATGGGAAGCGAGAGATACGGAATCTCAAAATCCTGGTATTTGGAAAAGTCAGACAGGATAAAAATACCAATGGAGGGAGATTGCGACTCTTTGAATGTTGGGATTGCGGCAACAATCGTACTTTATCAAGCGCTTATTTCCAGAAAAAAATATTAGAGAAATGAGTTTGTACAAAACAATTAGAGTAAAGGTAAATGATGTTGAAAAAAATACCAACAATCATCAAACTAGCTTTGACAGTAATAATGTTGACTGCAACTCTTTTAATTTGTTGCAGTTGTGGGTCAGGCGAAAACAATATTGAAACTGGAAACAAGGATAAATTTCAAATAATCACCTCCTTTTATCCAATCTATATCGCCACAATAAATGTGACAAGGGGACTAAAGGATGTTAACGTGGTTAACATGACCAGATCACAGGTTGGCTGCCTGCATGATTATCAACTTACTCCGTGGGACTTAAAGTTGATTGAAAGCGGAGATGCATTTGTAATAAATGGTGCGGGCATGGAGACTTTTGTAGATTCCCTGGTATCGCAAAATCCAGAGATTAAGATTGTCAATGCCAGTGATGAAATAAAACTGATTGAAGATAGCAATGGAAAGAAAAATGCCCACGTCTTTGTAAGCGTTGCCAACGAGATATTGCAAGTTGAAAATATTGCAAGGCAACTATCTATTCTGAACCCGCAAAACAAAGAAGCTTATTTGAAAAATTCCAAAGAATATGTCAAGAAGCTGGAAGCATTGAGAGTTAAAATGCATAAGGCCCTAGCCAACGTCAAGAATACCAGGATAGTAACATTTCATGAAGCCTTTCCATATTTTGCGAAAGAATTTGGCCTAACTATAGCTGCGGTTATAGAAAGAGAACCGGGTGCGACACCAACGCCGAAAGAGCTAGTCCAAACCATAAATATTATCAATGCGAATAAGATTACTTCCATATTTGTTGAGCCACAATACCCGGTAAGGACAGCAAATATCATTGCACAGGAGACGGGAGCGAAAGTATTTGTTTTAGATCCAATGGTTACTGGCAATGCCAAACCAGATGCATATGACGACTATATTCTGAGAATGGAAAAAAACCTTTCAGTGTTGGAGGAAACATTAAACCAATGATTGATTTTCACAACAACAAACCTACTGAGACTAACAAATGTGGATTATGCTGTACAAAAATACAGGATTTTTCCGTATCAATAGGCGATTCGAAAATACTATCCAATATAAATTTACATATACACTGCGGGGAAATTACTGCAATAATAGGCCCGAATGGTGCGGGAAAAACCACATTGCTTAAAGCGATCCTTGGAGAGATAAAGCACACGGGAACATTGAGTTATTTGGATGCCCAGGGTCTTGGAAGCGGAGTGCCTAAGATAGGTTACGTTCCGCAAAGCTTGGATTTTGACAAGGAATCTCCCGTTAGCGTGCTGGACTTCTTTAACTCTTTCATTTCAAAGAGACCGTCTTATAATTTTGTGACAAAAGCGGCAAGGAAAAATATACTTGAGGGGCTGGATGTGGTAAAATGTGGCCATTTGATCAATAGAAGGCTGGGAGCGCTTTCTGGGGGAGAACTACAGAGAGTTCTTCTTGCCTTGTCATTATTCCCGGTGCCAGATATCTTGCTTTTAGACGAGCCTTCCTCTGGAATGGACCAAAATGGTTTGGAGCTTTTTTATAGCACGGTTTCTGATTTGAGAAAAAATTATGACCTATCTATAATACTTGTCTCCCATGATTTCAACTACGTGAACACATATGCCGACAGGGTTGTATTAATCAACAAGGAAATAATTGCAGTCGGAACCCCTGAAGAAGTTTTTTCCAACGAGAAAACCATAGATACTTTTAATCTGAAAATATGCAGGGACAATATAAGGAACAATGAGGCTTAAATGGAAATATTTGATGGAATCTACAATTTAATTGGAGTTGTTTTGCCTTTTGAATGGGCACAACATATTTTCATGAAGAACGCCATATTGGCTATTTGTATCGCTACCCCATTGTTTGGAATGCTGGGAGTAATGATTATCAACAACAAGATGGCTTTTTTTTCTGATTCCATTGGGCACGGTGCATTTACAGGTATTGCAATTGGAAGCTTGCTTGGGTCAACAATGCCTATATGGTCGGCAGCCGTATTTTCTGTTATATTTGCAATCGGCATAACGGTAGTTAAGAATAAGAGTAAAAATTCCCCAGATACCATTATCGGAGTGTTTTCAGCAACAGCTGTCGCTCTGGGCTTGATAATAATGTCAATATCAGGGAACCAGGCTCAAATTTCCGCATATCTGATTGGAGATTTGCTCAGCATCACCCCTTTGGAAATCTCCCTTCTTTTAATGGTTTTGGTTATAGTAGCAATAATCTGGAATTTTATTTTCAATTCCCTGCTTATAATAAGCATAAATCCGTCATTGGCAAGAAGTAGGAAAATCAACACAAATTTAAACGAAATTATATTTACCACTGCCTTGGCAGTAGTTGTATCAATAACGATACAATGGGTGGGGCTTCTTATTATTAATGCTCTACTAATAGTCCCAGCCGCATCAGCAAGAAATGTTTCCAACAATATAAGACAATATCATTTCCTAAGCATAATATTTTCTTTATTCTCAGGATTCATAGGTTTGTTTTTATCGTATGAGTTCAATACTGTTTCTGGCGCAACAATAGTAATTGTTCTTGCCCTGATTTTTTTCACTACGCTCATTATTAAAAATCAAAGAAATCATATTTAATTCAAGGAGGTCAAATTCATGGGAAAAGATAAAAGGCTTACTCTTATTAGACTTGCAAGCATCATAGCATTCGTTATCATGATAGTTGTGAACACTTTGGCGATTACATTGCCTATCAATGGGAAGACAACAAAAGAGGTCTCAGACCTGTACCCCAATCTCTTTGTCCCAGCACCAATCACATTTTCAATTTGGAGCATCATTTATATTTTCTTATTATTCTATGTTATTTATCAGACTGGTATTATTTCAAAAAAATCAACGAACATTGGTATCAAAATAAACGAAATTGGTGGGTTGTTCATTTTATCATGCCTATTGAATGCAATCTGGATCATATGCTGGCAATATCTCAACACCCTCTTATCTGTAATTGTCATGATATTGCTATTAATGGATTTGATAATTTTATATTTGAAGACGAGGACGGACAAAAAGGCATCTTTAAAAAGAAAGGCATTTTTGGCAGCGCCTTTTTCCTTATATCTCGGATGGATATCCGTGGCCACGATAGCAAATGTTACCGCTCTTTTAGTTTCTCTTAAATGGAATGGGTTTGGACTTAGCCAGCAAATTTGGACGATTATAATGATTTGTATTGCGGTATTCCTCGCATTTATTAGCTTGAAAAAATTTAGGGACTATTTGTATAGCTTGGTAATATTCTGGGCTATTCTAGGCATATTCATCAATCATGCTACAACTTTAAAATATGCATACCCAAGCATAATATCCACAACAAGCATTGCACTGATAGTATTGTTTGTTCTTATGTTGTTATTTGCGGCGAAAAAGGAAAGAAAAAAAATAAAACACTAACCTAAGAATTACAAGGGAGCGGGTTATTGAAGAATAAATCAATGGAGTTTTTAAAGTATATTGGGCCAGGTCTTCTGGTCACAGTGGGATTCATTGATCCCGGCAATTGGGCGTCCAATGTTGCAGCAGGTTCATCCTATGGGTACACACTTCTCTGGGTAGTTACGCTATCAACAGTAATGCTTATTCTGTTGCAGCATAATGCAGCACATCTGGGGATTGTAACTGGGTTTTGTTTATCGGAATCTGCCTCCATTTTTCTCCCAAAATATTTGAGCTTATGCACATTGTCAACTGCAATGCTTGCAGCAATATCTACTGCCATGGCAGAGATACTTGGTGGAGCTATTGCACTCGCTATGCTTTTCAATATACCGATAAAAATTGGGGCGACAATGGTGACCGTGCTCATCGCCTTTATGCTGCTCTCGAATTCGTATAAAAAAATTGAGAAATGGATAATCGGATTTGTCTCCCTGATTGGAATATCTTTTCTAATAGAACTTTCCATGGTTCATCTGGAGTGGAACAAGGCGGTAATTGGGTGGGTTAATCCTGGGATCCCAACCGGAGCGATTTTTATAATAATGAGTATTCTTGGCGCTGTAGTTATGCCCCATAACCTTTTTCTCCATTCGGAAATAATCCAAAGCAGGCAATGGAATCTGAAAGATGAGAAGGAAATTAAAAAGCAACTTAAATTCGAATTTACAGATACTCTTTTCTCCATGATAGTAGGATGGGCAATTAACAGCGCAATGATTCTATTGGCTGCGGCTACTTTTTTTAAAGAAAAAGTAGTAGTTACCGACCTTGCACAGGCAGTCAAGCTCCTTGAACCCTTGCTGAATCAATGGGCTGGAATAATTTTCGCAGTTGCCTTGCTTTTCGCCGGCATAGCTTCAACGACTACTGTGGGTATCGCAGGAGGGAGTATATTCTCGGGAATTTTCAAAAAGCCATATGATATCAAGAATAAACATACAATTGTCGGAATTTCAGTAACAATTATACCAGCCCTTATAATTATATTTTTCATTACAGATACCTTTAAAGCATTGCTCGTATCCCAAATGCTACTGAGCATACAACTACCGATTACAATATTTCTACAAATCTATCTGACCTCTTCAGAAAGAGTAATGGGCAAATATGCCAATAGGGGGATAGAGAAAATATTACTGATAACAACAGCGATAATAGTGGCTCTTCTGAATTTTTATTTACTATTTTCTTTCATTTTCAAGTAGTAAACGCAATAATTTAGTACTATGTTGGGGCTAATTGTTATATAATTAATAAAATCTAATTTTTGGAGGTTAAAATGTTTTTACCGGTAAAAAAATCAAATAAGTGGTTTATGATTTCAACTGTAGTATTTTTTGTAAATATAATCGCTATATTTGTAAGCAGAAGCATGCTTGGTCTTTCCCTAAACAGCGCCAATATTATTGCATTGGTAGGAGTCTGCTTCGTGATATCTCTAATTTCTAGTACTGGATTTTTTGGTATAAAAATATTGCCAACGACTGTAATTATAGGGAATATCATTGGGATAATCTATATGTATTTCATCATTTTGGGTAATAGGGCCCAAGGCTGGAATGACCTAACAAGCCTAATTGGATTGCTTTATTTTGTTGCACTTGGCATAGCATTTGGTGGTCTAATGGAGATTATCTACAAGTTAATGGGTGGCAATATTCTGATGAAAAAGAAATAATCGATATCTTAGGAGACTGACGATGGAATGTATTAAAAATATAGAATTTTCCAAGGTTGTTGATTTGGCTTCACTGGTTTCATATCAAGATGGTCAAGTTGTAAGCAGAACGCTATCCCAGGGGAAAGGCGTTAGTATAACTCTATTCGCCTTCGACAAGGGTGAGGAGATAAGCTCTCATGCGTCTTCTGGAGATGCAATGGTCTATGTAATAGATGGCAATACTGAAATCACAATAGGGAATGAAAAACATATGGTGAAGGTCGGGGAAACTATAATTATGCCGAAAAACATTCCCCATGCATTGTTTGCAGTAGAAAAATTCAAAATGCTTTTGACAGTTGTTTTCCCACTATAAGGAACACTAAGGGCTTAAGTTTATTCGAAATGTCGGAAAATTTTACAATACGTATACATAATTCGAAGGATTGAAATCATGCTTCGATAATTTTGTTGCAATTCAAATATAAGTAAGAAAGGAGAGTTAGAAAATGACAAATGTTTCAACTTTCTATTTTAGCAGGATAATAGGCAGAAAAACTGTAAATGATTTTGGAAAGAAAATTGGGAAAGTAATGGATTTGATTGTAGAATTCAGTCCTGATTACATACGGCCAAAAGTAGTTGCGGTTATTTTAAAAACCAAGGACGGCTTAAAGACGTTTGACTTTTCTAATTTCAAGATAGACAAGGTCATGGGCCAGTATGTATTTAATTGCAATGATCCATTGGATATAGATATTGAAAAACTGCAAGTGCTTACTATTGGAAAAAATATTCAGGACAGGCAGCTTGTTGACATGGATGGAAGAAAACTTGTAAGGGTTAATGATGTTAGAATGGCCATATTGTCCAATGGAACATATATGGTAGCTGTAGATGTGGGAGTGCAAGGATTATTGAGACGCTTGGGAATAGCCAAGCTATTGATGAGAATCTTAAAAATATTCAAGGCAACAATACCAAACCACCTTATTTTGTGGGAAGATGTGGAGACTGTTGATTTAGGACATGCTGGAATTAAACTTTCAAAAGATTATTCAAATTTGTCAAAATTACATCCATCCGACCTCGCCGATATTATCGAAGAGTTGGATAGAAATACCCAGATTGCCATATTCAGTTCCCTTGATCAGGAAAAAGCTGCGGATGTACTTGAAGAGTTGGAACCAGATGTTCAAAAGGCAATGATCCAGAATATGAGCGTTGCCAGCGCTGCAGATTTGCTTGAAAAAATGCCTGCAGATGAAGCAGCGGATTTATTGGATGAGTTGCGAGAAGATCAGGTTGAAGCAATACTGGCTGAAATGGAGATCGAAGCATCAACAGAAGTTAGAGAGTTGATGGATTATCCGGACAATTCTGTAGGAAGTATAATGTCGACAGATTTTATCCATTTCAATGAAGAAGATACGGTTGCCCATGTAATAGAAGAATTGCGTGAGCAGAAACCAGACCCAGAAGCTATATATTATATCTATGTTGTTAATTCATCGGAAAAATTACTGGCTACAGTATCGCTGAGGGACATCATTGTTTCCGATCCAAACTCAAAATTGAAAGAAATAATGAGCGACGATGTTATTTACGTATATGATACCGACAAGTTAGCTTCAATAAATGAAATAATTTCCAAATATAGCCTTCTAGCTGTACCGGTTGTGGATGAAGACGAAGTTTTATCTGGCGTTGTTGTAATAAACGATGTTGTATTCAATTTATTGAGAGCTAGAAGAAAGAGGTAGACATGCTTACCACCAAGGAAAATAACAAAAGATCTGGTTTTGTAAAAAAACTTTTATTCTTTCTAGCTATAATGGGCCCTGGGATTGTAACAGGAAGCGTAGACAACGATGCTGGAGGAATAACCACATATGCCGTTGCTGGAGCAACTTATGGATATAAGTTGCTTTGGACCCTTATACCCGCCTTCATTGTCTTGTTTATTGTACAAGAGATGAATACAAGGATGGGCATAGTAACCGGCAAAGGACTCGCGGATCTAATCAGGGAGACGGCTGGAATAAAAATCACCTTCTTCATGTCTCTTGCCTTGCTTTTGTCAAACCTTTCAAATGTGACGACTGAGTTTGCGGGAGTGGCTGGAAGCATGGAAATTTTCGGAGTTGCAAAATACATATCGGTGCCACTTGCCGGTATTTTTGTTTGGTTTCTAGTGGTAAAAGGAAATTACAAGATTGCTGAAAGGATATTTCTAGGTTTCAGCGTCGCATTGCTTTCTTATATATTCGCTGCAATATTGGGAAAACCTGACTGGAGCGAAGTGGGAGCAGCAATGATGCATCCACAGATCGAATTCCAGTTTGGATATATTTCCATGATAGTAGGTTTAATTGGGACCACAATTGCTCCCTGGATGCAATTTTACATCCAATCAGCAGTAATTGAAAAGGGACTGAAGATTGAAGATTACAAGTATACCTTGATTGACGTGCTGGTTGGCTGTATAGCTACAGTTGTCGTGGCATTTTTCATCATGGTTGCTTGCGGCTCAACTTTATATGTAAATGGTCAGGGAACCATAATAAATAACGCCAGCGACGCAGCTATAGCCTTGAAACCATTTGCTGGAGAACTCGCCTCGGCTGTATTTGCTTTTGGATTGTTTGTGGCATCCATATTTGCAGCGGTAATTTTACCTGTTGCAACAGCCTTCTTTGTATGCGAGGCTCTTGGATTTGAAGCAGGCATTGATAAGACATGGAAGGAAGCACCACAGTTTTACTGGCTTTATTCATTCATTATCATTGTTGGCGCAGGCATAATTTTAATCCCTGGCGCACCCCTTATTGAAATTTCCCTTTGGTCCCAAAGACTAAATGGTATTCTATTGCCTGTTGTCTTGATATTCATGATTATAATAATCAACAACAAGGAAATAATGGGAAAGCATGTCAACAAGGGACTTGGCAATATTATATGCTGGACAACAATTATCGTGCTTATTATACTATCATTGATAATGCTGGTGACATCGGTTCTTTAATAATTCTCAAAAATGAACGATAAATTCCCAAAATTGACAACAATTCATATTGCTTTGCAACAATGGCCCCCAATTAGTTGTTTATTATCCGCAATGTAAATGGATAATGTAACATAAAAAACTTGGCATCTTACTTGCAAGTTTAATTATCGTACTATTCATACTATTTTAAAGGAGGAAAAATAATGTCAAACAAAGTTATGCCGACTCTTGATCACATTGATCCGGAAGAAAGAACGCTTAATCGTGGAATTCAAGCATGGCACGTATCACTCATAGCCTTGGGTGGAATCATAGGTTCATGTTATTTCCTAGGTTCTGGATATACAATTGCAGAGGTAGGACCTGCCGCAGCTTTTGCTTATGCCTTAGGCGGTTTAATAGTTTACGCGGTAATGATGTCTTTTGGAGAATTGCTTGTCAATCTTCCAAGACGTGGATCCTTCATCTCCTACACTAGGGAGTTCATAGGACCTAGTGCGGCAGCCGGAGTAGGTTGGTCATATTGGGCCAACTGGGTTGCATATTGCCCAGCAGAAGCTTTGGCATGTGGAATCTTGATGAACCTGTTCATACCTTGGAGTCCGTTTGCTTGGTCAGTCATATTTATGGGACTTATAACATTAATCAATATTTATCAGGTAAGTTGGTTTGGCCATATTGAATCTATACTTGCCATTATTAAAATTTCAGCAGTAGTTGTATTCTCAGTTTGTGCAGTTGGAATCATATTTGGTGTTATCGGCGGAACTCCAATTGGATTCGATGTTCTTTTAAACCACGGTAATTCATCGGTTTATGACGCATTGTTCCCATTTGGTGGATTTATCGTACTAACTACCATGACAATGATTCTTGTCAACTTCCAAGGTTCGGAAATTATCGGACTTGCGGCAGCTGAAACTCAGAATCCAGAAGTGAATGTACCTAGAGCTTGCAAAGCTGTTACTTACAGAATAATTGCAATCTACGTTATTCCTTTATTGCTTCTAGTTATGATTCTTCCTTACTCTGAAGCAGGACTTGCAGATTCAGTATTTAGTACTGCTCTTGCAAAATACGGCTTAAACTGGGCAGCCAGCATGTTTACAATTGTAACTATGATTGCAGCCTTCAGTTGCGCAAATTCAGGTGTTTATGGAACAGTTAGAGCTCTTTATGGACTTGCTGTCGAAGGACTTGCTCCAAGACAATTCATGAGACTTAACAAATTCCACACTCCACAATTTGCAACAATTTTCACAATCATACCAATGTGGTTTGTACTGGCACTTGGATATTTCCTACCAGCTTCAAATCTTTATGCATACTTGCTCAGCATGTCCGGTTTCACTGGAACAATATGCTGGTTGTCAATTATCGCAGCACAAATCATAATGAGAAGAAAACTTACTGCCAGGGGATATGATGTTAAAACCGTATTAAAGGCAAAAACACCACTTTATCCAGCACTACCAGTTTTCGGATTTTTATTGATGTGTTTTGCTCTATTCTTCCTTGCATGGCAGCCTGATCTTAGACCAGTTCTTTGGCTGGCTATTCCTGCTTGCGTATTGCCTGCAATATTCTTTAAAATTGCTTCAAAAATGGGCAAGATTAGAACAATCAAACTTGCAGAAGATGAAACTTCATTTGACTTGAAGTTCCCACCTCTTCTGAAATAATAATATAATACGTAAGAAATTTAATAATAAATATGGCTTCGATTTAATCGAAGCCATATTTTTGTGATAAAATCAATTAACATGGCAAATAGGAATTGATTCTTACAGATGATGAGTAAAAATAGGAGAGCGATAGATGTTTAAATTAGATAATGACTGGGACAATATATTGGAAGGCGAATTTGATAAGGAATATTACTTGAATCTCAGAAGATTTTTGGTTGATGAATATAAAAATAAAATTGTCTATCCCGACAAAAGTGAAATCTTCAATGCACTAAAGCTAACTCCTTACAATAAAGTCAAAGCAGTTATTATTGGCCAGGACCCTTATCATGAAAAAGGCCAGGCCCATGGTTTATGTTTTTCTGTTAGAAAAGGAATAGAAATTCCACCTTCTTTAAAAAATATCTACAAGGAAATAAAGACCGACATAAATATAGATCCTCCTTCACATGGCTGCCTTACAGACTGGGCAAAGGAAGGGGTGCTATTGCTCAACACCGTTTTAACAGTAAGAGATGGAGAAGCGAATTCTCATAAGGGAAAAGGCTGGGAAAAATTCACAGATAGAATAATTTCAGAATTGAACAATAGGGAAAAACCTGTCGTTTTTATCCTATGGGGCAATAATGCCAAGATAAAAGAGCAATTGATAACTAATAATAAGCATTTGATTTTGAAGGCGGCACATCCAAGCCCTCTATCCGCGCACAATGGATTCTGGGGTTGCCGGCATTTTTCTAAAACCAATGAATTCTTGAAAGAGTCTGGAGAAGAGATAAACTGGAAAATTAAAGATTAATTATTTGATTGAAGATTGATCGATATATTACAGACTTGATTAATGGTTGAAAAGGGACGGGATATTATTTAGCGCATAATGCCTGTCCCCTTGATATTTCAATAAATTACCTGGTCATTTTGGAAATAGTTGGATTTACATTCCAAAATTCAACCAGCTGGTCAAACTGGATTTTCGCCTTGGCAGAGCTTGCAATCAACTTGGAATTAGAGTCGGATTTTGAGTTGTCCCTCACTCCACGTATCATTATATTTTTTGCTGTATGGGTTAGGCTGGTAAACTCCAGCATTTTAACATCATAGCCGAACTCTTCGAGTTTCAGGCCACGTAGACCATCAGTAAGTATAGATGAAAATCTTTCCTTGAGAATACCATACTTCAAAAGAGATTCATTGTATGTGTTTTTTACCTGGTCAAACAATTCATGCTGGCAACATGGAACGGATAGAATCACAGAAGCATTCCACTTTACCGCTTTAATTAAGGCGAAGTCTGTAGCAGTATCACAGGCATGGAGGGTAACCACCATATCGACCTCTTGAAATTCAGAGAAATCAGCGATGTCGCCCAATTTAAAACTCAAGTCTGTATATTTTAGTGAAACAGCGGTTTTATTGCAGAACTCGATCACATCTTCTTTCAAGTCCAAACCTACAATTTCGACATCATATCCCTTTTTAACGCAAAGATAATAATACAAGGCAAAGGTAAGATATGCTTTTCCACAGCCAAAATCCACAATAGTAAGTTGTTTTTCTTTTGGAAGGCTGGAAACGACTTCATCCACAATTTCTAAAAAACGGTTGATTTGTCGAAACTTGTTATAATGACTCTTATTCACAGAACCATCTTCTCTCATTACACCAAGGAGAACGAGAAAATCGCAAGGAACACCTTCAGCAAGGATAAGATTCTTTTTATTGTCATGTGACATTATATTTTTTGAAATACGCGCGCTTATTGAATGGGGAGATTGACCAGCCTTGTCAATTTTAACTTGCTTAATGCTGGCTGAGTTTCTAGATCCGGCGAAAACCTGATATTCAATGCTTTCCGTAAAAATATTAACCTGCTTGTATTCATCATCAATCAAACGCGAAGATTCCAAAATGAAATCATCACCATTGAAGTTTTTATGTATTACCTTGTTGGTTGTGTGGAATTCACATTGATAGTTTACTATATTCTTTATTAGGATCGGCCTGACAGCAACACGCTTGACAGGGTTGCTTTTATTCCTGCAATTGGAAAAAACAATCCTGTTAATATTTTGCTCATATATTAATTTGCCTATTAATTCCAAATACTTTTCCATATCCTACCTGCTTGCCAGTAATAATTCTTTTATTTCATCGCCGAGACCTTTTGCTCTTTCTCTAGACATGTCTTTGGTAATAATCTGGGGAAGTACCTTTACTGAAACTACCCCAGGCTTGATCCAAAAGCCTTGGCTTTCCATTATTTTATAGCTGCCATCGATTAGTATTGGAACTATGGGAGCTGAAGAACTCAATGCAACTTTAAATGCACCAGCTTTGAATTCATTGATTTCAGAACTTTTACTTCTGGTACCTTCTGGGAAAATAAGCAGAGAGCGTCCATCTTTCAATATTTCCGAGGCGCTTCCCAAGGCGTTTAAAGTCTGACGAACATCATTCCTGTCAATGAATATACATTTTAAGAGTTTCATCCATGTTCTTATCAAAGGCATTTTAAGAATTTCTATCTTTGCGACGAAACCGATAGGCTTCTTCAATACAAAAAACAAAATTGGTATGTCAAAATCCCCTTGATGGTTTGAAACAAAGACAACTGGCTCATCAGGAATGTTTTCAAGACCACTTGCCTCAATTTTGACTCCTGCAACCCAAAGAAGATTCCTCGCCCATTGGAATGTGATTTTCGATAAAAGACTATAAAGTTCTTTGGACTTTCCAGATTTTGAAAGCGAGGCAGCCCTAAGCATGCTTCCAGATATATACAATAAGTGAAGCCAAAAATAAACAAACCAAATAATTGTTCTCATATAAATCTACTCCATTTTCCCCTATAAACCTTTATATAGCTTAATCATCAGCCCTTATTCTAACATTTAATAACCACTTCTGTCAAAATTATGTTATAATACTTAATCAAAATAAAATCAAAATATCGAAAGCAGGTAAATTGTGGGAAGAAAACAAAAAATAATTAATATTGCGGTGATTGCACACGTAGATGCTGGAAAATCAACTTTGGTGGATGCATTTTTATCACAAAGCGGAGTTTTCAGAGAGAACCAGGAAATGGTTACATGTGTGATGGATAGCAATGACATAGAAAGAGAAAGAGGAATAACCATTTACTCAAAGAATTGTTCTGTTATGTACAAGGATGTCAAAATCAATATTGTAGATACACCGGGACATGCAGATTTTTCATCCGAAGTTGAAAGAATAATCAAGACGGTTGATACAGTTATTCTTTTAGTTGACTGCAGCGAAGGTCCAATGCCGCAAACTAGATTCGTTCTACAAAAGTCATTGGAATTGGGACTCAACCCAATACTTCTAATCAATAAAATAGACAAGAAAGATGAAAGAGCAGTCGAAGTTGTCGACATGGTTTATGAACTCTTCATGGAACTGGATGCAACGTCAGAACAGCTGGATTTCCCTATATTATATGGGATAACCAAGGAAGGTGTGGCCAAGGTGGAAATGTCAGACGAGAGCGTTGATATAACGCCTTTATTTGATGCTATCCTGAAGCATGTGGACAGCTATCCAAACAAGAATAAGGAACATCTACAGATGCAGGTTTCAACTCTTGCCTATGATGATTATATTGGAAGGCTTGGAATCGGAAGAATATATAAGGGCAGACTTCATGAAGGACAGAGCGTAGCCGTTACAAAAGCTGATGGAAGCGTTAAAATGCAGAAAATCAATCAGATATTCGTATATAAGGGAATGAAGAGAGTTCCAGTGGCTGAGGCAGAAAGTGGAGATATTGTTGTTTTCTCTGGAATATCGGACATTTCCATCGGGGAAACATTGAATGAGCAGAAGCACTTGGATCCACTTCCAATGATTTTAATCGAGGAACCAACCTTGTCCATGAATTTTCTTGTAAATAAATCTCCATTTGTTGGCAGAGAAGGAAAATTCCTGACCTCAAGACATCTTAAAGAAAGACTGGAAAAAGAACTTGAGGTAAATGTGGGATTGCTTGTTGAACCCCTCGATACTACCGATGGGTTCAAAGTATCAGGAAGGGGAGAACTTCATCTTTCAATTCTTCTTGAGAATATGAGAAGAGAAGGATTCGAAATTGGAGTATCAAAACCTGAGGTAATCATGCACAAAGATGGCAAAACACTAATGGAACCAGTTGAACAGGTTATTGTTCTTGTTCCTGAAGAATATTCAGGTTCAGTAATTTCAAAATTGAATATTAGAAAAGGAATGATGATTGGGATGTCCAGCAAGGAAGGATATTCAAAACTGGAATATCTGGTACCTACCAGAGGACTTCTTGGATATAGAACAGAATTTATCAACGATACAAGAGGCGAAGGAACATTGGTAAGAAGATTCCACCAATTTGAGGAATATAAAGGCGATATACCAATGAGGGCCAATGGTGTAATAATTTCACAGGAAGAAGGGGTTTCAACACCATATGCATTAAACAGCATTGGAGAACGTGCGACACTATTCATTAATCCGGGTACAAAAGTTTATGAAGGAATGATTGTGGGAATGAATAGTAGAAATGAAGACATGGTTGTAAATCCATGCAAGGCAAAAAAAGCAACAAATATGAGATCGTCAGGAAATGACGATGCAGTAAAGCTTGCACCTCCAAGGCTTCTAAATCTGGAAGAAGCACTGGAATTCATCAATGACGACGAATTGGTTGAAATTACGCCAACTGAGATTAGATTAAGAAAGAAATTATTAAAGGAACTTGAAAGACGTAGGAGTTCAAATAGAAATTAATTATTATTGGAGGATTTTATGGGAAGTATCGTTAACAAACTCGGCCCCATTACAGGTTATTGGATTTTAATCATCGCAGCATTGGGACTGGCAAAACTTTTCAACTGGGTGGATATTGAAAACACAATGGCCACAATCAAGTTTATTGGAATTATCACGCTTGGATACGTTGGGGTATATGGTCTCACAGCTCTTATTAGGACCCCGAAGAGAAAATAATTTTAGGAGCAAATATGAGTTTCGTCCACTTGCATGTTCACACTGAATACAGCCTGCTAGATGGTGCAGCCAGCATTCCAAAGCTTATACAAAGAGCAAAAGAATTGGATATGAGGGCTATTGCAATCACCGATCACGGGGTTATGTTTGGTGTGATTGATTTTTACAAGGAAGCTAAGAAGCATGGAATAAAGCCTATAATAGGTTGCGAGGTCTATACAGCTCAAAGATCCATGAAGGACAAGGAGCCTGACTCGGATAAGTCACAGGGGCACCTGGTATTGCTTGCAAAAAATGAAACAGGTTATAAGAATCTGATGAAAATAGTATCCCTTGGTTTTACTGAAGGATTCTACTATAAGCCAAGAATCGACCATGATGTATTGAGAAAATACAGTAGCGGAATAATAGCTTTGAGTGCATGCCTTGCGGGGAATATTCAAAGAAAGCTGCTTTATGACGATTATGAGGGAGCAAGGCTTGAAGCTCTTACCCTGCTGGAAATATTCGGTGAGGATAATTTCTATCTTGAGATTCAAAATCAGGGGTTGCCTGAGGAAATCAAAATACTTCCAATGATAAAAAGGCTTTCCGAGGAAACAAAGATTCCAGTGGTAGCAACAAATGATGTCCATTATGTCAATCAAGAGGATTCGGCAGCACATGACGTACTTTTATGCATACAGACTGCGAAGAATGTGGATGATGAAAACAGAATGAGATTCCCAAATTCGGAGTTTTATCTAAAATCTCCCTTGGAGATGTCCAAGCTTTTTGCAGACAATATGGATGCCTTGGAAAATTCTTTAAGGATTGCGGATGCATGCAATCTGGAGTTTGAATTTGGCCAAATTCATCTACCGGATTTCAAAGCGGAAAATGGAATGGAGAATGGAAGATATCTCAGAGAACTTTGCAATAAAGGCCTGAGGGAGAGATATACCGATGAAGGAATAGACAAAGAAAAAACTGATAGACTGGATTTTGAATTAAATGTAATAGAAAATATGGGATATATGGAGTATTTTCTTATTGTTTGGGATTTTATCAGATATGCAAAAGAAAATGGCATCATGGTGGGACCTGGAAGAGGTTCGGCTGCGGGCAGCCTGGTTGCCTATTGCTTGAGAATTACAGATATTGATCCAATAAAATATGGCCTTCTTTTCGAAAGGTTTTTAAATCCTGAACGAATAAGCATGCCTGATATAGATATAGACTTCTGCTATGAAAGAAGGCAGGAGGTTATCAACTATGTTGTTGAAAAATATGGAGAAGACAAGGTTGCTCAAATAATAACATTTGGAACTATGAAGGCAAAAGCTGCAATAAGAGATGTGGGCAGGGCACTCAATATAAGTTATTCAGAAGTCGATGCCATAGCTAAGAAAATACCATTTGATCCCAAGATTACAATAGAAAAAGCGCTTGAAATAAATAGCGATTTGAGAAAAGACTACGAAAACGATATTAGAATAAAAAACCTGATAGATACCGCGAAGTCATTGGAAGGAATGCCAAGACACGCTTCGACCCATGCGGCTGGAGTTGTAATATCAAAGAAAAGCTTGAACGAATATGTCCCACTCTATGTATCAGACAAGGGAGTAAGTACCCAGTTTACCATGGGAACCATTGAAGAGCTTGGACTTCTTAAGATGGATTTTCTTGGACTTAGAAATCTTACAGTCATAAGGGATGCCTTGACTTTAATTAAACAGCAAAGGGGTCTTGATCTTGAGTTGTCGAAATTGGAATATGACGATGCCAAAGTTTTCGAGTTGATAAGCTCTGGAAACACACTAGGTGTTTTCCAGCTTGAAAGTTCGGGAATGAGACAGTTTATGAAAAACTTGAAACCAGACTGCTTTGAAGATATCGTAGCAGGAGTTTCCCTATATAGGCCAGGACCAATGGACTCAATACCGACTTATATCCAAAACAAGCGAAATTCGCAAAAAATCAAATATCTTCACAAGAGCCTTGAACCAATACTGTCGGTCACGTACGGATGCATGGTATACCAGGAACAGGTTATGCAGATTGTTAGAGACCTGGCTGGATATACTTATGGCAGAAGCGACCTTGTAAGAAGGATAATGAGCAAAAAGAAGCGTTCCGAAATGCTCAGGGAAGAGCAGTATTTTATCCATGGAAAAGATGATGAGGATGGAAATATTGAAATAATCGGATGTGTGAGAAACGGCGTACCGCAAAAGGTCGCTGAGGAAATATATGAACAGATGGAAAAGTTTGCAGAGTACGCGTTCAACAAGTCACATGCGGCGGCTTATGCCGTCTTAGCTTACGAAACCGCTTATTTAAAAACCTATTATCCAGTTGAGTTTATGGCTGCTCTGATGACAAGCGTTATTGGAGACGGAAGCCAGATTGCAAAATACATGAGAAACTGCATTGATATGGGAATTAAGGTCCTCCCCCCATGCGTTATGGGAAGCGACAAGAAGTTTTCAGTAGTTGATGGGGAGATAAGGTTTGGACTTCTCGGCGTGAAGAATGTTGGAGAAAATATTATCGACGCAATTTTGGATTTGCGAAAAAAGGCAGGAATATCCCAGAGCTTTCATGATTTTATAAACAATATAGACATTTCACAAGTAAATAAAAAAGCAATTGACAGCTTGATTAAGGCTGGTGCTTTTGATTGCATGGGAAAGAGCAGGGCACAATTGCTTTCAGTTTACGAAGGTTTGCTTGAATCCGCGCAAAGCCATGCAAGAAAGAACATTGAAGGGCAAATGTCATTATTTCAAGGATTTGGCGATGTTAAGCCAGAGTTCAGCCTTCCGGACAATTATCCAGAAGTTGAGGAGTTCTCAAAAGATATCCTTCTATCCATGGAAAAAGAATTGCTGGGATTGTATGTGAGCGGACATCCACTTTCAGAATATGCTGATAAAATACAAGGAATAATTTCAAATAATACTGAAGAATTATCCCATGCCGAGGAAAATATTGAAATTCAAGACGGAATGAAAGTTATTGTTGCCGGCATCATTACAACAAAGAGAAACCTAATCACGAAAAGCAATAAAACAATGGCATTTGTGCAACTGGAAGATTTATTCGGCTCAGTTGAGATTATAATATTCCCCAATGTTTATGAGAAAGCTTCCGATTTGATAAAAGAAGACAAGATCATTGTTGTCATCGGAAAAGTAAATTTTAAGGAAGAGGAAACACCAAAGATAATTGCTGAAAAGATATTATCAATTGATGATTATAATGGTGATCAACAAGCAACTTTAAAAGACTCTGAAAATCAAAGTTCTTGGGCAAAGGGAAATTATCAAAAAAAAGAAAACAACTATTCGAATTACGGGCCAAGTGAAATTGAAAAAAGCCAGGAGGACAATATAGACCACGTTTTAATAGAAATTCCGGAAAATGCCATTGAAGCACTAGCTTTCAGTAAATTGAAAGCATTACTTGGGAAATTCAAAGGGAATACTCCTGTAATAATTTTTTCCAGAAGCACTCAGAAAAAATACAAGACAAACAGGGAATTATGGGTAAATCCATCAGTCGATTTTTACGACGAGCTGGACGTTATCTTGGATGAACTTTAATAATCAAAATGCAGTATAAGTAGGAGGAAATCAAATGAAGAGAATCGGAGTCCTAACCAGTGGCGGAGATGCGCCAGGTATGAACGCTGCAATACGTTCGGTAGTAAGAAGTGGAATTTATAACGGCTTGGAAGTATTTGGGATCAAAAGAGGTTATGAAGGATTGATTGATGGAGAATTCGAGGAAATGAGCATTTCATCAGTTTCAGATATTATTCAAAGAGGCGGAACAATTCTAAGAACGGCACGAAGTGAAAGGTTTATGACGGATATTGGTTTTAAAAGAGCTTTGGACATGCTGGAGAATTTCAAAATGGATGGGCTTGTTCTCATAGGTGGAGATGGAACCTATCGAGGAGGGCTTGAGCTTTCAAGAGCAGGAGTCCCCGTAATAGGAATCCCTGGAACGATTGACAATGACCTTCCATATACCGAGTTCACTATAGGATTTGACACCGCTGTAAATACAGTTCTTTATGCTATTGGCAATATTAGAGATACGTCTGCTTCCCATGAAAGGACTACAGTTATAGAGGTTATGGGAAGAAACTGTGGAGATATAGCGCTTCATGCCGGACTGGCAGGGGGAGCGGAGGCAATATTGGTCCCGGAAAAAGAAGTCGATATTGCGGATATCTGCATGCAGATTATCCAGGGTAGGAATAGGGGCAGACTTCACAGTATAATTATTAAGGCTGAAGGAATTCCCATATCTTCACAAGAGTTGGTTGACACCATTGAAGAAAGAACAGGAGCGGACACAAAACTAGTAGTCCTTGGTTACATACAAAGAGGGGGCAGCCCAACTGCCAGAGACAGGATATTGGCCAGTTTAATGGGAGACAGGGCAGTTCAACTTTTAAAAAACGGAATGATAAATAGGCTGGTTGGAGTACAAGGGTCGGAAATATTTGATTTTGATATTGAAGAAGCTTTGAAAGCTGAAAGAGTATTCGATGAACGAATAATGGACCTTGCAAAAATATTATCCATTTAAAACACTAAAGGCAGGATATTTGAGGAGGATTCTTATGAACAAAATCATGAAGAAAACAAAGATAATATGCACAATAGGGCCAGCTTGCGAAAGCGAGGAAATCCTTGGAGAGATGATTAAGGCGGGAATGAATGTTGCCAGGCTGAATTTTTCCCACGGCAGCTATGAGGAACACAAGATCAAATTAGACACACTTAATAGATTACGGATTAAAACTGGAGAACATATAGGGATTCTGCTTGATACAAAAGGACCAGAAATCAGAACCGGTAAATTTTCCAGCCCAGAGGTCTTTCTCGAGGAGGGCCAAAGTTTTTACTTTACACCAAAGGAAATCATTGGGGATAAGAATGGATGTACCATATCATATAAGATGTTATGGAAGGATATTGTCGCAGGGAACAAGATTCTGGTTGATGATGGAATAATTGAATTGATTGTGACATCACTACAAGGTGAGGATATTATATGCAAAGTTTTAAATTCTGGAACGGTTAAAGATAATAAGGGAATAAATGTTCCTGGAATTAAAACAAAACTCCCAGCCATCAATGAGAAGGATTACGAAGATATTATATTTGGTATAAAAAACAACATTGATTTTATTGCTTTGTCGTTTGTAAGGACAGTTGCGGACGTGGAAGTAGTAAGGGAGATTCTAAGAGAAAATAAAGGAAGCCATATAAGAATAATAGCGAAAATTGAAAATAGGGAAGGCATTGAGAATATAGATGATATTTTAATTGCCGCTGATGGAATAATGGTTGCCAGGGGTGATCTAGGAGTTGAAATTCCTCAGGAAGAAGTACCACTGATGCAAAAGAAAATTATTAAAAAATGCAATTTTGCTGGGAAACCTGTCATTACCGCAACTCAGATGCTTGACTCGATGACGAGAAACCCAAGGCCGACAAGAGCTGAAGTCGCCGACGTTTCAAATGCAATATTCGATGGGACCGATGCAATAATGCTCTCGGGAGAAACGGCTATAGGAAAATATCCAGTTGAAACAGTTGTAAAAATGTCTGAAATCGCCATGGCCACAGAGAACGATATCAACTATGAAAGCTTATTTACAGAAAAGGTAGTTATAAAAGATTCCAGTACTACAGATGCAATTGGATATGCAACATGCTCATGTGCCAATGGATTGAAAGCTACAGCGATTATAACCCCAACGACTTCAGGATACACTCCGATGGTTGTATCAAAATTCAGGCCAAAAGCTCCGATAATGGCCAGCATGACCAGCGAGATTGTTGCCAGAAGACTTTCATTGGTATTCGGAGTCAATGCTTATGTGATACCTGATCATGAAAAACGCAAACAGCAGATTGAAGCCTTGTTGGATATATGTATGGGAAATGAAACCATTAAGCAAGGCGATACGGTCATAATAACTGCGGGAGTTCCAAAAGGTGAAGGCAACACAAACATGATGCAGGTACATATTGTAGGGAAAAGTATTTAAAATATTATATGGATTTTATTATAAGAGGAGTCAAAAGTTGCAGTCTAAAGCTTGCCTGGTCATAGGCGCTTCAAAGGAAAATCAGAATTGGGATTTCATCAAGGGGTATATAAACTACCGTGATAGAGAGTCACATTATGTCTATTGCGCCGATGGTGGTGTTGAAAATGCATACGCACTAGGCATAACTCCAAATATGATAATTGGAGATTATGATTCTATTTCAATTGAACCTCTAGATATACCTAATAAAGGTTTAAAACCCGGCATGATTACACTTCCTCGAGAAAAGGATGAAACCGATTTGTTCGCATGTGTGCTGGACGGTCTTGAGAAAGGCTTTGAAGACTTCATACTTATGTGTTGCACAGGAGGAAGACTTGATCATTTCATGGGAGCGCTTGCCATTCTGGAGTACTTGAATTTAAAGAAAGCCAAAGGCTTGATAATTGACAACAAAAATGTAATAATGTTTCTGAAAAATGGAAGTCTTACATTAGATAAGGACGAAAAATTTAAATATTTGTCAATAATACCTTTGGATGAGACCATATGCGGTGTAAGTACTAAGGGGCTTGCATATACATTAGACCGGGAAACCTTGTATAGGGAAAAGGGTTTGGGTATAAGCAATGAAATTATTGGAGAATCAGGAAGAGTAAGCATAGAAAAGGGTAGCGCTTTAATTATTAGGAGCCTTGATTGAGCTCCTATTTATTTGAAGGGAAAAAAAGATTTGATAGGAATGGAGCAATGGAAATGATAATCAGCGAAGCCAGGGAAAAGGTTATTAAGGCGGGAATAAAGTTGGTAGAAGCAGGTCTGATTTCAAGGACATGGGGAAATGTGAGCTGCAGGGTAAATGAGAATTCATATGTAATAACACCAAGCGGAATGGATTACCATGATTTGACAATAGAAGACATAGTACTCGTAAATATTTCCAATGAGAAATATACGGGCAAGGTGAAACCATCATCCGAGAAGGGAATACATACTGAAGTATATAAAAAATTCAAAGATATTACATTTATCATACATACACATCAGCTTAATGCATCCGTTGCCAGTGCCTTGGACATATCAGAAATAGAAATATTGCCAGAAAACCCTATACTTGGGGAAAAAATAATTTCTGGGGAGTATGGAATATCGAGTACAAGAAAATTGCGCAATAATATTGCCGCTGCATTGAATAAAACAAATGGAAAAGCAGTCATAATGAAAAATCACGGCGCTTTATGCTTTGGAGTAGATGACGAGGATGCATTCAAAGTTGCTTTTGAATTAGAAATGGAGACTAACAGATTTTTAGAAAGCAAATATTTGGAGTTGAGTGGTACGGAAATTTTCCGCAACAATGAAATGATTGAATTTGCATTTTCCATATATCGGAGAAAGAAAACAAAGATAAGGAATGTACAAAGAAGCAGGGTAAAGTTTAGCCAGCGATCTGAAAAAGGGATATTATTTTTCGATTACGATGACGATATAATATCAACTAAACAGAAGGAGTATGATGAATTACTCGTATTGGAAGAGCTGGCTCATGAAAATATTTATATGGCAAACCCAAGAGTCAATTATATAATTCATTCGAACAATGAATTTACAAAAGCGGTTGCAAACCTGGACATGGAAATTAGGCCATTGATAGATGATTTTGCCCAGATTGTTGGCGTTAAAGTTCATACCGGAACCCTTGGGAGATTCAAAGTAAAACGTTCCATAAAAAATGTTTCGGCAATAATGATAAAGGAAAGGGGAGCTTTATGCTTTGGAGAAAATTATAGCGACGCGCAAGCAGTTTCGATAATTTTAGAAAAGAATTGCAAAGCATTCACTTTCGCATGTCTTTTCGGGAATCCCAAATTTATTGGGAGATTTGATTCCCAGATCATGAGATATATTTATACAAATAGATATTCGAAATTAAAAAAAGGGGGATTATTATGAGATATATACCCGAACCATTCAGGATAAAGATGGTTGAGACTATTAAAATACCAACAAGAGAGCAACGGGAGGAAAAAATAAAAGAGGCATTCTTCAATGTCTTTTATTTAAAATCCGAGGATGTCTATATAGACCTTCTAACCGACAGCGGTACAGGAGCAATGAGCGACAGGCAATGGGCAGGCATGATAATTGGAGATGAATCATATGCTGGAGCTAGAGGATATCATAAAGTTGTTTCAGCTGTTAAGGATATATTCGGATATAACTATGGCCAACCAGTTCATCAGGGAAGAGCAGCAGAACAGGTTCTTTTCCCCTGCCTTATTAAAAAAGGGCAAAAGGTAATTTCAAATATGCACTTTGATACAACAAGGGCACATGTTGAGTTATGTGGGGGTGAAGCCGTGGATCTTGTAACTGAAGAAGCTATGAATATCAGCGATTATGCGGACTTTAAAGGCAATATGGATACGGTGTCATTGAGGGAATATATCCAAAAAGTTGGAAGAGAAAATATTGCAATGATTATCATGACTATTACAAACAACAGTGCCGGAGGCCAGCCAGTTTCAATTTCCAATATTAGGGAAACAAGGGAAATAGCAAATGAATTTGGTATTACCATGATAATTGACGCTGCTAGATATGCTGAAAATGCATACTTCATAAAACAACGGGAAGAGGAATTCAAGGATTGCACAATTGGTGAAATCATAAGAACAATATTCAGCTATGCAGACGCTTTTACCATGAGTTGTAAAAAAGATGCCATTGTAAATATGGGAGGACTGATTGGAATCCGGGATAATGAGGATTTATATATTAAAGTGAAAAATTATACTGTTCCATATGAAGGATTCATAAGTTACGGGGGATTGGCTGGAAGAGACCTTGAAGCACTTGCGATTGGATTATATGAAGGAATAGATTATGAATTCCTAAAATATAGAATCGGACAGATTGAGTATCTGGGGGCAAAACTGAAAGAAAACAATATTCCATTCCAGTATCCCGTTGGCGGGCATGCTGTCTTTCTAGATGCAAAATCAATGCTTCCGCATATACCTTACAACGAATTTCCAGCCCAGGCATTGGTATTGGAATTGTATAAGGAGGGCGGAATCAGAGCATGCGACATAGGTTCTTTCCTTTTAGGAGTTGACCCAATCAATAAAAATCAACTTGAGTCCAAATTCGAGTTTTGCAGGCTGGCTATCCCGAGGAGGGTTTATACCCAGGCCCATTTGGATTATATTGTAGATTGTCTGGTTGCAATCAAGGAACGGGCGAAGACCATAAAGGGATATGAAATAATCTGGGAGCCAGAAGTTTTGCGACATTTCACTGCAAAACTCCAGCCTTTGAAATAAGAATGACACTATAAAAACAAGCACTTTTGATACGAATACATACGTCAAAAGTGCTTTTAATTTGTATAGATACTAAAATAAATATTTTTGGGGAAAGCTATTTGGCTATAGCAATCTTATATTGTTTATATCGAGCTCAAAAGTCAAATCCAGGAATTCAGCTGCTTTCCTGCACATTATCATTCGAGAGAGGAATATTTCAAAATATTCCATCACGGCGCTTATCTTTGTATCAATATCCAGTGACAATACTATTTCTTTTGAATCTGGGTGAACTACGATGTTAGATTGATGTACTGCAAAATTAACACGATCATGAATGTCAGCCATTGATCCATCCCGGGACCTAACTCGGCTTCTTCTTACGTCAGACTTGTCTGCAAGTATGAGTGCGGCTGAAATAGGGCTGAAAGCAAATCCGGTTCCTTCATCATGATTGCCAATTGCACCGATAACATCTGAAATCTCGTCAGCGGCCATTCCCATGTTGTCCAGAATCCTAAACGCCATTACGGCTCCACTCTGTGCGTGATCAAACCTATTTATGCAGTTGCCGATATCATGCATATAGCCTGAAATTCTTGCAAGATCTATGACTCGCTCCTCATATCCAAGCAAGGTCAATATCTCAGCGGCTTTCTTGGCCGTTTTTTCTGCATGGGCAAAGCCGTGTTCCGTATAACCCATTTCACCTAGAAGCTCATTACCCTTATTTATGTAAGTTGAAATTTCCTTACTCTTTTTTACATCTACAAATGATACCATCATTAAACCCCAAACCTTCTTAAAGCACTATTTAATAGATAAATCATAGCATGGGCATAAAAAGTAATCAATATAAATTGGATTTCATTGACTTGAACATTGTATTACCCTAAAATATGAGTTGAAAGTAAAATTATTTATAAAATTGACATTATAATCATGGAGGACATGAAATGAGAATACTTACATTGGCTTCGGGTGCGGTTTTTATTTTTTCCGGAATATTCTGCTTTGCAAATCCTGGAGCAACAATTTTATCCATATCTTTTATATTGGGTCTTGCTATGGTTTTTTTCGGAATCAGCGGAATTTCAACCTATATAATGAATAGAAAAATTCATGAGACATCTGGTTGGATACTTGAAGAAACTATTATTACAACTATATTGGGAATTATGGTTTTGACAAACAGAGTTGTTACTGATGATGTTATTCCGATTTTCTTCGGAATGTGGATAATGTTCGTAGGAGTCATGAGAATCGTAGAAGCCTTCACTCTAAGATATAAAGGCTCGAAAGTTTGGAGTTTTTCCCTTGGATTTGGTATTTTATCAGTTCTTGCAGGGATTTATGCATTTATTAACCCAATTTCCAACATGATATCCTTGCCGGCATTGATTGGAGTTTTCTTTATAATACAAGGGCTTAATATTATTGCAACGGGAATCCATATGATAGAGGAGGATAAACTCGATGAAAAAGTATAATATTAAAAAAGCCGGAATTATTGCATTTGCCATGACTGGTGGAGTTCTTGGCAGCGGGGTTTCCTTAATTGGTAAAATGACAAAAAACAAGTTTATTGACAATCTTGGTAATGACATGGTGGACTCTGCAATATTCACGGGAGAATTGGTGGGAGAGGCTTTAGGTGGAGCAAATGATCTCATAACGGGTAAGATTAAAAGAAATCCAGAGAGAGAGCAGGAAGGAGTCGAAAGCTTGAAAGTTTTTGCCAAAGACTCCATTCACAACATTTCATCGAATCTGGTGCTTGTTGCTGAAAAAAGCGAGGAGGCAGTGGTGTCATTGCTGGATAATGATAGGGAAAAAGCTGTTGCGGCAGCAAAAACCTTGGCCGAGGTGGTGTTTATAGGGGCCTTGACATTTGGAGCGATTAAAATTGACCCGAAGAAATAAGGAGACAATATGAAGGATAATGGAATTTTGCAGAATACCAGCACAAGTGAAAAAATCATTACACTTTTTGTGATTGCAATTATATTAATAACTTTATGGTATATGCTGGACCTTGCATTGTTGACATTCATATTCACATACATTTTTTACAGCTTGCTAGAGTTGATAAAAAGAACTAATAAAAAAATGCTCAAAATTGATATACCGGATTCATTTATCATCCTAGTCCTTTACGCAATTTTCACAGCCATTTTATTTGGTATTGGATATCAGGTAATTCCTGTTATAGTTGGGCAACTTACTGAACTATGGAAGATTATAGCGAATTTCAATATAGCTGATTTGAAAAACGTTCTTGATCCAAGGGTATATGATATTTTATCTCGAATAAGTTTCGAGTCTTATATTAAAGACGTTGGGCTGGTAATGGCTGACTGGGCACGAAAAATCGGAAGCTTCAGCATTACTGTTTTCATATCCCTAATTTTAAGTTTGTTTTTCCTATTTGAAAAAAAGAAGATAGTTTCATTTGGAAAAAGTTTGGAAAAAAGCAGAATATCTGCAATGTACAAGTATTTTATTTTTTTCGGAACAAGTTTCGTAAATTCATTCGGAAAGGTTATGGAGGTTCAGCTTGTCATCTCCCTGATCAACACTATCTTATCCAGTATTGTACTGACGATATTGGGATTTCCACAGATTATGGGTTTAGCGGTTATGATATTCGCACTGGGTCTTATTCCTGTTATTGGTGTAATTGTTTCTTTCATACCTCTTTCAATTATAGCTTTCAACATTGGTGGATTTGCCAAGGTAATAGAAATCATTGCTTTAATAGTAGCCATACATTCAATTGAAACCTATATATTGAATCCAAAGCTTATGGCAAATAAAACAAAACTCCCTGTTTGCTTTGTATTTATCGTATTGATTATCGGGGAACACTATCTGGGAGCCTGGGGTCTTTTGATAGGAGTGCCGATTTTAATTTTCCTACTTGATATAATGGATATAAAGTACGTGGATTATTTAAAAAGCAAGATGAAGAAAAAGATCGCAATATAGAAACAAGCAATTAAGCAAGAAAATAAATAAAATAGGGCAAAAGAGAAAGGGCATACAAATGCAAGAAGAAAAAGTATTGGACGAATCTACCAACAAGGAAAAAATAATAACTCTTTTTATAATCATTCTCATTTTCATTGTTGTTTGGAACATGTTGGATTTGGCATTGCTCACATTTATCTTTACTTACATATTTTATAGCCTCTTGGATATGATCAGCAGAAACTGGAAAAAGGTTAATTCCATAAAAATACCAGATCCCCTAATAATAATGGTATTATACGTTATTTTTGCTGCCATTGTCGTAGCAGTCAGTTATCGCTTTATACCAGTTATAATGGCACAGCTTTCCGAACTTTGGAAGATTGTGGTTAACTTCAATGTTACTGATTTAAAGGATGATTTAGACCCGAGAATTTATGATATTATATCCAAGATCGATTATAATTCATATATTTCGGGAGCTGGAGTATTGATGGCAGGCGGTGCAAAAAAAGTTGGAAGCTTCGGAATAACTATTTTTATTTCCTTGATATTGAGTTTGTTTCTACTTTTAGAAAAGCATAAAATTAAAATATTCGGTGAAAGCTTGGAAAATAGCAGAATCTCATCAATATACAAACATTTCATATTTTTCGGTACAAGTTTTGTGAAATCATTCGGGAAAGTAATGCAAGTCCAAGTGATCATTTCACTTGTCAATACAATTCTTTCCTGCATTGTGCTTGTTATACTTGGATTCCCACAGATTATCGGACTTGCAGTGATGATATTCGCTTTGGGATTAATACCGGTAATGGGAGTGGTAGTTTCGTTTATTCCACTTTCCATAATAGGATACAATATGGGTGGATTTCCAGAAGTCCTAATTATCCTTATTATGATTTTGGTGGTTCACTTCGTAGGAACATATATGCTTTATCCAAAACTCATGGCTGACAAGACTGAGTTGCCAATATGTTTTATTTTCATTGTATTGATTATTGGAGAACACTACATGGGTGTATGGGGTCTGTTGATTGGGGTTCCAATTTCCATCTTCTTGCTCGATTTAATGAACATACAATATGTAGATGAAGCAAAATTAAAGAAAATTTCAAGAAAAAAGGTAGCAGAAAATTAGAGGGATATCATTATCCCTCCAATATCAAATCTGAATACAAATATGCATGTTAAAGAATTTACTGAATTTAATATAAATTGGAGTTTTAGACAATGGAAGTATTGACAATAAAGGAAATGTTTTTAATTACACTTGCACTATATCCTGCTGCAGCATTTGCGGCTTTATTATTAATGAAGAGGCAAAAAATTTGCAACATTATTACAAACGTGTTGTGTATGATTGCCTCTGTTGCTGGTCTATTTGGTTCGTTGGATTTCATTTTCAATGGTTCAAGCAGTCTTACATGGACAATGGTCAACTCGAGGATACCATTTTTAAAGCTGGATATTTCCATTGACAATCTTTCAGCTTTTTTCATTGCGGCATTGTCGATACTGGTTTTCGCCGTGTCCGTTTATTCAATTGGCTATATCTCCCATTATTATGGCAAGAGGAATGTGGGACTATTCAATTTTCTGTATTCTAGTTTTATTTTTTCCATGCTTATTGTTATCGTATCAGGAAATGCGGTATTGTTTTTAATCGCCTGGGAAGCCATGGCGGTTGCCTCATATTTATTAGTGGTGTTTGAATCTGAATACGAGGAGAATCAGAAGGCAGGATTGCTCTACATTGTAATGACACACATAGGTACGGCCTTTATTTTAATTGCCTTCCTGATAATTTTCAGCTATACAGGCACCTTCAATATTTCGGGATCTTCGTCGGAGATACCGGGAAATGTGAAAAATATCCTATTCATGTTATTTTTAATTGGATTTGGAACAAAAGCCGGATTGATTCCGGTGCACATATGGCTACCTCACGCTCATCCAGCAGCGCCCAGCAACATTTCAGCTCTTATGTCCGGTATTATGATTAAAACGGCTATTTATGGTTTCTTAAGGTTTGTGTTCATATTTCTTGGAACCGATATAGCGTGGTGGGGAGTTGTGGTATTGACCATAGGTCTTGTTTCAGCATTTCTTGGGGTTGCTTATGCTTTTGTCGAACAAAACATTAAGAGAATGCTTGCATATAGCAGTATTGAAAATATGGGAATAATTTTCGCTGGTCTTGGAATAAGCATGATTGCATTATCTATGGGATCATATCTGACTGGAGCTTTAGCTTTGACGGCTTCACTTTTACACTCTTTCAATCATACGCTATTCAAAGGAAGCCTGTTTCTTGGAGCTGGATCTGTTGATTACGCCACGCATACAAAAAATATCGAAGAGCTGGGTGGACTTATTAAAAAAATGCCCATCGTTGCTCTCTTCTTCCTAGGGAGTTCATTGGCCGTATCAGCCATGGTTCCATTCAATGGCTTCATAAGTGAATGGCTTATGTTGCAATCTATCTTCGCTGGAATCATACCCGGCAATGCAGAAATTAATATCATGTTTATCCTAGCTGTTACCGTACTGGCATTATGCGGAGCATTGGCCGCCGCCTGCTTTATAAAGTTATACGGAATAACTTTCCTAGGATTGCCAAGGAGTGCAAAAGCGGAACACGCTGAAGAAGTACCAGTATCAATGAACACTGGATCAGGAATTCTAGTGGCTCTCTGCCTTATTACCGGGTTATTTCCCTTGGCAGCATTGACCATAGTGGATAAAGTTGTCTTGGAACTGGTTGGTCAACCTGTTATGGCCCATCTCAAAGGGGGATTCATGATGGTTTACTATCCTCTCGAAATAAATGGAAACAGCATAGCCCCGCAATGGATTCCAATATTACTGGGAGCTGTGGCAATCATGGCCATAGTATTCATTAGGATATTTGGAGGCAGGTACAAAGAAAGGAAATATGGGACATGGGATTGCGGTTTTGAGTCATTGAACGGCAGGATGCAATACAGCGGTACAGCATTTTCAAAACCCTTGAGAATAGTTTTCAGGATGATTTTCAAATCTTCAAGAAATCTAATTGCTACCGGTGATTCCAAATATCATCCAGAGTCGTTGGAATATTCCCTTACGATGGAATCCATATTTGAGAAGCATTTTTATGATCCAATTCTTGTTTTCGCAACTACATTATCGAAAAAGATGAAATTTATGATTCAAACGGGGAATGTACACTCATATTTATTGTATATTTTTGTCACTGTACTACTCCTGATGTTATATAACCGCATATTCTAAGAGGTAAAAAATGAACACATTCCTATACATATTAATACAGACTTCAGTATTTTTGCTTGTGGCTCCCTTGGTAAATGGAATCATAAACAAAATCAAGGCTTTGAGTCAAAAAAGAAGAGGCACACCTCTCCTTCAAATGTACTATGACTTGTTCAAACTGATTCGCAAAAGTACTGTGGTTTCAGGAACTTCGTCATGGGTATTCAAGGCGACGCCATACATTGTATTCTCTTCAGCTTTGGGTGCTGCCATGCTAGTGCCTGTCACAACGACAATATTGCCATTTGCCTTTCCTGGAGACATCATAATGGTTGTATATTTATTGGCTTTGGGAAGATTCTTCATGGCGTTGTCAGGCTTGGATACAGGAAGCACTTTCGGTGGCATGGGATCGAGCAGGGAAGCCATGATTTCAACACTTATTGAACCAGCCATGATTGTATCTGTTATAACCATAGGTCTGGTCGCAAAATCTACATCCGTAGCCGAAATGATGAGGGTTATGCAGGGAATTGGCAGACCCCTTGAGCATCCTGTTTTCATGATGACATTTCTTGCAATGATAATTGTTCTTATAGCGGAAACCTCAAGAGTACCAATAGATGATCCGGCCACGCATCTGGAATTGACCATGGTTCATGAAGCCATGATATTGGAATACTCTGGGAGACATCTTGCATTGATGGAGTATGGAGCGGTGGTAAAGCAGCTTATATTTATGACATTGCTTGTCAATCTTTTCATGCCACATGATCAATTACTTGGGACAACTGGCGGATTATTAGCAGTAATAATTATTTCAATATTTATATTTACAATTAAAATCATTCTAATTTCCGTAATGATTGCATTGATAGAAGTCAGTACGGTTAAACTTAGAATTTTCAGTATTTCAAATCTTGCAGCGTTGTCCTTTATATTGTCATTTTTAGGATTTCTGCAGTATTTTGTTCTGGGGAGGTAAAAATGGAAAACTATCTCGACGTTTTATCATCTATGATCCTTTTTTCGTCCTTTGCATTGGTTGCAAACAAGCGCATCAAGTCATACATCAAAACCTTCAGAATCCAGTCATTCCTCATAGCTGTTTCAGCATTTATTTTGGGGATGAGAAGCCTAATGGAAGAAGGCAAATATGACATCCTTATAGTATGTGCGATAATTGTCGCTTTAAAAGTTGTTTACATACCAAGGCTGCTTCATAAAACCTATGCGAATGTGGAATATAAAGTTGAGAAGGACTTTTTCCTCAATATACCTTTCCTTATTCTTGCATGTAGTTTCCTTGTAGTATTTGCATATTTCTGTGTTTCTTCTGTAAGCGGAATAAACGAGGGCAATGTTAATGTGCAGGTTGTGAATTCATTTTCGGTGGTATTGATTGGAATGGTATTCATGATTAGTAGAAAGAAGGCTATTGGCCAGATTGTTGGATTCCTCGTAATAGAAAACGGTATTTTTATAACAGCTATGTTTTCAACCCATGGGATGCCATTCATAGTTGATATTGGAGTTTTCATAGACCTTATTACAGCTGTATTGATCATGGGAATCATGGTTGTGCAGGTAAGCGACAAATTTGATTCAATTGATATAAATAAATTGAAGAACCTGAAAGGATAGGCAAAATGGGATTGATTTTATGGGCAGCTCCTCTACTGGCAATAATTATGGCTTTGATTTCAAATGGAAACAAATGGATTCATACAATCAATGTATGCTTGGCCAGCGTTTTGGTGCTTGCCGCAATTTTTGCCACTAGAAGCGTGGTATTATACGAAAAACTTCAATATACTGCTTTTGGCGGAGTCTTTTATCTTGATTCATTGAGCATAATAGTCTTGGATATTGTTGTTGTTATAAGCTTTCTCGTGAGTATTTATTCGGTTGGGTATCTGATAGAAGAGCAAAAGAGAGGCAAGATGAATGAAAAGAGAATCAAGCTTTTTTATGTGCTGATAAATTCATTTATATTTGCAATGGTGCTTGCCTTGACAGTAAACAATATTGGAATTTTATGGGTGGCAATTGAAGCAACTACCTTGGCTTCCACTTTTTTGGTGGGTTTTTACAACGACATGCATGCAATTGAGGCAGCCTGGAAATATGTGATTATTTGCTCCGTAGGGATAGCTATTGCTCTGCTCGGCATAATATTCCTGCACCTTTCATCAGTTGGAGTAATCGATCCATCCCAGGCTTTGCAGATGCAGGTTCTTTTCCAGCATGCAAAAGAACTAAATACCCACATACTTAGGTTGTCATTCATTTTCATATTCATAGGTTTTGGAACCAAGGCAGGTTTGGCACCAATGCATACCTGGCTTCCTGACGCCCATAGCCAAGCTCCATCGCCAGTAAGCGCTTTATTATCCGGTGTGCTTTTAAATAGTGCCATGTATGCCATAATAAGGACTACTTCCATAGTTAACAAGAATCTTGGAGACAGCCATTTCACAGGGAGAATTTTAATAGCCTTCGGCTTGCTATCAATTATCGCAGCAGCTGTATTCATACTAACACAGAAGGATTATAAGCGATTACTGGCTTACTCCAGCATTGAGCATATGGGGATTATTGCCATTGCAGTGGGCATATTCTCACCACTTTCCATATTCGCCGGACTTTTTCACATGATCAACCACTCACTTACAAAGTCAATGTTGTTTCTTGCTTCGGGTAATATCCTGCATAAATATGGAACAAGGAATATTTCAGATGTAAAGGCATTATTCAGGATTTTGCCGTATACGGGCACTGTATTTCTGATTGGACTTTTTGCAATTTCAGGCACGCCTCCATTTAGCATATTTGCAAGCGAGATTAATGTGCTTGTATCAATTTTTGCGCAGTATAGATTCTTTCTTGGTGGTGGAATTATAATTCTTTTAGCAATAATATTCGCTGGTATCGCAGTAACCTTATTTAGGATTTTCCATGAGACAAAAGAGCCGGAATTTCAAATGAAAAGAGAAAAAATGAGTTCAGGTATTGGAGTATTGTTAATTTTGATGGTTTTAATCTGTGTTATGGGTATTTATATGCCGACTGGCCTTTCAGATATTATCATAAAGGCCCAATTGATTGTAACGGGAGGTATATGATATGAAAATTGATGAAATGATTCCTAGAATAAGGGAAGATTTCCCGGAAATAATTATAGAAGAGCATATAGAAAACGGGAACGAAATATATTTAACGATAAAACCTGAAAATATTGGAACGATGGCATATTTTTTGAATTTGGATATGGGGCTTCCCCTTGCAACAATCTTTGCAAGTGATGAACGCATATTAGCCGGATCATTTGCCATTTATTACGCCTTTTCTAATCGAGAGGCAGGATTTCATATAATTATTAAAACTTTCATAGATGAACATAATGCGACATTCATTTCGATTACACCCAAAATTCATGCTGCATCAAGATATGAAAGGGAAATAAAGGATCTATTTGGGTTGATTCCTGTTGGACACCCAGAGGCTAAAAGGCTTGTTTCCCATGGGAATTGGCCAAATGGCGATTTCCCACTTCGAAAAGACTTTGACAGGAATAACAAACCTGATTTTGTTAAGCACGATATTAAATTTACTAAGATAAAGGGGCAGGGAGTCTTTGAAGTCCCAGTTGGCCCAGTCCATGCGGGAATTATTGAGCCGGGACATTTTAGATTCAGCCTTGCCGGTGAGCCAATCCTAAATCTGGAAGCCCAACTTTACTTTGTGCATAAAGGAATCGAAAAGATGTGCGAGGGGGAAAGCGTGGAACGTTGTCTGTATGTTTCGGAAAGGATATCCGGAGATGAGACTTTTGCAAACTCTTTTGCATACTGTCAGGCAATTGAAAAAATAGCTGGAATTGATATTACATCTCGGGCGCAATATACCAGGGTTGTTTTTGCCGAACTTGAAAGGCTTACCAGCCATTTGGGGGACCTAGCAGGAATATGCCTCGATGTAGCATTCGGATTTGCAGCATTTCAATTCAGAATGATGCGGGGATGGTCTTACCTAGTCGCTGATGATTTATGCGGCATGCGTTTTCTGAGAAGCGTAAACAAGCCAGGAGGGCTCAGAAAAGATTTTGTATTGGGTAAAGAAAAAAAGATAATTGAACAATTGAACAAAATCAAAGAAGAACTGGAAGATACCCTTGAGATAATCATACACAACAGTATGTTCGTTGATCGTGTGGAAAACACCGGAATTCTTGAGTATATAACGGCGGTTGAATTGAATGCAGTCGGCCCACCAGCAAGGGCTAGTGGAATCTTGAATGATGTTAGGAAAGCATTTCCATATGCGGCTTATGAAAAGTTGAGTTTTAAAATACCATCTCATAGCGATGGGGATGTGAATGGACGAATGATAGTAAAGATTCAGGAATGCTTTGAATCTATAAGCCTGATGATTCAGGCAATTGAAGCCATGCCGCATGGTAAAATCATGGAGCCAATCGGCAATCTTATTCCATACAAATTTGCTTTTGGAATGAATGAAGCTCCAAGGGGCGAAAATATTCACTGGATCATGTCAGGAGCAAACAATACCATATATAGATATAAAGTTAGGACCCCATCCTTCTGCAATTGGCCAGCGCTTTGCCTTGCAGTAAAGGGTAATGTAGTTCCTGACTTCCCACTAATAAATAAAAGCTTCAATTTATCCTATGCCGGAAATGATTTGTAAGAAAGGTAAGATATGCTTAGAGTAATAAAGAAAATACTGAAATATCCCAGGTTGACTCAGGATTATCCCAAAAGGGATATAGATTCAAGTCTTTTTATTGGCAAACCTGTAATAGACCAGGGAAAATGCACACATTGTGATGAGTGTATAAAACGTTGCCCATCGGGAGCAATTGCAAAAGATCCAACTGGCAAAAATGTTGGATTCAATTACGATGAATGTATATTCTGCTGCCTATGTGAAGAGGTTTGCCCAACATTGGCGATCACCATGAGTAGGGAATTCGAGCTCGCTGAAAAAGATAGGAGCAGCTTGAGAATTAGTCCACTTATTGTTAGAGATGAAGATATGCCGGATCAGACATATGATATTTTGAGCGGCCAACTTCGAGACAAGATTGATAAAGTATTCGGAAGAAGCCTTCAAATCAGAGAAGTTGATTCAGGATCATGCAATGGGTGCGATTATGAAATAAATGCTTTAAACAACCCTTTCAATGACATAGAAAGGCTTGGGATCCATTTTGTGGCATCGCCAAGACATGCAGACATGCTGCTGGTAACTGGAACCGCAACAAGAAATATGGAGCTAGCTCTTATAAAAACATATAATGCCACACCTGAACCAAAGATTGTGGTAGCAGTCGGGGCCTGCGCTTCAAGCGGAGGAATATTCAAGGATATTTATGCAACAAGAAACGGAATCGATTGCCTGGTTCCGGTTGACGTCTATATCCCTGGATGTCCGCCAAGACCTCAGGCAATCATCTATGGAATATTGAAGGCGTTGGACAGAATCAAGTAGCTATTTGAATTGAATTTAGATTTATTTATGGAATTAGATTATTTCCAATTGAGGGGAAGTATCGAAGATGAAATTTTTTATGGTATTTTTGGAAGGACTTCTGACGTTTATTTCTCCATGCATCTTGCCTATGCTTCCAATATATTTTGCATATCTATCTGGTGAAGCTGGCTTGCAAAGTGGCAGCAAAGACAATTTTAAACTTTTAAAAAATTCATCGGGTTTCATTACTGGATTTACAATAATCTTTGTCGTACTGGGAGCATTTGCTGGAAGTATTGGGAGCTTGGTTTTATCCCATGTTTCTATAATAAATATTGTGGCTGGAATCGTAATGATTGTATTTGGACTGAACTTCATGGGAGCCACGAAAATTGGGTTTTTAAACAAGAGTATTTCTTTCGCAAGGCTTGGAAATAAAATGGGTTTTATTCCATCGCTTGTATTCGGGCTCACTTTCGGTATAAGTTTTTCACCATGCGTCGGAGCATTTCTAGGTTCGGCATTGGCTTTGGCTGCCGGAGAGGGGTCAGGGATTTCTGGAGTTCTAATGCTCTTTTCATATTCAATGGGACTTGGTGTGCCATTCCTTGTTTCCGCCCTGCTGATGGAGCAGTTTAGAACCTCATTCGACATTTTGAGGAGACATCAGGATAAGATTAATTTCATTTCTGGTGTATTTTTAATTCTTATGGGTATTATGACTGCAATGGGAATCTTCAACAAGTTTGCCGGTTTGTTTTTATAAATAGGAAAGAGGTAAATCATGGATAAAAAAATTAAACTAATAATTACAGTGGGATTAGTTGCGATCTTATTTGGCCTTGCATATTTTGCATATGGGCAATTGAAAGCGCAATACGATTTCGGAAGCATAGCTGATAAAAATTCAAGCACTCAAGCACCTGATTTCACATTGAAAAACCTTGCTGGTGAAGATGTGTCTCTTTCGGATTATATCGGTAAGCCAGTGATTTTGAATTTCTGGGCTTCTTGGTGTCCACCATGCCAGGAAGAAATGCCAAATTTCAATGAACTTAGCCAGAAATATGATAAAAGTGGTGAAGCTGTATTCCTGATGGTCAATCTTACCGATGGCGGCAGGGAAACCATGGATACTGCAATAGGATTTTTAACTGACAAAAAATATTCCATGAATGTTTTGTTCGATGTGGATGGAAATGCAGCCAATCTATATAATATTTCCTCAATACCGGCAACATTCTTCATAGACGGCAAAGGCAAAATAAAAAATTCCGTTGTGGGGTCCCTTACAATGACCCAGTTGACAATGGAAGTCAATAAATTGACTACACTAAATTAGAGGAGTATAGGATGGACCAGACTTTATTAGCTATAATATTTTCAGTATCTGCGGTTACTTTGGCGGAGATGGGTGACAAGACTCAATTGCTTGCCATGGCTTTCGCAACTAAATTCAAAGCTAGGCAGGTATTGATTGGAGTGTTTCTCGCAACAATTTTCAACCATGCGCTTGCTGTGGCTTTAGGAACATTTATTACAAGATATGAAAACTTGAATATATTCATACAAGTCGTAGCGGCGATTTCTTTCATAGGATTTGGGCTTTGGACAATCAGAGGCGACAAACTCGAAGGAGAAGAAAACAGAATCTCAAAATTCGGACCTGTTGCAACTGTGGCGATTGCATTTTTTCTGGCGGAAATGGGAGACAAGACTCAATTGACTACCATCGCCCTAGCCACAAAATTCCCAGGGCAGCCTTTTCAAGTTCTTCTTGGGACTACTACCGGAATGCTCATTGCGGATGGCATAGGAATAATAATTGGAGTTGTACTTTGTAAAAAAATTCCCGATAGGATTATCAAACTGGCATCGGCAGCAATATTCATAATATTCGGATTTGCCAGCACCTACCAATCAGCTATCAAGTATTTGAATTTTTCTACGGTGGGCGCAATTCTACTGGTTCTTACAATTGCAATAGCAACTGGATTTATTGCCTTCAGGCTTATTGACAACGAAAGAAAAAGGCAAAAGGCGGAAGCAAGGGATAATAAGAATTATTGTGAAATCAAGGAGAATATGGATATTTAAGAAAACCGATTTAACCTTGCTAAATTTTCTCCAATTTAAAAATTGAAATTTCAGGTTTGGAATTGAATCTCATTGGTATTTGAGTTGTTCCAATTCCCCGTGTCACATAAAGTTTCATATTGGATTTTTCGGGAAAAGCATAAAGCCCCTCGATATAGTGTTTTCCATATGGTGGTAAAATAAAATTATCAAGGAAGCTTATATTTATCTGTCTGCCATGGGTGTGGGATGACAACATCAAATCTACATCGTAGGTAGAAACCATGTCAGCTATATCAGGCTCATGTGCTATCACAATATTGAAATCTCCCTTGATTGTCTTCCTTGCCGATGAAACATCTCCATAACCAATAAGGACATCATCGATGCCAACAATATTGATCTTCAAGTTGGGAATCTCCACATTGTTATTTTTAAGCAGCGTGAAGCCTGCATTTTCCATTATTTTGGGATAAACGCGTTCAGCTCCACCGCCATAATCATGATTACCGAAGACACAGAATTTCCCATAGGGAGCTTCAATAGTTCCAAGAAGAGCAGTTAGTTGGTCGATATTTTCAGTGTAATCGTGGAGGGAGTCTATTAAATCCCCAGAGAAAACAACTATGTCGGGTTTTTCTTTCTTTATCGCAGCTACGACTCTGCCAAATTCTTCAAGATTATAATAAACACTTAAATGCGTGTCGCTGAATTGAAGTATGCGGATACCCTTAGCTACATCGCTTATATTTGTTGATGTGATATTAGTGTTTGTAACGGAAAAGTCATATGGAGCTATGTACCTTGCGTATAAAAGTGTGAAAGCCACCAGAATTACCAAGACAATGCATACCCAGGCGATAGTATTGAAAAAGCGGTGCAAAAATTTATTTTTAGTCGGTTTCATATATTTCCTATCCTTTATTTTTAGACTTTAAGTTATCGATTACTAAGATTATATATAGTGGGCGGCATTTTATCAAAACAAATAATTTTTAAAAAGTTAATTTTGTAAATATAAAGACATTTATGATAAAATGAAACAAAAATATAAAAGAACGAGGTTATAAATGGAAATTATAATTATTGGAGGCGGAGCATCAGGAATGATGGCGGCTATCATTGCGGCTAGAAATGGGAACCAGGTAACTTTGATTGAGAAGAATGACATGCTTGGAAAGAAGCTTCTTGCAACAGGAAATGGAAGATGCAATTTTACCAATTTATTTTGCACTCCAAATGATTATTTCGGCAAGGAACAATTTGCTAAAAGCAGTTTTGATAGATTTGGGGTAAAGGAAACTTTGAAGTTCTTTAGAGAGTTGGGAATTCTTGAAAGAGAAGAGGGAGAAGGTCGGGTTTATCCTTTCTCGGCCCAGGGAGCGTCTGTTTTGGAAGCTCTACGTTATGAGATAGAAAGTCTTGGAATAAATGTATTGCTTTCAACTAAAGTTAATAAAACGAGTTTCAAAGCCGGTAAATTTATTTTACAGACTGAAAATGGAAAAGAAATAACTGGTGACAGGCTTATCTTGGCAACCGGGGGGAAAGCCGGGCCGGTTTATGGGTCCACTGGCGATGGTTATAAATTTGCTGAACAATTCGGACATAAGATTAACAATCCAAGACCTGCCCTTGTGAAGCTCATATGTCAGGAATCATATTTTGTAAAATTGAAGGGCGTCAGGGCAAAGGGAAAAGTATCAATAAAAAGTTCGAACAAAAGCCATGTCTATTCAGATACGGGAGAAATACAATTTACAGAAAATGGAATTTCAGGAATTTGTGTTTTCAATATAAGTAGATTTGCAGGGGATAGCCCAACCATTGCTGCAATTGATTTTTTCCCCGAATTTCGTGAAGAAGAATTGATCTCAATTCTTATGCAAAGAAAAGGCACGATGGGGGACAGGCCCATTGGAATGATCCTAAACGGAATGATAAACTCCAAGATTATACCAGTTCTATTATCCGAGATTGGAGTAGAAAAAAGAATAAAAAACTGTAAGGACCTTGATTCGGAAATAATCAAATCAATTATTCAAAAGCTCAAGAATTGGACTTTGCAAGTCAAAAAAATTGGAGATTTCAATGATGCCCAGACTACCGTTGGTGGAATTGATTTAAGCCAGGTTTCCCAACAGACTATGGAATCTAAACTTTTGCCCGGACTTTATTTTACGGGAGAAGTTCTTGACATGGATGCTAAATGCGGAGGATATAATCTTCAGTGGGCTTGGACATCAGGCTATATTGCAGGTGCTTCCTGTGGAGGTAACTCGAATTGCTAAGAATACATGAAGTTAAACTTCAACTGGAACAAGACAAATCACAGATACCACAAAAGATAATGAACATGATCAACATGAAAGAACTCAAGATAGATTCTTATAAGATAGTCAAGGAATCCATTGATGCAAGGGATAAGAACAATATTTATTTCATATATAGCGTTGACTTCACAACAAAAAACGAGAAAGCAGTTTTAGAAAAAAAGAAGAAACTCAAAATAGATGTAGTTAAGAAAATTGATTCGAAATTTGTTGCAAGTGGAACAGAAAGACTACGAGGAAGACCTATCGTTGTTGGTTTCGGCCCATGTGGCATATTTTGTGCTTTGATTCTTGCTGAAATGGGATATAAACCAATTGTAATAGAACGTGGGAAAGAGATTTCTGAAAGAGCTAAGGATGTTGCAGACTTCTGGAAGGAAGGCAAACTCAATCCAAAGTCAAATGTTCAATTTGGAGAAGGTGGAGCTGGTGCATTTTCCGATGGAAAACTTACAACAAGAATAAAAGACAAGAGAGTGGAAAAAGTTTTGCAAGGTCTGGTTGATGCTGGGGCAGGGGAGAATATACTTTACGAGCAGAAGCCTCATATCGGAACCGATGTCTTGAGGGAGGTAGTGACAAACCTGCGGAAAAGGATTATAGATCTCGGAGGAGATGTAAGATTCGAAACCCAGTTTGTTGGCTTTGAGCATGAAAATTTAGTTATAGAACACAAAGGGAATAAATCCCAGCTAGAATCGGATGTTATTATATTAGCCATAGGACATAGTGCTAGAGATACATTTTATCTACTGGATGAGATAGGAATGGGTATGGAGCAAAAGCCTTTCTCCATTGGTGTGCGCATTGAACATCCACAGCAATTCATCAACAATACTCAATATGGTGAATTTGCAAAGAACAAAAAACTTGGTGCCGCAGAATATAAAATCTCGCATCACTGCGAAAATGGGAGGGGGGTCTATAGCTTCTGCATGTGCCCTGGTGGATATGTAATAGCAGCAGCTTCTGAACCTGGAGCATTGGTTACAAATGGTATGAGTTTCAGCAATAGGGGAAGTGAAAACGCAAATAGCGCCTTGCTGGTGGATGTATTGAAAGAAGACTTTGAATCCAGCCATCCTTTGGCCGGAGTGGAATTCCAGAGAAAGTGGGAGAAACTGGCTTTTGAAACTGGTGGAGAAAATTACCACGCACCCGCACAATTGGTTTCGGATTTTTTAAAAAAAAGAGAATCAACCAGGGAAGGCTCGGTGAAGCCATCCTATATGCCAGGAGTAATATTCACGGACCTAAGAAAATGCCTGCCAAAATTCGCTGCAGACTGTTTATTTGAAGCGCTACCGGAGTTGGCTAAAAAAATGCCTGGTTTTGCTTATGGAGACGCAGTCATGACTGGGGTGGAAACAAGAAGCTCGTCACCAGTTAGGATACTAAGGGATGAGAATTTCCAAAGCAACATCTCTTGCTTTTTTCCTGCTGGAGAAGGCGCAGGCTACGCTGGAGGGATTGTATCCGCAGCTGTAGACGGCATCAAGGTAGCCGAAGCAATAGCAAAAAAATTCGCGCCCATAAAATAATATATCACAAGTGCTTATCAATTATTACGAAATAAATCCAGATCAAGTCTTTACATTTTGTTCAATAAAGATATAATCAAGTTAGTAATATAATCCGAACAAGGGAAAAAGGTTAAAAACCTTTGCTGTTGTCGCAGCTGTAATGTATGACGAAGATTAACAACCACTGCTTTTCGCGGGAAGGTAATCGGAGGATGAATACAGAGCCAGAAGACCTGAGCGGATGATCTTCAAATTACTCCGGCCAAGAGGAATTGAAGAAATATTGAAAATGGATTTTTCATTTTTGTATATTTTTTCTTCCTATGTGAAGAATTTTTTTTGCAAATAATCAAGGAGCTTGACCATGAAATACAATAGGACAAAAGTAGATTACAAGGAAATTCTAATAAACATTACACTAGCAGACAGCGAAGCGATTGCTGCTGCAAAAATCCGGATGGACCAATTGGTAAAACCACTTGGTAGTCTTGGAAAGCTGGAGGATATTTCAATAAAAATTGCTGGAATAACTGGAAAAGTTAAGAATTCCCTCGTTAGAAAATGTATTGTGATAATGTCAGCTGATAATGGAATTTACGAAGAAGGTGTTTCATCATCTCCAAAGGAAATTACCCTGCTTCAGACTATTAATATGACAAAAGGAGTTTGCGGCATAGGTGTTCTTTCCAAAGCAGCAGGCAGCGAACTGAAAATTGTCGATATTGGAATAGATGGCGATTATGACAACGAAAAGATAGTCAATGCAAAAGTAAGATGGGGCACCGACAATTTCGCCAAAGGACCAGCAATGAGAATTGAAGAAGCTGAAGAAGCAATCAACATTGGTATTTCCATAATTGGAGATTTATACATGGAAGGCTGTCAGCTCATTGGAACAGGTGAAATGGGCATTGGCAACACCAGCTCAAGCAGCGCTGTAATAATGGCTCTTACTGGATCATCCATTGAAGAAACAGTAGGGAGAGGCGGAGGCCTCTCAATGCTTGATTTTGAAAAAAAGAAAAGAATTCTTGAAGCCGCTCTTGCATTGAACAAACCAGACAGTAAAAACCCTATTGACGTCTTATACAAGGTAGGGGGGTTAGATATCTGCGGTCTCGTTGGTTGTTTTATTGGCGCGGCTCATTATAAGATTCCCATCGTTGTGGATGGCGTGATATCCATAGCTGCCGCCTTGTGCGCCTATAGAATGAATGAAAATATCAAGGATTACATATTTGCATCACACATTTCCAAAGAACCGGCATTTATTGTTGCGGAAAGAGAAATAGGAATTTCACCCATGCTTGATATGAATATGAGGTTGGGCGAGGGAACAGGATGTCCTCTTGCATTTGGGATTATTGACCTTGCCTGCGCAGTAATGAACAATATGGCTACTTTTGAAGAAGTAGCCATCGATACAAAATATTTAGTTGACAATAGAAAGGGAAAATAATGAAAAATTTAGGTAAAATAGCACTTGCACTTGGGTTGATAGTATTATCAATAATTTCTTTTACAGCTTGTGGAGCAAACAATCAAAGCACTACTAAATCGGATGCCGCTGGCAGGATTGTTGTCTTGTCTCCCGCAGATATGGAAATTCTTTTTGCAATTGGCGCTCAGGACAAAGTCGTTGGGCGTAGCAATTATTGCGATTACCCAGAAGCAGCCTTATCACTACAATCTGTTGGGGAATGCCTTCTGCCAAATACAGAAAAAATCGTTGCGCTAAACCCTGATGTGATAATCACAGAACAAGGATTGACAGACCAAAAGACTCTGGACGGTTTGACTCAACTTGGGTTGAGAGTGGATGCAAATCTTCCTCCTACCAGCATTGAAGGAATTTATGACAAGATTGCATATCTTGGCAAACTGAGTGGTAGTGACGAAGCCGCAAGCAAGCTGGTTTCAGACCTAAAGGATTTTGTCATCGGGGAACAAGCTAAAAACCAAGGCGTAGTTGCAAAGAAAGTATACTATGTTATTGATACTGGAGAATATGGGGAATTTGCCGCAACAGGGGATACATTTATAAATGACATTATTGGAATTGCTGGGTTTGACAATGTTGCAAAAAATGCGACAGGGTGGATGTTTTCACCGGAGCTTCTAATTACAGCAGATCCAGAATTCATAATTGGATCAGAATTGAATTTATCTAAAATAAAAGCCAACGCGCAATACAAGAATATAAAAGCTGTAAAGGAAAACAAGCTTATAGCAATAGATGACAATATTTTCAGCAGGCCATCTCCAAGAGCAATAATGGAAGGCGTGGATATTTTAAGGAAACTTTTGAAGTGAGAAAAATTACAGGAAAAACTATATATATTGTCATAGGGTTGATAATTATCTGGATTGTCTGCGTTGTTGTTTCCTTATCAATGGGAACAGCCAAGGTTTCCATCAATGAAATCATTGGAATTATAATGGGAGGTCAACAATCCAGCCCTTTTAGGACAATAATCATGGATGTCAGATTGCCAAGAATAATTGCGGCATCTGTGGTGGGAATGGCGCTAGCAGCTTCGGGAGCTGCCATGCAGGCGTTATTTCGGAATCCCATGGCAGATCCTTTCATTCTTGGAACATCGTCGGGAGCTGCCCTGGGGATTGCCCTAGGAATGGTTTTCGGAGTATATTCGGGAATGTTGGGATTCGGTATCATTTCAATAATGGGATTCGTCTTTGCTCTTTTAGCTACAATGTTGGTAATGAGTCTTGGCAAAATCTCGGGGAAAATGTCGAATACGGGAATACTACTTGCCGGAGTAGTTGTGAGCTCATTCCTATTGTCTGTAATATCACTGCTTTATGTCTTCAATCATGACAAGATTGCAAGTATTTATCTGTGGACAATGGGTGGTTTCAACGGGGTTAGCTGGGATAAGATTAAACTAATAACGCTACCTATTATCCTGGGGGTCCTATTGCTTATTTCCAAGGCAAGAGAATTCAATGCAATCGTTCTTGGGGAAGAACATGCGGCGGGTATTGGAATGAATGTGGAAGGCTTTAAGAAGAGCGCCATGGTAATTACCGCAATATTAGTTTCATTTTCAGTGTTTGTCAGCGGAATTATAGGTTTTGTAGGTATAATAGTTCCACATCTTATGAGGATGATATTTGGGGTCGATCATAAAAAAATGATACTATTGTCAGCTCTTGGGGGAGGTATTTTCCTTCTAATTTGCGATACTATTTCAAGAACGGTCCTATCCAGCGCTGAAATACCAGTTGGAATTGTAACCTCATTATTTGGGGCACCTTTCTTTTTATTGATACTCAGAAGGACAAAACCCGAAAACATGTTGTAGGAGAAGAAATGGAAAATATAATAGAAATTAAAGACTTAAATTTTAAATATGATGACAAATGGATACTTGAGGATATAAACTTGAAGATACCCAAAGGAGTTTTTGTTTCAGTAATTGGTCCGAACGGTTGTGGGAAGACCACATTGCTCAAGGTAATTTCTCGAATGGCAAATCCGCAGAAGGGAAATGTGCTCATAAAGGGCAGGGATATAAAAAATTATTCCCACAAGGAACTTGCAAGGGAAATTGCAATAGTTCATCAAAACAGCAATCCCAATTTTGGTTTAACCTGTGAAGAGGTTGTTCTCATGGGTAGATATCCATATCAGACTACTTTCAAATGGGAGGATAAGAATGACAAGCTTATTGCCAGGGAATGCATGGAATATTCAGGGGTATGGAATCTAAGAAATAAATATATGACCGAGTTGAGCGGCGGAGAATTTCAAAGACTGATGATTGCAAAAGCATTAGCCCAGGATACTGGAGTAGTTTTGATGGATGAGCCTGTTGCCAGCCTTGACTTGAAATACCAGGTTGAAATATTGAGCTTGTGCAAGAGGTTGATTCGAGAAAAAGGAATTACTATTATTGCACCACTTCACGATATCAATCTAGCTAGACAATTTAGCGACAAGACAGTCATAATACAAAATGGAAGCGTAGTTGAATATGGGGATACAAATGAAACAATCTCGCATATAAATATTGAAAACCTTTATGACATCAAAGTTAGAAAAATTTACGACTGCGATGAGAATATTTATTATTTCCCCGCTATATGAATAATATGGAAAAAGAAGAAATGGTGGAATTGTTATGAACAAGATTTATTATATTACCGGTGGGGCTAGAAGCGGTAAAAGCGGCTTTGCTGAAAATATTGCAAAGGGAATCTCAGAAAAGGTTCTTTATATTGCAACATCGGAAGCCTTTGACAAGGAAATGGAAGAAAGAATAAAGAAGCATGTAAGACAAAGACCCGAGAGTTGGAAGACTGTGGAGATTTTCAGCAACTTCCGCTCTTTGGAAGAAAATATAGACTTCGAGGAAGCCGATACTTTACTTTTTGACTGTCTGAGCTTAATGGTCAATAATCATATCTATTATGCGAACTTCGATTTTGAGAATATTGATTTTAATAAACTGGATGACATGGAGGACAAGATTGAAGCTGAATTTCTGCAACTCGTTGAGCTTTGCAAGGAAAAACAAAAGAGCCTAATTATTGTCACAAATGAAATTGGAATGGGAATAGTGCCAAACAACCCATTGTCCAGATCATATCGCGATATGCTGGGACGTCTCAATAGAAAAGCTCAGGAAGTTTCAGACGAGTCTTATTTTTTAGTTTCCGGTGTTCCATTGAAACTTAAGGGGTAATTATGAAAAGTTTTTTACTCTCACTTTCATTTTTCACAAGAATTCCGTTTATTAAAGTGGAATTTGAAGAAAAGAGTTTTGCAAAAGCAGTGAAGTGGTCACCTTTTGTTGGTTTGATAATTGGTGGAATCTTGTTTTCCATTTCGTGGATTCTGCAGGATTTTGATAAAATCGTTGTAAATATTATTATTGTGGCGGCTTACATTGTCATCACGGGAGGCCTGCATCTTGACGGGCTTTCAGACACTTGCGATGGGATTTTCAGTGGAAGGGAAAAAGACAGGATTTTGGAAATAATGAGGGACAGCAGGGTGGGAGCCTACGGTGTTATTAGTATTACACTCTGGATTGCCTCGATGTTGATTCTTCTCAATTTTCTGCCACGGGAAGTACTGATTATATTCCCTGTTATAGGAAAGGGTGCCCCAATAATCTCAGCATATTTTGCAGATTATGTAAGAACCCAGGGGCTTGGGAAGATATTCGCTGCAAATTGTAAAAAAACAGAAATTGCTATCGCCATAATAATTCCACTGGCTACAAGTTTGATTTTAGGAATAGTTGGTTTGGTTTCAGCCATGATAGCCTTGATGTCGGTATATGTGGCTACCCGTTATTTTAAAAAAATTATTGGAGGAATAACCGGTGATACCATGGGATGCGTTTGTGAACTTTCACAAATCTGCTTTTTGTTCGCTATTTATTTTCTAAAAGGAGCAATTCAATGAGGATTATTTTAATAAGGCATCCTGAGACAACTGCAAATGAAAGAGGCTTGATTTATGGAAAGACGGATTATGAATATTCACCCAGGGGTGCTAGAATGTTGGAAGAAATCGAGGAATTGATGAGGGAAGATATGAATTCTCAGATTGATATTTATTCAAGCCCCAGCCCTCGAGCATATAAATTAGCCCGGGCAATAGCAGGTGCCAAGGAAAATATCATTAAAATCGATGAAATTGTCAGGGAGATGGAATTCGGGATATTTGAAAATCTTACAAACAAGGAAGCAATGGAAAAGTTTCCGGATTTATATGACCAATTCATGAAAGACTATTCAAATTTCGGAATTCCCCAAGGCGAGAGTTTTAGAGATGTATATATAAGAGCAGACCACTTCCTAAAACAGGTAATAATAAGAAATAAGGACTGCATAATTGTTTCCCACGGAATGTTCATCAAAGCATCGATTGCATTTCTTTTGGATATTGAGCTTGAGAAGTGTTGGCACTTTAGGACAAATCCGGGGTCGATAATTGAGATCGAATATGTAAACAACTATGGTGTGTTAATTCAAGCAAGAAATTTTAAATAGGATACGGGGTGGGATTCATGAACAAAGGATATATTCAAGTATACACTGGAAATGGCAAGGGAAAGACAACTGCCGCTTTGGGACTCTCGTTAAGAGCTATCTGCGCAGGTAAAAAAGTTTTTTTCGGACAGTTCATGAAGGGGCAGCCATATAGCGAGCTTAAGGCGCAGGAATTTTTGCCAGGCTTCCAAATGGAGCAGTTCGGAGGGTTATATTTTGTTAATGGGAATCCTTCAGACCAGGATATCAAAGATGCGAAAGCAGGGCTACAGAGAATGGAGAAAGTTTTAATATCGTCTGACTATGATTTGGTAATATTTGATGAGATTAACACTTCAATCCATTTCAATCTTTTGACCGTTGAAGAAGTCGTAAAGGTTTTAAAAAAGAGACCTGAAGAAACAGAAGTTATATTGACGGGGCGGTATGCTCCAGATGAAATAATTCTAATAGCGGATCTTGTCACAGAAATGAAAGAAATCAAGCACTATTACAGCGTTGGAGTTCCAGCAAGAAAAGGAATAGAAAATTAGCATAAAACAATGATTCCGGAATTAAGCAGTTTATTTTATCAAACTGTTTCCTGTCATTTCAACGGGTTTTTTCAAACCTATGATTTCTAAAAGGGTAGGGGCAACATCTGCAAGGATGCCCTTGCTTTTTAATTTATACTGTCTATTTGATATAATCATGAAAGGGACTGGATTGGAAGTGTGGGCAGTGAAGGGATTACCCTCATCATCCAACATTTTTTCCGCATTTCCATGATCCGCGGTCAGCAATATCGTACCATCTTTTTCTAAAACGATGGCAACAATTTGCTCGACGCAATTGTCTATTGTTTCTATAGCCTTAATTGTGGCATCTAGAACACCAGTATGACCAACCATGTCGCAATTGGCGAAATTCATGATTATCACATCGTAAAAATCCCTATTTATTTGTCCAATAACCGCATCAGTGATTTTCTCAGCGCTCATTTGAGGCTCCAGGTCATAAGTCGCTACCAGGGGAGAAGGAATCAGAAGCCTGTCCTCCAATGGATTTGGAGTTTCAACGCCGCCATTGAAAAAGAAGGTCACATGGGCATATTTCTCAGTTTCTGCAATCCTAAGCTGGGTTTTATTGTTTGCCGCCAAATACTGGCCTAAAGTGTTGTCAATAGATTGAGGCATAAACGCGACTTTAACATTAGGCATTTGCGAGTCATATTGGGTCAAACATACAAAACATAATTTGCTGTAAATTTTCTTTCTGACAAATCCATCAAAAGCAGGGTCAACAAAGCACCGGGTAAGTTCCCTGGCTCTGTCAGGCCTAAAGTTAAAGAAGACAACTGAGTCTCCGTCTTCCACGAATCCATCGCTGCATATAATGGCGGGTTTTACAAATTCATCGGTTTCCCCAAGTGAATAAGCAGTTTTGACGGCTTCTTCAGGAGTGTTGGAAGCTCTGCCAAAACCCTGGCTCATCGCTTCATATGCTTGAGAAACCCTGTCCCAGCGATGATCCCTGTCCATTGCGAAGTATCTACCCATAACAGTGGAAATCTTTCCAGTTTTCAACTTCCCTATAACCAGTTGGATTTCATCTATAAAGCTTGCGCCAGAATCAGGAGGAGTATCTCTTCCATCAAGAATCGCATGTATATAAACATTTTCGATTTTGCTTTTTTTTGCAAGTTCCAAAATTGCTACAAGATGGTCAATGTGACTATGTACTCCACCATCTGAAAGAAGACCTATCAAATGGAGGGCTTTGTTGTTCGACTTGGCATTGTCCATTGCCGCCAGTAAAGCTTCATTTTGGAAAAATGACTTGTCCTTGATTTTCTGGGTTATGTTTGTCAGCTCCTGATAAACTATTCTACCAGCCCCAAGGTTTAAATGCCCTACTTCTGAGTTTCCCATCTGGCCATCGGGAAGTCCAACCATCATTCCACTTGCGGAAATCAATGAATGGTCATACTTTTTAAATAATTTGTCTAAATTCGGAGTGTTGGCCAAAGCAATAGCATTGCCCCTTGTTTCCTTGCTGCATCCAAATCCATCTAATATCATGAGCATAGTTGGGGATTTCATATTTCATCACTCCTTCAGTTCTAATCACTGAAAATCATTATATCAAAAACCAGCAATTAAATATATAAAACATACATGAATTTTGATATAATACACTGGAATACAATAAATAAGCAGATAAACCAAATAAACCTTGGAGGACAAGATGAGTAGAAGGACATTTTTAAAAGGAGCTATTATTCTTGGAGCCGCTGGATTAATCGTTCAAGTAATGGGAGCGATTTTCAGGATTCCACTTGCAAATATTATTGGGGACCAGGGGATGGGCTATTATCAGACAGCTTATCCTATTTATATTTTTTTGCTGGTTTTTTCCACCAATGGCGCACCGGCAGCCATATCAAAAATGACTTCAGAAAGAATAGCGGTTGGAAACAGGGAAGAAGCCCACAGGGTTTTCAAGCTTTCATTTATATTGATGTTTGTCATTGGGATTGTAGCCGCTTCCATATTTTTCTTTGGAGCTGAATGGATAGTAAAGGCTTTAAAAAATCAGGGGGCATATGCATCCATGGTTGCAATTGCGCCGGCACTTCTCTTCGTACCCATGATGGCCGTTTTTAGAGGTTATTTCCAAGGTATGCAGGAAATGTCTCCAACGGCTATCTCACAAATTGTAGAACAATTCGTCAGGGTATCCATAGGGCTTGGATTGGCTATTATTCTTATTCCAAGAGGAGTTGAGCTCGCAGCTGCGGGAGCGTCTTTTGGAACGAGTATTGGACCTCTTGCAGGTACTTCAATATTAATGTTTATCTATTACAGAAGGAGAAAGAAACTTAATGGTGAATTCACAAATGACAATCCTCACAAAAGGGAAAGCGCCGGAAAAATTCTTTTAAAACTTGCGTCGATAGCCATTCCAATCACAATCGGCGTTTCAATACTTCCAATTATGAATATAGTGGACGTTACAGTTGTAATGAGAAGACTTCAGGAAACAGGATTTTCGCCGGAATCAGCCAATGCCTTATATGGACAGTTTTCCGGCATGGCTGGACCGATTATCAATATACCCCAGGCATTGGCTCTCAGCATAGCGCTTAGTTTGGTTCCGGCTATTTCAGCCGCAAAAAGTATAAATGATACAGATTTTTTAAAGAGAAATGTTTCTTTGGGACTCAGAACATCAGTAATTATCGGAGTGCCATGCACTTTTGGATTGATGGCACTCTCAGAGCAGATAATGTTGCTTCTTTATCCACTTCAGGCTGCAAGTGCATCAAGTGGAGCATCTAGTCTTTTTGTGCTTTCCATCGGAATATTGTTTTTAGCAATTGCACAGACGATGGCTGGGATACTCCAAGGTTTGGGAAGACCTTCAATCGCAGTTATAACTTTATTCATAGGGGTAATTGTAAAAATAATTGCAACCTATATATTCGTGGGAATTCCAAGTTTGAATATTGTTGGAGCAGCAATCGGAAGCACTTTGGCATATATCACAATTGGGATTTTAAATCTGCTTCTTGTAAAAAAAATGACAGATACTCGATTTGACATGCATCTTACCTTTACCAAGCCAATAATTTCAGGTATTGCAATGAGCATTTTCGTTATTGGATCCTACGATATTCTTTCATTGATTATTAGCAGAAATCTGGCAACAGCAGTGGCAGTTTTAATTGGTGCTATAGTTTATGGACTTACTTTGATATTGACAAAGGGCATAAACAAAAGCGAAATCAAGATGTTGCCCAAAGGGGATAAAATAGTTTCCTTATTGATCAAGGGGAGGCTAATGAAATAATAATGCAATGGAGCAAAGCCCAAGAGGACGCAATAAAGATCAGGGACAAGAACATTCTGGTTTCAGCAGCGGCAGGATCTGGGAAAACAGCGGTCCTTGTAGAAAGAATTAAACAGCTAATACTTTCAGACAATGTGGAAATCAATCAAATCCTAGTTGTCACATTCAGTAATGCTGCCGCGGCTGAACTCAAGGAAAGAATAATTGCGGCCATATATGATGAAATTGAATCAAATCAAGGCAGGGATGAGTTTTTAACAAGCCAGTTGAATAAAATTGGGAAAGCAAATATTAGCACTTTCCATGCTTTTTCTCTGGAGATAATAAGAAGATATTTTTATCTAATCAATCTTGAGCCTAATTTTAGAATATGTGACGATGCAAATAGGACAATTCTGCAGAACGAATCTATGGAAGAGCTTTTTCAAATGCTTTTTCGTGAAGAGAACTCAGGATTTCTTTCTTTTTTGAACAAGTATGCAGGAAGCAAAAATGAAAACGATGTAAAATCCATGATACAAGCCACACATCAGTTTATTCAAAGCATGCCATATCCATTCCAATGGCTTGAAGAAAATGTGCAAAACTTTGCCGGAGGAGTGGGAGAATTCATAAATGGGCCACTATATAACGAAGTGTGGAAGAATACAACAAACAATCTTAAAAAAGCACTAAGATGCTTTAAAAGGGCTCTTGATTTAGCTTGTGAAAACGGTATAGAAAGCCTATATATCAAATTGAGCGTAGAATATGGCAATATAGAAAATACTTATTACCAAATCTGCAACAATTCTAGTATTGAATTTGATGAAATGGCAATGCTTATCAAAAGCATTAACTTTGAAAGAGCCAGCGTAAAAAAAGAAGAGAAAGAGGCTTATGAGGAAGTAAAATTTGAAATAACCCAACTTAGAGAAAAAGGCAAAAAAACAATCAAGGAGGGGATATTGGGAAAATACTACCAAAGAACTATTGCCGAACATTTGGGCATAATTAATAGGGAGTATGATTCAGCAATTACACTTTCATACCTGGTTCGTGAATTCGATAATATCTACAAAGAAAAGAAAACAGAAAAAGGTTTGATTGATTTTAGCGATATTGAACATATGGCACTTTTAATTCTGGAAGATGAAACAGTTTCTAAAGAGTACAGGGATAAATTCCTTCATATTTTTATTGATGAATATCAAGACAGCAATATGGTTCAGGAAACCTTGATAGACAAGATCAAGAGAGATAACAACGTCTTCATGGTGGGAGATGTGAAGCAAAGTATATACAAATTCAGATTAGCTGAACCTGAAATATTTCTCGCGAAATATAAAAAATATAAAGAAGAAAAAAATGAAAATAATATAAAAATTGATTTGAATTTGAATTTTAGAAGTAAAAGCAGAATTATTGAAGGAATAAACCATATTTTTCAGCGTATTATGAACGAGGAATCAGCTGAAATAGATTATGACTGTGATGCAGCGCTTTACAAAGGGTCTGCATATGATGGAGAATTAGATTTCCCGATTAAACTTGTGGCAGTAAATACGAATGGTTTTGATGGCGACGAGGAATTAGACCAAGAAATAAAAGAAATGAAGAGCGCTGAAATTGAAGCTAATGCGGCAGTCAAGGTTATCAATGAATTGGCTGGGCTTCCTGTTTATGACGAAAAACTCGGAAAGATAAGAAATCTGGATTACAAGGATATTGTAATATTGATGAGAAGTGCTGCGGGATATAAGGATGTCTATAGCGAAGTATTGAATAGTTCTGGTATTCCAAACTTTCTTGACATGGAAGATGGCTATTTCGATACTTTAGAAGTTGGAGTATTTCTAAACCTACTTAGAATTATAGACAATAGGATGCAGGATATTCCGCTGATAAGTGTTTTGAGGTCACCAATTTTCGACTTTTCTATAAAAGAATTAATAAATATAAGGGTTGGGAATAAAGGAATAAATTATCACAAGGCATTCTCCACTTATGCTTCCAGAAATTTTGAAATAGTTGGTAATGAAGAGGAGAATCAGCTCATCTCCAAATGCAAGAGAGCTATTGGCTTATTGGACAAGTGGAAGTTTGATTCAACTTATCTGACTATTGAAGATCTAATTACAATGCTCATTAAAGAAACGGATTATTATGATTACATTGCAGCCCTGCCAAACGGTTTTCAAAGACAATCCAATATAAACGCACTTATTGACAAGGCAATCTTATTTCAAAACATGCATCTAAAAGGTCTTTTTGGATTCATAAACTATATTGACCAGCTTAAAAGAGACAAGGTCGTAACTGGACAGGTCAAACTCCTTTCGGAAAATGATAATGTTGTCAGGATTATGACCGTGCATAAGAGTAAAGGTCTTGAATTCCCAGCGGTTATTGTTTCAGCACTTGGCAAAAAGTTCAATAGGGACAGCATCAGCGGAAAAATAAATTTTCACAAAGATTTGGGAATCGGACTCAGATTCGTTGATGAGGAACAATCATACTATTTAAAAACAGTCAATCAACTTCTTATCGAAGAGAGAAAAGACAAAGAAGCAATGGCTGAAGAGATGAGAATACTTTACGTTGCATTGACCAGGGCAAAAGATAGGTTGATTTTGATGGGTTCTGTTAAGGGATATGAGGAATCTGTTGAAAAGGTTAAGAATATAGAGCCGGAAAATGCAATTGATCTCGGAAGCTTCATGGAATGGCTTTTAGTTGCCACAGATGCTGGAGATATTGAAAGAGAAAACTTCCATATAGGGCAGATTCAAGCCGATAGAAAATACCAGATTGAAAGAAACGAAGATATAAAGGAAGTTTTCAATTATGGATTCAAAATTCATATAAGTGAAGAAAATGAAAACCATAAGGGGCAAATTGAAAAAAGATTAAACTACGAATATCCAAACAAGGGACTTACCCAGCTTCAATCAAAATTCAGCGTTTCGGAAATAAAAAGATTGAGGAATAAAATAAGCGGCGGCAACAAAGGAGCCGAGGTAGGGTTAAAAGAGAAGAGCATAATCACAGTTGAAAGTTTGGGTGAATATTCCAAACCTAAATTTATCAGTGGCGAAACAGAACTTTCATCAACTGATAAGGGTACAATTTTCCATAGAGCAATGGAAAAAATTGATTATAAGATCGGGAATGATTCAGGAAAGGTCAAAGAATTCATTGAATCTCTTGTGAAAACTGGTTTTTTCTCCAAAGAAGAAGCAGATACCATTGATGTGGGCAAAATTGTAGGATTTTTCACATCTAACCTGGGAATGAGAGCAGCTCAATCAGATGGATTATACAGGGAAACTTCCTTCATCTTGAGAAAACCTGCTAGTGAATTGGAACTTCCAGCCCATCTTGATGCAAATGCAAATGTGATAATTCAAGGAAGTGTGGATTGTTATTTTAAAGACGGAGAAAAATATGTGCTTGTAGATTTTAAGACGGATTTCATAAAAGACAAGAGTGATCTTGGGCTTGAAAGTTTTGTAGATGAATATATAGTGCAATTAAAATTATACAAGGAAGCACTTGAGAAAATCAGGAATATAAATATTAGTGAAACCTATCTTTACCTTTTCAGCTTAGGCAGGGCAATTTACGTGGATATTTAAAAATGTAACTATACATTTCAAATGTGATATGTCATGAGATTTAAAATAGGGTAGCGAATTAAATTCGCTACCCTATAATTTTATGTATATTTTTATTTGTCGTTTAAGTTTAGATTACGCCCTGAGCAAGCATTGCTTTTGCAACTTTCTTGAATCCAGCGATGTTTGCACCAGCAACATAGTTACCAGGCATTCCGAATTCTTTAGAAGCGTCGTCACAAGCTTTGAATATGCTTGTCATGATTGCGTCAAGTTTAGCATCAACTTCTTCAAAAGTCCATTCAAGTCTCATGCTGTTTTGTGACATTTCAAGAGCAGATGTTGCAACTCCACCAGCGTTTGCAGCCTTAGCAGGTCCAACAAATACTTTGTTAGCTAGGAATAATTTAACAGCGTCGTTTGTGCAAGGCATGTTAGCGCCTTCTCCAACTGCATAGCAACCATTGTTGATAAGAGTCTGAGCTTTTTCCACGTCGATGTCATTCTGAGTTGAGCAAGGAAGAGCGATGTCGCATTTAACATCCCAAACACATCCGCCGTCAACATATTTTGCACTAGGCTTACGAACAGCATATTCGCTGATTCTTTTTCTTTCAACTTCTTTGATCTGTTGAACTAAAGCAACATCAATTCCGTCCATATCAATGATATATCCGTTTGAGTCAGAAACTGTGATAACTCTAGCGCCATATGATTTAGCTTTTTCGATAGCATAGATAGCAACATTTCCAGAACCTGAAATTGATACTAACTGATCTTTGAAGCTCTTGCCATTGGCTTTAAGCATTTCTCTAACATAGTAAACTAGTCCATATCCAGTAGCTTCAGTTCTAGCTAAAGAACCTCCCCAACCAATACCCTTGCCAGTTAAAACTCCGTCAAATCTGTTTACTAATCTTCTGTATTGTCCAAACATGAAACCGATTTCTCTTCCGCCTACTCCGATGTCGCCAGCTGGAACGTCAGTATCAGGTCCGATATACTTAACTAGTTCAGTCATAAAGCTTTGGCAGAATCTCATAACTTCATTGTCAGACTTGCCTTTAGGATCAAAGTCAGAACCACCTTTTCCTCCGCCGATAGGAAGAGTAGTAAGAGCGTTCTTAAGAATTTGTTCAAATCCTAGGAACTTAACGATTCCAAGATATACAGATGGGTGAAGACGAAGGCCGCCTTTGTAAGGTCCGATAGCGCTGTTGAATTGTACTCTGAATCCTCTGTTTACTTGTACTTTTCCAGCATCGTCAACCCAAGGAACTCTGAACATGATTTGTCTTTCTGGTTCTAGGAAACGATCAACGATTCCCTTTTCTACATATTCAGGAAATTTTTCTAGAACTGGAGCAATTGATTCTAGAACTTCTTCAACTGCTTGATGAAATTCTACTTCGCCAGGATTTCTTTTTTTAACTGTTTCAAGATAGTTTTGAATTAATGCTGACATTTTATTTCTCCTTTTGTGATAAATTAATTTGGTTGTAAACCACTTACTCCACAAAGATAGCATAGCAAAAATATAGAGTCAATACGACTTTGATAAAAAAACAACGAATTACTGAAATCGTTTACAAAATCCCTGCCAATTGTCAGAATCTTTGGAAAAATCTCTACATTTCAATGCTTCCATTTGTTTCATTTTTTATGAAAGCGTTCTCAACAAAGTGTGCAGGTCGCTATAAATTCCGTAGGCTGTCTGCTGAATTTCTGGGGCGTTTTCAAGAATGCTTATTTCACCCATAAGGTCAGTCTTAAAAGATATGATGGAGGAAGTTTCACTAATCATGCTGTAGATATCGCTTTTATCAACCATCACCGGAGCAACTTTTCCCACTAATTTACCATTTTCGTAATACGCTTCGCATATTAATTTAATTCTTTTATTGTTATGTCTTGCATATTCAATTTCACGGCTTGATATTTCATCAATACCAGTTCTGGATATATCTTTTGGATGCAAGTTGCCATCCATAAGGACATTTGCAATGGCTGCAGTCTTCCCAACTGAATCCCAGCCAAAAACATCCAGGGATGGATCTGTTTCAGCAAAGCCTCTTCTTTGAGCTTCGAGAACGGCATCTTTGTAAGGTATGCCATCTTCCATCTGCGCTAGGATAAAATTCGTAGTTGAATTCAAGATACCACGGAATGATATGACCTTGCAGCCAGGCAACGAGTATTTGATTAAGTTAAAAACAGGAGTTCCATCCATTACTATTGCCTCGTATAGGAATTTAACATTGCAATCTTTCGACATTTGTTTCAATCGCTTGTAGTCGCAGGCGATTGGGCCCTTGTTGGCTGTTATTACGTGCATGCCTTTTTTAAAAGCAGTTTCGATATATGAAATAGCGGGTTGCCCATCAAAGATGGATAAAGGGCTCAATTCAACAAAAACATTGGCATTTGTGGAATTGATAAATGTTATTGGATCAATATTCAAATCAAAATGTGGATCATTGTTGAAAGTTTTCAGATTTATACCATCGGGTTCGTTTATAGCTCCTTTTGTATTTCCGAAAATGGAAACTACCTTTACATCATATCCTGTCATTTTTTTGATTTCTTCATTTTTGTTTTCTAAAAGTATGCAGAAAGCTTTGGCGGCATTGCCAAAACCCATAATAAACAATTTTAACTCTTTGTGTTTTTGCATTTGATTATCCCTCTCAGTCTTCTAAAACAGCACCAGTATTTGCAGATGTAACTAATTTTGCATATCTTGCCAGATATCCTGATTTAACTTTTGGCTCAGGCTTCACATATGATGATTTTCTAAGGTCTATTTCTTCATTTGACAACCGAACTGATAATACTCTCTTTGGTATGTCAATGTCAATAATATCCCCTTCATGGAGCAAACCTATCAATCCACCATTCATTGCCTCGGGAGACACATGTCCAATGGAAGCACCCCTCGTTGCACCGGAAAATCTACCATCGGTAATAAGAGCAACGTCCTTGTCAAGACCCATCCCAGCAATGGAAGACGTAGGACCCAGCATTTCCCTCATTCCTGGACCTCCCTTTGGACCTTCATAGCGGATAACGATTACATCGCCCTTTTTAATCTTCTTAGCATAGATTGCCGCAACAGCAGCATCTTCAGAATCGAAAATAACAGCAGGTCCTGTATGAACCAGCATTTCAGGTGCTACGGCGGATTCTTTGACTACGGCGCCGTCCACTGCTAAATTACCTCGCAATATGGCCAATCCGCCATGATCCCTATAAGGAGCGTGAACAGACTTAATAACGGATGAATCTTTAATATTTGAGAAAGCAATATTTTCACCGATTGTGCTGCCGGTAACGGTCATGCAATCAGTGTCAATCAAATTCATCTTTGTCAGCTCTTTCATCAATGCGGGAATTCCACCAGCCCGATGAAGATCTTCAATATGGTGAACTCCGCTTGGGCTCAATTTAGCTATGTAAGGAGTTGTATTGCTTATTCTGTCAAACGTTTCAAGGTCAAGCTTGATACCCGCCTCGTGTGCGATAGCCGTAAGATGCAATACTGTATTGGTAGAACCCGCCATTGCCATATCCACTGTAATGGCGTTTATGAATGCCTTTTCAGTCAAAATATCACGTGGCTTTATATCTCTTTTTACCATTTCCATGATTTTAATCCCAGCTGTCTTGGCAATTCTTATTCTTTCACCACTGTCGCTAAGGGCTGTGCCATTGTATGGAAGACCCATACCTAGTACTTCAGTAAGGCAGTTCATGCTATTTGCCGTAAACAAGCCTGAGCAGGAACCACATCCGGGACATGCGTTTAAAGCAGTCTCCTCAAGTTCTTCCAAAGTGGTGGTTCCATTGTTGTATGATCCCAGCTTCTCCATTATGCTGTTGAAATCCAAAGTTTCGGAATTAAGTTCTCCAGCTCTCATTGCGCCACCGCTGACTACGACTGAAGGGATGTTTAATCTTGCCGCAGCCATAAGCATTGCAGGTACAATTTTGTCGCAGTTTGGTATCAACACCAACCCATCGAAAGCATGGCCTCTAGCCATTGCTTCAATTGAGTCGCAAATCAACTCCCGGCTGGCTAGGGGATATTTCATACCCTCATGCCCCATTGCTATGCCATCGCAAATCCCAATGGCTGGAAATTCAATGGGAGTTCCTCCCGACATTAAAACTCCTTTTTTTGCCGCTTCGGCTATTCTATCCAAAAGCATATGGCCAGGAACGATTTCATTTTGTGAGTTTACTATCCCAATCAATGGTCTGTCAATCTCTTCCTTGAGATATCCCATACCGTAAAATAGTGTTCTTACAGGTGCGCCGCTAGGCCCAGATTTAATTTTATCGCTATTCATAATATATATTCCTTTCTCTCGAAAATAATTTATAAGGACAAACAATTTTAACCCATTCGGTTGCATTTTTCAACATAAATAAGGTATAATTCTTTAGCTGAAGGTGAAAAATCAAGGGTTGTAAATATTCAGCCAGGAAAGATTACAAGAACGACAATATATATCAAAAAAGATTTGGGAGAAATTATGAAAATTGTAACTGGCAGCCAGATGAAAATTATCGAAGAATTCGCTTTTGACAATCTGGGTTTCAAGTGCGGTGATTTAATTAAAAAAGCAGCCAAGGCAGTTTATCTTGAAGTCGAAAAAAAACTATTATCATTGGAAAAACCCATGGCTATGGCGTTTGTAGCCATAATCTGCGGCAAAGGCAACAATGGGCAGGACGGAATAGCCCTTTCCAAGTTGCTTTTCGAAAGAGGCATACCTTGCAAGGCATACACAATTGAAGAAATAGAGAAATTAGCAAAACCCGAAATCCTTAGCAAAATAAGAGAAGATATAGCAAGAGCTGATATAGTGGTTGATGGAATCTTTGGAACTGGATTATCTAGGGATATCAAAGGACTGCCATTGATGCTTATAGAATTTATAAATGAATTTAGCAGATACACAATTTCCATTGACATTCCTTCAGGAATTTCCAGCGAGAATGGAGAAATAATGGGTGAAGCTGTCCGGGCAAATCAGACGGTTTCATTTCAATGTCCAAAATTGGGATGCTTTATATTCCCTGGAGCAGAAAATACTGGAAGATTGTCCGTTTACGACATTGGACTACCTAAGGATTTGATTGATTCCAATTCGGAAACATATTTTTATATTGATGAAAAGTTCGCTCAAACAGTTTTGCATAAAAGAAAAAGACAATCCCACAAAGGAGATTACGGCAAGGTACTGGTTATTGCAGGTTCAAAAGGAATGGCGGGAGCTGCTGCTCTATGCGCCTTGGCCGCATTGCGGTCTGGCGCCGGACTTGTTAGGATTTCATGCAAAGATGATATTTTGGATATTGTGCAGGAACTTGTTCCTGAGGCAACATGTATATCAAGGACTAATGCATCAATGTCGTGCAACGATTATGATTCAATAATAATCGGACCAGGGTTGGGGATAAACGATGAAAATAAAGCATTGGTAATGGGAATAATCGAAGAATATAATGGCAATCTAGTGCTTGACGCCGATGCGCTAACAATGATAAAAGATGATATTTCAAATTTGAAAAAATCTAAGGCCAAAATAGTAATAACACCACATGAAGGAGAAGCTGCAAGACTACTCGGTAAAAATGCGGAAGATATTAAGAATAACAGAATACAATCCTGCGGAGAGCTTGTTGAAAAAACAGGAGCAACCGTAATATTGAAAGGGTCCGTCACTCTAATAGGAGGGCCTCATGGTAAAATCAGTTTCAGCAATATTGGAAATCCAGGAATGGCAACCGGAGGAAGTGGAGATGTGCTTTCCGGAGTTGTTTCTTCATTTGCAGCCCAGGGTATACCGTTTGAAAGCGTAGCAGAGGTTTCAGTTTATATTCATGGAATGGCAGGGGATATAATGGCGGAAATATATGGAGAATATGGAATGATATCTTCAGATTTGCCTGTGGGAGTAGCGAAAGCCATAAAAAAAATAGTATCATAGATTAATTATCATTCGTAATATAATTCTGAAATTCAAGTTTTTAACAAGGAGTACAATATGGATTTTTTAAAGGTTTTCAAAAAAAGAAATAAAATAATAATTGCAACGTTGGTTGCGATATCCCTTTTAACCGTCATTGCCACTGCGGCGACTTACCCTCCAGGCTCAACGGAAGATCCAGTGGTGACAAAAAGCTATGTGGATTCAAAGCTCGCTGAGCTTGAAAGCAAGCTAGGGGGAACGACGGGGTCTGCAAATGCATATACTCCATTACAAATAACCCAAGGGAAAACATTGCTTGGTGGAGAAGGAACCGAAATAATATTCAGAAGTGGAGAGGCTACAGCTATTGACAACGGACAAAACGGAATTTCAGACATCACTGGAGCAAAGGATCTTAGAACCGGTGAAAGTCTCACATTGAATCATTTGATAGTAATTCCAAAAGAAGATGGCCGTGGTATTAATGCTTCCACGGATATCTGGGTGTTGATCAAGGGAAAATATACAATTAGATAAATAAATAGAAATAAGTTAATAAAAATATGGATTAGAAGGGAAAGACAATGGAGAAATTGATAAGGTCCAATAAAATTTTATTTGGAATCATAATATTTGCAATAATCATTGCTGCAGTTGTTATTATCGGGCGTATGAATGTGGAGAAAAACGCCAAGAGTTACGATATAGTTTTGGACTATTCTGAATTAAGCCAAATGGCTGCGCAATCTGAAAACAATATATCTTGGTGGTTGAATGAATTTAAAGGCATGGGGATAAATAAGGTAGGTCTTGCAGAAGAAAGTCTAATTAGCCTTTCCGCCGACAAGGAAACCCCCGTCAGTGCGAAAATGATGTACGAGGTGCTCAAGGGTGCAGACTGGAAGAGCAATTATCCAACTAAATTAATTAGCGACATGGAAGCCAAAGGTTTTGACGAATATGACGTGATGGTGGAAGCAAAATCAAAAGGCAGCTTTGATTTCATCTCAAGTGCTGTAAAAGATAGATTCAGTCAGGACAAATACATTGTCAATGAAACATCCAACGGTGGATATATAGTTTTAAACGGCAATTCCAAAGATGCGCTTTATACAGCAAAGACTAAAAATCTAAATTCCATTGGTATTGGATTTACGGAGCAGGATGCAGTTTCAAGTTCAAAAATAATGTATGTAAGTCTGGGACTTCTTCCTTCGAAAGTAGCCATTGCAGAGGCGGCAGGCATGGAGATAATACCAAGGACCACAGGATATAAGGGATGGAATGACTTGAAATATGCCAAAGCCGTTATTTCGGGTTACAGTAAGCTTAAACAGGTTCCTGAATATGCACTTTTCTCTGGTGAGGAAACACTTGGTTTTGACCAGGACCCAGGGTATATTGCAAAAATTTTAAAAGACAATGGAACTATTGTGGGTATGATTGAAAATACTACACAACTTCAAAATATTATGCCAAACGGTTTGAATGAAATCGTGCAAGGCTTGAATTACTATTCTGTTAGAACATTCTCAGTGTGGGATTATATTCAAAACCGTTATCAGTATTACGGCTATGCGGGAAGTGAAGAGATAGAAAATACCTTATTCAGGGCGATAGATGAAAGAAACATAAGGTTGGTATACTTTAAACCTATCAAGGAATTTAAAGACAACCACACTTATATTACTGATTTAAAGGAGTACAAAACTCTTTTTACAAACGTAGAAAGCAGATTAGCTGAGCAAAACTTTGCAATGGGCAAAGCCTCGGTAATGACTGCAAAGTTTATTCCGGCACCTTTTAGGATTTTCATGGGGTTGGGATGTGTGGCCGCGGTGGTCTTATTGTTCAAGACAATAATCCCCATCAATAGGAAACTCGAAATGGGAATGCTTGGGATTATGTCGATGGGTGTTTTAGGAGCCTTCTTCGTCAGCAAGGATCTGGCGCCTTTATTGGTAAGTTTTGCTTATGCATTGATTTTTCCATGTCTTGCTACAATATACATGCTCAAGCAGAGCAAGTATCATAGCAGCACATTGGATAAGAATACCAGCATAGGAAAGATAATAATCAAGAGTTGTCTCATACTACTTGGATCAGTAATTATTGTCCTGGTTGGAGGACTAATGACAGCTGCTCCAATTTCCGATATCAGCTACATGCTGGAAATCAACATATTTAGAGGGGTAAAGGTTGCCCAACTATTGCCTATTGCATTTTTCCCAATAGCTTATCTTGCATATTATGGATTCGGTGAAATGAAAACAACTTCCGGAAAACTGGAAATCCGAGATTTGAAAGATATGATGAATAGCAGCATAAAGATTTGGATGGTGGTCATAGGAGTAATAGCAGCGGCAGTAGGTGTTTATTATATATCCAGGACAGGGAATGATTCAGAGATTGCTCCGTCAACCTTTGAAATGCTCATGCGAAACACTCTGGAAGCAACTTTGCTGGCAAGGCCGAGAACCAAGGAATTCCTGTTTGCGTTCCCAACAATAATGTTGCTGGTATATACTTCCATAAGAGGATTCAAAGTTTGGCCGATAATATTTGGAGTATCGTCCGTTATAGGATTGACTTCCGTAGTCAATACATTCATGCATATCAGAACGCCTTTTTACCTTGGGCTTGCAAGAACCGGTTACTCGCTGGTAATTGGAATGGCCATTGGAATAATTTGCATCCTAGTATTTGAGGGGATTTATATATTATATAAAAAGCTTCAGGGGAAGAGAATGCTGAATGAGTAAAATAGTAATATCCGGATATTACGGCTTTAACAATATCGGGGACGAGTCTATTTTGAAAGCTGTAATTGATAATTTAAAGGAAAAAATCCCAAATGTGGAGATTGTAGTCTTGTCAAAAAACCCTTCGCAGACAAAACAAAAATTTCATGTTGAGGCGGTTGACAGAAAATCAATATCTCAAATAAGCAAGGCAATCTTCAGTTGCGACCTTCTGGTAAGCGGTGGAGGAAGCCTGCTTCAGGACGTATCAAGCAAGAAAAGCATAATATATTATCTGGCAATCATATGGATTGCTAAATTCTTCGGCAAAAAGGTTTTTATTTATAGCCAGGGGATTGGTCCCATATCAAGTAAACTGAATCGATACTTGACTTATCTTACCTTGAGGAGCAATAAATGCCTCGTAGTCAGGGATGAATCATCAAAAGAACTACTTGTGGAAATAGGGATAGACAAGAACCAAATATTTGTTACTTCGGATCCGGTTTTGAGAATCAGCAAAGTCGATCTTTCCGTTGGTGGGAAAATACTTGAAGCAGAAGGTTATGCCAGAGATGATGAACGTCTTACAGTTGGATGGGCAATCAGAGAGAAAAACGTTGAGAGCGGATTTGTGGATGAATTGTGCAAAGCCATAACTGCTATCAATGTGAAATACAATGCACAGTCGGTTCTTATTCCATTCCATTACTCTGAGGATATGAATGTCATAATGAAAATCAAGGAAAGACTTGGGGACATGGTAACCTGCATACAGCACAAATATCTTACCGATGAGATGCTAAGTATCATTGGGAATATGGACATTCTTGTGGGAGTAAGGCTTCATTCGATTATCCATGCGGCTATTATGGAGGTTCCTGTTATTGGGATTTCATATGATCCAAAAGTCAATTCCTTCATGAACTCTATCAATATGAAAGCCATGTGCTCTGTTTACGACTTTAAGAGTGAATACTTTGTTGAAGAATTCCAAAAAACTTTGGAAAACAAGGATAAAATAAAGGCCTCAGTTAATGAGGAAATGGGGAAATTAATCAATAGGCTGGATAAAAATGAAGAACTGATTAAGGAGCTTCTAAACGATGGAAATAAAAGATAAAAAAATAGACATACTGGGAGTCATGGTAAATGAAGTTGATTATCATCAGGCTATGGAAATATTCCAGAGAATAATGGATGAGCCCACATGCAGCCTCATTGCGACACCAAATTCAGAAATTATAGTGAATTCCATCAAGGATAGAGAGCTCAAGAAGATTTTAGATTCCGCCAGTATTGTTGTTCCTGATGGCATTGGAATTGTTTATGCTTCAAAGATTATGGGACATTCATTGAAGGAGAGGGTGACTGGAATAGATTTCCTCTCAAGAATAATCTCATACCTTGAGGAAAATAATAAATCAATTTATTTTCTAGGAAGTAAAAGAGAAATTCTCGACCTTGCAATCTCTAACTTAAAAACAAAGCATCCGAAACTCATTGTTGCGGGAATGCATGATGGTTACTTCAGCGAAAAAGATGAGGAAAACATTGTAAACGAAATCAACATGTCTAGAGCGGATTTCCTTTGTGTAGCACTTGGATCGCCTAAGCAGGAAAAATTCATATATAAATATATCGACAAGCTGAATCCCAGGGCTGCCATGGGAGTGGGGGGAAGTTTAGATGTATTTTCTGGAACGCTGAAAAGAGCTCCAGAATTCTATAGGAATAATGGTCTGGAGTGGCTTTATCGGCTTATGCAACAGCCAAGCAGGTATAAGAGAATGGGTGCGCTTCCAATCTTTATGATTAGGGTATTCATAAGTCGGATTAAAAATAGAACAAAAGGCAAGGATTAAACCTTGCTTTTTTAGTACGAACATTGCAACTATTTACATATATGGGAAAATATGTATAATTATAACTAGGATTTTGTTTTACCAAATAAAACTCAAACCATTCAGAGTTGATAAGCTTAAAATATTTTAAAACAGAGATAGAATAGGCGGGGTGAAATAATATGAAGTTTGTAGAAGAAACGTCAGGAGACTATTTTAAAAGAAACTTGGAGAAAGAAAATAAAATCAATCATTTGCAGATTTTTGACAAGATAAAGGTTGGAGTAGTTGGAATAGGTGCCGGAGCTGGAGTTAGCTTCCTGTCTTCGTGCCTTGCAAAAGCTGCTGCGGAAAATGGAATCCTATCCTGCGTCATAGAACTTGGAAATGGTTCAATTTACGATGGCATAGGAATGGATAAGCGATTTGAAGGTCTCAACTATTTTGAGTTTTTTAAAGCGCTTGGAAATGAAGAGAGCATAAGAAATAAAAAAAACATTAGTGATGGAATTAATTGGGTTACCAGGTCCAGAGCGGAAAGAAATATTGAAATAAGCAGTAATTTTGTATTGAAACTAGTTAATAATGCTGTTGGAGAACTTGTTATCTGCGATTTCTCTGGAATAGACAAGACCTGTGGAAAAGGATTGCTTGAAAGAGAACTATTGCAGGATATGGACAGGGTTATCGTAGTCGTCGATCCATTGCCATCAAAATTGTTGAATGGACAATTGCAACTATTAGAAATAAAGGGAACTTTCAAGCACCCAGTATACGTCATAAATAAGAGCAATACTGGAGTAAATAGAAATGAGATGCTAAGATTCTTAAAGATATACAAGCCGATATTTATTCCGCTAATTCCATTGGAGTTTATTTATGAGGCAGAATACACATGCAATATACCATACTCCATGGAAAAGATTAAAAAAGAGACTATAAAGCCCATAGAAGAAATACTGGCAGCAATCTTCCCAAAAGAAGCCATATTTAAAATTCAAAAATCGTGAAATAGCAAGCTTGGATAATGCAAAAACCTGGGGGTTGTAATATATTTGTAATATTAGAGAATCCAATTATTTGTTCATTTTAGGGCGGTTTTAGATTATAATCAAGTAGTTGAAATAATTCAACACAAACAGAAGAAATTTGAGAGGCATTCTAAAGTGATAGTATTTGAAAATGTTACCAAATATTACGGAAGTAATATCGGGGTTGAAAATATAAATTTGACAATCGAAAAGGGCGATTTTGTTTTCATGGTGGGATCCAGCGGTGCTGGAAAATCAACTATGATTAAGCTTATGCTTAAAGAAATCGATGCGGATTCCGGTAAAATTTATATGAATGGAACTCTTGTCACAGGTCTGGCAAATAGAAATATTCCAAAACTTAGAAGAAGCATTGGAATCGTATTTCAGGATTTTAGGCTGCTTCAGAATAAGACTGTATTTGAAAATGTTGCTTTTGCAATGGAAATAGTTAAGTTTTCCCAGAGGGCAATTAAAAGGCAGGTTCCGCAAGTGTTAAGCTTAGTCGGAATAAGCTCAAAGGCTGATAAATATCCCCACGAGCTTTCTGTTGGTGAACAACAAAGAGTTGCTATCGCTCGGGCTATTGTAAATAATCCCGCAGTTTTAATAACAGATGAGCCTACTGGAAACCTGGATCCTGAAACCTCATGGGAAATTATGAAACTCCTGAGCCAGATTAATGTTAGAGGAACCACCATCGTAATGGTTACCCACGCAAAAGATATTGTAAATAGAATGAACAAGCGGGTAATTGCTATAGAAGATGGGAAAATAGTCAGAGATGATGTTGAAGGGGTGTATGGATACAATGATTAGAAATATCGCATACGCCATCAAGCAGGCATTTCTCCAAATCGTACGAAATAAAGCCATGAGTTTCGCGTCGCTGTTTTCCATAACAGCTATGATGCTCATATTGGGACTCTTTTTCATTGTAGCAGTCAATGTGAATCTAATCTCTGAAAATGCGAAAAAACAATTTGACACAGTGCAGATATATCTACAAGATACAACCGAGTGGGCGCCTGTTGCAGAAATGATAAAGACACTCACAGCAATGCCTGAAGTTGCAAAAGCAGAATTCATTAACAAGGATCAAGCCTTGCTCGAACTAAAAGCTAGGTGGGGAGATAATGGATATCTTCTCGACGGACTGGAAACAAACCCACTTCCAAACTCTATCAGGGTAAAAGTAAATAAACTGGAGTACGCTGATAAAGTTGTTACCGTATCAAAAACATTCAAGGGAATTGAGGATATAAAGTATTATCAAAGCACGGTAGACAAGCTAATAAGCATAACAAATTTCATAAAAGTTGCGGCTTTAATCATGATAATATTTTTAATAATAGTATCGGTGGTAGTTGTATCCAATACCATAAAACTTACGGTCCTTGCGAGAGAAAAAGAAATAAGCATAATGAAATATGTTGGAGCGACCAATTGGTTTATAAGAGGCCCATTTTTGACTGAGGGTATTATCATGGGGATTTTTTCTGCTGGTATTTCCGCACTTGTGATAGGATTCATTTATTCCAAAGTCGTAGAGAAATTTTCACAGCAAGCTGCTGTGCTGCTTTCATCTGGGATGGTATCCGAAGGTTTTCTTCTATCCAACCTTATATGGATTTTCATGCCCCTTGGAGTTAGCATAGGGGCTATAGGCAGCATGCTTTCAATGAGAAGATTCTTAGATACTTGAGGGAGAAACAGATATGAAAAAAATAATTTCAGTTATTATGATTTTCGGATTGTTGCTTGGGAATTTCCAGCTTCAGTTTGTTTATGCAACAGCTGATCAAGATAAATTAGGTGACGTAAATGATAAAATAAGCGCCGTCCAATCAAAACTTAGCCACGGAAAAGCTATTGAAAAAAGCCTCAACAGCAAGATTAAAACATTGGACAATCAAATTCAATATAAAGAAAATCAAATCAATAAATTAGAAAGCGATATCAATCACACAAATACAAAGATTACCCAGGCTCAAGCAGATTTGGATGCAACATCGAAAGCAATGGGCAAGCAAAGCGATGGTTTGAATAAAAGGCTGAGAGCCATGTATAAGAATGGCGATGTGGGTCTAGTAGAGATTGTTCTGGGTTCCAGCAGCATGGCAGATTTCATGACAAATATAGATATGGTTCAAAAAATATTGGATAACGATGTGGAAATACTCAAAGGCATCAAAGTAAAATACGCATCAATAGCAGAAAAGAAAAAGACATTGCTTTCATTGCAGAATGAAATCACATATCAAAGAAATGTTCAAGCTGATACTAAAAATCAACTTGAAGGAGATATTACAAAGGCTTCGTCATTAAGGTCCCAGGTTGCAAAGAGCAATAAAGAGCTCGAAAGACAAATAGATGAACTCAACAAGGAAGCCAATGACCTGATTGCAAAGATTAGGGCGTTGCAAGGAGACCAAGCTTACTATGGTGGCAAACTAGGATGGCCAACTCCAGGATATTATAGGATAACCTCGCCATTTGGGTATAGAATGCATCCAATTTTACACGTGTATAAGCTTCATACAGGCATAGATATTGCCGTGCCGGCAAATAGCAATGTTGTTGCTGCAAATGGAGGCATTGTAATCTTTGCCGCTTGGTCCGGTAGTTATGGAAATATGGTAATGATTGACCATGGTGGCGGGATTGTAACATTATATGCCCACAACAATAAATTCAAAGTATCAAAAGGAGACAAGGTAACCAAGGGACAAGTGGTTGCACTATCGGGAAGCACAGGCGCTTCAACTGGACCTCATGTGCATTTTGAAGTTAGAAATAATGGGAAGTACGAAGATCCTATGAAGTGGTTGAAATAATGCAAAGTATGAACTACGAAAAAATGGAAGCGAAATTTATTTTAAGGCGGATTTTGGAACTAAGAGGAATAATCCGTGATGATGAAATCATGGAGTTTCTTTCTGACAAACCTCAAAAGACTTATGATCCATTTTTACTCAAGGATATGGATAACGCCGTAAGCCTGGTCTTGTCAGCCATAGATAATAATAAAAGAATATGTATTTACGGAGACTATGATTCAGATGGCGTTTCAGCCATCTGTCTGCTATATGAGTTTATTGGGGCGCTGACTCAAAATATAACTTATTACATTCCTTCAAGATTTGATGAAGGATATGGATTGAACAAATTGGCAATCAAGAAATTGCATAATGAAGGTTGCCAGCTTATAATCACTGTGGACTGCGGAAGCATATCCTATGATGAAGTGGAACTTTGCAAGGAATTAGGATTGGATATAATAGTAACCGACCACCACAATATAAACAGCAAGCCTGCCGATTGTATTCTTATTAACCCAAAACAGGAGAACTGTACATATCCTTTCAAGGATCTTAGCGGATGTGGAGTTGCTTTCAAATTTGCCCAAGCTATGCAAAGAAGCCTGCTGTTGGAGAAGAGCTCGGTTAACAATCTACTGGATCTAGTTGCTATTGCAACAATAGGAGATATCGTTCCAATGATCGACGAGAATCGAACGTTGGTAAAATATGGATTGAATAAGATTAATGAAGGAAAAAGACAAGGCCTTGGTTATCTTGCCGCTGCCTGCAATATTTCAGATGAAAAAATAAAATCAGAGCAGATTGCATTTTCCATCGTTCCTCATATCAACGCGGCAGGCAGGATGCATTTTGCTGAAACAGCTGTCATGCTTCTTCTTGGAAAAATTGAAAATGATATAAGAGAACAATCCAACAAACTTTTAGACTACAATATTGACAGAAAGAAAACACAAGAGGACATATTCCTCAAATGTTTGGGTATAATAAACGAGCAAGGTGAGATTCCAAGATTCATCCTAGTCGATTCCGGCAATTCCCATGAAGGGATACTTGGAATTGTTGCGGGAAAGATAAAGGATAAATTCGAAAGGCCAACTATAATTGTATGCAAAACAACTGAAAAAGGAATCATGAAAGGAACTGGCAGAGGCACTGAAGGCGTGGACCTATATGGATTGCTTAAAGAAAACCAGGATATATTGATAAAATTTGGTGGGCACAAGGGTGCTTGCGGATTTCTCATAAATGAGGCAAACATCGACATCCTAAGGAATAATCTCAATTTGAGCATGGAGAAGTTGGAGATTATGGATACAGGTATTGATAATTTGAAAAATAGCTACGATTTAGAAATAAATCTGGGGGATATAGATTATGAACTATTGTCCGAGCTTGAAAAGCTAGAGCCATATGGTTACAGGAATGAAAAACCATTATTCATGCTAAATGATGTTAGAATAAAAGCAGTAAATTTCATCGGGGCAAGAAAACAACACGGCAGATTTTTTGTATCGGATGGAATTTTATCGTTGGAGTGCCTGCTTTTCAATTTTTCAAAAGAAGACGGCTATCTGCTTAAAGAAGACATGATTATCCAAGCAATTGGATATTTGGATATCAATAAATGGAATGGGAACAAAAAAATTCAATTCTTAGTAAAAGAAATAAATAACAGCAAGAAATTAGATGAAATGAGAGGGAAATATAAATGTTGATGATGAAAAAGAGAAGTTTGATATTGCTGATTATAGTTTTTATGCTGACTTCAGCCATAGGAACTGGAATATTGATATTGACCATTGGGATTGGAACAGGAAACCTGGTGGTTATAAGCAAGGACAACTACAAAAAGTATGAGACCATCATGACGGACTATTCTGGGCTATTTGATCTGGAGCAATTTGTAAATGAAAACTATTATATTCCAGTCGACAAGGCAGCAATTAAAGAAGGAACATATCAAGGAGTATTTCTGGGTCTTGGTGATCCATATTCCTCATATCTGAATAAAAAAGATTATCAGGATCTATTGGAATCAACTGCAGGAGAGTTCCAGGGGATTGGAGTTACCATTGCACCAGATGATGCTGGATTCATAAAGGTAATAGCGCCTATAGAAGATACCCCTGCAGCTAGGGCGGGTATCAAAGCCGGAGACAAGATAGTCAAAGTCAATGACAAGGAATATACTGCGAAAACTATAAACGAGGCAGTTGCAGCAATGAGAGGTGAGCCAGGGACAAAAGTGAAAATCGAAGTCTTGAGAGATGGGGCAATTATTAAGTTCGATTTGGTTAGATCAAATATTGTAATCAATTCGGTTAAATCCGAAGTGCTTGCAGATAATCTAGGCTATATTAGAATTACCAACTTCGATGAAAAAACATTGGGAGAATTCAAAAACCATTTGAAAGATTTGGAATCGAAAAAGGTCAAAGGACTTGTTCTCGACCTTAGGGACAACCCAGGCGGACTTGTTGATTCAAGTGTTGCCATAACTGATATGCTTCTAGGTTCTGGTACTATAACGTATACAGAGGATAGAAACGGAAAGAGGGAGTATTACAAATCAGATGCATCCAAGATTGATATTCCTTATGTTGTGCTAATCAACAAGGGTTCTGCAAGCGCATCAGAAATTATGGCTTCTGCAATCAAAGACAACAAGGGCGGCACAATTATAGGAGAGACATCCTTTGGTAAAGGAATAATACAGAGAATATTTTCCTATGGAAATGATGGCGGAGGAATCAAGTTAACCGTAATGCAGTATTTTTCCCCAAATGGCAATGTTATCCACAAGATTGGAGTCAAACCTGATGTCGAATTGATAGTCAAGGATGATGCTTATGTCAATGGACTGCTTCCAAGAGATAAAGACACACAGCTTAATAAGGGAATCGAAATTCTTGAGAAGAGCAAGATATAGCAGCATATGCTGTTAAATGATAACCAATAATTAAAAAAATAGATGCCCGCCAAAATTATTTTGGCGGGCATCTTCTATTCTTGATTAATGCTATGGTTTCAAATTTGTCTTTATCTTGAAAAAGATTTCCTAATAAATTTGAAGGCTACGAGCAATTCATGGAATAGGACCGGCGTCAAGGAGAGCAGCAAGACAATACTCCAGTCATTCAAACTAAGTGCCGCAGTACCAAAGGAATTTACCAGGAATGGCATTTCTGTTACAGCTACCTGAAGAATCAGTCCGACAAACAAGGACAAGATCATCATTTTATTTGATAGTTGATTTATTCTAAATATAGACTTGTTTAAATTCCTCATTCCCACCGCATGGAAAAGCTGGGAAACAGCCAAGACTGAAAACGCATAAGTCTGGGATTTTGTATAGACGTCGATATTCCCGAGAGATGATTTGATTGAATCAAAGCTCACATTCTGACCAGCTGACAGCAAGGCTTCGACAGGCACGAAAATGTAGGCTGTGAGGGTCGTTAGGCCTATCACAAGGCCAAAGAACAATGTGAGGGCAAGACCGCCCCGGGCAAACAAGCTTTCCTTGGGATTCCTTGGTGGTCCCTTCATAATATCCTTGTCACCAGGATCAACTCCAAGCGCAAGTCCTGGAAGTGAGTCTGTAACAAGATTGACCCATAAAATTTGAGTAGCCTTCAGCGGGGAGGCAAAGCCGATGATTATGGCAATAAACATTGTTATGATTTCCCCAAAATTTGAAGATAGGAGAAATAAAACGGATTTTCTGATATTGTTGTAAATATTCCTTCCTTCCTCGACAGCTTTTTCGATAGTCGCAAAATTGTCATCAGTTAGAATCATATCCGCGGCACCCTTTGTCACGTCTGTTCCTGTAATTCCCATGGCAACTCCAATATCTGCAGCTTTTAGAGAAGGTGCGTCATTGACCCCGTCACCGGTCATGGAAACTATATGCCCATGGGATCTGAAGGCTTTGACAATCATAACCTTATGTTCAGGAGATACCCTTGCAAATACCCGAATGCCTTCAACTTTTTCATTCAGATCTTCCTGGGACATTTTATTTAAAGCATCACCAGTTATACATTGTGATTCATCGGTGGCAATACCAAGTTCTTTGGCTATTGCAAAGGCTGTATCCTTGTGATCCCCGGTTATCATTATTGTCTTGATTGAAGCGCCATTGAAAATCTTCACTGCGTCTTTGGCCTCGGGTCTTGGAGGATCAATCATCCCAACCATTCCGGCAAAGATCAAATCATCTTCTTTCGCATCAGCATTTCCACTTTTTATAGCAAGCGCCAATACCCTCAGTGCCAGAGAAGCCATTTCTTTTGCAACGCTGTTTATGTTGTGAAGGTCATTTTCATTGATTTTTCTTATCTTGCCATCAATGAGAATATGGGTGCATACCTTAAGAATTTGATCTATCGCTCCCTTGGTAAAACTAATGATTCCGCTCCCATCATTGCTTTTATGAACAGTAGTCATCATTTTACGAGTTGAGTCGAAAGGTTTCTCATTTATTCTTGGAAATTCCAGCATAAGTTTATCTTTTGAGATGCCAAGGCCAATTATCAAATCGATAAAAGCCAGCTCTGTTGGATCACCAATTCGAGATTCACCATGAATAGAGGCATCTGTACAAAGAGCAAAACCATCTAGGAGAAGCTTTGTTTTTTCATAATTGAGATTATCGGTGTCCCTCAGTTCCTCGTTGAAATATATCTGGGTTATGGTCATTTTATTCTGAGTGAGGGTCCCTGTCTTGTCCGAGCAGACAACGCTTACAGAGCCAAGAGTCTCCACGGCGGGAAGCTTTCTTACAATGGTGTTGACCTTGACCATTCTTTGAACTCCCATTGCCAGTACTATGGTTACAACCGCAGGAAGGCCTTCAGGGATTGCGGCTACAGCCAGTGAGATTGCAGTCAGCAACATGTCGCTGACATTTCTTCCCTGGTAAAGTGCGACAAAAAACAACGTTACACAAAGAAGGACAGCAACAATTCCAAGCAAGCCGCCCAGATCGCTGAGTCTCTTTTGAAGAGGCGTCAACTCTTCCACGCTTTCATTGATTAGTTTTGCTATTTTACCAATCTCGGTATTCATTCCCGTGGCTGAAACTAATCCTTCACCACGGCCATAAGTAACATGGGTGGACATGTATGCCATATTGATACGATCCCCAAGGGTGGAATCGTGTTCTGCTATAAATGAGGCATCCTTAATAACTGGAACAGATTCACCGGTCAATGCCGACTCTTCTATCTGTAGGTTTATGGTAGAAATCAGACGTAAATCTGCTGGAATAACACGGCCCGCTTCCAAAACTACTATATCGCCAATCACCAGGAATGCGGCTGCTATTTCCGTTAAAACACCATCTCGCCTTACCAAAGCTGTTGGACTGGAAAGTTTTTTTAACGCTTCAAGTGATTTTTCAGCCTTGGATTCCTGTACCATTCCAATAATGGCATTAAGGAGTATAACGGCGAGAATAATGGCTGAATCGCTGAATTCCCTCAAAAAACTAGAAATTGCCACAGCGGCAAACAAGATATATATCATTGGGTCTCTAAGTTGGGCAATAAACATCTGAATCTTGGTCTTGGGTTTTTTTTCTTCAAATGAATTGGCACCATCTCGTTCATATCTTAAATTAGCTTCTTCATTTGAAAGTCCATTTTGTTCATCTGCTTTCAAATGATAGATTACCTCTGAAATCGGATTTTGTTCAAACATTCCATACCCCCGGATTACTGATTATGGAAGGAAAACCCTTCCAAATTATTTATAAATATTATATTAATGTTAAAGCAGAAAAATTACCTTGTCAATATAATAAGGCAAGCATATAATAGCACTGTAAAGCGTTAAAGTGCAAAAATGGAGGTCGACTTATGAGTTACGATTCAAAATTCAAATGCAAGGAATCAGATGAACTTTTTAAAGCTATTTTGTTGCTGGAAAACGAAGAGGAATGTTATAGATTCTTTGAAGACATATGTACAGTGAAGGAAATCCATGCATTGGCTCAAAGATTAGAAGTAGCTAAACTTCTCAATGCCCATAAAACCTACAACGAAATTGAGGAAATCACCAGGGCAAGCACGGCAACCATAAGCCGCATAAACCGATCACTAGTTTATGGGGCGGAAGGATACAAAATGATCATAAGCAAGATAAAAGCAATTGGGGACAATAAATAGTGATATTTGCAATATAAAATAAAAAGTGCACGGGCGAATAAAATATATTGGTTTATAGTCTGAATGAATGTAAAATACAGATATGATTATATATGTACATGAAATTAAAAATAAAATGGACGAAAATAATAGGAGGGAGCTTCTCGAGGGAAGCCTCCTTGATTATTGTTTAAGGAAGGAAATAAAAGTACCGATTGATGGTATCAAGATAAAAAGGACGATTGAGGGCAAACCAGAAATTGCCAATTTGGAAAATGTTCATTTTTCAATAAGCCATACAAATACATTATATATTTGCGGAGTCCAGGAGATAGAGCTAGGACTTGACATCGAAGACATAGAATTCAAGATAGCATTGGGAGAAGAGTCAAAAGGCGTAATAAATAACCCTGGCAAGAAAAGATTCCAGGCAATAGCAGAAAGATTTTTTGCCAATGCGGAAAGAGAATATCTTAAAGCCAATGGATTTAACAGCTTCTTCGAAATCTGGGTTAGAAAAGAGGCTTTTATCAAAGCAAAGGGAACAGGAATATCGGAAGGTCTCAATAAATTCTCAGTAGTTTCCAATGGTAAATTTATAAATAGTATAGAAGGAATGCATATTGACTGCCTGGACTTAAAGTATCAGCTTGGTGATAAAAATTCAAAAAGTATAGTCGGAGCATATTGCTCGAAATTGCCATTGCTAGTTGAAAATGTAATCCAAGTTTAAGGAGTATAATATGAAAGTTTATCTCGTTTCCCTATTATTCACAGTTTTGGTTGGTTTTTCATTTATTTTCGCGAAGATAGGTGTTACTGAAAGCAGCCCAATGATACTGGCAACATATAGATTCAATTTTGCAATTATTTCAGTTGTTATTGCCATCTTGATGAGAATTATCAAGATAAATCTAAAAGGAAAAAAACTGAGAAAAGCGGTTTCAGTCGCATTATATTATGGTGGTTTCATTGTTTTACAGGCTGTTGGATTTTTGTACGCTACCTCAATTGAAGCTGGGATAATATTTGCAGCTGTTCCTATTCTTACCATGGTTATTGCCTCTTTTATGTTGAAGGAATATACAAATGCCATACAAAAGGTGTTTGTTGTAATGTCAGTATCAGGAGTCGTAACAATGATTGCAATGAGTGCAAATTATACCTTGGGAGGAGGCAGTCCGAATTTTTTCGGAATTTTAATAATCCTGCTTTCAAGTATTTCCCTTGCCATCTCTAATGTGATAATGAGAAAAATCAGGGGTGAATTTACACCTTCTGAGATAAGCGCCATTATAGTCACCATTTGTTTTGTACTAATCAACTGTATCTATATTGTGCTTAGTATTAAAAATGGCACACTGGTAGAGTACTTTATCCCATTGACAAATCCAAGATTCCTAGTTGCCGCCATATATCTCGGGGTTACCTGCACGTTCATTACTTCTTTGCTTATAAGTTATATGCTTGCCCATATGGAAGCATATAAGGCAACACTATTTGGGAATATGTCCACCGCCATTGCAATAATAGCCGGAGTATTCATAGCAAAGGAGCCTTTTTATGCATACCATCTGATAGGCACAGGCCTTATTATAATTGGTGTGTTAGGTACAACCTTCTCCAGCAAAAAGACGGGAGGTTGAATTATGGCAAGTTTAACGGATATATTTGACAACAAGGATGAATACGAAACTGAAGGCCAGTCTGCAGAGTTTTTAAAAAGAGTTCGCCAGGGGAAAGAAGCAGCTCTCAAATTTATGAGAAACAAGGATAAGACAGTTTCTGAAATTTCCAAGGATTTGAAGAAGAAACTCTTTCATGAAGAGGAAATCCAACAAGTGATTTTAATACTTGCTGAATTCGGCCTTATTGATGACGAAAGATACTGCGATAGATTCATTGAAGAGGGAAAAGGCAGGAAAAAGGGAAGAACGAGATTGAAGTACGAACTTTTTGAAAAAGGATTGGATAAGGAACTGGTGCTTTCCAAACTTGATGAGGGCTATCCCTATGCTGAGGAAGAGGAAAATGCCATTGCTATCCTGGAGAAAATCTTATCTGGAAAGACCTTGGATAGGAAGATACTGGAAAAGGGATATGGAAAACTCCGTTACCAGGGTTTTGGAGATGATATAATCAGGTCTGCAATAAACAAATACAAGAATTCTCAAAGCGGAATGGAAGATGAAGACAGCTTGTAATGGAGCAGTTGGCTTCGGCCCTTGACAATATCGGCATAAATGAAGTAGAATACTTGTTATAAAAGATAAATATTAAAAAGCTGTGAAAGGGACAGTAGCTGGCATAAGCCATTAGAGAGGAACCGGTTGGTGCAAGGTTTCTGGTGTATGCCTGTGAAAATCACCCCGGAGCTGGTTTGCTGAAATAAAGTAGGCAATCCCGGAATTGCCCGTTAGGCAAGTTGAGATATAAACCATGCGAATGATTGCGGGTTTATAATTAGGGTGGTACCACGAAAATCATCGTCCCTAAGCTGATGCTTAGGGACTTTTTATTGTATAGGAGAGGAAATATAATATGTTTAAGAATTTATCCGACAAGCCAATTGCAGAAGTGCAAAATGAACAGTCCGATCTTTGGGACAAAGAGAAACTTTTAGAAAAATGCGTCACGACGAGAAAGGGAATGCCTTCATTTATATTTTACGAGGGACCTCCCACAGCAAATGGCAAGCCTGGAATCCATCATGTAATTTCCAGGACCCTCAAGGACTCAGTGTGTAGATATAAGACGATGCAAGGCTTTGAAGTAAAAAGAAAGGCTGGATGGGATACCCACGGTCTGCCGGTTGAAATCGAAGTTGAAAAACAGCTTAAAATGAACGGTAAAAAAGACATTGAAAAGTATGGAATAAAAGAATTCAACCAGAAGTGCAGGGAATCTGTTTTCACATATGAAAAACAGTGGAGAGAGATGACTAGAAGGATGGGATATCTGATAGATATGGACAATCCTTATATCACTCTTGACAATAATTATATCGAAACGGAATGGTGGATACTTAAGAAATTCTTTGATGAAGGATATATATATGAAGGGCACAAGATTCTTCCTTATTGCGCTAGATGTGGAACTGGATTAGCTTCCCATGAGGTCGCCCTCGGATATAAAGAAATTAAAAGCAATACTGTAATAGCCAAATTCAGGAAAAAGAATCCTGAATTCGAAAACGAATATTTCCTAGCTTGGACCACAACTCCATGGACGCTGGCTGCAAATGTGGCATTAACAGTAGGAGCCGATATAGATTATGTGAGAGTAAGACAAGACGACAATATTTTCTATCTTGCTGAAGCTCTTGCTGACAAGGTTCTGGGAGTAAAGGGCGAGGATGGAAATGGGGGATATCAAGTATTAAGTAGAATGAAGGGCAAGGATCTGGAATTTTTAGAATATGAGCAGCTTATGCCTTTTGTTGAGGTTGACAAGAAAGCATTTTACGTGACTTGCGCCGATTATGTTACCACTTCCGACGGTACTGGAATTGTACATACTGCTCCCGCTTTTGGAGAAGACGATTATAATACTGGAAAAAGATATGATCTTCCAGTGCCTAATCCAGTTGGCGAAGATGGGAAATACCTGGTCACTCCATGGGTTGGACAGTTTGTAATGGATGTGGATGTGGATATAATAAAATGGCTTGCCAAGGAAGAAAAATTGTTCTCCAAGGAAAAAGTCGACCATAATTACCCACATTGTTGGAGATGCGGGACACCTTTGCTCTATTATGCAAAACCAAGCTGGTACATTGAAATGACCAAGCTCAAGGAGCTTTTAATCAAAAATAACAATACGGTTAATTGGCATCCCGATTTTATCGGCGAGAAGAGATTTGGCAACTGGCTGGAAAATCTCAACGATTGGGCCATATCAAGAAACAGATACTGGGGAACGCCTTTAAATATATGGAAATGCTCATGTGGAAACACCACTTCAATCGGATCGAGAAAAGAACTGGTTGAGAGGGCGATTGAAAATATTGACGAATCAATAGAAATGCACAGACCTTATGTGGATGAAGTACATCTTAAATGCGAAAAATGTGGAGATACAATGACCAGGGTCAGCGAAGTCATAGACTGCTGGTTCGATAGCGGAGCCATGCCTTACGCACAGCATCACTATCCCTTTGAAAATGCCGATATATTTGACTCGGAATTGTTCCCTGCAGATTATATATGCGAAGGAATAGATCAAACAAGGGGATGGTTCTACTCACTGATTGCTATTTCAACATTTGTAAAAGGGATTTCCCCATACAAGAATGTTTTGGTAAACGACCTTATCTTGGACAAGGAAGGAAAGAAAATGTCCAAGACAAAGGGAAATACAGTTGACCCGTTTTCATTGTTTGACAAATATGGAGCAGATGCTACAAGGTGGTACTTGCTGCATGTTTCTCCAACCTGGTCACCGACCAAATTCGATGAAGATGGATTAATGGAAGTTCAAAGCAAATTCTTTGGAACTCTAAAAAATGTATATAATTTTTTCGTCCTATACTCAAATACGGACAATATTGATCCAAAAGAAACTTTTGTTGATTTTAATGAGAGACCTGAACTGGATAGGTGGATACTATCCAAATATCACCAGCTGATTGTTGACGTAACAAGAGAAATGGAAGATTATGATTTGATGAAAGCTGTAAGGAAAATCCAGGAATTTGTCACTGAGGATTTATCAAACTGGTATATCAGGAGAGCTAGGAGAAGATTCTGGGGAGAAGAAATAACACAGGACAAAAAATCGGTATATAGGACAACCTATGAAGTGCTGGAAGGGGTTGCAAGACTATCAGCGCCATTTGCTCCTTTTATTTCCGACGAAATCTACACAAATCTTACTGGGGAAGAATCTGTGCATATTGCATTCTTTCCGAAAGCCAATGAAGGTTTGATTGATAAAAATGTTGAGGCTAGAATGGACCTGGTCAGAAACCTGGTAGGTCTAGGTAGGGCTGCAAGAGAAAAAGAAAGAATAAAAGTAAGGCAGCCACTAGCTAAAATTCTGGTTGATGGAAAATTTGAAGAGATGATTTCAGATCTTACATGGTTGATAAATGAAGAGTTGAATGTCAAGGAAGTGGTTTTTGAAAAGAACCTTGACCAATATATGAACTTCTTGCTTAAACCGAATTTCAAGACCGCAGGACCTGCAATGGGTTCTAAAATCAAAGCTTTTGCTGCAGAATTGATAAAGCTGGATGCCGCCAAGGCAGTGGCAGAGCTCGAAGGTAACGGAGAGCTTATGATGAAAATTGAAAACCAGGAAATGGCAGTCTCAAAAGACTTGATTGATGTGAATATTTCTTCCAAGGATGGATTTACAGTATCAATGGAAAACAATCTATTCACCATTCTAGATACAACAATTACCAAGGAGCTTAGAACCGAGGGAATTGCAAGAGAATTGATATCAAAGATTCAACAGATGAGAAAACAGAAGGACTTCATGATGTTGGACAACATAACCATATATGTTAATGGAACCCCTGAGGCATTGGAGGCTATCGAGGAATATAGAGAATATATTCTCAAGGAAACCCTGGGCTTACACATGATTTATACCGAAGATCCACTTCAGGAATTTGACCTCAACGGTCATAAGACAGGAATAGATGTAATCAAGATTTAGTTAATAATTAGGAGAAAATAATGAAAACAAATTTAAAAAGAATGTCCATGAGGGAGCTTGAAATATTTTTCGAGAGCATTGGCGAAAAGAAGTTTAGAGCAAAGCAGGTTTATTCGTGGCTATATAAGGGGATATACGATTTTGAGGAGATGAGCGATCTTTCCAAGGAATTGAGAGCAAAACTGGAAGAAAATGCCTTTATTGAAAAACTGGAAATTTTGAAAACTCAGATTTCAAAGAAAGATGGAACTAGGAAATACTTATTTGAGCTTTCAGATGGGAATACCATCGAAGCAGTATTCATGAAATATAAATTCGGCAATTCCGTTTGCATTTCCTCCCAGGCTGGCTGCAGAATGGGATGCACCTTCTGTGCATCTGGAATCGGTGGGTTGAAGAGGAACCTCAATGTTTCAGAAATGGCCGATCAGATTGTCGCTATTGAGAAAGATGTCAATGAAAGAATTAGCAACGTAGTGATAATGGGAACGGGAGAACCATTTGACAATTACGAGGCTGTAAAGAGCCTTATTGAAAACATCAATGACAAGAATGGAATGAATATAGGGATGAGAAGCATTACTGTTTCCACTTGCGGAATAATCCCAAAGATCAAGGAGTTCGCACGAGATTTGCCACAAGTAAATTTAGCTATATCACTCCACTCGGGGAATGACAGGCAGAGAAGCGAAATGATGCCTATCAACAACAAATATCCGCTGGCAGAACTTATCGAAGCAGCTAAAGCCCATACAGCAAAGACTAGTAGAAGGATAACCTTTGAGTATGCTTTGGTAAGAGGAATCAACGATTCCGACAAACATGCAAAGGAAGTAGCAGCATTGCTTAGAGGAATGCTATGCCATGTAAACCTGATTCCGCTCAATGAAGTTGATGAAACAGGGATGCAGGGCTCTTACAAAGATAAAGTTGAAGCTTTCAAGAAAATACTGGAAGATTGCGGCATAGAAACCACAGTTAGAAGAGGCTTAGGAGAGGATATCGATGCAGCCTGCGGCCAATTGAGATTGAGGTAAAAATATTTCATAAATTCATTTGTTCAACCTTGCCCAGCAATATTTAGTAGTGTATAATGAGTTAAATTATTTAATTTAGGAGGCGGTTCATATGGTTAAGTTGATTGTAGGTAAAAAGGGATCCGGAAAGACCAAAAAGATTATAAACCTTGCCAACGACAGTCTAGAGATTAAAGGCGGCAATATAGTATTTATAAATAAAGACAATGCTACAATGTATGATTTGAAACATGATATTAGAATGATAAGCATGGATGAATATGAGGAATTGACCAACGCGGACGAATATATAGGGTTTTTATATGGGATAATAAGTGCAGACCACGATGTTGAGATGATATTTATAGATAGCATTCTGAGGCAAGCCCATATCAAGTTAGAAAATCTACCAAGGCTACTTGATAGGATAAATATAATCGGTAAAAAATACAATATAGAATTTGTTTTGAGTATAAGCAGTGAAATCAGCGAACTTCAAGCTTTTGAAAATAAATATGAGATAATCTGTTAATCATATTGAATATTGGTAATTTATCGGGCGGTGATTATTCACCGCCTGAATTTTTGAAGAGGGAAAAAAATGAGATATTTTCCATATTCCCAATACTTAAAAGAAGCTTACGGGGAAAAAGTTTATAAGATACCTGTGAATATTGATGCGACATGTCCAAACCGCGATGGGCGAGTCGGAATCGGCGGATGTATTTTCTGCGGTGAAAAGGGGGCAGGGTTTGAAAACCTTTCCAACGAATTCTCGGTCACAAGACAGCTTAAAGAAAACATGGAGTATATCGGGAAAAAATACGGAGCTAAAAAATTCATTGCATACTTTCAAAATTTCACAAATACTTATATTCCATTGGATGATTTATATAGATTCAGTAATGAAGCAGCAAGCATTCCAGGCATTGTGGAGCTTTGCTTTTCCACAAGACCAGATTGCATACCAGATACATATCTTATGAAACTAAAGGAAATTTCTGAAGAGAAGCAAATGGCTATTACCATTGAACTGGGACTGCAAACGGCAAATTATCATACCTTGGTAACTATCAATAGGGGCCACGGCTTGGGAGAATTCATTGACAGCGTTCTAAGAATCAAAAAGTTTGGATTCAAAACCTGTGCCCATGTGATTTTAAATCTCCCGTGGGATGATGATTTGGACAGCATGGAGACAGCTAAAATCATATCCGCCCTTCACGTGGACTTCGTAAAACTGCATTCGTTATATATAGAAAAAGGTACGGAGCTTTGCAGGATGTATGAAAAAGGCGACTTAAAGCTTATAACTCTTGAAGAATATGTGGATAGGACAGTGGTATTTTTGGAACACTTGTCAGAGGACATTGCAATACAGCGACTAGCCGCCAGGGCGCCACAAGAAGTAACCGTATTTTGCAACTGGGACACCAGCTGGTGGAAAATAAAAGATAGAATCGAAGAGAGACTTGAAGAAAAAGACACAAGACAAGGGTCAAAAACGGATTACCTGGGGGGGATGGAATATGGAAAATAAACTTATATTATGGGACATCGATGGGACTTTGCTTTATTGCGGCAGCAATGGGACACAAGCTTTGAACAAAACATTCCATGATCTTTACAGTATCGTAGACGCTTTTGAAAGCACATCCATTGGAGCAGCTCTTGACAGTGTTATAATACAGCATATCATCGATAAATTCTCAATAATAAATCCTGACCTGGATCAAATCGTTGCGACATATATTGGAAATCTTGAAGAAATTTTAAAAAGAAACGAAGACAAGAAAATTTTGCCAGGAGCACGTGAAATAGTATCACATATAAACAATAGCAGAAATATTTTCAATAGCATACTGACCAGCAACCTGAGGGAAGGTGCCAAAGTAAAACTTGCCTCTGTGGGCTTGGAAAAGTTCTTCTGGGTTGGCGGATATGGAGATCATATGGGAGAAAAATGGGATTCTGCACATAATGCAATAAAAATGGCTGAGGATTTTTACAAAGTCAAATTTAAAAAAGAAAATATTTTTATTATCGGAGATACAGTATATGATATCAAATGTGCCAAGAAGCTTCAGATAAAGAGTATCGCAGTGGCAACCGGGTGGACCGCATACTATGATCTTGAGAAATCGCTCCCAGATTTTATTTTTAAAAGCATGAAAGATTATCAGGAAATCATTGATATATTGGAGTTGAAATGAAAAAAATCGTTACTTACATATTTATGTCGGCAATCTTGTTTAGTACGATGGAAGTCGCTCTAAAAATTGCGGCTGCTGGGCTGGACCCATTTCAGCTTACTTTTATCAGATTCATGGTTGGTGGGCTTTTCCTACTTCCATTCGCCCTTGTCAAGATTAGAAAAACTGAAATCAAGCTGACAAAGGAAGACTTCGTTTATATGGGAATGATAGGAGTAGTATGCATATGCGTCAGCATGATATTTTTCCAATATGGAGTCATGAAAACAGCGGCATCCACTGCAGCTGTAATATTTTGCACAAATCCTATGTTCACCATGATATTTGCGCATTTTATAACCGACGAAAAAATTACAAGGAAAAAAGCCATCGCCGCCGGGATATCAATATTTGGGTTGTTAGTTATTATAAACCCACTTAATATAAGTCTTGGGGAGAATCTACTGGGTATGAGCTTTTCCTTGATTTCCGCCATAACATTCGGATTATATAGCGCAATGGGCAAGAGAAGAATCAAAAAACTGGGAGGCCTTACACAGACCAGTATCAGCTTTATCATGGGATCACTGGTAATGCTTGCGATTTTAAAAATTATGAATCACCCTGTCCTAACCGGCATCAATTCAGGGAATATATTGGTAGTCATATATGTGAGCATATTCGTGACGGGGCTTGGTTATTTGTTCTACTTCCTGGCAATGGAAAATTCCAATTCCTCAATGGCTTCACTTGTTTTCTTTGTGAAACCAGGAATAGCACCGATAATTGCCGTGGTAGTTCTTTCCGAAACTATTGCAATCAATACAATCCTAGGTATATTATTAATATTCATAGGGTCTTATTTGACAATGAACAGGGCGGACTTGAAAAAGGTGGAAATAAAAAAGCTGGTGAATGAAAATGAAAATTGAAGATATAGAAAAAATATTGAAAGATAGGAAACCAAAGCCATTTGGAGATTACAAGTATTTTTCCATTTTGGTTCCTTTGGTGGAAAAAGATGGAAAATTGCAGGTCTTATTTGAAGTCAGAGCAGACGGCCTCAGCAGACAGCCTGGGGAGATTTGCTTTCCCGGGGGGAGAATTGAGAAGGGTGAGACGCCTCAAGAGGCAGCTGTTAGAGAAACTTCGGAGGAACTTGAAATACCCGTCAGCAAAATAAAAGTGATAAAGGAACTGGATTTCTTTTATACGTATAGCAACTTTACAATGTATACATTCCTTGGAGTATTGAATGAAAAAGATGTAAGTGAGGGAGGAATCAATCACCATGAGGTCAAGGAAGTCTTTTATGTTCCATTGGACTACTTTTTGGAAAACGATCCTTTTATCAAAGTTCTAGAAGTGGCTCCTGTTTCCGATGATTTTCCTTATGAGATGATTAATTTGAAGAATACATACAATTGGAGAAAAGGTCGTTCAACAATCCCAATATACAATTATGAAAATCGTATAATCTGGGGATTGACGGGGAAGGCAATACTAAACCTGGCAAACATTATCAAGAGCGGAGGGCAGATAAATGAAGTATAAGATTGCACTATGCCAAATCAAAGTTGGGATGAACAAGGAAGAAAACATGAATAAAGCCGAAGCGATGATTAGAGAAGCTGCATCATGTGCGGCAGATGTCATTGCCTTGCCAGAAATGTTCATGTGTCCCTATTCCAATAAATATTTTAAAAAGTATTCCGAATCAGAAGGTGGAGAAATATTCAATCGCCTTTCAGATATTGCCAAGGAATTAGGCATATATTTGATAGCTGGGACCATCCCGGAAAATGATGGAGAAAAGATTTACAATACATGCTTTGCATTTGATCAAGAAGGTAATTTAATCGGCAAGCACAGAAAAGTGCATTTGTTCGATATAGATATAAAAGGGGCAATCAATTTTAAAGAATCGGATACTCTGGAAAGTGGAGACAAATCCACAGTAATAGATACAAAATTCGGGAAAATCGGCATAGCCATATGCTATGATATGAGATTTCCAGAATTGATAAGAAAGATGACATTGGAAGGAGCTAAACTAATAGTCGTACCGGGGGCCTTCAATATGACCACGGGACCAGCTCATTGGGAATTGACAATTAGAACAAGAGCTCTGGATAATCAAATCTATTTTGCAGCAGTATCTCCAGCAAGAGATATGAGGTCTGCATATCAGGCTTTTGGAAATTCCGGAGTGGCAAATCCATGGGGAGTATTTTCTGGCAAGACCGATGAAAAAGAAGGTATTGTGTATTCTGATATCGATTTGGACTATGTGGATGAAATAAGAGAACAGTTGCCACTTTTAAAACATCGGAGAGAAGAAGTATATAAATGACAAATAAATTTTTACCTGTGAATATGGAAGATATGAAGGATAGAGGTTGGGAACAACTGGATTTTATCCTTATAACGGGGGATGCCTATGTGGACCATCCTTCTTTTGGGCATGCCATAATAAGCAGGCTACTTGAGAGCCATGGTTATAAAGTGGGGATCATTGCCCAGCCAGATTGGAAAAACACCGATGATTTTAAAAGACTCGGCAAACCGAGGTTGGCATTTCTTGTCAATTCGGGAAATGTAGATTCAATGGTGAACCATTATACTGTTTTTAAAAGAAAAAGGTCCATTGACGAGTATTCCAAGGGCGGAAGAGCTGGCAACAGGCCGGATAGAGCAGTAATAGTTTATAGTAATAGAATCAAAGAAGCATATAATGACGTTCCAGTAATAATTGGCGGGCTTGAAGCAAGTCTCAGGAGATTTGGGCACTATGACTACTGGGACAACAAGATAAGAAGGTCGATTCTGCTGGATTCCAAAGCGGATATATTAATCTATGGCATGGGCGAAAAGCCAGTTGTTGAACTTGCCGCTGCTCTGGATTCTGGAATAGACATCACCCATGTTAAATGGATCAATGGTACCACATGCAAAGTAGTGGAACCAGATCTGAACGTGTTGAAAGAGGAATATAAAGATGCAATCATTCTTCCAAGCTTTGATGAAATTAAAAATTCAAAGGAAGCTTATGGAGAAAGTTTCAAAATACAATATCAAAACAATGACTTTATAAATGGGTCACAGTTAGTTGAACCTTATGAAAACAATACTTATGTACTGCAGAATACCCCAGCTCAACCTTTATCCACCATAGAATTGGACGATGTATATGAATTGCCATATATGGGTACATACCATCCCAGCTATGAGCAATTTGGCGGAGTTCCTGCCATAAAGGAAGTCAGATTCAGCATAACTGCCAATAGAGGCTGCTTTGGCAGCTGCAGTTTTTGCGCACTTACATATCATCAGGGAAGAGTAGTGCAGGGAAGAAGCAAGGAATCATTGGCGGCGGAAGCTGAAAGGCTCACTGAACTCCCAGATTTCAAGGGATACATACATGATGTGGGAGGGCCTACAGCCAATTTCAGAAGACCATCATGCAAAAGGCAGCTTACACTTGGAACCTGCAAGGATAGGGAGTGCCTATGGCCGACCCCTTGCCCGCATTTGGAAATCGACCACCAGGAATACTTGGATATTCTTAAAGAAATTCGAAGCCTGCCAAAGATAAAAAAGGTATTTATAAGATCTGGAATCAGGTATGACTACGCAATTTACGATAAAAAAAGCAATTTCATTGAGGAATTATCCAAACACCATATAAGCGGTACTTTGAAAATCGCTCCGGAGCATGTTTCTAAAAGAGTCCTTTATCAAATGAGGAAACCTGAAAAGGAAGTATTTGAAAAATTTCTCAATGAGTATAAAAGAGTCAACGAAAAGCTTGAGAGCAGGCAGTTCATTATCCCGTATTTCATATCCTCCCACCCAGGCTCAACAATGGAAGATGCCATACTGCTCGCTGAATATCTAAAAAAAAGCGGTTTCATTCCAGACCAGGTTCAGGATTTTTATCCTACTCCAGGAACCCTCGCAACGTGCATTTATTATACGGGAATCGATCCTTTCACCAAAAGAAAGGTATATGTTCCAACTGACATGGAAGAAAAAAAGATGCAAAAGGCATTGATCCATTTCAACAAGCCGGAGAACAGGAAACTTGTTGAAGAGGCTCTTAGAAAAGCTGGAAGAAATGACCTGATAGGTTTTGGCAAGGATTGCCTTATCAGACCTTTAGATAGTCAGAGAGGAGTTAGATAAATGAGCCTTTTAAAAAAACTTCCCTACATAATCGAAAAAAGTGAAAACGGCTACAGATCATTAATGGAGGAAAGCAGCGACAATTCTCTAACGCTTGTTGAAAGGGTTGGGAATGAAAGCGAAAACATCCTTGCCAATAGTGAGAATTCACGATTTATGAAATATCTCATTGACAAAAAGGGCATGTCTGGCAAATTTGATTTTATTTATATAGATCCGCCATTTTATTCCAATTCTGATTATGGAACCAATATAAAGATAGATTCGGAAAAAATGGGAAGTTCCCATCTCATCAAACAACATTCATACCATGATACCTGGGAAAATGGCATGGAGGAATACCTTGTCATGCTTACGACAAGATTTATGATGATGAAGGACCTGCTTTCTGACACAGGAAGCTTTGTAATCCATCTTGACTGGCATGTGGTCCATTATGTGAAAATAATTCTAGATGAGATATTCGGAGAGAAAAATTTTATTAATGAGATTATCTGGCAATACAAGTCTGGTGGCGTAAGCAAGAGGTATTTCGCAAAAAAACACGATAATCTGCTGCTTTATGCCAAGTCTGGAAAGTATTATTTTGAAGCACAGAAGGAAAAGTCATACAACAGAGGATTCAAACCATATAGATTTAAAGGTGTAAAGGAATACAAAGACGACCTTGGATGGTATACAATGGTAAGCATGAAGGATATCTTCACCATTGACATGGTGGGCAGGACTTCAGGCGAAAGAACAGGATATGCAACACAGAAACCGGAAGCTCTTATGGAAAGACTACTCCTTAGTTGCACAAAGGAAGGGGACCTGGTGGGGGATTTTTTCTCAGGCTCTTCCACACTTGCCGCCAGCTGCGAAAATCTGAAAAGGAAATGGATTTGCTGCGACATGGGGAAATCCGCAATAATGAAGTCCATCCCAAGACTATACAAGCTTGGAAGCAGTTTCGACCATTTGGAGGATGAAAAACTGACATACATATTTAAAAATGACTTAATAATAGAAAGCAATATAGTCGAAGAATTTGGAAATGACAAGATTGAATTGGAAATCCAGCTTATAAAATATATATACGAAAACTTTGATTCAATTCCCATAGACGACAAATACATGAAACAGTTGATGGACATTGCTGAAAATGACTCAACAAAACTAATCGACTATTTCTCAATTGACTATAGTTATGACGGAAATATTTTCAGCCCGGATATCTTTATCGCAAGGGAAAAGGGCAACCTGGACAAAACAGTCACAGGATTGGTCAACAGGGGAAATACCATTGCAATAAGAGCAGTTGATGTATTTGGGAACAGCGTTCTGAAGGTAATCGAACTGGGAGGTTTAAACTAGAATGGGTGAGTTTATTAAAAAGAACTTTAACAATATTATCAGAAAAATTAAAATTCAAATAGTAAAGAATAAGAAAAAGCTTACCAAGGAAAGGCTCTTGAAATTAAGCCTGAGTCTTTTTCTTGTAACCCTTGGATGTGCCATAAATGCATTCTCGACAATAGGAATATTGATTCCCAACGGATTAAGCTCCGGAGGGTTGACAGGTATTGTCAGAATCCTTGAGAGTTTTATTAAACTTGATTTCTCAACCATGTATTATATTGGTGCTTTGATAATCTTCATTATCTGTTGGACTATTCTGGGGTTCCGCGAGGCAAGGAAAATCCTCCTTCTCACATTGATGTATCCAGCATTTTTGGTATTGTTTGAAAAGACGAATTTTCTATTGCTTCAGGAAAAGGATACAATATTGGCTGCGATATATTCAGGTGTAATTTCCGGAATCGGTGCCGGAATCGTTTATGGACAAGGGTTCTCGTTTGGCACAACAGACGTGATTGCAAAAATTGTAAAAAAGAAAATTCTTCCATTTGTCAGCTTGAGCCAGGTATTGCTGGTAATAGATGGAATAGTTATCATTTTGTCTGGATTTGTATTTGGCAGGAATATAGCGCTTTATGCACTTGTGACGCAAGTGATATTCTCAAAGACAGTTGATGTGATTATGTTTGGTTTTGATTCAAAACTTGTACAGCTGGAAATAATCACCAACAAGCATGATGAAATATCGGAATATATTCTCGAAGAAATTGGAAGAGGAGTTTCAAACGTAGTCATAACAGGAGCTTATACCGGAGAGCAAAGAAATAAAATCTTCACCATATGCTCTCCACGGGAAAGCATGCTTATAAAAACTTATATTTCCGGGGTGGACAAGAATGCATTTGTAAGTGTAATACATGTTGAGTCAGTATGGGGAAGAGGTGCTGGTTTTGGTTCCTTATCCGACAAGGAGTAAATTGATTCAATAGTCTGAAAATAAAAACAGTTTTATTTATTTTCCATATATAGTATAATTACGTTGTTAAAAGGCCAAATCTTTCATGTTAAGAGGAGAAAAACTATGAAAAAAGTATTATCATTAGTTCTAGTACTCATGCTCGTATTCAGTTTGGCGGCTTGCGGTGGCGCAGCTACCCCAAAATCTACTGTAGCAGTAACTATGATTACAGATACAGGCGGACTTGGAGATCAATCTTTCAATGATTCAGCTTGGGCGGGACTAGAAAAAGCCAAGACTGAACTTGGAGTAACTACCAAGGTTCTTGAATCACAAACCGCAGATGACTATGCAGCGAATCTTTCAGCAGCGGCATCTGAAGGCGCTGATCTAATTATCTCTGTAGGATTCTTAATGGCTGAAGCAAATGCTGCCGCAGCGAAACAGTTCCCAGACCAGAAGTTTGCCATCATCGACTCAACCGTTGACGCACCAAACGTAGCTGGACTAACATTTAAAGAAAATGAAGGATCTTTCCTAGTTGGAGTTATTGCCGGTCTTACAACTAAAACCAACAAAGTTGGCTTCGTTGGAGGAATGCAGTTCCCACTTATTGAAAAATTCGAGTATGGTTACAAAGCTGGAGTGAAATCAGTAAATCCAGGAGCTGAAGTTCTTGTAAACTACACTGGCGTATTTGATAATCCTGCTCTTGGAAAAGAAGCTGCATTAGCTCAATTCCAGCAGGGTGCGGATGTTATATTCCACGCTTCAGGAGCTTGTGGAATTGGCGTCATCGAAGCTGCCGGAGAACAAGGTTTCTGGGCTATCGGAGTTGACCAGGACCAATCTGCTTTAAATCCTAAAGCTGTTCTTTGCTCAATGATTAAGAGAGTTGACAATGCTACTTTCCTAGTAACAAAAGCAATTGTCGATGGAACTTTTGATGGCAAGAATATTGAATACGGACTTAAGGAAGATGGAGTTGGATACAGTGACAAAGCTGGAAATGTTCCTGCTGAAGTTTCTGCCAAAGCCGATGCTTATAAAGCAGCTATCGTAGCTGGTACATTTACTGTTCCTTTTGACAAGGCAACATTTGATGCATTTGTTCCACCAACACTATAAAATTAATTTGATTTAAACTTTGTGATAAGGCCAGGCAATCTTGCCTGGCTTTATTACAAATGTGTCTTGATTCCATGGCGTTTTGCACAAATGAAAACCATTATCGTTTGAAGACTTAAGCATGAAGATATTAATTATGTCTTTAAGCTTAATGCTTTAACAAGCAAAGAAAGGTTGTGTTCTAATTTGTCAATAGTAGTTGAAATGAAAAACATATCCAAGATTTTCCCAGGAGTCATTGCAAACGATGATGTGAACTTCACTCTCAACAAGGGAGAGATTCATGTGCTGTTGGGAGAAAATGGTGCTGGAAAAACCACCCTCATGAACATCTTATATGGACTTTATCAACCTACAACAGGAGAGATTTATGTAAATGGAGAAAAACGGGAGATAAAAAGCCCGACTACAGCAATAAAACTGGGAATCGGCATGGTGCATCAACATTTCATGCTTGTTCAGCCATTTACAGTGACCGAGAATATTATACTTGGCCAAGAACCATCAAAAGCAAAAGGCTTAAGGCTTGATATGAAAACCGCAATTGCCAACGTACAAAAGATATCTGATGACTTTGGACTGAAAGTTGATCCAAATGCAAAGATCCATGATATTTCAGTTGGCATGCAGCAAAGGGTTGAAATACTAAAAGCATTATACAGGGGAGCGGAGATTCTAATTCTAGACGAACCGACAGCCGTTCTAACACCACAGGAAATCGATGAACTTGGAGAAATACTGAATAAACTTACCAATGAAGGCAAGTCAATAATTCTGATTACCCACAAGCTCAAGGAAGTTATGGAAATGGGGGATAGAATAACCGTAGTGAGAAGAGGCAAGGTAGTTGAGACTCTTCAAGCAAAGGATACCGATCCAGATTCACTTGCCGAGCTCATGGTGGGCAGGAAAGTCAAACTTTTCAGCGACAGGACAGAAAAAAAGACAGGTAAAGTTATATTGTCGGTCAAGGGATTGAAAGTTTTGGACAATAGAAAACTGGAAGCCGTAAAGGGTGTGGATTTTGACATAAGGGAAGGAGAAGTTTTTGCAATCGCAGGGGTTGATGGAAACGGCCAAAGCGAGCTTGTGGAAGCACTAACCGGGCTGAGAAAAGTAGAAGGTGGCGAAATCAGAATAAATGAAATCGAAACAACCCATCTTCATACCAGGAATATTAATGAAGCAGGTGTTGGCCACATCCCACAGGACAGACAAAAGAGGGGATTGATACTAGATTATTCACTTGCCGAGAACATGATTCTTGGGTATCACTATAAAAAACCATTTAGTGTGAATGGAATTATGAATTATGTAGAGGTTCATAAGCATGGGCAGTTTCTAATAAAGGAATTTGATGTTAGAACTCCGAATGAAAATGTAATGGCAAAATCTCTTTCCGGAGGGAACCAGCAGAAAGTCATAATCGCCAGGGAATTTTACAAGGACCCAAGTCTGCTAATTGCAGCCCAACCAACAAGAGGTCTGGATGTGGGATCAATAGAATTTGTGCATATGAGACTTTTGGAACAAAGAGAAAGCAATAAGGCAGTATTGCTGGTGTCACTTGAGTTGGACGAAGTTCTGAATCTAGCTGACAGGATAGCGGTAATGTATCAGGGGAAAATTGTTGGGATATTGGATGCCAAAGATGCAACCGATAGAAAACTGGGTATTTTAATGGTTGGCGGCAAACTGGAAGAGGAGGTAAAGTGATGGCAAATGAAAGAGTTAAGAAAATTTGGAGTAGCTTTAGACTTCCTATTTTCGCAGTGGCTTTGGGATTTGCCGTGGGAGCGATTTGCATTATAATCGCGGGAAGCAATCCACTTGTGGCATATTTTGCCTTATTCAGGGGAAGCTTAGGCAGTATCCCGAATTTCGGGGAAACATTGTACAAGATGACGCCAATACTTTTCACTGGACTTTCGGTAGCTCTTGCTTTCAGATGTGGGCTATTCAATATTGGGGCGGAAGGACAGTATATAGTTGGAACAATAACTGCAGTCGCTACAAGCTGGTACTTCTCATGGCTTCCAGGATTTGTGCTCATACCTTTAATACTTTTATTTGGACTGTTTGCTGGAGGAATATGGGGCGGATTCGCCGGATTCCTCAAGGCACAGTTCGGAGTACACGAAGTAATAACCACAATAATGATGAATTATATTGCCCTGCATACCACAAATCTTTTAGTTAGAACTGTATTTAATCCACAGACACTTATCCCAGGTTCGGTAAGGGAAGCTTTTACAGTTCCTATTTCGGATAAGGCAAAACTTTTAAAGATGAGTGATATCATTCCGCAGTTCGGTTATTCAAGCGCACATGTGGGGATATTCATAGCAATCGTCGCAGCTTTGGCAATTTATTTCCTATTATTTAAAACTACAGTTGGATATGAAATAAGATCTGTAGGGTTCAATGCGGATGCTGCAGAATATGGTGGAATCAGCAAGAGAAAAAATACCATATTATCCATGTTTTTGTCTGGTGGCCTTGCAGGGCTTGGCGGAGCGGTACAGGTAACAGGAGTCATATATATGGTAAACCAGGTTGCAGCAGGACCAGGCTATGGTTTTACCGGCCTATCAGTTGCGCTGGTTGGCTCAAGCCATCCGTTGGGGGTAATTGCAAGTGCGCTGCTCTTTGGAATCCTGGATAATGGTGCGAGACAGATGCAACTGGCTGGAATCCCAAAAGAAGTAACTGCGATTATTCAAGCAGTAATATTGATATTTATTGCAGGTGAATTAATTGTAAAGATTATATCGGATAAAAGAAAACCTAAACTCCCAGTAAAGGAGGAAGAGTAAAATGATAGAAGGCGCAGTAGTAATAGCGGTTCTCGCTTCTGCAATAAGGCTGGCTACTCCTCTAATGCTTGCAGCTCTAGGGGGAGTTTTCTCTGAAAGATCAGGGGTAACGAATATTGGGCTGGAAGGAATAATGATAATAGGAGCTTTCTTTGCAGTTCTATTTACTCATATCACTGGGAATCCATGGGTTGGAGTTCTTGCGGCAATAGCCTTTGGAATGCTCACATCCTCAATTTTGGGTGTCCTTGCGATTAATCTTAGAGGCAACCAGATTATAGCCGGGGTTGCAATAAATCTTTTAGCTTTGAGTCTAAGTGCTTTTCTTCTGGAAATAATCTGGAAAAGATCAGGGGCGACCCCATCGGTTCCACATGCACTTACCACAAACCCAGACTTTTTAAAATTTCTCGAGAAGATTCCTGTAATTGGAGATATATTTTCAAGATTTACACCATTCATATATATGGCATTCATCCTTGTGGGAGTTTCTTATTACGTACTATTCAAGACACCTCTGGGGCTTAGAATAAGGGCTGTCGGTGAACATCCAAGAGCAGCTGACACAGTGGGAATTAGTGTATACAAAATCAGATGGCTTTGCGTTTTGATTAGTGGAGCCTTTGCCGGTTTGGCTGGAGCGTCGCTTTCAATTGGAACAATAAGTTTATTTCGGGAAGGAATGGTTGCAGGGCAGGGATTTATCGCACTTGCTGCAATGATATTCGGAAAATGGCATCCTGTTGGGGCAATGCTTGCCTGCCTATTTTTTGGCTTGGCCTCTGCGACCCAGATTCTTGCACAGAGTATAGGAATAAACATAGCGTCAGAAATACTTTTAATGGTTCCATATGTGGCAACTATAATAGCATTGGTTGGAGTAGTTGGAAAAGCAACAGCACCAGCCGCGGATGGCCTGCCATATGAAAAGGGAGAGAAATAAGCACCAGAAGAACACAAAGAATCAATAAACAGCAGAGCAATCTATGAGATCAAATATGAAAAAGGGAGAAAAGCAACTTGCTTTTCTCCCTTGATTTTATTAATGTTAAGCTTTCTTATACTACTTTTTGAAATCTTGAGTTGATCTGGCATAGGCTGTTGCAATCAATTTTTCCTTGTTTACAATAAGCCTTAAATATTTACCCTTGCAAATCAAACCGTTTGCATCATGTATGTTTATATCCAGGAAAACCTTGTCTCCATCAACTTTTTCAACCGTGAGGACAAGTGAAATAGTTTCTCCAACCAATGTGGGCTTTTCGTGGGAAAGTTCTATATATCTGCCAACAGTTACAAATTCGTTGGGAATGAGACCTTCCAGAAATTTGTGGGTTGAGTCGACAATAATAGTTATAAGAGTTGGAGTTGAAATCAGGAAATCCAATACATCGGAACTCATTGAAGTTCCAATATCCGAGTATGAAACCTCTCTTGTGAAAATCTTTGAAAGTCCTTCCTTGATTTTATGGTCAATCATTTAAATGCCCTCCCTATTTTAATACAAAAGTAATTCTCTCTAATACATTATACAACACAAAATTCATTATTTAAATATGAATATTACTTGATCAATGGGATTAGGGTTACATAAATACCTGTCAGTATTGCAGTTGTTATAACTCCGCAGATATTGGCTCCCATGGCATATTGAAGGATAAAGCTGTATTTGTTCACATTGTGGACTTCCTTTTGAGCAACCTTGGCCGTTGTTGGCACACAAGAAACTCCTGCTATTCCAACGGTTGGATTAAAGTTCTTTTTATTAATGTAGTATACAAGGTAACCACCAAGGATTCCTCCTATACCAGACAATAACAGTGCAACAATACCTAAAACCAATAATATAAGTATTTTAGGATTCAAAATCGTACTGGCCTCGCACAAGACTCCGAGCATCAGGCCCAGGAAGAAAGTGGCACCATATAGGAATACATCTTCAATAAGCTTTGCATATTTCGTCAAGCCAGATTCTCTTACGGATACTCCCAGGAAGAAGCTCAGGAATAGGGGAGCTGCAACGGGGAAGAGTAGGCACAATATAGTACATCCCACAACTGCAAAAGCTAGTTTTTCCGTAGATGTGATGTCATTTTTCTTGGATGCTATTATAACTTGACCCCTTATATCTTTTGGTATCAATAATCTAACAAGGAATGGATAACCTCCATAAGTTAAACTAAGATATAGATATGCGACGATGGTAATTGGGACGAACAAATCCTTCGCCAAAATCAATGACGTATAAAGAACCATTGGACCATCTGCTCCACCGATTACAGATACCGCTGCAGCTTCGCCATAATTCAGACCCATTGCATGGGCTATTGGGAAAGTGGCAACAGTTCCAAGTTCTGCGCACATGGCAATAAGCATGCTGGTGAATGGAAATCTCAATACGTTTCCAACATCGGAAATTACTCCAATGCCCATAAAGACGAAGCAGGCAATAAGGCCGTTGCTGAAAGTAAATGTATAAATAGGTTGTAAAAAATCTATCTGTAAAATATTCATAAGTCCGTTTGTCTCAGTCACTAGTGGGTCCATGAAAATTGTACCAGTCTTGCCTGCGGAAAGGAAAAGAACCCCTGAATTCACGGCAGACATGCCTAAACCCATTGGAATCATAATGAGAGGCTCAAGTATTTCTTTTTTCCCCAGATAAACCATGAAGATGCCAAGAAAGATTAGCACTATTCTTGCGATTGCTATCTTGGGTTCTTGAAAAAATAAGGTGGACACACCTTGGAATAAATCCAATACATTCATTTAATAAATCCTCGCTTTCGTTTTAATGCGCTCTCACGATTATTTTGAGAACTTCCTGATTGTGAATAATATCCCCTTGATCATCAAGGCGATAAACATTGATATTGCAAAGCCCATAAAATAAACCTGTAATGCTATTAAAATTGACTCTTTCATTTCAACTCTCCATTTCCGAACTAATATTATTTAAGTTCACTTTTAATATTGAATATATAAACAACAGCAATTATTATTGACGAGACGACTATGGCTGCGATAACCATGGGGGTATAAGTAAACATTCTTACAATCTCCTTTCGGTACTGGCTTTCTATTTTAAAATTTATACTTTATTGTACACCTTTTTTTGATAAAATGTTACGTAAACTACCAAGTATACAGTATATTTAGAAAATTGCGGCAACATATAGCGGCTTGACAAAAGAACGTATGTTCGTTATCATATATGTACTGGAAAGGATTATTTTCCAGAAGAAGAGGTGGCATTTATGTCAATTATAATGCATATCGACGCAAACTCGGCTTACTTGAGCTGGGAAGCAGTATATAGACTTCAAAACGGTTCACAGGTTGACCTTCGGGAGATTCCCAGCGTGGTCGCAGGTGATCCCAAGAAGCGCCATGGAATCATATTGGCTAAATCCATGGCTGCGAAAAAGTTCGGGATTACAACCGGAGAAAGCCTTCTAGAGGCCAGGCAGAAGTGCCCGGATCTTACTGTAGTGGGGCCGAATTACGATTTATATCTAGCTTGCAGCGATTCCATGTATGAAATACTTGCCAGCTACTCTCCTGTTATTCAGAGGTATTCAGTGGATGAGTGTTTTTTGGACTACACTAATTCAAAGGCGATGTTTGGAGACCCAGTGAAGGCAGCTTATGAGATAAAGGAACGAATCAAGGAAGAACTTGGATTCACAGTGAACATAGGGGTTTCTTCAAACAAGTTGCTGGCAAAGATGGCATCGGAGCTTTTGAAGCCGGACAAGGTGCACACCATCTGGCCGGAGGAAATAGAAGACAAACTTTGGCCCTTGCCAGTGGGAGAGCTTTTCATGGTGGGCAGGGCTACTGCTAGCAAGCTTAAAGATAGGAATATAAGGACAATAGGAGATTTGGCAAAGCAGAATCCCGACTATATGAAATCGTTTCTAAAGAGCCAGGGCAGCTTGGTATGGAATTATGCCAATGGAATAGATGATTCATTGGTGATACCAAACGACGAGATATTGCAAAAGGGAATCGGAAACAGCACTACCATAGCCTTTGATGTTACGGAACGAAAGGAAGCCATGATGGTGCTTCTGGCTCTGACCGAAAGGGTTGGAGCAAGGCTCAGAAAGTACGGAAGAGTTTGCTCCCTAGTGTCTGTATCCATAAAGACCAACGAATTTCACGGAGGATCCCACCAATTGAAGCTCCTCAGTTACACAAATTCAACATCGGAGATTTTCAAGTATGTGGAAAGGCTTTTTGACGAGTATTGGAAGGGGGAACCAATAAGACAACTAGGTGTGCATGTCTCGGATTTTATAAAGGACAGTGTGGTTCAACTTTCAATGTTTGATGGAGAAAACCGGGAAAAGACGGAAAAGATAGATCAGGCGGTGGACAAGATAAGGGGTAAGTATGGCGACAAGTCAATATTCAGGGGATGCTTCACAAATAGCAGGATTGCTTCAATGCAGGGCGGAGTAAATGAAGGGGAACATGTGGGAATGGGTGGATATAGAGGATGAAGATTCTTGGAGATGAAATAGATGTAATTGTGAAATTCAAAGGAAGCAGCAAACCTGTTCCTATTAAGTTTTCTATCAAGGAAGGGGAGCAGGATTCAACCAAGATTATCAAGGTGGACAAGGTGCTTTTTTCTGACGAGGAAAAACTTGCTGGAATAAAAGCCTATGTATATAGATGTCAAAGTATTATTGATGGTAAAATATTGCTTTATGAGTTAAAGTATTACATAGATAAATGCAGATGGGTGCTCTACAAAATGTAATTGCAAAGGTTGCGCATAGAGTAAGGAGAAGAAAGATGAAATTTAGATTTTTACACAATAATATAAATGTCGCTGATCTGGAAAAGAGTTTAAAGTTCTACAAAGATGCCATTGGTCTGGTAGAGGCTAGAAGGAAAATTGCCGAAGATGGAAGCTTCATCCTTGCTTTCCTTACCGATGGAGAAAGCATTCACAGGCTGGAGCTTACATGGCTTAGAGACAAGGTGGGAGCTTACAACTTAGGAGATAATGAAATTCATCTCGCTTTCAGCGTAGATGACTACGAGGGAGCACATAAGCTTCATGAAGAGATGGGATGCATATGCTTTGAAAACAAGGCAATGGGTCTATATTTCATTGCCGACCCAGACGGCTACTGGATTGAAATTTTAAGAGCAAAATAAAAGCAACTATGGAGGGGCTTGATTTATGAAATTGAAAACCCGTAATAAAATAGAGCATTACCTGCCATATGGTGCAGGGTTGGGAATATCTCTAATATTTGGCTTGTCATTCATGTTTACCAAGACCGCCCTAGACACCTTTAGCCCGATGGAACTCATTGCATATAGGTTTGCCATAGCGGCAATGGTTATAACCCTCCTGGTGGGTACTAGGGCTATCAGGATACGTTTCAAAGGAAAGCCCATACTGCCGTTGATTGTTTTGTCATTTTTCCAACCAATCATCTACTTTATTTGCGAGACTATGGGGGTTCAACTGACGTCTTCGTCTCAGGCAGGTATGATGATTGCGTTGATACCAATATTTGTAACTATCATGGCTGTAATATTTCTCGGAGAACGGCCAAATATAATGCAGTATCTAGCCATACTCCTCTCTGTAGGAGGAGTGGTTTTCATACTTGTGTTTTCTGGAGATTTTGCACCTACCGGAGATTTTTTAGGTATGATAGTTCTTATGGGAGCAGTGCTGGCAGGAGCCGTGTACAATATACTTTCAAAGAGATATTCAAAGATGTTTACACCAGTTGAAATAACATTTGTAATGATGTGGGTTGGGGCAATAGTTTTCAATCTAATATTCATTGGACAACAGCTAATGGGCTTGGCACCGGATCAGGCAAATCTTTTTCAATTGAGTTTCTCGTCATTGCTTCCACTATTGTATCTTGGGATATTGTCTTCAATAGTTGCATTTTTTATGTTCAATTATATGATTTCAAAAATCCCGGCTTCAAGGGCATCTGTCTTCACCAATCTTGTTACAATAATCGCCATATTGGCTGGGGTTATATTCAGGCATGAATCATTTTACTGGTATCAGATGGTTGGAGGAATAATGATAATTGCAGGAGTCTGGGGAAGCAACTTTTTCGCGGAAAAAATCGACAATCCGAAACCAATTATATGAGGAAAATAAAATGTGCGGAAGATATAATTTTCAAAAGGATATAGACGATGTGGAGATGCAGAAAATATGTGAGCTTCTTGACAAAAAATTCGCCGGATCTCCAAAGTTGGAGAAGATGAAAAATGGAGAAGTTTTTCCAGGGGACACAGCACCTGTTCTTATATCCGGATCTTCAGGCAATGTGATCCCATGGCTCATGGAGTGGGGTTTTCCAAAGTGGGACAACAAAGGGTTGATAATAAACTCCAGAGCCGAAACTGTGGATGAGAAGCCCATGTTTCGGGAACTGGTGAAATACAACAGATGCCTAATTCCTGCTACCGGATATTTCGAGTGGGAAAAGAAAGAAGATACAAAAGAAAAGACAAAGCACTTGATTAAGCTTGAGAGCGGAAAGATGCTATATATGGCTGGCATATATAATAGGATTCTGGATTCAGCTGGAATTGAAAAGGAAGTCTTTACCATTATCACAACCGAAGCCAATGAATATGTGATTCCAATACATGACAGGATGCCGCTTATAATTGAAGGTGAAAGCAGGAAAATCTGGTTGGGCGAAGGAATTTCAGCTTTAAAACTGCTGAAAGAAAGATGCATGGCCGAGCTTGAAACTGCTTAGCAAAAACTCTCAAGACGGAAAATAAACATATGATTATGTAAATAATATTAAAACAACTGTTAATTATGGAGGGAACAAGAATTGGACGCAATTTTCAAGAGAAGAAGCATAAGGAAATATATTGACAAGCCGGTGGAAAAAGAAAAGATTGAAAAACTTTTAAGAGCTGCCATGCAGGCACCAACATCAGGAAACCAACGGCCATGGGAATTTCTCGTAGTAGAGGATAAGGAAATATTAAGACAATTGTCCTTCGCAAGCCCATATTCCATGATGGTTGCAAAAGCCCCACTTGCCATAGTAATGCTTGGGAATAGGAATCTATTCCAGTATCCCGAGGATTGGGAAAAAGATCTTGCCGCAGCCACGCAGAACCTTCTATTGGAGGCGGTAGACTTGGATCTTGGCGCAGTTTGGATTGGAATTGCACCACTTGCAGACTGCATGGAGAAGGTAAGCTCAGCGTGTGCCTTGCCAGAAAATATTGAGCCATTTGCAATAGTAGCAATTGGTTATCCACTGGAAGTCAAGGAACCTATCGACAGATTTGAATCAAATAGGATTCATTACGAAAAGTATTAATTGCATTCATATTACTGAAGCCCAGGTGTTTTGCCTGGGCTTCTTTTCGCAATTCAATATTTATTAAAACGTTTGTCATACTGAGCCAGGGGGCTCATATAAAATACAGTCGATTTCATTCAAATGCTGTGTAAGTTTTATATTTTCGCTGTAATCAACACGGCAGTCGATTATAGATGGAACGATTTGGGTAAAGGCATCAATTAGGGTGGGAATCAGGTCCTCGGCCTTTTCGATTCGATAACCTTTGCAATGCATCGCTTCAGCATAAAGTTGGAAGTCGGGATTGGTAAAGTCCACATACGCGGATTTATTGAATTGTTCCAGTTGTTTCCATTTGATAAGCCCATAGCTTTCATCGTTCATAATCAGAGTAACGAAAGGAGTGCCTATGCGACAGGCGGTTTCCAGCTCCTGGCTATTCATCATGAAGCCACCGTCTCCGGTGACGGCAAGAACTTTTTTGCCGGGATTGACCAGCTTTGCAGCTACTGCTCCAGGTATTGCAATTCCCATGGAAGCAAAACCATTGGATATTATGCATGTATTTGGATTATGGCAGTTATAGTGCCGGGCAATCCACATTTTATGAGCGCCTACATCTGAAATCAGAATGTCATCCTCTCCAAGAACTTTCTGTATATCATTGATTATACGTTGGGGTTTCATTGGGAAGGAAATATCGTTTGAGTAGCTTTCATGTTCGGATTTGATTTTTCTCCTTAATTCCAATGCGAATTCCGGTATGCTGTCTCTTTTGGCATGGGCGAGGATCTGATTTATGGAGTATTTCATATCGCCAACCACTTCAACCTTAGGCTGATAGTATTTATTTACATGGGACATCTCATACCCAATATGAAGAATGTCGATGCTGTTGTTTCTATTCCATTTGCTGGGATTAAGTTCGACAATATCATAACCGATTGCGATTACCACATCTGCCCTGTCAAAGAGTTGGTTTATATAGTCTCTCTGAGGGATTCCAATTGTCCACATGGAATATTCGTTTTCAAAAGAAATCATGCCCTTGGCCATCATGGTATTTACAACAGGTATTTTCAGAGTATTGGCGAACATGGTGAGTGCTTCACTGGCATCAGCATGAACTGCATCGGATCCAACTATTACAACTGGATTTTGCGCCTCTGAAATCATCCTTGCCGCCATTTCAATTGATTCAAAAGTTGCAAAACCTGCATTGGGGACTTTCCTTTTGAGAGGAACTCCGGTGACGGTCATTTTGGCGATATTTGTAGGAAGATCAATATGAGTTGCACCTGGCTTTATATTTTCAGCATATTTAAATGCAATTCGCACAATTTCTGGAACAGTATCCGGACGAACTATTTGCTTCGTTCGCTTTGTTATTGGTTCAAACATCTTGGTCAAATCAAGATATTGGTGGGATGTGATATGCATCTTGTCGGTTCCAACCTGCCCTGTAATGGCAACAAGTGGAGCTCCGTCAAGATTAGCATCGGCAACTCCGGTGACAAGATTTGTTGCACCAGGTCCCAGGGTGGCAAGGCACACACCTGCTTTTCCTGTAAGCCTGCCATAGATATCAGCCATAAAGGCGGCACCCTGCTCATGGCGGGTGGTAATAAATTCTATTTTTTCGGACTCTTGGATTGCATTGATCAAGTCAAGAGTTTCCTCGCCAGGTATACCAAAAATATACTCGACTTCTTCCTCTTCCAGGCATTTGATAACCAAATCAGCAGTATTCATTAAATTTTCTCCAAATCTTTCACATTGTAATCATTTTAAGTCATTTTTTCAATCATACTGCCAGTTCTTGTCAAAGTCTATTCCAAAATAGATTTTATCGAATAATTTGCTAAAAAATCAATATAATTTAAATAATAACATTTATAATCCTAAATTTTATTTGTAAACAACCGATAATATAGATAAGAATAAATAGGGAGGTGTATAAATTGGACATTACATCAGCAACTTCTGGATTGAAAGCCATTTCCACATCGGGCATCGACAGTTCCATCGAGAGTCTTGAGGAACAACTTAAAAATCTTCAATTGAAACTTACGAATGAAAACAAAAGCAATGATAAAGCTGAAATAAAACAGCAAAAGGTTCAACTGATTGAAAATCAGATTCAACAAATACAAGCGCAAATAATTAGAATGCAAACTCAACAATCAAGCACTCAGAACAATTTATCAGGAACTTCAAGCACTCCCAAGAAACCACCATCAGGTCATAGCCTCGATGCAATAGCCTAACAATAAAGCGCTTTTGGGATTAAGAAATATACTAAACAACTGGGTTAAGAAATTATAGCTGTATCACGAAAACTGATACGGCTTTTCTCGTCATTTAAATATAAATTCATTGTTAATCCATATTTATGGCTCTTTCAGAGCGTCAAAGTAGTATAATAAAGGGTAAAGATAATGCATGCTTTGAAACTAGGAGGAAATAGAGGATGAATATGGTAAAAAAACTATACGTTAAAAGTTCAGCTTTTGCTTTGATATTTGTATTGGTCTTTGGTCTTTGGATTGCTCCAAATGCCATTGCGGAAAACCCGATTAAACTCATAGTAGATGGAAAAGATATAACGGCATCTGCCGAACCAATATTCCAAAATGGAAGAACTCTAGTACCAGTACGTTTCGTTTCCGAAGAACTTGGGGCTGAAGTAACTTGGAACAATCTTGACAGAACAGTTCTTATCAATAAGGACGGAAAATCTGTGCTTCTAAGGATAGATAGCCATCTGGTTTCTTACACAAATGATGAAACAACTTACGGGATTTGTGATGTAGCACCTTATATAATAAATGAGCATACTTATGTTCCTCTCAGACTGGTAAGCAATGCCCTTGGGGTAGGCGTCAATTGGGAAGACGTAAGCAGGACTGTATATGTGGACTCTTCACAATCAGCAGATATCCAACCTTTTTTTGACATGGAAATTACATCGATTCAGTCAAATCAAACAATAACTGGAACGACATGGCTTGCGGCGGCATTTCCAACTAAGATTCCTGATGGGGCAACTGAAATCAAATTTCTAATAATTAATCCAGATAGTGGAATAGGAGCTGTAGCAGCCAGAGGAAGTGTTTTAGAATCAACCTACAAGTGGTTGCCAGATATTAAAGAAAATGGAAGCAAGATACTTATAGCAGCAGTATATGATTCGAATGGTAATTTTCTTGCAGGTGACGCAATTCCCGTTCAAATAGCTCTTGAACCAATAGTATCATTGTCTGGAGTGGCTGAAGGTGATGTTATTCAAAATAGTGTCTCACTTTCAGTAAATTCTAATTTTTCAGCGTCTTATGTCAAATACGAGATTACTAATTTAGATAATATTAAAACATTTCTTACAGCTGAATGGGATCCACAAGGAACATATAGCTGGGTCCCAATGACGGAAGATAATGGAAATATTTCAATAAAGGCAATTGCATATGACCAGGATGGCCAATCATATGAAAGCCAGCCGGTTTTAGCGCAAGTTTCTATAGCACCTAAAATTTCCTTAGGTGGGGTTGCGAGTGGAAATACAATTGATAAACCGGTTACGCTTTGGGCCAATAGGAATTTTCAGGTAACTGGAACTGAATACGTAATGGTAGATTCAGGGACAGGAGTGGAAACAATTTTGGCAAAAGTAGGTTATGTCAGTTACAAGTGGTTCCCTGGGCCAAGTCAAAGTGGGACAAAGGAACTTTTTGTGAGAGCGACGGATACTAAAGGATCAACTTATTCAAGCAGCAGGATAAAAGTTAATCTGCCTGGAGCTCCCAGACTGCTCATGGAAGGTGTCGGTCCGGACCAGGTTATTTCTGGATCCATTAAAATTAAGGCTGTCAGTAATGTTTCCTTAAGTAGTTTGAAATTCATCATGACAAATTCGAATACTGGAGCAAAAAAAGTAATCGCCAGCGGAAGTGATACACTTGCGGAGTATTCATATTCACCAGCACAAGGACTGTCGGGGAACTGGAAAATTCATGCAGAAGGAATATATTCCGGAGGCAAAACAATTTCCAGCGATTCAGTTGCAGTTAAAATCTATACTGGGAAACTTTATACCGCAGTTCCAGTTATTGAGAAGAGTCAATTCATAACCTTTGCATCTGGGCTTGCATCAAACTCTATGAAGACTACGGGAATGTCGGCAGCGCTTCAAACAGCACAGGCAATATTGGAATCAGGATGGGGGCAAAGTATCCCTGTTGATAAATATAATGGGCAGGTTTCTTACAACCTATTCGGAATCAAAGGCAAGGGGACATTAGGCTCGGTTACTTCCAACACATGGGAAGAATACAATGGTGTATCATATAGAGTAGATGCCGAATTTAGAGCTTACAACAATGTTGGAGAAAGTTGGGCAGACCATAAAAAGTTGCTGCTAACCCTTAGCCGATACGGGATTTTCAGAGATGTGATGAATGACAGCACCCAGGGAGCCTGGGCTTTAAGAAGAGCTGGATATGCGACCGACTCCAAATACCCGCTCAAACTCATGAATATTATAAAACTCTACAACTTGGAGAAGCTGGACCAAGTCAGTATTTAAAAAGAAGGGGTAAAAATGGATTACAGGGAACTGGTAAAATTTTATCAGAATCTTGATAGGGCATATTTTATCGATAATGAAAATAAAAAAAGGGCTTATCTGGACCTACCGCTTCCCATTGGTTTTGATCAGACAATTTCACAACCTAGCCTTGTCCTTGAGATGACAAGGCAGCTTAACCTAGATAGAGATAGCAGAGTGTTGGAAATTGGAACTGGATCTGGATATCAAACTGTATTGCTTGCAGAATTTTCCGAAGCAGTTTATACAATTGAAAGGATACCTGAACTTTCCGAAAAAGCCAAGGCGAGACTTGATTTTCTTGGATATTCAAATATTTTTTATAAGATAGGTGATGGCAGCGAGGGCTGGATCGAAAATGCTCCTTATGATAGGATAATTGTAACTGCTTCCGCAGGAAGTGTTCCAACTGAGCTTGTGGACCAATTAAAACCTGGAGGAAGGATGATAATTCCAGTTGGACATCAGGGACTTCAGGAACTTCTTTTAATAACCAGAGAGCTGGGAGGGCAATCGAAAACCATATCCCTGGGAACAGTTGTCTTTGTTGAGTTAAAGGGAAAGTACGGTTGGTGAAACGCGGATTTCATATGTGAATTAAATAAGGCATCCTCACTTTTGAGAGGATGCCTTTGTCATGATTTGGGATTTGATATTAATACTTATAATTATTTACTTTTCTCATACAATCGCTTTAGCAATGCAATTGCCTGCTCTTTTGTCGTGTTGCCTTTAGGATTGATTATATTGCCACCTGTGCCATTCATAATGCCTTCTTTATTCATGTATTTGACTGCATCAAGAGCCCAACTGGCAATTTCCTTTTCATCTGCTATTACGGGTGCCCCTAATATGCTATAGTCAGCACCTGGACGTGCCGCTTTTAAAGCGCGTAGCAACATTACGCTGATTTCCTGACGTGTTATTGAGTTGTCTGGAGCAAAAGTATTTAACGTCATTCCTTTGACAATTCCTAATTTGTAAGCTTTCAGTATTTCAATATTAGCAGTATCGATAAATGGATTGGCATCTGATACAGCAGCCTTCCCACTAATCGCTTCATATAGCTTCACTGCTATTTCTGAGAATTCTTCACGTGTGATTTTTTTAGTAAAATCTTTTAAAACTTTGTCCGTGGTCAGCTTATAATCAATAGCCTTTTGAATTTCAGTAATCGCCCAGCTACTCGCTGATGAAAAATCTACGGCAGCAGGAACAATTAGTCCAACAAGAATAGTCGCTTCATTTGAGTAAGCAGAATCTCCCAAAGTGCTGTTGATTGCTTTGACGCGATAAACATAAGAGGTGCCTGCGACCAAGCTATTATCAATTAGAGCCGTCATGCCAGAACTTGTTCCGTTAAGATATTTAAAGCTTCCACCAGATGCTTTCCGTTCTACAGTAAAACCTTCTTCGTTGCTTGAATTATCTTTCCATGTCAATGCTGCAATGCCTGACGATGCTGTTGCAGCTAAGACTGATGGTGCAGCAACTGGAGAGGTCTTGGAAGGAATAACAACTGATACTTCATTGGAATAAGCCGAATTCCCAAGTTTTTCATTAACTGCATTGATCCTATATACATAAGTCTTGCCAACAGTTAGAATCTCTGAGTCGATTACATCGGTACCATTTGTCCCTATGCCGATTATACCTTTGAAGGTACCACCTGCTTCTTTTCTTTCCAAAGCAAAATAATCTTCGTTGATTGAATTGTCAGTCCATGAAAACTTGGCTTGGCTGTCGCCTATGGCGTCAAGCTCCCAACCCTCAAATTTTAAATTGGTTGGTGCTGATGGAGCGGATTCCGCAGGAATAACCACACTTGAATCCAATGTAAATTCAGACGCCATCTGATAATTTATTGCATACATTCTATAGGTATAACCAATTCCTTTCGTGATGTCAGTATCAATATAAGATGTAGTATTAGCTGCGAGTGTTATTAGTGGCTGAAAAGGCCCTCCTGATTCAACTCTTTCAATTACAAAATTAGTTTCCGTATAAGAATAATCTTCCCAGGTTAGTTTAACATTATCTCCATCTAGTGTTGCCTTGAAATTAAATGGAAAGTGTAATGGTACTGTTACGGTAGATTCATTTGAATAGGCAGAATCTCCATAAGCGTTAACAGCCTTTACTTTATAAGTGTAAATCTCTCCATTTTTAGTCCAAACATCGGTATATGTGGTAATATTAGCTTGAGGTGCAAAGAAGTCAGAATATGCACCTCCGTTTACAGACTTTTGAATCAAAAAGCTGAGTTCACTGCTTGAATTATCAATCCAATTAAGATCTACAAACCCACTCGCATAACTTTCAGAAGTCAATCCCGATGGTGCCGCTGGCGCTGCTGGTATAATAATTTTAATAGGTGTTATTGGAAGGTTCAAGTTGGTCAATGCGTATGCGTTGATATTCCCAGCCAAAAAAAGTAAAAGGACTATTAGCAGTGTATTTCTCATTTTTAACATAAGATTCTCCTCATTAAAGTGCTTATTTTATTCTGGTTTTTGACTATGATTACTAAGTTATATTAACGTCGACATTTTATTCCAATTTTCGACATATAGCAACCTTCGACAGTAGTATATCTTGCAATGCGTTAGTAACAAATGATAATATACAAATCTAGGCTATAATATTCCATATATAAAATGACAATCTGATATGATGCCGTTGACAATCTGGTTATCGGTTAACCTGTATTAAGAATAAGGAGAAAAATAATGGGAAAGAAAATATTTGTATTAATGTTCATAGTGACATTTGCCATTAGTTTAGCGGCCTGTGGAAGTGGAGGACAAGCATCTGATAGCAGTAGCGTTGGTCTCGATTGGCCAAGTCAATATATGAGCACTTTGCCTGCACCAGAAAGCAAGATTAGCTCCATTGATAAGTTAAACGGAACTGAATCCATCGCAGCTGAAGATACAACAACTCAACCTTCATCTGTAAATGTAGTCATGAACGAAATGACAATGGATGAAGCCTCTGCATATTATGATAAACTTAAAGCTGCAGGTTTTACCATCAATACGGATCAAAAAGACAATGAAAAGATTTTGCTTGTGGGAACACTAAATGATGCAGAAAAGAACCCGTTCCTATTCAACTACACTGCTAAAGATAACTTCGGCAATGTCTCCATTACGATTATGAAGGCAGCACAATAAACGATTCTAAGGCTTCACTTTTATTGTTTTAGGAGAGATATTATGAAAAATTATTTTGTATGCAAAGCCTGTGGGTTCATTGCTATGGACAACGAAGTCAAAGACTTCTGCCCAGCATGTGGTGTCCCTGCAAAATTGTTTGAACCATATGAGTCAAGGTTGTCCGAAAAGCGTGATAAACTTCTCTCAAAACATCTCCATCCGATTATACTCCATCTTCCAATGTCGTTTGTCATCATGGCACTTGTTTTCGATATTTCATCATTGATATTTAATGGACAGTTTAACAATATCCTGCAAATGGGGGCTGAAATCAACACAGTTCTTCTTCCATTTGGAGTGATAGTTGCAGCTCTTTTCGGGATGCTGGATGGGAAAACGCGCTTTAAGCGTCTCACGACGAAACATCTACAATTAAAGATGATACTGGCAGCCGTTCTCTTCCTTATATCCTGTGTAGCGGCTCTAATTATCATAAAGCTGGAAATGACGACACCAATAATGCTCCTTCTAATTTTTCTCGATCTTGCCGCGTTGGCCACCGCAGGCATTCTCGGAAAGACAGGCTCGAAGCTGATGAATGCCGCACTACCTGGCTGATAGTGGTGCAAATCAATGGAAAAATTGGGGAAAAGGTATCAGGCAATTATATACAGGAACCTATTTTGAGTGTTGACATAAAAGGCAATGATGTTATAATCTATTCCTGCCGAATAAATTAAGGAGGTAGTAGAATGCAACAATTTGATTTAACAACGTTACCAAGGTTGATTGACATCAGTGCGGTAAGAACAGATGTAACTCTTGAAGAAGTTAAAAACATCATTCGTATCGCAAAACAGTTTAGATTTATTTGTGTCTTTGCAATGCCATGTTATACGCCTGTTCTGATTGAAGCCCTAAAAGATGAAGAAGATATAAATATTGGTGGTGTAGTTGGTTTCCCATCGGGAGCAGACACTACAAGGATAAAAGTCGCTCAAGCCAAAGAACTAATTGAAATGGGTTGTAACGAACTTGATATGGTCATCAACGTTGGTGCGCTTAAATCGGGTAATTATGACTATGTTAGAGATGATATTAAAGCAATTACCAATATTGCAGGAGACATCCCTGTCAAGGCAATATTAGAGATTGCTTATTTATCTGATGAGGAGATTGCAAAAGGAAGCATACTTGCGGTTGAAGCAGGTGTTACTTATGTGAAAACAGGCACAGGATGGGGTGCAAAACCTACGACATCTGATACAATTAGAATAATAAAAGATGCCATTGGCGATAGGGCTTTAATCAAAGCAGCTGGTGGTGCAAGAACTCTTGATTCAGTTCTAGATATGATGGAAGCAGGTTGTACTAGATTCGGTATTGGGCTGACATCTGCAATTAATATTCTTAAGGAAGCTTATGAAAGAGAAGGATTGCCTATGCCGGAGGTTGACATGGTGACTGAAAATACTAATGAAATGTCTAATTTGGAGGCAACAGAATGAAATATGTACTAGCATATGATCTTGGAACTGGTGGAACTAAAGGAACACTTTATAATGAATCTGGTCAGGCAATCGCATCTTCTTTTATAAGTTGCAAAACTTATTTTCCAAAAAAAGATTATAGAGAGCAAAGACCGGAAGACTGGTGGATTAGCATCAAAGAGTCCACTCGTAAACTTCTGAGTGAAGTTGTCATTAATTCTCAGGATATAGTTGCACTTGGTGTATCAGGACATAGTCTGGGGGTTGTACCGATAGATTCTGAAGGCACATTGCTTTGTGAATACGTGCCTATTTGGTCTGATGCCAGAGCCAGTGCGGAAGCTAACAAATTTTTTGAAGAAATAAATGAAGAATATTGGTATATGACTACAGGTAATGGTTTTCCAGCACCATTGTACTCGATATTTAAAATTATGTGGTACAAGAAAAATACGCCTGAGATATATGAAAAGACAGCGGCATTCATTGGGACAAAAGATTATGTGAATTATAAGTTGACTAATGTTGTCGGAACTGATTATTCATACGCATCCGGTAGTGGCGTATATAACTTGAAAGAATGGTCTTATGAAGATGATTTTATTAGGGCATCAGGAATTGGATCGGAAAAACTGCCAAAGATTTATAGATCTGATGAAATTATAGGAACTTTAACAGAATGGGCTGCTAAAGAACTTGGCCTTGCAAAATCAACAAAAGTAGTAAGTGGTGGTGTTGATAATGCATGTATGGCACTTGGCGCTGGTTGCATTGATAATGGCATGGCGTATACAAACTTAGGAACTTCTGCATGGATAGCTGTCAGCGATGATAAGCCTATTGTGGAACCGACAAAAAGACCTTATGTATTTACCCATTGTATAAAAGATATGTATGTTTCTGCAACTGCAATATTTTCAGCTGGAAATTCTTATCGCTGGGTAAGAGACAATCTTTGTAGGGATATGGTAAAAGAAGAGGTGCTAGGCGGTGTTGATGCTTATGTAGCAATGAATAGATTGGCACAAGAAGTACCACTAGGTAGTAATAAAATTATGTTTAACCCTAGTTTGGCTGGCGGTTCAAGTTTGGATAAGTCGACAAACGTTCGGGGGGCTTTTATAGGATTATCTCTAGGGAATACTAGAGAAGATATGATAAGAGCAACACTAGAAGGAATCTGCATGAATCTGAGAATAGCTATGGATGTACTTGAAAATCAAGTACCCTTAGTTGAAGAAATGCTGATTGTTGGTGGTGGTGCAAATAGTCCATTTTGGATGAAATTATTCGCGGACATATATAATAAGACGATTATCACAACAAATGTAGGTCAGGAAGCCGGATCCCTTGGAGCAGCAGCATTAGCACTTGTAGGCGCTGGATTATGGGAAGATTACACAGCTGTAAAGCGAATTCATCATATAAAAAATACTATAAAACCTGATGCTGAAAATGTAAAAAATTACAATCAACTATTAACAGTGTTTAAGGCAGTAGCGGTGTATCAAAGTGAGATTGGAGACCTGATGTCTGAACTATAACAGAATACTATCTACTATGCGAGATGAGACAGTGCTGCCAAAGTAATCTCGTATTTTAATTCCTTTCCATTCTTCATAGAAGTTGCATCTTCAAAAATATAATCAACCATTCTTTCAAGCTCATTATTCTGGCTGCCAGCAATATGTGGATTTATAAATATATTTTCAATTGAGAAAAATGGGCAACTATCATTTGGGGGTTCAGGATAAGTAACATCTATAAGCGCACATGATTGAGGTCTTTTCTTCATTGCTTCTGCCAAATCATTTTCTACTACTTGCTCTCCTCTGCCACTGTTGATAAATACCACTTGGTCACCCATTAGTTCAAATAGATCACTTGTGTAAAAACCAAAGGTTTGGGGAATGTTTGCAATATGGTTTGAAATGATATCACATTCTTTAAAAATCTGTTCAGGACTTGCTTTTTTCACACCAAGTTTTTCTGCTTTTTCATCAGTAAGACTAGGTGAATATAGGTAGATATCCAATTGATTATCTTTATAGTTGGAAAGAAATTCTATCACTTTTCTGCCTATGGCGCCACTGCCTAGAATACCTATCTTAATGCCATAAAAACCTTTTACAGGTATAACCAATTTCTTTTTCGCTTTCCATTCACCGGCACTGGTAATCCTAGATAAAAATACGCCTTTAATACCTAATATCATTTGAGAAACAACATACTCAGCTACAGATACTGCATTGGCTTGCCATGCGCCGGAAATCTTAACACCTGCTTCAAGAAATGGTTTTGCAAAATATTTAATCGAACCACCTACATAAAAGATACCTTTAAGGTTAGGCAGGTTTTCCTTAATTTCTTCAACAGAGAACTCTTCAACTCCCCACGAGCCAAATGCTATTTCTACATCGCGAAAATCATTTTTTGAAGATATTATGTCTTTCTTTGTGTAAATAGTGTTCTCAATATCAAATTCCTTACGTATTTTATCTACGCTTTTATTGTTATAAACATTCAGTCCCATTTCCTTATTGGATGTTAAAATAATCGCTTTCATAGATATTTCCTTTCCTTACAAAGTGTACCTATTTTATTTACTAAAATTATATATTTCTCATTTAAATAAGTAAATAAGAATTAAATAAAATGACTCCTATTGAATATAGAAGTCATTTTACTATCCGTTTAATTGACACATCTCACATTATATATTGTGTCTGCTATTTAGACTCATACAACTCAATAATAGCACCATCTTTTATGATAAATGCCATACGCACCCCTGGGCCCGCATCCACTGGTCCAAAGATTACTTCGTCAGCATCTTCGATATAAGGTGTCATATCATCCATTTTATATGCAACATGTGGGTTTCTGTGCATAACCTCAGGGAAAGGGCCGCCTTCTTCGAACTTTAAATATTCGATTTTGTAATCATAGTCATCTGGGTTGCTTAACCACAATTTCATATCCTCATTATAAGTCATGTTAGGTTTTTTGTTTGTGATAGGAATACCTATATGCATATACTCTATTGCCATAATACTTCTCCTTTTCTTTATATGTTGTATAGTAACCTTTTACGGAACTAATACAACATTAAATGCATTATTTATTCTTAGTATCTAAATAGAACTCATACGCTGCTTTTACCTTTGAATTTTGATGTACAATCATGTTTATTGCTTTTACCATTGCTTTTGGATCTTCTGCTTGGAAGATGTTTCTACCCATGTCAATACCTTTAGCTCCTCTTGAAATTGCGTTATAAGCAAGTTCCAATGCTTCTTTTTCAGGAACTTTTTTACCACCAGCAACAACTATTGGTACAGGACATGCAGATACTACTTGTTCAAAGTCTTCACAGTAGTAGGTTTTTATAATGTTTGCGCCCAACTCTGCCACAACTCTTGTTGCCAGCAAGAAGAAACTTGTATCTCTAGCCATGCTTTTTCCAACAGCTATAACGCCTAATGTTGGTATGCCATAACGATATCCAGCATCCACAGTTTGTACTAAATTTTGAATTGAGTTTTTTTCCTCTACAGGAACACCTATAAAGGTTTGAACAGCAACACAAGAAGCATTCATTCGAATAGCATCTTCCATGTTAACTCCAATAACTTCATGAGTGACATCGTCAGATGCAACAGTTGATCCTGCTGTAACTCTTAATGCAATAGCATTTGTATACCTAGGTGGAATACAAGAACGCAATGCACCCCTTGTGCCCATAAAACAATCAACATCACCTGCTAATTCTGGAACTACAATATCCAGTCTTTCAAGACCTGCAGTTGGTCCCATGATATATCCATGGTCAAATGCAAGCATAACCGAGTTTCCACTCACTGGGCTAAAAATTCTTGAAAGTCTATTTTTCATACCCCAGTCTACATTGTTCATGCCTTTTACATGGAAACCTTCCATTTGAGCTGGTGTATCCAAGTGATAATTTTTTGCAGCTTTATTGCCTTTTGCGTCAGCCATATTTTCCTCCTTTTTTTGTTTATTTTAAAATTAAGATTGACCTTATAACTTTTTCTACTATAATGGTACGTTTTCCTTATCTCCATCTTCAAATGGTGCAAGGCAAAAAAGAATGATAGCTTCCTCATCTCCAATATTTTTTAAATAATGCGTTTCCTTTGGTGCTATGCTGTAAAGATCACCTTTTTCTCCAATATAGGACTTACCATCAATAAGAAACTCTACTTTGCCTTTAAGCATGAAGAAGCTCTCTTCCATATCATTATGATAATGATTCATAAAGTCTTCTCCCGGTTTTAATCGAGCTTGGCCCATACCAATTCTTGGCCCTCTCATAAAATACTTTGGACCACTATCGCCAAAACGATATTCAACATCTTTTTCATGAATATGAAACATTTTATACTTGCCTTTCCTTGCATTTTTCACAGCTAAACTGATTCGTGCATTGAGATTTATACCGTATAATTTTTTTTAGTATATCAAAAAAAAAATTGCGTGTCAATAAATCTGACAAAAGTCATGACAATTTCTAAATAATTTACAAATGTACTGACAAATGGATTGACAATTGTAATAGAATGATTTAATGTAAAAAACAACAGGCAATTGTTTTATTAATTACAGTTGTAGTAGATAAAATTTTAGGAGGTAGAAGAATGAAAAAGGTTTTAGTCATTATTTTGGCACTGGTGCTTTCGCTAGGTACATTTACCGCTTGCGCACCTAAAGCCGCAGATACCGCAACAAAAGGAGAGCTTAAAACAGTAAAAATGGGTCTAGCAATGCAAAGTCTACAAGCTCCAGCATTCCATGCATGGGCTGAGTATTTGAAAGAAAGAGTTGATTTTGAAGCTGCAGCACGTGGTTATACGGTTGAATGGACTGAGACTAATGCCAGTGACGATGCTGTAAAGCAAGCTAATGATATTAAAGACATTCTTGCCGCAGGCGCTCAATATGTCTTCGTTCCTTGCGTAGATTCAAAAGCAATCTTGTCTTCTGTTTCAGAAGTTCACAAAGCAGGCGCTAAATACATATCATACTGCCGTGCTGTATCACCAACTGCTACAGGCGATCAAATTCCAGACGTTACTGTTAACTTCAGTTCTGAAGAACAAGCTTACGTTGGAGTTATGGAAATGTTCAAAATAATGAAAAAAGATGGAATTGTACCAACAACAATGATAGACGTTCATGGTCAGGTTATAGATGAAAATGCTACCAACAGAGAAACTGGACTAAGAAGAGCTATTATAGATGCTGGTTACCCAGATCTAAAAGTTATCGTTTGCAATAGTGGTAATTGGGAGCCTGACGTTGCTCGTGATAGCGTAGATGCTGCACTTCAAGCTAACCCAGATGCTAACTGCCTATATACTTCATCAGACTTCTTGATGCCTGGCATACAAACAGCTATGGAAAACAATAACAAATGGTTTCCACGTGGTGAAAAAGGTCACGTTTACATTGATTCATCAGATATGTTCCCAATAGCTATTGAATTGCTTAAAGCTAAATATATTGATACTGCAGTTGACCAAGGTTGCTACATGTTTGCTGTTAATGCTGCAAAATCAGCTTTTGACTTATTAGAAGGCAAGACAGTTGAACCAGTACAGCTTACTTTGGGTACAATGGCTACAAACGATAACATTAACCAGATATTAGCTGATCCAACAATTGCTTTATGGGGTAATGACTATAAATAGGACTTTATAGTAATATAATGAATTAGCTAACTTTCGTAGTAGTAAATTAAACATTGTATTGCAATTAGCGAAACGGTAATATACAAGGCGAGGTTACTATGACCTCGCCTACATTTTTATTAAAAGTAGCTAAAATTAAAAGTTAAGGTAATATACTTAAATATTTGAAGTAATGTTCCACAGCTTTTTAACCTGTGAAACATGGTTTGAGTTTACAAAATTACTAGTAGAGGAGAAAACATTGTGTTGAATAAAATAAAATTGTTTATTCAAAATAACAAACAGCTTCTAGGTTTGCTTGTTGCTACTTTTGCTTTGTTAGTTGTACTATCGTTTACAGTAGAAAATTTTATGACAGTAAAAAACATAACTAACCTATTAGCGCAAGTGGCACCTATTGCGATTATGGCGTCTGGCGTTACTTTTGTTTTTATTACTGGCGGAATAGATATTTCCAGCCCTGCTGTTATGGCGGCTTCGTCAGTTCTCGGTGTTGCTTTTATGACAAGTTTTAAAGTTGCAACTGGAGTACATTTATTAATAGGAACTCTATTGTTGTTACTGGCGGGTGGATTATGTGGATTAATCAATGGTGCTGCTATTGCTAAGCTAAAGATGGTTCCTTTGGTTGTTACACTTTCAATGATGACAATTGCTACTGGTTTGGCAACAGTTGTTGGTGGGGGGATTGGATTACCGGTTTTACCAGAATCGTATGCGAACTTTTTCAATAAATACACAATAATTGGTATGCTTATTGTTATTCCTGTCATTCTTGATTTTATTCTAACAGGTACATCCTTTGGACGAAAAGCTTACTATATTGGTAACAAAGAAGAAACAGCAAGAATATCCGGCATTAAAACTGATGATGTAATTTTGATAGTCTATGTAATCTGTGGCTTATGTGCAGCAATTGCAGGTATTATCAATACCGCATTATTAGAAACAGCTAGAGCAACTATGGGACCTCAAGGACAAATATTGGATGTCATCAGTGCAGCTGTTATAGGTGGTGTTGCTGTTAATGGTGGTAAAGGTAGAGTTAGAGACGCTGTTCTAGGTGCTTTCTTGATCGTTGGCATTAGCAACGTTATGAATCTACTGGGTGTATCAGACTACTATACAACAATGATCAAAGGTAGCATTATAATATTTGCAATGGGTATAAGTTCTTTTAAAGACAACTATCTTGCAAGGAAAGCAGCATAAGGAGGATAATATGGAAAATAAGTTGTCACTTCAACTTAATAATATAAGTAAAACTTTCCCAGGTGTAAAAGCATTGTCAGATGTTTCATTTACAGCAAATCCAGGCGAAGTGCTTGGCGTTGTAGGGGTAAATGGCGCAGGTAAATCCACAATGATGAACATTTTGGGAGGGTTGTTACAGCCTGATAGTGGGGGAAGTATTGTTATTAATGGAGAGAAAGTAATTATTAAAAATCCTAAAGCTGCAGAAGAATTAGGTATTGCTTTTATTCAACAGGAAGTACAAGTATTTAATACTTTAAATGTATTTGAAAACGTATTAGCGACTGATTTTAATAAATGGACAAAAGGAAAAACGCCATTCTTAAATAAACAGGAAATGAAGAAAGCAGTGCGAAAGTATTTAGATGTCTTGGACTGTCATATTGATTTAGAAGCACCTGTATTTTCCCTGACTGTTGGTGAAAAGCAGATGATTCAAATTGCAAGAGCTTTGAGTTTGGGTGGTCAAATATTATTATTTGACGAACCGACTGCATCATTGTCAGACCGTGAAAGCCTTAAACTTTTTGAAATCATCAACAACTTAAGAGACAAAGGTTATATCATATTCTATATTTCTCACTACTTAGATGAGATTTTTGAATTGAGTGATAGGGTTCTTGCCCTAAGAGATGGTATTAAAACAGGAGAGGCATATATTACTGAACTCAACAAAGAGCAATTAGTAAATCTTATGCTTGGGCGCCTAGTAGAAGGGGCGGAGCGCAAAGATGCTGGAAATAAAGACGAGATTGTATTAAAAGCACAAAACATATCAGGTGTTAAGTTCCCCAAAAATGTTAGTTTTGATTTGTATAAAGGAGAAATTCTTGGTGTTTGGGGATTGCTTGGATCAGGAAGATCTGAGTTGTTCAATACACTTCTTGGTATCGATAAAATGGTAGACGGTAAAATTTTATTTGGCAAAGATGGCAAATTAGAAGAAGTTAATCATAAACAGCTATATAAGCATATTGGATATCTTACTGAAGGTAGACATTATGATGGTCTTTTCTTGGAAATGCCAATAAGCAAGAATATCACAAGCTCTCTTATTAGCAAGTTTGCTTCAAAACGACTTGGCATACTTAATACTAGAAAAGAAAACGAGGAAGCTCGTAAATTAATGAAGCAGGTCAATGTTAAAGCAGTTGACGAAAATATGATCGTTAACAAACTCTCTGGCGGCAACCAACAGAAGGTTGTTATATCTAAATGGTTCTTGAAAAATCCAGATATTCTATTTATGGATGAACCAACAAAAGGTGTAGACGTCGGAGCAAAAGCTGAAATACAAAATCTAATTTTTGAAAAATCTAAAAATGGAATGTCGTTTGTTGTTATTTCTTCGGAGCTGGAAGAAATCATGAATCTTTGCGATAGAATTATCGTTATAGCTGAAGGTAAACTTGTTGGTGAAGTAAACAGAGAAGAATTTTCTAAAGAGGCTCTTATGGCTGGTATCGTAAAACAGGAGGAAAATAATGAAAACTAAAAAGTTCAAATTAGACAGTATTTTCCAACTATCGACTTATATTGTGTTGGCACTTATATTTATTGTTTTCACATTAGGCTCGGATAAGTTCTTAACCCTGCAAAACATTTATACTACAATATTTAATGGGGGACCATTAATTCTTATTACATGTGCCGTAACATTTGCACTATTGGTGGGGGTTATTGACCTATCAGTTGGAGCAATGGGTTATATTTCTGGATGTTTAGCTGGAACTTTAATAAACAGCTTTGATACGCCAATAGCACTGGCATTTTTAGCAGGTATAGCCCTAGCAACATTCATTGGATGGGTTAACAGCATATTTATAGTTAGATTCAAAATGAATTCAATGTTAGTTACTTTGGGAATGATGCTTGTTGTTAGAGCGATTGCAAAAATGATTACAAATGATAAAACTATCAGTTTGTATAATCTTTCTTTCTTAAGACAAGCAAAAGTTGAAGCTCTTGGTGGTTTCCCTTTGATGCTGCTCATAGTTATATTTATAGTAATTGTATGTAGCGTGGTGCTGAATCTAACCCCATTTGGGCGAAAACTCTTAGCGGTTGGCAGTAACGAAAAACTTGCTAAAAATATTGGGATCAATACTGATAGAGTTAAAAGTGCAGCCCTTATCATCTGTGGTGCCATATGTGGCATAGCTGGTTGTTTCTGGGTTGTCACACTTGGCTCGGTTGTTGTAACTGGTTTAATCTCATACGAGTTCTTAGCTATTGCAGCTGCTGTTCTTGGGGGAACAAGCTTGCTAGGTGGTAGAGGCTCTTTCTATCCAGGTAGTTTCATGGGAGCGCTTATATTGCTATTCATTGCTTCTGGCATGGCGATTATGGGAATATCTCCTTATACTATACCGTTCGTACGTGGTGTCATTATTTTCATAGCGATGTATATTGATTCACTAAGGCATAAAGCTTTGATGCATTTATAAAAAATAATAATGTTTGGGAGTTTAATAATGGATTCAGAAAGAATGAATAAACTTGTTAAAGTAGCTAAAATGTATTATGAAGACAATATGAACCAAAGCGAAATAGCTAAAGCTATTGGTGTTTCACGGCCGCTTATTAGCTTTTTATTATCTGATGCAAAACAGCTTGGGATTGTTGAAATTAAAATAAATTCACCATTTGAAATCGATAATAGTAATATGAAAATTCTTTGTAAAACATATAATATCCAGGGCGGAAGCCTTATTAATGGTGTAAATTCAAAAGGTATTACAGAAAGGATGATTGTTAAATCATCGTATGAATTTATTAAGGAAACAACAAATAATGGAGATTGTATTGGAATTAGCTGGGGAAATATGATAGGTGATCTTGTACAGTTCATGGAAGTTCAAGATAAAAAACTTAAGCTAAATGGTACCGTATGCTCATTAATTGGCAACTCTGCTACTGCAAATAAAAACTATCATACGGATGAACTGTGCCGGGCTTTTGGTCAAGCTTCTGGATGTAAGCCACACTTTGCCCTTGCACCTGCTTTTTATGAAACAAAAGAAGATTTAATAAGCGTAAGTGATCTTGATTTTTTCAGTAAGATTCAACAAAGTTGGGAGAAGGTAAACTTTGCAATAGTTGATGTTGAAAATCATCCTTCAGTTCCTGACCTTGCAACAGCCTCAAGGTTTGGAAGCAAACGTAAAGATGCAGTTGGGCACATGGCTTCCTATTATTACGACAAAGAGGGCAAAATGATAGAAAATGAGAATGATATTGTATATAGAATTCCTTTAGAACAGCTAAAAAAATCCGATGTTGTAATGGGTATATGTAGTTGCAATGTTACTGTTGAAAATCTAATTGGTGCACTTAAAACTGGTATTTTAACTCACATATTCGTAGATCAAGAAATTGCACAAGAAGTGGTATTAAGATTAACAAATTCCAAAATATGAATAGAAATGAAATAGTAAATGCAGATAATTTAATAAAAATATAGAATTGTAAAAATAGAAAGGAGTTAATATTATGGTGTTAAATAAGAAAGATTTCTTATCAATGCTTTTAGGTGCGAGTGATGCTTTGGACGAAAAAATAGATGAGTTTTCTGATATTGATTCTAAATTTGGAGATGGAGACCATGGGGTTACTATTGGAAAAATTAGCAAAGTAATTAGAGCAAAAGCTGAAAGTTCATCGGATGATGAAACCCTGAGTGAAATGTTTAGGAGTTTAGGCAAGGACATAATGAACGTTAACGGGGGTAGTGCCGGGCCTCTATACGGAACAATTTTTGAGGGTTTTGGTGAGGGACTTGAAGGAATTAATGAAGCAGATGAAGCTGCTATAAAATCTATGTTTACTGGAGCTTTAGAAAACATTAGCTTTATTTCAAATGCTAAAGTAGGGGATAAAACATTAATGGATACTTTGATTCCTGCATGTGAAAAGGCAGAGATCTCAAATTCCCCACTGCCAAAGCTTTTAGAAGAAATTGCCGATGCGGCTTATCAAGGCGCTGAGTATTCTAAACAATGCCAGGCAAAATTTGGTAGAGCAAGATTCCATAAAGAAGCGACTATCGGAACAATGGATGCAGGTGCATTTTCATTATACTGTTTAATAAAAGGTTTTAGTAACGCAATTAATAAATAATGTATATTAATAAGGAGGAATGAAAAAATGATGAAAAAATTCATAAACGATCCATCAAACTTGACACAGGAACTTTTAGAGGGGTTAGCTCTTGCTAACAAGGATGTAATCGAACTGGTTAATGGCAATCTAATTGTTAATAAGAAATTGAAAGATGCTGATCGTGTTACTGTTGTAACTCTAGGCGGAACAGGTCATGAGCCAGCACTTCAAGGTTTTGTTGGTGAAGGAATGGTTGATATTGCTGTATGTGGTGATATTTTTGCAGCACCAGGTCCGGATAGTTGTTTGGAAGCTCTTAAGCTTGCTGATAAAGGCAAAGGTGTTTTGCTTGTTGTATTAAACCATGCTGGGGATATGCTTACTGCTGGCCTTACAATGAAAGCTGCAAAAAAAGAAGGTATTAATGTAATAAGAGTAGTTACTCAAGAAGATATCACAACTGCTCCAAGAGAAGATGCTGATAACAGACGTGGTTTTGTTGGTTGTGTACCTGCATTTAAAATTGCTGCTGGTGCAGCAGCGCAAGGTAAATCTATAGAAGAAGTTGCGGCAATTACTCAAAAATTTGCTGATAATATGGGAGCTATATCTGTTTCATTAACAGGAGCTACTCACCCAGTTACAGGTGGAGCTTTGGCTATTTTGGATGATAAGGAAATGGGCGTTGGAATGGGTCAACATGGCGAAGGCGGAGGATATAAGATTCCTATGAAAACTGCTGATGAGACTATTGCTCTATTAATGGACAAGCTAATAAAAGATTTAAGTATTGAAAGTGGAGAAAAGGTGATGTGCATTATTAACGGTTGTGGTGCAACAACACTGATGGAACTGCTTATTTCATACAGAGCTGCTTATAAGTATCTTGAAGCTAGAGGAATTGAAGTTGTGGCAAACATCGTTGATGAAATACTCACTGTTCAAGAAACTGGTGGATATCAATTATTTATCGCAAGAATGGATGATGAACTTCTATCATATTGGAATGAACCATGTTACACACCTTATTTTAAAAAATAAGATTGATGGGAGAAATACAAATGGATGTAAAAAAATTGTTTAGTCTAGAAGGTAGGAAAGGTTTCATTACAGGTGGAGCACAAGGTATTGGAAAGACCATTGCAGAAGCTTATGCTGAGCTAGGCGCAGATGTTGCAATAGTTGATATGAATATTGAAAAGGCTGAAGTTGCCGCTAAAGAGATTGCGGAAAAAACTGGAAGGAATATTATTGCATTGCAATGCAATGTAACTAATCCTGACAGTGTTAATGACATGATAAAAAAATATGAAGAGCAGTTTACAACTTGTGATTTTGCAATTAATAATGCTGGAATCTTCACTGGTGATGAAGCAATCGATATTGATCCAGCGGTTTTTAAATCTGTTATTGATGTAAACTTAAACGGAGTGTTTTTTACTGCTCAAGCTGCTGCAAAACTTATGAAAAAGTATAACACAAAAGGATCAATAATCAGCACTGCTTCAATGTCAGCTAAGATAGTAAATGTACCACAAACTATTGCTAACTATTGTGCGGCAAAAGCTGGAGTAGTGCATCTTACTAAAGCATTAGCAGTAGAATGGGCAAAATATAACATAAGAGTTAATTGTGTAAGTCCTGGTTATATGCAAACAGAATTATTAGCGACAATGACAGATATGTTGCCAATATGGCTTGCAAAAATGCCAGAAGGAAGCAGATTAGGATTTCCAGAAGATTTGATTGGCGCATTTGTATACTTTGCATCAGATGCTTCATTATTTGCTACGGGTTCTGATTTAGCTGTTGATGGCGGGTATACTATTTTATAAGCAATAATTTGAAAACACCTCATATTTCGAAACAATGATTTACTTTGCTAGATGTAATTTGGGGCTGAACCCCAAAAAGCCGGCGAGATAAAAGTCGAAGCTAGCCGGCCTGGTATCATTTTAAGGTTCATTTATATATCTCCTCTGGTATATATGATAGATCAGCGTTTGACTTCGCAGTGAATAAGATTTCCTGCGAGGTCAAACGCGTCGGGGATGACACCAAAAAATAGAAATAGCGGTTTTTAAAGTCATGAAATTAAGGGCATTCTTGGCAGTTACTGCTTCTGTTTCGTATACATTTATTGAAGTCGCTCGATCTTTCGTGTTTTGCCTTTCAACAACTACCAGCTCACATTTCGTTAGAATCGTCAACGGTATCCTATTAAAGTAAAGGTGTATTGCATCCATCACGATCAACAACTAAATTGTGTTGATTATTGTTTTGCGCAATTTTGCATCAAGATGGTTCTGGCATTCGTTAGAGATTCGAAGATATAAGTAGTATTGAATGTTTATGTCAAATGTATGTAAAAATTACAAGCACACATAAATTAGAGAAGGAGGAAAATAATTGGATCAATTGAAGGAAAAGAATTTAACTTATGAAACTGACAAAAAAACTGTTGCGGAAAAAATCATAGAAATCACTAAAATGTTGCCGGGAGGAGATTGTGGCGGACATGGAGGGTGTAATTGCATAAGCTGTCAGGCATGCTCCATTGCAATTACTGAAGGATCATCCGTGGCGTTGTGTCCAGCCTGCTCTTCGGAGGACATTAATGCTATTGCGAATATAATGGGTGTTGAACCTGTTTTGATAAAACATGAAGTTGCTTTTATTAGCTGCGCTGACGAAGCTGCAGGCAAAAAGAGATTTATGGGATACCCAAGTTGTAATGAGGCTATAAAAGAAGGTTTTCTTCATACTGAGTGCAAATACGGTTGCGTGGGGATTGGTTCTTGTATAGAGCGATGTAATTTTCATGCAATGTCATTGATAGATGGTGTAGTAAGAATTAACAAAGAAAAGTGCAATGGATGTGGCGCATGCATAGGAATGTGCCCACAAGAACTAATTATTATGATCCCAAGGGAAGTAACAAATTTTATACCTTGCTCTTCTAAGGACAATGAAGAAGAAACTAAAAAAATATGTGGAAGTGGCTGCATTGGTTGTGGCGACTGTGAAGAAGCTTGTCCGGAAAAAGCGATCACCATAGTGGATAATTGCGCAATTATTGATTACGACAAGTGCGTTGGATGTGTAGCATGCACAGTCAAATGCAGGAAAAAAATTATAGTGGATGAAATACATGACCTAACAATGTTAAAAGATAAGGTCGCTTTTATACAGTGCAAGGGTGGGGAAAAAGCAAATACCAAATTCAAAGAATTAAAGGTTGAAAACTGTGCGGAAGCTTCAAGGATTAGAATTTTAGAAATGGATATATGCCAAATTGGTTGCGTAGGTCTAAGTGACTGTATAAAGGTATGTCGTTTTGATGCGATTAAAGTTGTTGATGGAACAGCCCAGGTCGATGCCAACAAATGTGTGGGCTGCTTGGATTGTGTCTCAGCTTGTCCAAACAAGTTAATCGTCGAGGTGCCTTATGTTGGCTGTAAATTGGTTGCCTGTTCTTCTCCAGCAGGTTGTGATGAAAAATCAAGGGTATGCAGTGTTGGCTGTTTAAGATGCGGCGATTGCGCATCAAACTGTCCAAATGGGGCAATTTCTATCAAGGATACACATGCCATAGTTGATAGCAGCATCTGCGTCAATTGTTCAATATGCTCATATATGTGCTCAAGGACTGCTTTTATAGAAATGGTAGTTCCGGAAGTAAATTATCTGCAGAAAATGGCACTGGGCATTGGAGAAAGGAAATAATTTTATGAGAATATTAAAAACAATGGATGGCAATACCGCGGCCGCACACGTAGCCTATGCATTTTCAGAGGTTGCGGCGATTTATCCAATAACGCCATCTTCAATTATGGCTGAAAGTATAGATGAATGGGCTTCTGAAGGTAGAAAGAATATCTTTGGAGAACAAGTTCATGTTGTTGAAATGCAATCAGAAGGAGGTGCGGCAGGTGCAATACATGGTTCTTTATCGGCAGGCGCTTATGCAAGCACATTTACAGCTTCTCAAGGATTACTGTTAATGATTCCTAATATGTACAAACTTGCTGGGGAAGAAGCGCCAGCAGTTTTGCATGTGTCCGCGAGAGCTTTATCTTCTCACGCATTGTCCATTTTTGGAGATCATTCCGATGTAATGAGTTGTCGATCAACTGGCTTTGCAATGCTTTGTTCAAATAATCCACAGGAAGCCATGGATTTAGCTGCAGTTGCACATCTTTCCACAATTGCCGGTAAAGTTCCTATGCTGCATTTTTTTGACGGATTCAGAACAAGTCACGAGCAACAGAAGATAGAAGTATGGGATTATGATGGATTAAAATCAATAGTTGACTGGAAGGCTGTTTCAGAATTCCGCCGAAGAGCCAATCATCCAATGCATCCCCATAGCCAGGGAGCGGCAGAACAGCCAGAAACATTTTTCCAACACAGAGAGTCAAGCAATAAGAACTATGAAGAAATCATTGGGATTATTGCTGAATATATGAATAAGGTTAATGAGAAGCTTAATACGGATTACAGACCATTCAACTATTATGGTGCGCCTGATGCTACAGAAATTATTGTCGCTATGGGTTCAGTTTGTGATGCAACAGAAGAGGTTGTTGACTATTTGAACAGGCAAGGCAAAAAAGTTGGGCTTATAAAAGTTCGCCTGTACCGCCCGTTCTCACCTAAATATCTTATTCCTCTTATACCTGAAACGGTTAAGAGCATCGCTGTATTAGATAGAACTAAAGAACCAGGATCAATAGGAGAGCCTTTATATCTGGATATTCTGGCGGCTTTGAGAGGCACTTTATTTGAAAATGCCACAATTTCTGGAGGACGTTATGGCCTAGGGTCAAAAGACATTCAACCAGGAGATATAATGGCTGTTTACGAAAATCTTTGGGAAGCCCAGCCTAAAAGACAGTTTACAATTTCAATAAATGACGATGTTACACATTTATCACTACCAGCTTCAAATAATCCCGACACAACAGCAGAGGGAACTATGTCTTGCAAGTTCTGGGGGATTGGTGCTGATGGTACGGTTGGGGCAAATAAAAATAGTATTAAGATTATCGGTGACCATACGGACAAGAAAGTGCAAGCCTACTTCCAGTATGACTCCAAAAAGTCAGGAGGTATTACAATAAGCCATCTTCGTTTTGGAGATAAGCCGATTAAATCTACATATTATGTAAAAAAGGCAGATTTTGTCGCTTGTCATAATTCTTCCTACATAAAAAAATATGATATCGTTCAAGATGTTAAACCTGGTGGCTGCTTCCTTCTTAACAGTGGATGGAGTGATAAAGAACTTAATGAACATATTCCAGCATCTGCAAAACAGTATATTGCTATGAATAACATACAATTTTATACTTGCGATGCTGTAAGCATTTCCACGAAGATTGGGTTAGGGGCAAGAAGGACCAACACTGTTCTTCAAGCAGCATTCTTTCAACTCACAAATATTATTCCTATTGATGAAGCAGTTGTATATATGAAAGATGCCATTAAAAAAACATATGGCAATAAAGGAGATAAGATTGTCAGCATGAATCTAAAAGCAGTTGATGCTGGTTTAAAACATATTCATAAAGTTGAAATCCCTGGCGATTGGGCTAGTGCATTAAATCTATTTGAGAAGGAAATTATTGAAGGACGAAGCAAGGAACTAATAGATTATATAAATGGAATACTTATCCCGACAAATGCAATGCGTGGGGACTCAATCCCAGTTTCGAAATTTATGGATTCAGTAGATGGGTTTATTCCTGCGGGTACTGCTGCTTTTGAAAAGCGGGGTATTTCAGTTGAAGTTCCTAAATGGTTGCCAGAAAATTGTATGCAGTGCAACTGGTGCTCATATGTCTGTCCCCATGGTGTCATTCGTCCATTCGCAATGAGTGAGGAAGAAGCGGAATCTGCTGGAGCAAAAGTTGTCAAGATGAAGGGTTGCGAAGACAAATTATTTGCAATTGCAATTTCGGCCCTCGATTGCACAGGTTGTGGTTCATGTGCAAGCGTTTGTCCAGCAAGAAATAAGGCTTTGGAAATGGTTCGAGCTGAAGAAGCAACTGAGGAGACTCAAAAGGTCTTTGACTATGCAGTTAAGAATGTTACAGATAAAATGATTCCATTCAAAGTTGATAGTGTGAAGGGGTCACAGTTTAAGAAGCCACTACTTGAGTTCTCAGGAGCATGCCCAGGTTGTGGAGAATCTCCTTATGCTAAATTAGTTACTCAATTGTTTGGGGATAGAATGTTTATTGCAAATGCAACCGGATGTTCGTCAATATGGGGTTGCAGTGCGCCTAGCACTCCTTATACAGTAAATAATCAAGGTAGAGGTCCAGCTTGGTCCAGCTCGTTATTTGAAGATAATGCTGAATTTGGCTTAGGCATGGCGATTTCAATGAAGGTTCGACGTAACGAAATGAAATCAGTAGTTAAAAGGCTTGGAGAAGATCCCAAATTTGCTGAAGCTTCAGTCTCTTGGATAAAAGGCATGGATCAAGTTGAGGAGGCTGAGGAGTCGGGAAGAATTCTTCTTGAACTTTGCAAAGAAAATTTAGACAATGAAGATTCAAAGTATGTTGTGGATAATTCAGATATGCTTATAAAACCATCAATTTGGATGTTTGGCGGGGATGGATGGGCTTATGACATTGGTTATGGGGGATTGGACCATGTTATTGCGTCCGGAGAAAATGTGAACATCCTAGTATTCGATACTGAAATGTATTCAAATACTGGAGGCCAGGCTTCAAAAGCAACACCGGTAGGTGCTGTTGCACAGTTCGCTTCCAATGGTAAGGCTATACGAAAAAAGAATCTTGCACAAATGGCAATTTCATATGGATATGTCTATGTAGCACAGGTTGCAATGGGAGCAAATCCAGAGCAAACTTTGAAAGCAATAAGAGAAGCAGAAAACTTTAATGGACCTTCATTGATTATTGCATATGCTCCTTGCATTAGTCATGGTGTTAATGCGGGAATGAACAAGTCTATGCTTGAAATGAAAAAAGCTGTTCGTGCGGGGTACTGGAACTTGCTCAGATATAATCCTGAACTAACAGCAGATGGAAAGAATCCCCTTTCATTGGACAGTCCAGCCCCCACTGAAAGTTACCAGGATTTTATAATGGGAGAAAGTCGTTATACCTCGCTAACCCTAAAATTTCCAGAAAGAGCAAGGGAATTATTTGCAGAGGCAGAAGATCTGGCTAAAGACAGATACAATGCTCTTGCAAAGCAGCAGAAAAGCCTGGCATCTAAAGAAACAGGGGGATATTAACATGCATAAGATTGTTGGTAAACGAAGTCTAAATTCAACTATTACATGGCTTGAAATAGAAGCACCTTTTGTGTCAAGAAAAGCAAAGCCAGGACAATTTATTATACTGCGTACTGATGAATATGGTGAAAGAATTCCACTTACAATGGCGGGATATAATTCTAAAAAAGGAACAATAGAGATTATTTATCAGGCGGTAGGTAAAACAACTTTATTGCTTGATCAGTTTGAAGTAGGAGATACCTTAGCCGATGTCGTTGGGCCACTTGGGAAACCAATTAAAATTGATGGTTTAAAAAGAGTTGCAGTCGTGGGGGGCGGTACGGGAAATGCCTTGGCATATCCATTAGCAAAGGGAATGCATGATGCAGGTATTAAGGTTGACATGATTGCAGGTTTTCAGACGAAAGACTTCGTAATTTTGGAGGATGAATTCCGTGCAGGAACAACCAACCTTTATATTACCACCGATGATGGATCTTATGGCCAAAAAGGATTTACAACAGACAAATTGAAAGAGCTTATTGAGTTGGGAAACAAATATGATGAAATTGTTGTAGTTGGTCCTCCCATAATGATGAAATTTATTTGTGAGCTTACAAAGCCTTATGGAATTAAGACAGTTGTTTCTCTAACCGCTTATATGGTTGATGGAACTGGCATGTGCGGTGGATGTCGCGTAATTTTGGGAGGAGAGAGCAAATTTGTTTGTGTGGATGGCCCTGAGTTTGATGGACAACTTGTAAATTGGGAAGAACTTATTCAGCGCAATTCTTTCTATAAGCAGCAGGAAAAAGAAGATAAAGTACATATATGCCGATTGACAGGAGGTGCTCGCAACCATGATTAATTTGATTAGGGAAAAAAACCCCATGCCTGAACAAGATCCAATGATACGCAATAAAAATTTCAAAGAAGTTTCTACTGGATATACGTCAGATATGGCAATAAATGAAGCAATGAGATGCTTACAGTGCCGAAAGAAACCTTGTACAAAAGGATGTCCTGTAAAGGTCAAGATTCCAGAATTCATAGCAAAGGTTGCTGGAGGTCAATTCGAAGAAGCATATCAGATAATCACTTCTACAAATTCATTGCCAGCTATTTGTGGTCGAGTATGTCCACAAGAAAATCAATGTGAAGGCGAGTGCGTGTATGGAACTAAAGGCGAGCCTGTGGCCATTGGAAGGCTTGAGCGGTTTGTAGCTGACTGGCATAGAATAAACTTCTACGATGAAGAAATTGAAAAGGTAGATGATAATGGACATCAAGTTGCAGTAGTCGGTTCAGGTCCCGCTAGTCTTGCTTGTGCAGGCGATTTAATTTCAAAGGGATACATGGTTACTGTGTTTGAAAGCCTTCACAAGGAAGGTGGAGTTTTGGCTTATGGCATTCCAGAATTCAGGCTGCCAAAGGCTATTGTGGCTGATGAAGTATCAAAATTAGAAGCCAGAGGTGTAAAGTTTATTAACAATGTAGTTGTAGGTATGTCCATGACTATAGATGAATTATTCGAGGATAAATATGAGGCTGTATTTGTTGGAACAGGGGCCGGGCTTCCTCAATTCATGGATATTCCTGGTGAAAACCTACTAGGTGTTTACTCAGCAAATGAATATTTAACTCGTATTAATTTGATGAAGGCATATAAGCCAGAATATGATACTCCCATACAGTTTTCAAAACGTGTGGCAGTTATTGGAGGTGGAAATGTGGCAATGGATGCAGCTCGATGTGCAAAACGCATGGGAGCCGAAGAGGTTTATATTGTCTATCGCCGCTCAATGGATGAAATCCCTGCCCGAAATGAGGAAATTCATCATGCAATAGAAGAAGGCATTAAGTTTCAAATTCTTACAAACCCCGTTGCCATTGAAGGCTTGGAAAATTCCCATGTATGCGGTCTGGAGTGCGTTCAGATGCAACTTGGGGAGCCGGATTCATCAGGCCGACGTCGCCCAATTGAAAAGGAAGGCTCGAATTTTGTTTTGGATGTTGATACGGTTATTATAGCAATTGGAACCAGACTTAATAAACTGATTCTTGATACTACGTCGAGTTTGGACCCAAACCTAAAAGGTGGAATTGGAGCTAATGAAGAGACCGGTACAACAAGCAATAAAAGAATATTTGCCGGTGGTGATGCTGTAACTGGGGCAGCAACAGTTATTCTTGCCATGGGCGCAGGAAAGAATGCCGCTGACAGTATCGACAAATGCCTTAAAAATAACATAATACAAGTAGCAATATAATAAGCAGATAAGGTTTTGATCAAGCTCCTTCTTTACTTGATTAACATTATAATCCATAATAAAGTGACTAAAAAACAGTCTTAAAAAAGCAATAATGTCCCAATAATGTCCCAAGAGCAAAATTCATTAAAAAGCAATTAAATAACAAAACCCTACAACGTAATAGTTGTAGGGTTTTCTTATGGTGAGGCATGAGGGATTTTGCATCCACTTGCGTGTCCGCCGGCTTAGCCAAAGCACAGGGCTAAGCCCAGCTCACTAAAAAGCATCCGCGATGCTTTTTATGCAATACAGCAACTCCAATCCTTATTATATGGTGCTTAAAGATTGTATGCTGTTTGCATTACAATTTCTAACATTCATACAAGTTTATTATGAATGAAGACAAGTGTTAAACGCTCTCTGCCCTTTCGGGTTCGAATCCCTTATAGGCATTAATAAAATAAAAGCCCACCAAAAGGTGGACTTTTATTTTATGGTGAGGCATGAGGGATTCGAACCCCCGACCGACAGATTCGAAGTCTGCGACTCTATCCCCTGAGCTAATGCCCCAAGTGTACGTGGATTATTATAACTAAAATCCCATTTATAATCAATGTATTTTGCCATAGCTTAGATAAGATATTTTACTTTTTAGTTACATTTGCAAGAAAAGGGGTGCTAAGCCCTCGTTTATGGGATATTATTGAAAAGGATGAATTTTGACATGGAGGAAACTATGTTTCGTATCTCGAAGATTTCGCTTATATTTGCAGTCCTTATGAGCATATCTATTATGGGAGTGTTTGCCGATGATACAAGCGTCAGGCTTAGACTGGATGGAAATGAAATAGTGGCAAATCCACCTGCAGTGATTGTAAACGATAGGACTTTGGTCCCTGCCAGAGCGGTATTTGAAGCTATGGGCGCATTGGTGGAATGGAATGACGCAATCAGAGAAGTGACAGTGACTATGAATTCTTCCGTAATAAAGATTAAAATAGATTCAAATCAGGCTTTTGTGGATGGTGCTCTAAAGGATCTTGACGTTCCCGCATTAATCATATCGGATAGAACTATGATTCCTCTTAGATTCATAGCCGAGGCAGCAGGACTCGCAGTATCATGGGACAATGACAATAGGATTGTAATGATGAAAACATCTGAAGCCGCAAATACACTGATTAATATTAACAATATCAAGATGGCTGGAAAAGATTCAGAATACATAGTGACCATAAAAGGTGACAACGACCTGACGAACTATAAGGAATTCATGCTTAAGGACCCACTCAGGGTGGTAATAGACATTGATAAGGCAAAGCTTGGCACTGACGTTCAAAAGATGAACGATACCAATGACATAGTCAAAGCTGTGAGATTTTCTCAGTTTGAAGCAGAAAAGGTTAGAGTGGTGCTTGACCTGAATAAAGAGGTACCTGTTTTAATCGGTTTATCAGAAGACAAGAAAGAGATCACAGTTAAAGTCAACTATAAAGAGGAAGGCAATCAAGACAATCCATATGGGCTTCCAGCTCTTGACTGGAGGGCGACGAATATCCTTGTTATACTGGATCCAGGACACGGAGGAAAGGATACTGGCGCAATAGGATTTGAAAACGGCATAGAATCAATTTATGAAAAGGATATAAACCTAGATGTCGCAACTAGGCTTTCGGAACTGCTGACCAAGGCGGGAGTCAAATTCTATGATATCAGGACTGATGATTCATCTATTGGATTATATGAAAGACCATCAATGGCAAATTCTCTCAATGGGGATATCTATATAGGGATTCACAACAATTCTTCAGACAATGGAAATGCCAGTGGAATCGAGCTCTTGTATTATACAAAGTCAAACGAAGCTGATTATAATATCAAGAGCAAGCATATGGCCGAGCTGCTGGAAGTTGAACTTATAAAGGAATTGGGTTTGCCAAGCAGGGGATTGAAGCAGATGCCGGAGCTGGCGGTTTTAAACAAGACTATTATGCCTGCAATAATAATAGAGGGCGGATTCTTGTCAAATTCTTATGATCTTTCATATATGAAGGAAGACAGCTTCAGGGAAAAGTATGCGGTTGCAGCAGCAAGAGCTATTTTGCTTGCACTAAATGAAAGCGTTGCAAATCAATAAACAAATCAATAAACAAATCAATAAATGAAATTTATATAAATAGAGAGGATAAAAAAATGAATAGATTCAAAGGAAGCAAGGATTATGTAGCGTCGGAAGAGTTGATGCACGCGGTAAATGTTTCGATTGCATTGAAAAAGCCATTGCTCATAAAAGGAGAGCCAGGGACGGGGAAGACCATGCTGGCCCAGTCAATTTCTGAAGCATTGAATATGAAATTGATAGTATGGAATATCAAGTCAACGACAAAAGCCCAGGATGGACTTTATCTTTACGACACAGTCCAAAGACTTTATGACAGTCAATTCGGTGAAGGGGATGTGGCTGATATTGGAAAATATATCAAGCTGGGCAAACTGGGAGAAGCTTTTACGGACGAGGAACAGGTTGTTTTGCTAATAGATGAAATCGACAAGGCAGATTTGGAGTTCCCAAATGACCTTCTATGGGAACTGGACAAGATGGAGTTTTATATAAATGAGACAAAGGAAACAATTAGAACCAAGCAAAGACCTATTGTAATTATAACCTCAAATGCGGAAAAGGAACTTCCTGACGCATTCCTTAGGAGATGTATTTTCCACTATATAGACTTTCCAACGGCGGAAAGAATGGAAGAGATTATCAAGGTTCACTTTGATCAAGTTGAAACAAAGCTTCTTGCTCAGATTATGGAGACTTTCTATTGGATAAGAGGACTTAAGGATATACAAAAAAAGCCAAGCACTTCGGAGCTTCTCGACTGGCTTCAAGCTTTACTGCTGTCGGGAATTCCTATTGAGAAGATAAAGGAAGAGATTCCTTTTATTGGAGTTTTACTTAAGAAAAACCAAGATATCGATGTAATGTATGAAATTAAAGAAAGAGGTTTTTCCACCAAAAGATGGATTTAACTGGAGATAAGAATGTTTATAAAATTTTTCTACCTACTTAAGGCAAGAGGCTTGAAAGTCTCGCTTAATGAATGGATGGTTCTTATTGAAGCTCTAGATATGGGCCTTGCCGATTCGTCCCTGACTGATTTTTATTATCTTTGCAGGAGCATTCTCGTAAAAAGCGAAGCTGATTACGATAAGTTTGATTTGGCTTTTTCGGAATATTTCAAAGGTATGGAGTATAAAGAAGAAATTCCGGAAGAAGTTTGGAAATGGCTTGAAGAAGGCAGGGAAATGCCAGCAGGATTTGATGCAGCCTATGAGGAATTCCAAAAGCACGGACTCGAAGAACTCCAAAGAATGCTAGAGGAAAGATTAGCAGAACAAAAGGAAAAACACAACGGAGGGAACTACTGGGTTGGTACTGGGGGGACTTCTGTATTTGGCAATGGAGGATATAATCCACAAGGCATAAGAATAGGTGGCGACGGAGGCAAGAAATCTGCTATTAAGATTGCTGGAGAGAGAAACTTCAGGGATTTTCGCCAAGATAACATACTGGATCTTAGGCAGTTTCAAGTAGCTTTTAAAAAACTCAGGCAGTTTTCCAGCAGGGTGGACGGAGCCAAAACACAGTTGGATATTGACGAGACAATTGATGAGACATGCAACCACGGTGGAAGCCTTAGACTAGTATTCGAACGTCCAAGGCAAAATACTGTAAAACTACTCATACTATTTGATTCCGATGGATCAATGATGCCTTATAGCAGGCTTTGCAGCTCACTTTTCCAAGCAGCAAATAAATCCAACCATTTCAAGGACTTAAAAGTATATTATTTCCACAATTGTATTTATGAGCATCTATACACGGACCCATACTGCCGCAGGGGGCACTGGATTGACACTGAGTGGGTCTTAAAGAACCTGGGCAGAGATTATAAAGTAATATACGTTGGAGATGCGGCAATGGCCCCAACAGAGCTCATGAGCAAAGGTGGTTGTTGCTATGTTGGTCTATATAACGAACTTCCAGGTATTGACTGGCTTGATAGATTCAAGAAAAAATACGAAAAACACATATGGCTGAATCCAATTAAAAAAGATGAGTGGGCGGATGCCTATGGCAGTTTCACAATAGAAAAGATCAAAGAGATATTCCCAATGTTCGAGCTTACAATAGAAGGCCTTGAACAGGGAATAAAAAAGCTTCTTGTTTCCAGATAGTATTGAAATTTACTTCTATTAAAATAATAGAAAAGGCTCAGCGATTTATTTGTAAATCTGCTGAGCCTTAATAATTTGCTTATGAAAAATATCTAAATACACCTTTTACTAAACCAAGAATTTCAACTTCCTTGGTTAGAATAGGTTTCATTGTGCTATTTTCCGGTTGAAGCCTAATATGGTCCTTTTCCCTATAGAATGTTTTAACTGTGGCTTCGCTTTCAAATCCATTTAGCATTGCAACAACCATGTCGCCGTTCTTTGCAGTATTCTGTTGTCTGACAAGAATATAGTCTCCATCAAATATCCCGGCTTCAATCATGCTTTCACCTTTGACATTTAGCATAAAGTGGACGCCATCCTTGATAAATCTGGCTGGAACAGAAAAAGTATCTTCAATATTCTGTTCAGCAAGGATAGGAGTTCCAGCTGCTATTCTTCCAACGATGGGTACATCTACGATGTCGATTCTTTCTCTGGTTTGAGATTGAATTTCCGGCTGATCCAGAATTTCGATAGCTCTAGGTTTAGATGGATCTTTTCTGATAGCGCCTTTTCTTTCAAGACTGGCAAGATCCTTGTGTACGGTTGATGTTGATTTAATTCCGAGAAAGTCGCACATTTCCCTAACAGTGGGCGGATAACCTTTCTTTTGGGTCTCTGATTTCATATATTCAAAAATTTTCTTTTCTCTGTCACTTAAATTATAATCCATTTTGATTCCTCCAAGACAATCATATATTTATGCTTGAATTTTATCACAAGGAATGAGAGTTGTAAACATATGTTCTTAATTTCACAAAAAAATCTGTTTCTCAAATATAATACGCATTAATCAAAAAAAAAACCACCCCAGACCGATTCGCAATCTGCCTGGGGTGGTTTATATGGAAAGTTTTTAATGATTATTGAATTTATTTGATCATATTGTCTACAGAATCAAGAACCTTATCCATAATTTTCATAGCATCTCTTAATTGTTCTTCAGTTATGATAAGTGGAGGAGATACATGGATCATGTTTTCGATTGAGTAAGTGGAGAAACCTTCAGCCTTCAACATGCCGATGATTTTTGGCATGATTCCTTCAGGATCCTTGCCATAAGGCACCATTGGTTCTTTAGTTGCCTTGTCTTTAACTAGTTCCAAGCAACTGAATAAACCAATATAACGAACATCTCCAACACATGCATGCTTAGCTTTCAATCCTTCAAGAAGTTCAGCAAGTACTTTTCCAACTTTCAATACGTTGTCAAATACTTTTTCTTCCTTGTAAGCTTCCATAGTTGCTAGGATTGTTGCACAGCCAATTGGATGAGCGCTGTAAGTAAGACCACAGAACATTTTATTGTCATCAAAATAGTTTGCAATTTTTTCGTTTACGATGACTCCACCAATTGGGAAGTATCCACAAGTTGAACCTTTTGCAAAAGTTATCATGTCAGGTTCAACATCCCAGTTCTTATATGCAAACCATTTGCCGGTTCTTCCGAATCCAGCCATTACTTCATCGCAAACCATCATTATGCCATATTTTGTGCAAAGTGCTCTAACGCCTTCAATATATCCTTTAGGCGGAATTAGAATTCCATTGCTTCCAACGACTGTTTCCATGAATATTGCTGCAATTGCGTCTGTTCCTTCATAAATAAGTTGGTTTTCAAGTAAAGTAAGATAAAAATCAGTAATATCTTCTTCAGATTTGAAGTTGCATTGCTTTGGTGCTCTGTAAGCATAAGGGCCATCAAACTTGATGAATCCTGGGATTCCTGGTTCAGCAATAAATCTTCTTGATTCTCCAGTAAGAGCTGATGCTCCAAAAGTAGCTCCGTGATATGAACGGAACATGGAGAATACTTTCCATCTGCCTGTTACAGCTTTTGCCATTTTGATAGCATTTTCGTTGGCTTCAGCGCCAGCATTTACAAAGAATACTTTTCTAAAGTGTCCACCAGCAGTTTCCACCATTAGTTTGGCAGCTTCTGAACGAACGTCACAAGCGTATGAAGGAGCGATATAAGCTAATTTTTCTGCTTGGTCCTTTATAGCTTGAATAATTTTCTTGTGTCCATGTCCTAGATTGGCGTTAACAAGTTGTGCTGACATATCAGTGTATTTGTTGCCATCTTCATCCCAGAAATAAATCCCTTCAGCTTTTACGATGTTAGGTGGATTTACTTTGTTTTGAGCACTCCATGAATATAAGTTGTATTTCTTGCCCATTTCTTTAACATTTGACATTTTAGTTCCTCCTAAAATTAATTAATTTTAAAATCTAAATTCTTATTTGTTGAACTCTCTAATTTCTGCTGGGAATAATTCTTCATCAGTAGGTTGAGTTGATGGAATTGGATATGAAACCCATGTATAGTTGATAAGGTCTTTCCAAGTAACATTTGAAGAAATACTGTTATGTCCCCAAGTACCGCAACCAAGTGTCATGGACATTGGAAGTCCGTTGGTCCAAGCACCGCTGTTGGCAAGGCATTGCGCCTGGTTTACTGTGATTCTTGAAACTGGCATTCTTTCAGCCATTTGCATTACTTTGTTTTCGTCTGTTGTATGTATACCACAGGAATGTCCTTTTCCCTGGAAGTTAAGAACTGTTTCAAGTTTGTCTAAAGCTTCTGCATAAGTGTTATATTTGATCAATGTTGTAACAACTGAAAGCTTTTCTCCTGTGAATCTGAAGTCTTTTCCAATTCCTGCATTTTCTTCAACCATGAAGAATGTTTTTCCTGCAGGAAGGTTAAGACCAGCGATCTCAGCAATTTTTGCTGGAGATTGTGCAACTATCTGCACATTTAGATGTTCTCCATCAGGCCATAATCCAGCTTTAAGCTTTTCTTTTTCCGATGAATTTTCTTTTAAAAGCCATCCGCCTTGAGCTTCCATAGCTATTACAAATTTGTCATAAATATCTTTTTGAACCAAGATGCTGTTTTCAGTAGAACAACTAGTAGCATAATCAAAAGTTTTTGATCTCATTATCATATTGGCAACATTATCTAAATCAGTAGTTCCATCAACGATAGTACAAACATTTCCTGTACCAACGCCAATTGCTGGAGTTCCTGAGCTGTAAGCGGAACGTACCATTGGAGTTCCACCAGTTGCAAGGATAAGATCACATTGCTTCATTAATTCACCAGAGCATTCAATACTTACATATTCTGGGTCGATGGAAATTACAAGATCTTCAGGAGCGCCATATTTTTTCAATGTAGCTCTAACGTTGTTTGCAACAAAAACGTTTACATTCTTTGCTCTTGGATGTGGCGCAAGGATTACGGCGTTTCTACCTTTTATAGCGGCGATTGCCTTTACAACAGGAGTAGCTTCACCATTTGTAACAGGGATAACCGCACCAATTACTCCAACGGGTTTTGCAAGCTTCATTATTCCTTTGGCTTTCTCGATTTCCACAACTCCAACTGATTTTTCGCCCTTCATATCTCTATAAGTACCCTTGATTTTAGTGTACATCTTGCCAACTTTGTCCTTCGCAATTCCCATTCCAGAGTCTGCAACAAGGGCTTCAGAGGCTGCTAGTGCAAAATCAGGTTTAGTTGCATTATAAGCAATCGCTGCGGTAAGCTCATCAACTTGTTCCTGAGTATAACCCTCAAGAATTTTTTGAGCTTTTCTAGCTCTTTCAATAAGTTCGGAAACGTATAATTTGTAATCAACTGACATATTTATTCCTCCTTAAGAATATTGGATTAGATTTCATGCGAAGGTACTAAAAGCACCATAGGCATTCCTAGTTATATAAAGCAATTGCTGTGCCAACTTTAGCAAAGATAAGAAAATATTCGGGGAAATCCAGGAAAACAGAAGATTATAAATTTGCTTTAGACTATTTTCGTTGAAATGGATGGATTATTGTAAAAGTGACTATGTAAAAATTAATTAATAAATCACAATTAATTTCATTTAATTAGTTTAAACTTAGATATTTATTTGAAAAATAAGCGAATATTTACATAAAAAACTAATATCTGATTCATAAATGAATCAGATATTTTTAATCAATTAGAAAATGAATCTACCAATGTTGGTAATAAAGGGTTAAAACATTTAGGGCCAAGGATTTGCGACGAATAATACGATTCAATAACGCATCATATTGATTCAAAAGTGAATCAATCATTCTTGTGATACTTTTATGCCATATTTATTAAGTTTTCTAACAACCGTAGGTTGGCTCAATTCAAGGGCTTTCGCTATTTTCCTTGTAGTCTTGTATTTATCCGTGGTAGCTATAAGTATCTCTTTTTCGGCATCGTTTAAAGCCTTTTTCAAATTTTTAATATGAAGTAGATCTAGGTCACCCGGCGACCTAGTGCTCTCAACTATGAAACTTGGCAGATTTTCTGTGGAGATAATATCGCTCTTGGTAGTTATGACAAGACGCTCCAAAATATTTTCCAACTCTCTGACGTTTCCCGGCCACGGGTATTTTAGAAGAACGGCCATGGCGTTTGCATCTATTGTCTTTATTTCATTGAATTTGTCGTTGTTGATTTGGAGAAAATGCCTAATAAGTGGGATAATGTCTTCCGGCCTTTCCCTAAGTGGTGGTATGTTGATTGGAACCACGTTCAACCTATAAAATAGATCCTCTCTGAATTTCCCTTCCTGGACCTGTTTTGATAAATTCCTATTTGTTGCCGATATGATTCTCACATCGATTGGTATTGTTTCAACTCCGCCGACGCGCTGAATAACCTTATCTTGTATTACTTGGAGAATCTTTACCTGGAGCAGAAGGGGAAGCTCTGAAATTTCATCAAGAAAAACTGTTCCATTTTGAGCTACTTCAAACAAACCTTTTTTCCCTTCTTTTCTTGATCCTGTAAATGAGCCGCTTTCATAGCCGAAAAGTTCGGATTCTAAAAGATTTTCTGGAATCGCGCCACAATTTATCTTAACAAATGGATATGTTTTTCTGCTGCCGTTTTCGTGGATCAATTTTGCTATAATTCCTTTACCAGTTCCTGATTCCCCAGAGATAAGAATTGTTGAGTCCAGGGAAGACAGTCTTTCAGCAAGTTGAATAACGTCATACATGGAAGAGCTATTTGCAATAACTCCCTGGTAGATTTGGCTCTTCTGGGTTTTAAGTTCGACTAAGGTCGACTGCATGCCTTCAAGCTTATTCTGAAGGCTTATTAGCTCGGTAATGTCCCTGGATGTGGAAATCACCTTTGTCATGTTTCCATTGATATCGAAAATGGGGATGCCAGTGCTGAGGATTCTCTTGCCATCCCTGTTTTTATGTATTATAGTTACCTCTTTCTTCTGTTCTATCACCAGTTTAGCAACAGATGGAGAGAAAATGCCCGCATCCTCGAGGAAAGAAACACTTTTTCCAATTACAGATTCCTTATCGACCTTGTAAAGCTCTTCGCATGCCTTATTTATCCACATGGCGTTGCCTTGGGCGTCATCGATGAAAATCGCGTCGTTAATCGAGTCGAATATGGTAATCAACTCCTGACTGGAGACTTTTGAAAGTAAACTTTTTGTAATTGTCAAAGCTTCGGAACCCCCTAATAATAATGATTTATCATGTAATTATATATTTTAATACGGGGCACTGCAATAGAATAAAAATACTTGACATCACCAAGCCAAAATGATATTCTAACCACTGTAAGTAATCAAGAGGAAGTCATCCGCTTCTCACCTTATAGCCAAAGCTCATAAGGTTAATATAAACAAATTATATTTTTACAAATATATTGTTTGTCTTGGAGCGGGTAGTTATATCTGCTTTTTTATTTTTTAGGAGGTGCTAAACATTAACAAAGAAAATCAAATAAACGAAGAAATTCGTGACAAGGAAGTCAGATTAATCGACAGCGACGGCGGACAGTTAGGCATAGTCAGCACAGAGAAAGCTATGGAAATTGCATTGGAAAAGAAGCTTGATCTGGTTATGATTTCACCCACTGCAAATCCACCAGTCTGCAAAATCCTGGATTATGGGAAGTATAGATACGAGCTTCAGAAGAAAGAAAAAGAAGCCAAGAAGAAACAAAAGACTACCCAGATTAAGGAAATCAGACTTAGCCCATCTATCGAAGCCCACGATCTTACAGTAAAAGCCAACAACGCAATCAAGTTTCTAAAAGAACTTGACAAGGTGAAAGTCAGCTTGAGATTCAAGGGTAGGGAAAGAGGCTACACAGATGTGGGAATTGTCGTGATGAATAAATTTGCGGATGCAGTTTCGGAATTTGGAATAGTGGAAAAGAAACCGGAATTTGAAGGCAGAAGCATGATTATGATTTTAACACCAAAGAGTTAATATAAAAGACCAAGAATAATATACAGGAGGAAATTTCGATGCCAAAGATGAAGTCACATAGAGGAGCTAGGAAAAGATTCAGACTAACCAAGACTGGTAAAGTCAAAAGAAACAAGGCTTACAAGAGCCACATACTTACTAAAAAAAGTGCCAAGAGAAAAAGAGGCCTAAGACAAGGAACTTATCTCACTAGCGCAGATCACAAAAGAATCAAATCAATATTAATGAAATAATTTAGGAGGTTAGATGAGATGGCAAGAGTCAAAAAGGCAATGAATGCTAAAAAAAAGCATAAAAAGATATTAAAATTATCAAAAGGGTTTTATGGATTAAAGAGCAAGGTATTTAGAGCAGCAAATCCAGCAGTAATGAGATCGCTTCGTTCTGCATTTGTTGGAAGAAAAATGAAGAAGAGAGAATTCAGAACTCTTTGGATTGCAAGAATAAGTGCTGCAGCAAGGATGAACGACATTTCCTATAGCAAGCTTATGCATGGGTTAAAACTTGCAGGAATTGATATCAATAGAAAAATGCTTTCAGAAATGGGTATTTTCGACCCAACAGGCTTCACAAAAATGGTTGAATTAGCGAAAAAAGAACTTAAGATAAAATAGAAAATATTAAATGAAAACCTAGTGCATATGTGCTAGGTTTTTTTATAAGAATTATTCTATTGCTTAATACTAAATATAGATTTAGAATCTACTTAAAGTGATAAACTTACTATATATCGTTATAAAGATAAAGAACCGTCATATAAATAAATTTATTAATCGGGGGTAGTCATATGAAATGTCCATATTGCGAAAACATTGACTCGAGAGTTATTGATTCAAGGCCCACAGAAGAAGGCTTTGCCATAAGAAGGCGCAGGGAATGCGACCAATGTAAAAAACGTTTTACGACTTATGAAAAAGTTGAAGAAATTCCGTTCATGGTTATTAAAAAAGACGGAAGCAGAGAAGCTTTCAATAGAACGAAAGTTATAAACGGAATAATAAAAGCCTGTGAAAAAAGGCCGGTTTCTATTGCCGCTATTGAAACCATAGCAGGAGAAATAGAACGAGGATTAAATAATCTAATGGAAAAGGAAATAGAAAGCAAAGTCATTGGAGAACTCATAATGGAACACTTGAAAGAGCTTGATGAAGTAGCTTATGTGAGATTTGCCTCAGTATATAGACAGTTCACAGATGTGAATACTTTCGTTTCCGAAATAGAAAAGCTTATCAAACGTTAATATGCATAAAAAAGGATAATATATTTATGGACAAAATAAGAATAGCAATCGATGGCCCCTCAGGGGCAGGGAAGAGCACAGTAGCAAAGGAGCTTGCCAGGATTCTGGGTATCGACTATTTGGATACAGGAGCGATGTACAGGGCTGGAGCTTATAAACTTTTGGGAAAAGATATCAAACCTGATGAGGTTGACCGAGTTGTTGAAATCCTAAGCCATACAGATATTGATTATTCAAATGGGAATATCATACTTGATGGTGAAATAGTCAACGACAAGATAAGGACTCAGGAAATTTCAAGTTTCGCTTCTGATATTTCAGCTATTGGAAAGGTCAGGGAGATTCTGGTAGCTCTTCAAAAGAAGATGGGAAGCACAAAAAGCATTATTATGGATGGACGGGATATTGGAACAGTAGTCATGACTGATGCCGAGTATAAATTTTTTGTGACAGCCTCCCTCGATGTGCGAGCAAAGAGAAGATGGCTGGAGCTAAGGGGCAAAGGAATCGATGCAGATCTGGAAACAGTGAAAAATGAAATAGAGAAGAGAGATAACAACGATTCCACAAGGGAAGTCACTCCGTTGCGAATGGCTGATGATGCAGTCTTAATCGATGGGACAAACCTAACGGTTGATGAGACGGTTGGAAAAATTCTTGCCATTATTGAAGGGAAAGATGAGTAATACAATAAAAGATGTAGCTAAAGCTGCAAAAGTTTCCATAGCGACAGTTTCAAGAGTTATAAATAAGACAACTCCCGTAAAGGCTGAATTGGAGGCTAGGGTAAACCTTGCAATCAAGGAATTGAATTTCAGGCCCAATAGCGCTGCTCGTAACCTTGTTACAAGAAAAAACCGAGTCGTTGGAGTAATTGTATCGGACCTTTCCAATTCATTTACCGGTGAAATACTAAACGGTATCGAAGAAATGTGCCAGAACTTGAAATACGATGTTCTTGTAGCCAGCACCGGAGGCAATATACAAAGAGAGATACAATGCCTAGAATCATTCGAGGGCAAGCAGGTGGAGGGTATTGTCATTTTGCCGTGGACACTCCATTCAGAAACAGTAGAGAAAATAAACTCTATCTCCACTTATGTGGTAATGGTAAATAGAAACAATAGCAAGCTCAATGTTCCGATTATAGCAATCGACAATTATAAGGCCGCATATCAAATGACAAACTACCTTATTTCAAAAGGCCATCAGAAAATTGGATTGATTAGGAACAGCGTGGACGTTGATTTCTTTGGGTTGGACCAATATAGGGGTTACAAGCAGGCGATGATGGACCATGGGCTGGAAGTTGATCAAAGATATGTCAAGTATGGCGATTTCAGCATGGAAAACAGCTATAACATAGTCAAGAACTTTATTAACGACAAGGACGTTCCTACTGCCATCTTTGCCACTAGCGACATAATGGCCATTGGTGCGATAAATGCTTTGAGAGATAGTGATTACAAGGTTCCCGAGGATGTATCGGTGGTGGGATTCAATAATGTTAAGATGGCTTCATTGTACAGGCCAAGGCTGACTGTAATTCACCAACCTCTATTTGCAATTGGAACTGTTGCTGTGAAGATGATCGCCAATCAGAAAGCTTACATATTAACTCCAGAGAGCAAAGTTGTAATAATGCCGCATAAACTTATTGAGCGTGAAAGCTGCAGTGAAGTTACAAAGAATATAAAAAAACCCCCTGCTCCAAGAATGTTTGGGGAAGACTTGATGGAATAAATCGAAATTTTACATTTTTTCAATTAAAAGCCCTGATATGCGGATTAAATTATTATAATACCCGAATGTCAGGGCTCTTGTTCGTTTAAAGCATATGGACGAAAAGTCCGCTGGCCAGCTTTGGCTCAAACCAGGTTGATTTTGGCGGCATTACCATTCCATTGTCAGAAATAGTCAGAAGATCTTCTATGGACACGGGGTAAAGGGCGAAGGCAACTTTCATATCTGTGTCCACTCGTCTTTCAAGTTCAGACAAACCCCTAATACCTCCGACAAAATCTATCCGCTTATCAGATCTTGGATCATCTATTCCCAATATTGGACTGAGTATCTCATTTTGGAGTATTGATACATCCAATGAATTTATTGCATCATGATTATTGAATATGCCATCCTTTGGGGCAAGCCTGAACCATGTCCCGGAGAGGTACATGGAAAACTCGTGCTTCGCCTGTGGAGATACATCTGTTGTTTTAATTGGAAAAAGTACAAAGTTCTGTCTCAGCAGTTCGATGAATTCCTCTTCAGTATGGCCGTTCAAGTCTTTTACGACTCTATTGTAATCGAAAATCTTCAAATCATTGTCAGGAAAAATTACCGACATGAAAAAGTTGAATTCCTCATTTCCTGTTAGTATTCCCTTCAATTCTTCTCTTCTTTTCAATCCAACCTTATATGCCGAAGCCGATCTATGATGTCCATCAGCAATATAAAGGTTAGGTATTTTTGCAAAAAGGCTGCATAGCTTTTGGATTGTTTCGTCTTCATCCACAACCCAGAGTATGTGCTTTATTCCGTCTGGGGTTGAAGTATCATAAACAGGCATATGCCTCAATATCCAAGCGTCGATAATGATTCTAATTTCCTTGTTGTCACGGTATGTTAGAAAAACGGGTTCGGTATTGGCATTGCAGACATCAAAATGGTTTATTCTGTCTTGTTCCTTTTCCAATCTTGTAAGTTCGTGTTTTTTAATAATGTTGTCTTCATAATCTGAAATTGCGGTACAAGCAACTATTCCGGTCTGAACTCGTCCGTCCATCTCTTCGGCATAAATATACAACATTGGCTTACTATCTTGAACAAGAACTCCCTTTTTAATAAACGACTGCAGATTAGCTTTTGCTTTATTGTACACATCCATAGAATAAGGATCTACATTGTCGTCCAAATCAATTTCAGAACGGCAAATATGTAGGAAACTATATGGATTATCTTTTGCCATTTCTTTGGCTTCAGCTCTGTTCATTACATCATAGGGAAGAGAAATGATGTTTTCCACAAATTCCATAGCAGGTCTAACTGCTGGGAAAGGTCTTATAATTGCCATAACCACACCTCCAAATATTTACACTATTCTAACATAGACAATTTATTAATTCCACATTCCTTTGAAAAATTCTGTAAAACCTTGCTCCCCTTTATATTTAAGGGAAAATGAGATTGTATTCATTTCCGATTAATGCTAAAATGAGTCTTAAAGATTCATACAAATCTTTGAGAAAAGCAGGGGAAAACTTAGGGAATTAGAGAGCTTTTATATTTTATTTGGGAGGGTTATTTTTTTTAGGGGGGATAAAATTGAATACAAGCATGCTTGTCAGGGAACTTCCAGAGGAAGAGAGGCCAAGGGAGAGGTTGCTTCGTTTTGGCGTAAAGACTCTTTCAAATTCTGACCTATTGGCAATACTAATCGGAAGTGGTTCAAAAGATTCATCTGCCATAACATTAGCCAACAAATTATTGTCCCTCAATGAGGGAGGAATATCATATCTAAGCCAGTGTGAACCTGGAGAGCTTTCCAGCATAAAAGGAATAGGAAACGCCAAGGCCAGCTTGCTGGTTGCCTCTATGGAATTAGGGAAAAGAATAGCGGTAAGACCAAGGGATAAGAAGATAAATGTAGGTTCTCCAAAAGAAGTTGCGAAACTTTTCATGGAGGAAATGAGATATTATAAAAAAGAGTATTTCAAAGTTTTGCTATTGAATACTAAAAATGAACTTATCATGACTGAAGAAGTTTCTGTTGGGACTCTCAATACTGCAATTGTCCACCCGAGGGAAGTCTTTAACAAGGCAATTCAAAAGAGCGCATCCTCAGTTATTTTAATACACAATCATCCCAGTGGAAATCCTACTCCAAGCAGGGAGGATATTGACTTGACCGCAAGATTGGTTGAATCAGGCAAGATTATTGGGATTGAAGTTCTCGACCATATTATTATCGGGGATGGAGAATACTTGAGTTTTAAAGAGAAATCATTATTTTAACCAGGCAAACTTGGAAGGAGATATATATGTGTTTCAAATTATTTATTAATGATGTCGGAATTGATCTTGGTACGGCAAACACTCTTATATATTTTAAGGGTAAGGGAATAATATTGAATGAACCTTCAGTTATAGCTGTTGACAGCCATACTAAGCAGGTTCTTGCAACAGGAAAAGATGCAAAGCTTATGGTGGGAAGATCACCAGACAGTATAAAGGTTGTAAAACCACTTCAGGATGGGGTAATTTCTGATTTTAGCATGACCCAGGCAATGCTTAAAGATTTTTTGAGAAAAGCAATTCCGTCAAAATCCATATTGACTAGGACAAGGATAGTTGTCGGGGTGCCATCGGGAGTGACCGAGGTGGAAAAAAGGGCGGTTCAGGAAGTTGTTCATCAGATGGGAGCAAGAGATATCTTTATAATGGATGAACCTATGGCTGCGGCAATAGGGTGTGGACTTGCAGTAGAGAATCCAAAAGGCTGCATGGTTGCAGACATTGGCGGAGGGACATCTGACATAGCAATTATTTCTCTTGGAGGTATTGTTGCCAGCACATCTCTCAGAGTTGCAGGTGATAAAATGGATGAGGCTATAATCCTATACATGAGAAAGAATTTCAACCTGCTGATTGGAGATAAGACCGCTGAAGAAATAAAGATTAAAATTGGCTGTGTTTCACATAACCTAATTCACACTGAAGAGGTGTTGGAAGCCGAGGTCAGGGGTAGAGACCTAATCAATGGCTTGCCAAGGATTTTAAAAGTAACATCAATAGATATTATGAAGGCCTTGGAAGAACCCATAAATGATATTGTTGAAGGGATTAAACAGACATTGGAAAATGCTCCACCGGAAATCGCAGCTGACATAATGGACGCCGGGATGGTGGTAACTGGAGGTGGCGCATTGATAAGGGGAATTGACAAGTTGATTACACAGGAAACAGGCCTCAAGGTACTGATTTCTGAAAAGCCCTTGGAAGATGTTGCTCTTGGAACAGGTAAAAGTCTGGACAACATTGAGAGAATTCTCAACACAGAAAGCCAGAGAAGGAATGTATATAGATGAGAATCTGGATATTGACGCATAAAAAATTGCTGATAATATTATCAATCATATTTGTTTTATTGGTTGGAATAATAATTTCCTACGCAAACAAGGGAAACAATTCTCCAATTGGAAACTTTGTCGGAAACGGAGTGGCTACGGTGCAAAGTCCTTTAGCCAATTTTGGAAACAATATCTCCAATGATTTTTCATCAGTTTTCAGCTTTTGGTATGCAAACAAGGAAAACAAACAGTTGAAGCAAGATATAGCCGGTTTGAAAAAGCAAATTGTGAGCCTGGAGCTTTCCAAAGCGGAACTTGCGGAGATGAGAGAACTGAAAAGTGTACTTAATTACAAGGATTTAACCGCAAGCTATAACTACGTAACGTCTGATGTAATTGCCATGGACAATTCAGACCTTTTCAATATTTTTACAATAAATGTTGGAACAAAAGATGGTGTCAAATATAATTCAGTTGTAGTGAATGGGGATGGCCTAATAGGAAGAGTATATTATGCTGGAGACACATGGGCAAAAGTGATTTCTGTAATCGATGAGAATAATTCGGTCAGTTTCAGAGTTTCAAGAGATATAAATTTACTTGGCGTGCTTTCCGGGGATGGAAAAGGCGGTCTTATAGGCTACATGCTAGATTCCAAGGCAACTGTCATCAGTGGGGACGTCTTGTTGACATCTGGCCTCGGAAGTTACCCTGGGGGAATAATCATAGGCAGTGTGAAAGAATCAAAATTGGAGAATGACCAGTTGATCAAGACAATTACCGCCTTGCCGGTTGCAGATTTCAAAAATCTTCAAAAGGTTACAGTAATTACTAAAAAGTAAAGACATAAGGATAATTACAACCTGTATTTTAAAAATATTATTTATGGAGATTTGTTTTGAAATATCGTTATTCATTTTGTGCATATGTGGTGGCTTTTATTGTGCAGTCGACTTTATTGCACGATGTGTCATTTTTTGGTGTGGCACCTAATTTAATTTTGATTTTGACAATTGTATTTTCATTTTTATTCAATGAAAAGCATGGAATAATTTTCGGAGTGATATTTGGATTGCTCTCTGATTTGTCTTTCTCGGAAGTCATCGGAATAAGTGCTTTATGCTACTTCCTTATTGCTTTGTCAATTGAAGGCTTGAAAAAATTCATATATAGGGATAATGTGATTTCAGTAATTTTTATTTCAGCTTTTGGAACGTTGCTATATAACATTTTATATTGGGGAATATCAGGTGTATTTGGCGGGAATATAGATTTCGTTTATATGCTCTTCAAACAGCCGGTTTCCATTGTTTACAACTCAATATTGGTCTTGCCGATTTATTGGTTTTTAGTAAGAAAAGTAATTCGATATCGTGGCTTCAAGTATATGTAGGTATTAAATGAACAATTGGTTTAGATCTAGAAACAACCAGGTCCTGTTAGCAATAATCATAATGATGTCTGTTTTAGTTATCAGGCTTCTTTCGTTGACGGTAGTACAAGGAGATACCTGGGCAAAAGCCTCTCAAAACATGAGCATTAAAAATATTTATGCTCTTGCTCCAAGAGGCGAGATCAAGGATAGATATGGAAGGGTTATAGCAGGAAATACTCCAAGTTTTACTGTACAGCTGAATGCAGGGAATATTTCGAACAAAGATATAAACAAGCTGGCATTGAACTTAATTAAAACCCTGGAAGCAAATGGCGATTCCTATTTTGACGATTTTCCAATAGTAAGCGTCAACGGAGTTTTTAGATATACTTATCAGGATATTATTGAAAAATGGCTCACATCACAACTGATGCCCTCAAATTTCACTGCGGACCAGGCTTTTTCAGAAATGAGAAGAAGATTGAATATTGATGACGGGGTCAGCAAGTACGATGCCCAAGCTGTAATGCAAAGAACTTACAACACATTTCCACCTATTTCAGTAAAAAACATGAAATATTTGGAAGAATTAAACAAGGAAAGCTTCCTACAAAGATATAATCTTCCCACCAACCTGTCGGCAAACGATGCCTTCTATCAATTGATGGACAAGTACGAGATCGATCGGGCCACCTCAATATCAGATGCCAGAAAAATACTCATAGTAAGAAATGAGCTGGCTGCACTTGGGTATAAAAGTTATCTTCCTGCCAAAATTGCAAAGGGGATATCAGATAAGACGATAATTACCTTGGAAGAACAGAGAATGAGTTATCCGGGGGTTGAGATAGTCGCAGAATCAACGAGGTATTATCCATACAAGGAAACAGCAGCTCATGTGATTGGTTACCTTGGTAAAATATCTGAAAGTGAAAAGGTGCAATATGTGGATGAGCTCGGGTACAACGCTAATGATTTGATTGGCAAGGAAGGCTTAGAGAAAACATATGAAACTATTTTGAAGGGACAGGATGGTTCAAAACGGGTTGAAGTTAATGCTTTTGGCAAAATGGTTAGAGTAATAAGTGAAACTCCATCTCAAAAGGGTAAGGATGTTTATCTCACCATAGATCTGGAGCTTCAGCAGACTGCAGAAAAGGCTTTAAAGCAAGCGCTTGATCAAATATCAATTGGAGGTACTTTCAACAGCGATTTTGGCAGCTACAATTATGGACAAACATTTTCCAAGGCAAATGTAGGGGCGGTAGTAGCATTGGATGTTTCTAATGGAGACGTGCTAGCTTTAGCCAGTTATCCTTCTTATGATCCAAACCTTTTTGCCAATGGCATAAGCGAGGATAAATGGAATGAACTCCAAAGCGCAAATCCCAGGGATCCATTGTCGCCAATTCCTCTTTTTGATGTTGCCACGAGAACTGCAGTACAGCCAGGTTCAACATTTAAAATGGTTACGGGTACAGCGGCCTTGGAAAGCGGTCTCAATCCAAATGTGAAGCTTTATGACAATGGTGTAATTAAATATGGAGATAGGACATACGCCTGCGACCTCTGGAATCTCTATAGGGGAAAACATGGGTATATAAACTTTTATGATGCGATTGCAGAGTCGTGCAATTATTATTTCTTTGATGCCGGAACGGGATATGATTTTTTCAAAGAGACTTCATTAAATTATAAAGATCCAATAAGCATTACGAAAATAACCAAATATGCTGGCGAATATGGTTTAGGTAAAGCTACAGGAATAGAAATTCCCGAAACCGTGGTTCCAGTTCCAAGCGAAGCAAGAAAGCTTACACAAACAAAGTCAAGTTTGAAAAATGTCTTATTAACTAGGGCAAAAATATATTTCTCTCCCGCAGTTGTCTCAGACAAAACAAAATTAAGTCAAAATGTGGACACCATTGTTGGATGGACAGATGAAAATCCTACCAGGGGAGAAATACTTAAAAGAATGGAAACTGTTGGTGTTTTGCCCAACATGATCTCCACTGTTACCGATTTATGCAAGTATACTTATTTCAACCAGGCAAAATGGACAACTGGAGATAAATTGAATATTTCAATTGGCCAGGGAGAAAATGCATACACGCCGATCCAAATGGCAAATTACATAGCGACAATTGCCAATGGTGGAACATTAAACAATGTAAGCCTAATCAAGGGTATTGAAGGACAGGGTTTGATTCCAAGGACTCAAGGCAAGAAAGTTGAAATTGACAGTCAATCCCTCCTTGACATCCAAGAAGCAATGCGTTTGGTTGTTGCCTCCCCTAAAGGTACTGCAAAAGCAAACTTTATCAACTTCCCAATCCAGGTTGCCGGTAAAACCGGTACAGCCCAAAGAGGTGGCAAGATAAATCCTCCAGATGAAGTAGAATATATAAAAACCTACTTATCAAGGATTAACTATAGACTTAAATTTCCCGATGTGGAAAAGGAAATGAATCGTCTTTTGGTAGTATATCCGGAGATTTACACATCAAAAAACACAGCGGTAAGACAGGCGGTTATTAATTTAAGCGACGGCAGGATTGGTTATGCGCAAATTGACTACTACAAGCAGGAATATGATAATTTCGCATGGTTTGTGTCCTATGCGCCAGCTGATGACCCAAAGATTGCCGTAGCAGTCTTGATATTCCAAGGTGGTTGGGGAACATATGCAGCCCCAGTGGCAAAAGAAGTGATTGCGAAATATTTCGCAATTGAAAACCAATATAAGAATTATGTGGTAAATACTGAGATTACCAAATAGAGATAAGGAGGAAGACAATGGGAAAGGTCATAGTTATAGTTTCAGGAAAAGGCGGGGTTGGCAAGACGATGTTCACTGCAAATCTTGGGGGGACCCTTTCTCAGAATGGCAAGAAAGTAGTGCTTGTGGACATGGATATGGGTCTGCGAAATTTGGATATTTGTATGGGTCTGGAGAATAGGGTGGTTTATGACATAGCTGACGTGATAAACGGAGTATGCAGGATCAAGCAGGCATTGATAAAGGATAAGAGATTCCCAGACCTTTATCTCATAGCTGCGCCACAAAATATGGAGAAAGTAGAAATGACACCGCTTCATACGAAAATAATTTATGAAAAACTTTCTGAAACCTTTGATTATGTTATTGTCGACGGTCCGGCAGGAATAGATGAAGGGATGAAGAATGCAATTTCGGGTGCGGATATGGCAATAATAGTTACGACGCCAGAATTTGCCGCATTGAGAGATGCTGACAAAGTCGATAAAATACTAATTGAAAATGGATTGACAAACAGAAAAATCGTAGTAAATAAGTTGAAGGCTGAACTTATAAGCAACGGCGTAATGCCAAGTATCACAGAGGTTTCAAAAATCCTCAGGGCTGATATAATCGGTTACATACAAGAAGATGACAATATTCAGATTGCAACAAACAATGGCACACCAATTGTGCTAAAAACTGGTACTTATATTTATGACAATTTCATGAAAATTATTGAGAGAATTCAATTTTAATAGAACTTTAAATGAGATTTCATTTCATATTAGAAATTGATAACCTTGCTTCGAATACCAACATTTAAAACTATTCCAAGCGCTATCATGTTAGTCAGAACAGAGCTGCCGCCATAACTTATAAAGGGCAAGGTAATACCTGTGACAGGCATGAGACCCATGGTCATTGCAATATTTTCAAATATTTGGAAGGCAAACATTGATAGAATGCCAATAACCACAAGAGAGCCATACATATCTTTCGCGTTGTCAGCAATCTTAACAATTCTATAAAGAAAAAAAGTGTACAAAGCCACAACCAGAGCACCACCAATAAAGCCAAGCTCTTCAACTATAACTGAAAATATAAAATCTGATTCCTGCACCGGCAGGAATTTTAATTCCTTTTGAGTTCCGTGAAAAAGTCCTTTGCCAAAGAACCCTCCGGAGCCAATTGCAATCTTGGAATTCCAAACCTGGTAATTGCCTGGCAGGGACAAATTGTCCGGATTTAAAAAAGCATCAATTCTGATCTTCTGATGGGCTTCCATGAATCTATAAACAACGGGAAGACTTACGATTCCAACACCTGCGACTTCTCCAAAGAGTTTATACCTTGTTCCAGCGCAAAACAACATAACGAAAGCTATTACAAAGACAACAATGGCATTGCCCAGATCAGGCTCAATGAGTATTAAAAGAACAAAGGGAACGAAATAAAGTGCTGCCTTTAGAAAACCCTTTAAATTATCCAAAGTTTTTCGATTTCTAGATAAATAGCTGGCAAAACTAAGTACAAATGTTATCTTAACCAATTCAGAAGGTTGGAAATCAAGAGGTCCTAGGCTAATCCATCCATGGGCTCCAAATTGAACCTTGGAAATTCCAGGCATATAGACCAATAAAAGCATAACAATGGATCCTATAAATAAGACCTTCTCCAAACTTTCAAAAGTCTTGTAATCAAAGAGCAGTATTACTGTTATTGCTATAACACCGAGAGCGTATGCAATAAGTTGCACCTTTATTTCTCTGGTTATATGAAAGGACGTATCATAAGAAGTACTCCCAATCATGATTACGCTTATCACGGCGAAAATCAGGGGGAGTATCAACAAACTTAAGTCTATGTTTTTTAGTAGGTCTCTGAAATAGCCCATAACGCTTGAAACTCCATTTTTCTTGACAATACTACCAAAAATATTATAATATACTTTATGTAGTTCTATCAATAATTAATTACTCAAAACATATGATTTTTGTTGTTTCTTATGCGATATAATCAAAAATACAGTATAACTTAAAAAACATCAAGATTTAATTAAGCGGGAGGTGCATTCACATTAACTCAGTATTATACATTATTTTAGCAGCGATTCTTGCTTTGTTTATTGGTTTAGTTGCCGGATATATTATTAGGAAAAATTTAGGTGAGAAGGCAATTGGCAGTGCGGAGCAAAAGGCTAAGAATATTCTTCTAGACGCAGAAAATAGGGCAGAAACATTAAAGAAAGAAATTGCTATTAATGCAAAAGAAGAAGCCCATAGGATGAGAACCGAAATTGAAAGGGAAATCAGAGATAGAAGAGCAGAAATTCAGAAAAATGAGAACAGATTGATACAAAAGGAAGAAGTCATTGATAAGAAAACAGAGAATTTAGAAAAGAAAGAAGAAAATATTTCGAACAAGGAACAGCTTATAGCTGCAAAAGAATTAGAATTAAGCGGATTTATTCATAAACAAATTCAAGAATTAGAACGTATTTCAGGATATTCCATTGAGGAAGCAAAGCAATTATTATTATCGAATATTGAAAAAGAAATAAGACAAGAAGCTGCAGTCATGATTAAAGACATGGAGCTAAAGGCAAAAGAAGAAGCAGACAAGAAAGCAAAAGAGATAATCACTGGAGCCATACAAAGGTGTGCTGCCGATCATATTGCTGAAAGCACAGTTTCTGTTGTGGCCCTTCCAAATGACGAAATGAAGGGTAGGATTATTGGCAGGGAAGGCAGAAATATCAGAGCCATCGAAACAATGACGGGCATTGACCTTATCATAGATGATACTCCAGAGGCTGTAATACTTTCCGGTTTTGATCCAGTAAGAAGAGAAATCGCAAGGATTACTCTTGAAAAGCTTATTGTAGATGGAAGAATACATCCAGCACGCATAGAAGAAATGGTTGAAAAAGCTGAAAAAGAAGTTAACAACACAATTAAGGAAGCTGGAGAGCAGGCAACATTCGAAGTAGGCATATATAATCTTCATCCGGAATTGGTAAGACTGTTGGGAAGGCTGAAATACAGGACAAGTTATGGTCAAAATGTGTTGAAGCATTCAGTTGAAGTTGCCCACCTGGCTGGATTAATGGCATCTGAACTTGGTTTGGATGTTAAAATTGCCAAAAGAGCGGGTCTTCTACATGATATTGGAAAAGCAATCGACCATGAAGTTGAGGGAACACACGTAGAAATAGGAATCGACTTATTAAGAAAATACAAGGAATCAGAAATAATCATAGATGGAATGGCCGCACATCATGGAGATTGCGAGCCAAAGAGTCTTGAAGCAGTCCTAATAGCAGCTGCAGACGCCTTATCCGCAGCAAGACCTGGGGCAAGACGTGAAACCTTGGAAACGTACATCAAGAGATTGCAAAAGCTGGAAGAAATAGCCAATACAACTCCAGGTGTTGAAAAATCATTTGCAATCCAAGCGGGAAGAGAAATAAGAATTATTGCCAGGCCTGAGGAAATGTCCGATGCCGATATTGTTTTCCTAGCAAGGGATATCAGCAAGCGTATTGAGAGCGAGCTTGATTATCCAGGCCAGATCAAGGTCAATGTAATACGGGAAACAAGAGCAATAGAATACGCAAAATAAAGCAATAGAATACATAAGGAAAGAAAAGAGGCTATTGCCTCTTTTCTTTCTTTTAACACTACACGTAAGATTTTACATTGGCTTGTATTGATTATGAAGACTATGATAGGCATTAATAATCCGTAATATGAAGGGAATAGAATATGCTAATATATCTTGACAATAGCGCCACGACAAAACCTTATGAACAGGTAATTGATAAAATGATGTCTGGTTTTGAAAACTATGGCAATCCATCATCGCTGCATAGGATGGGACTTGACGCTGAAAAATTGATGAAAGCATCCAGGTTGGAAATAGCTAAATCTCTTGGAAGTGATGAAAATGAAATTGTATTCACTGGGAGTGGAACAGAAGCTGACAGCTTGGGAATACTTGGAGCGGCGAACGCTTTAAAAAGAAGAGGAAACAAAATAATAACGACCAGGATCGAACACAAAGCTGTGTTGGAAAATTGCAATTTTCTTGAAAAATCAGGTTTTAAAGTTGTATATCTTGATGTTGACGAGTACGGACTAATTGACCTTGACCAATTAGAAAGTGAGCTTGATGACAAGACAATCCTTGTGTCAGTAATGTTGGTCAACAATGAAATAGGAAGTATTCAGCCAATCAGGCAAGTTGGGAAGATGAAGAGCAAATTCGAGAAAATATTATTTCATACCGATGCGGTTCAAGCATACGGTAAAATACAAATTGAACCTAGGATATGCAATCTCGACATGGTTTCAATCAGCGGTCATAAAATACATGGCCCAAAAGGAATCGGTGCCTTGGATGTTAAAAAAGGTGTAAGACTAGAACCTGTAATACTTGGGGGAGCCCAGGAAAGAGGCCTTAGATCAGGAACAGAAAATATCCCAGCTATAATGGGATTCGCTGAAGCTGCAAAAATAAACTTCGCTGAACTTGATGCAAGATATATAAAAATTAAACGATTGAAGGACTATTTAATCAATGGCATAAGGTCTGAAATCGACCATATAAAGATAAATGGACCAATAGATGGAACATCTAGTCCATATATTTTAAATATAAGCTTTTTGGGCACAAAAGCCGAGGTGTTATTGCATATGCTGGAGGATAATGGTATTTTTGTCTCTACTGGATCAGCTTGCACTTCTAGAAAGAATACAGATAGCCATGTCTTAAAAGCCATGGGTTTGAAGGACAAAGAGATTCAAGGAGCATTAAGGTTCAGTTTCAGTGAATTCAATGATGAGGCTGAACTTGACTTTACAATAGAAAAACTAGCTCAAGCAGTAAAATCAATGAGAAAAGGGTTTGCAAAATTATAGGATCTTGAATGGAGAAAGAAATGGAAATGAACGACACAAATATATTTATTGTCCGTTGCGGTGAGATTGCTCTGAAGGGACAAAACAAGCCCTTCTTTGAGAGGCTTTTAGTCGACAGGATTAAAAAAGGCACAAAGAATTACAAAGGCTTGAAAATCAATAGGCGCGAAGGATTGATCTACTTGAGGGCACCTAAGGAATATAGCATCGACAGTATAATCGAGGATGTATCGAAAATATTCGGAGTTGATTCAATAAGCCATGCAATTGAGGTAGAATCAGATCTTGATAAAATTGGAGACGCCTGTGTGGATTACATGATGGACTTGATAGAAAAGAAAGGAATAAAGACTTTCAAAGTCGAAGCGAAGAGGGCAAACAAGGATTTTCCCATGGAATCTCCACAAATTGCCAGAAAAATAGGCGCAAGGGTTTTAATCGGATGCAAGGTTCTTGCTGTTGATGTTCATAATCCTGAATGCAGGCTCTTCGTTGATTTAAGAAGAGACAAAACATATATATTCACTGACAAGACTGCTGGTTATGGAGGGCTCCCTATTGGAACAAATGGTAGAGGGATGGTTCTTTTATCAGGGGGCATAGACAGTCCGGTTGCAGCTTGGATGATGGCTAAAAGGGGAATGTTGGTTGAAGCGATTCATTTTCACGCTTATCCATATACAAGCGAGAGAGCAAAAGAGAAAGTAGTTGATTTGGCTAGAATATTAGCGCTTCAATGTGGAAAAATTAAGATTAGCTATGTAAATCTAGTGGAAATACAACAAGAAACCGCTGCCAAATGCCAGGAGCAATATTCTACTATAATTGCGCGAAGGTTCATGATGAGAATAGCTGAAATTGTTGGAAAAGAAAATGGATGTCAAATGCTGATTACCGGTGAAAACCTGGGTCAGGTTGCAAGCCAGACAGTTCTTGGAATTGTAGCCACAGATGATGCTGTAAAAATGCCTGTAATGCGGCCACTCATAGCAATGGACAAAGTGGATATAATGAAACTTGCAAGAAAAATTGGAACATTCGAAACATCTATTCAGCCGTATGAAGATTGCTGCAGTGTTTTTTTACCGAAGCATCCAAGCACAAGACCCAAAATCGAAGATGTGTTGAGAGAAGAGAGTTTGTTAAATATTGATCAATTGATTCAGGATGCAATCAATACGTTGGAAGTCGTAATTGTGGATATTGACCAGTAAAAAGTTATGAATATGTAGATACATTGTTATTTAAATAACGATGTATCTTTTTTTTATCCTGATGTCGACCACATCATATTTCAACAAAATATGGCTGAAACTTTGAAAACTCTAGATTTCAAGTTGAAAATATTGGTAACAAGGAGGGACCATATTAGAGAAAAGACTGAATTGCCAGAATATTCAGGCAATCATAAACTTTTTAGAATAAATGGGAATAAAATCGGTCTAAATAAAAAATATTAATTTTGCACTTGATATAATGGTAAAAATATTGTTTAATAATGGGGTAAGGCTGTTAAATAAATAACAAGCTCAAAAATACGACTATCACTTTATTAGTACATAGCCGTTTAAATTATAAGAGGAGGCTTTTAAATGAATTTTCAATTAACTAGGGAACAAGAACTCGTTAGAAAAATGGTTAGGGAGTTTGCAGTTAAAGAAGTTGAACCCATTGCAGCCGATATCGACTTAAGTGGTGAATTTCCTTATGCAACAATAGCCAAGATGAAGGATTATGGATTGCTTGGAGTTCCATTTCCAAAAGAATATGGTGGAGCAGGCGGAGATAATCTTGCCTATGCAATAACTGTTGAAGAACTTTCAAGAGTTTGTGCTTCAACCGGGGTAATATGCTCTGCCCACACATCGCTTGGAGCTTGGCCGATTTTCTATTTTGGTACTGAAGAACAAAAGCAAAAGTATTTGATACCATTGGCCAAGGGAGAAAAGCTGGGAGCTTTTGGTTTGACTGAACCAAATGCAGGAACTGATGCTGCTGGTCAGAAAACCAAGGCATTGGACAAGGGAGATCATTGGGAATTAAATGGAACCAAGGTTTTCATAACCAATGGAGGAGTTGCAGACACTTACATTGTAATGGCTATGACTGATAAAACAAAAGGAACCAAGGGTATAAGCGCCTTTATTATAGAAAAGAATTTTCCTGGTTTTACAATAGGTAAAAAAGAAGACAAAATGGGAATCAGGGCCTCAGCTACAACGGAACTGATTTTCCAAAACTGCATAGTGCCAAAAGAAAATATTTTAGGAAATGTTGGAGATGGATTCAAAATAGCAATGGCGACACTTGATGGTGGAAGAATTGGTATTGCCTCCCAAGCTCTTGGAATTGCTCAAGGAGCATTTGATGTTACTGTTGAGTATATGAAATCGAGAAAGCAATTTGGCAAGAAGCTTTCTCAAATGCAGGCATTGCAATTTGATATCGCAGATATGAAAACAAGAATCGAAGCTACTAGAATGTTGATATACAAGGCCGCTTATTTGAAATCTGCTGGTTTAAAGTATGGTACGGATTCCGCAATAGCTAAATTGTTTGCAGCGGAAACAGCCATGTTTGTAACAACAAAGGCTGTTCAGCTACATGGTGGATACGGCTACACAAAGGATTATCCAGTTGAAAGAATGATGAGGGATGCCAAAATCACTGAAATCTATGAAGGTACCTCTGAAGTTCAAAGAATGGTAATTTCTGCAGCAGTTTTCGGTAAATAAGAAAGAAGGAGGAAGTAAAATGAAAATTATTGTTTGTGCAAAACAAGTTCCAGATACAAATGAAGTAAAAATAGATCCTATTAAAAATACTTTAATAAGAGATGGAGTTCCAAGCATATTGAACCATGATGATGCAAATGCATTGGAAGAAGCTCTTAAAATCAAGAATGAATTTCCTGATACATATATCACAGTTTTGACAATGGGACCTCCTCAGGCAAAGGAAATGTTGACAGAGTGTCTTGCCATGGGAGCTGATGAAGCCATATTGCTCAGCGACAGGGCATTTGCTGGTTCGGATACATGGGCGACATCCAATGCCTTGGCAGCAGCAATCAAAAAAATAGGTCCTGTTGATATAATATTTGCCGGGAGACAAGCTATAGATGGAGATACAGCCCAAGTTGGACCACAGCTTGCAGAAAAACTTGATTTGCCTCAAGTTACGTATGTCAAGGAATTCTCTATTTCAGGCAAAGAAATCACGGTCAAGAGAGCACTTGAAGATGGTTATGAGCTTATAAAAATAAAAACTCCTTGCGTACTAACTGCAATCAAAGAGCTTAATGCTCCAAGATACATGTCCGTTCCAGGAATTTACGATGCTTGTAAAAAAACAATTCCAACCTGGTCCGCCAAAGATGTGGATATTGATCTTCTTAAAGTGGGCCTTGAGGCTTCCCCAACAAACGTTTTTCGAAGTTTTACCCCGTCTCCAAAGGGTGTGGGAATGATTATTGAAGCAGATTCAGAAAAAGAGCAAGTACAGATATTATTGGTTAGTTTAAAAGAAAAACATATTATATAGTTGAAGGAGGTATAGTAATGGCAATTAAAATTATAGATGAAAAGTGCAAGGGATGTACCCTTTGTGTCAAGGCTTGCCCCTTTGATGCGATTGATATGGTTAACAAATTGGCTGTAATAAATGAAAAATGTACCGCATGCAGCATATGTATAGAATCTTGCCCATTTGATGCGATTTTTAAAGAAGCTGATGTTATGGAAAAGAAAGATATATCCCTTTATAAGGATGTGTGGGTATATACCGAACAAAGAAATGGAAAGCTGATGAATGTTGCCCTTGAGTTATTGGGGGAAGGATATAAACTTTCTAGGGAAATAGGAGATAGAAAAGTTTGTGCGCTATTAATAGGAAGCGATACGGATCATATTGTAAAAGAATTGTTTGCTTATGGCGCTGACAAGGTTTATCAAATTGATAACCCATTGCTAAAAAATTATACAACTGATGGTTATACAAAGGTTCTCGTTGAAGCTGTAAACAAATATCTACCGGAGATTGTTATTTTTGGAGCTACGCATATTGGAAGAGACTTGGCGCCAAGAGTTGCAGCAAGGCTTGATACTGGACTTACCGCCGACTGTACAAAACTTGATATTGATCCTGTTGATAAAAAACTTATGCAGACTCGTCCGGCTTTTGGTGGGAACATCATGGCAACTATCATTTGCCCAAAGAATAGACCTCAGATGTCCACAGTCAGACCAGGCGTTATGGATAAGTTGGAAAAAGATACAAGCAAGCAGGGTGAACTTATAAAGATAGATGCCAATCTCATCGCCTCAGACATAAGAACGGATGTTATTGAAGTTGTAAAAGCTGCCAAAGAACTTGTTTCCTTAACTGATGCCGATATAATCTGCTCAGGAGGAAGAGGACTTGGAGATCCTTCAGGATTTGAACTCATAAAGAAGCTTGCTGATAAAGTGGGCGGAGTTGTAGGATCGTCAAGAGCGGCAGTAGACGCTGGTTGGATAGATCATTCTCACCAGGTTGGCCAAACTGGAACTACGGTAAAGCCTAAAATTTATTTTGCTTGTGGCATATCGGGGGCAATACAGCATCTTGCTGGAATGCAAACATCCGATATAATCATAGCCATTAACAAGGACCCAGATGCACCTATATTTGAAGTTGCGGATTATGCAATAGTTGGAGACCTTTATAAGGTTATCCCTCAAATCATAGCTGAATGGGACAATGCACAAGACCTTTACGATGCAAAGCATGTGGTAAAAAAATAACCTGGCATATGATAAATTAAAGCAAGTGCAATATCATTTCGAGTTTAAAATATCAAAGCTCCATACCTGAAGGTATGGAGCTTTATCTTGTTTAGAAAAGGGAAATTAAAAGTATAACCTGTCGATATTATCCCTTCAGAGATGCCTCTTGTTCCTTTTCCAATTTCTTCCTGTTTTCCCTTTTTACTAATTTTTCATCAAAATAGGTGATTCCTCTAATGAAGAAAGAAATAAAATAAAGAACGAAGAAGCAAGCGAAAAAGTCGAATATACTTAAAATAAGTGCTCCATTAACTGTGTCCGAAACGATATTTGTATTGATATTAATCATAACTTCACCCCCAAAACAGTAAGCATGATACCACCAGCTACTGCAGTTCCTAAAACGCCTGCAAGGTTTGGTCCCATTGCATGCATAATTAAATAGTTACGTTTATTCCATTTTATACCTTCGTTATGTGATACACGAGCAGCCATGGGAACAGCTGCAATACCTGCAGAACCAATCAATGGATTGATTCTACCTTTGGTGGCGAAACACATTAATCTTGCAAACAGCAGTCCACTAGCAGAACCGGTCATAAATGCTATCAATCCCAATATGACAATTTCAATTGTCTGCGCATTTGCGAAATTGGCCGCAGTCATTGTGGATCCAATTGCGATAGCTATAAAAGTTGTGACAATATCCAAGAATGGTTCGCCCAATGTGGCGGAAACACGATTCATTACATCACATTCCTTAATCAGGTTACCAAGCATTAGACATGAAATCAGTGGGGCAATTGGTGGCAGCAAGATTAATACTACAAAAATCATTACGATAGGAAATATGATAGCTGAACGCCTGGAAACAGGTTTCAACTTCGCCATGGCAATCTTTCTTTCTTCTACTGGTACTATCAACCTCATCAAAGGTGGTTGAATCAAAGGCAGAAGCGCCATATAAGAATAGGCAGCAACCGCTATAGGGCCAAGTAGATGAGGCGCCAGTTTTGTTGCTACATAAATAGCCATTGGTCCATCAGCTCCGCCGATTATTCCAATTGCGCAAGCTTCAGCGATTCCAAAACCTAATAGTTTTGCTCCAACAAGGGCTATGAAGATTCCAAGATGGGCAGCGGCTCCGAGGAGGATTGTACTAGGATTTGCAATAAGTGGACGAAAGTCCGTCATTGCTCCAACTCCGAGGAAAATTAGCGGTGGGTAAACTACATTGGCTATACCCTGATAATTGAAAAATAAAAGTCCGCCTGGATCAAGTAATCCTGTACCTGGGATATTGGCAAGAATACAGCCAATTCCAAGTGGAACAAGTAGAAATGGCTCGTATTTCTTTTTTATTCCGAACCACACAAATAATACTCCGAAAAGCAACATTATAATATTGCCTGGAGTAAAATTAGCGATACCAGTTCCAGATGCCATTGCTTGTATCATTTTAAACATTTGCATAAAAAATCTCCTTTCAATTTGTCCAGTTGTTTACTATCTGATTTAATACGCAAGTCTTATGCCAAAGATAAAACTAAAGAAAAAATTGCAAGAAGCTTAAAATGTAACGATTTTATTGATTTGCAGTACAAACATGTGCACGTTGAGAACCGTACACTTGTATGGTAAACCGAACAGTCACCATAAAAGCTAACAATAATAGATTTTATTCATTTAAAAATCCATAGCATGAACTTCAAGTCAGAAATCTATAGCATGAATTTCGAGGCAAAAAAAGTGCATTACCCATAAAGGAGAATGCACTTTTATAATTAGGCTAGTGGCTACTTTTTCTTGTGTTTGTTAAAGCCATCCAGGGGGCTGGTTTGGGTCAGGATTATTAGGATCAATAGGTGTATTTGGGTTATTTGGGTCAACTACAGCAGGTGGTATATAAACGAAGTTTGGATCGACTGTCTTGCCTGGTGCAATTGGATATGTTGTTGTATCGATGTTATGCAAAGGACAGTAGTAAGAGGGGAGCTCATATTGTATGTCTCCAACCAATGGGTCCACCGCATAAGGCCGCTTTACAAATACCTTTGAAATTGGAGTTGGACAGTATGGAGTGGCCAAATAACCGGACTGACTGCAAACATTTCCAACAACGTGGATATTGTCGATTTCAGTTGGCTGGGTTCCATTTATGAAATATTCATTTCTTATTGTTCCTCTTGGATCCAACGCACTCAAATCAGAAGGTATTTTGCCCGATTTCGTATCGATTGCCATGCTGATTACATTGTCCGAAGTTGGGAAACTCCCGGCTGACATGCCCGAATGGACTCTTTTCATTATTTTGCTCCAGAGTCTGGCAGCAGTGATACTACCCTTGCTAAGTTCGATATCTATATCATTTCCAATCCAAACGCTTGCAGAGTAATATGGAGAGAATCCCACAAACCATGCATCATAATTGTTCGATGTTGTTCCTGTCTTTCCTCCAACAGGAGATGTGCCAATTGCTGCTGGCCCTGCTATACCTTCCGTTACTACACTTTGAAGTATATCAGTCATTATAAAAGCTGTCCCTGGGTCCATTGCTTTAGACTTTTGCGTATGGGATTCCAGAATAACTTCGCCCTTTTTATTAGTCACTTTAGTATAAGAAACTGGTTTTATATAAACACCCTGATTTGGGAATGTTCCGTAGGCGGAGGCCATCTCAAGTGGAGAAATTCCGTTGGTCATTCCACCAAGGGCAAGAGCCGCAGCATTTTGATCATTTATGTCACCTGACTCCACAACGCTTGTAACTCCGACTTTTTTTATGAAATCAATTGATGCGGTAGCTCCAATTTCACCCCACATTTTTACAGCGGGAACATTCATTGACTGTTGGATTGCCTGTCTAACCGTAGCAAGACCCTTGTAGCCAGCATACCAGTTCTTCGGCCAAAGCTGGCCATTGTAGTAATTTGGTGAATCATCAAGGACATAAGCTGCCGTCCAAGGTTTTTTCTGGGTATAACCAAGTTCAATAGCTGGTCCGTAAACGCCTATCGGTTTAATTGAAGAACCTGGAGGCTGTGGGCTTTCCGCACGGTTGAACAACATGTCTCCGTTCAAATTCCTACCACCCATCATTGCCTTTATCTGGCCAGTCTTGTAATCGGTTATTACACAAGCTGCCTGAGGCTGTCTTACCTTCGGCTGCAAGGTATAATAACCGGCAGTAATGGTTATTGTGCCGTCATCGTTGAAAGTCATGTACTTCGGATGATCCTTGAAAAAATCTTTGCTTATAATAACATTTCCATCACTGTTTTTTTCCTTGTATTCGGCAGGAACTAAAATCACTCCTCCTCCATAACTATAGAAAAGATGGTTTGCATTCTGGTAGAGTTTCTTGAATTCTATACTGTAATCTACCTTGCCGCCGACTTCGGTCTTGAAAATATTTAGACGCTTTTGATCGAAAATCATCAGGCTGCCATTATCCAGTTTGATGAATTCATCAGGCCTAAGAATGAAATCACCATTGCTATTGAAATAATTGTCGTAATTGTACAAAAGAACTTTGCCCCTGGAATCAATTACATTTCCTGCGGAATCCTTGTTCAAATTTACCACGCCAGGGAAATTTGCAGGATCTTTGAATTCAGCTTCAATTGCCTTTTGCGCTTTCAAGTTCATGGTGCTGTAAATATTCAAACCGCCGTTATATATCATGTCCTTCGCAGCGCCTCTATCTATATTATAGGTTTCCATCAATCCAGCGACGACCTGTTCAACGATATAATCAACAAAGTATGAAGAAAGCTCATCGGTCACTTCAAAGCTTGGCTTCATAAGGGATTTCATGTCCGTTGCTAAAACCTGGTCATGCTCTTCCTGTGTAATATATTTATTCTCCAGCATGAATCGTAAGACTAGGGCTTGACGGCTTGTAAAAGCTGGGTCATAGACTATAGTGTATGCATCGCCTTTTGCTATTATGCTGGGATCATTTATTGCGACTTGATCGCTTTTGAGTTTTTTCAATGGGGAGTATTTGGTCGGACTCTTGGGAATACAGGCTAAAATTGAGCATTCTGCTAGGTTCAAGTCCTGAACATTTTTTGAAAAATAAGCTTGTGATGCCGCTTGAACTCCATTAGCATTTGCCCCAAGATAAATAGTATTCAAATACGCTTCAATAATCTGCTCTTTTGATAAATGATTTTCAAGTTCGACAGTATAATAAGCTTCACGTATCTTTCGGGTTAGGCTTCTTTGCGATTTTGTCTCAGCCAGGTATAAATTTCTTGCTAATTGCTGAGTAATAGTGCTAGTTCCGCTGATAGTGTCCCCTTTGAATATTCCCTCAAAAATAGCACCAAACATTCGAATAAAATTAAAACCTTTGTGTTTCCAGAATGTCTTATCCTCAATGGATACAAATGCGTTAATAAGGTTTTTGGGCATTGAAGTATATGAGACATTGGTTCTCATTCCCCCTGTTCCCTGAATTCCTTGGATCATATCCCCCTTGTCGTCAAACAAGGCGGAGTTTTCTGTCAAAAGAGAGTAAATATTATCTGGCTGAATAGGGGGTGCGGTCTTAACAATTCCAATAACAATAATGGTCACTGCGATAATTGCCGCAAGAACCAGCAAGGCAATATATTTTATGATCCTTTTGACATTGATTTTTCCTTTTTTGGATTTGCCATTATTTTTGTTGCTTCTTGATCTTCCCATTTCATCCTCTATTGTGTCGTCATTGGTAAAGTGGTTCACAACCTTGCTTTTGAAATTTATTATATTTTTATTTTTTAAAATAGCTTTAATGAAGTCAGGGCTATTTGGCAATTTTAAATTGAAGCCCTGGGTTGGAATTGAATTCTTGAGAGATTTCAATCTGTCCAGTCTGGAAACCACAGTAGTGTTTTCTCCCCTTGGTATTTCTTCCTCTTTATCATTAGAAGGTATCGTCCCCTCATCTTCGTCAAATACTTTATGATACATTTCCGAGTATTTTCCATCTCGGTTATTGTCATCATTCATTTAATCACACCTTTCATCTGGTTGGCATACAAAGATTATTCATTATACCATATATGAAAAATCCTGTTAACATGAATGATAAGAAAAATATATAATCGTAATATTCATACTCTTAATTTTCTTGTACAAGGCTGATAGAAAGAATATAATTATGAAGCAATAGAATCCATGTTGACTGTATGTGGAAAATAATGTAAAATCTACACAAAGTAAATATAGGAGTACAAGAATGGAAAATATAGAAGCCGATGAAATAGTAAACATAAAAATTCCTCTATCCCTTGAGAATTTAAGGGAAGAATTGACTTTTTATAAAGATCTCAGATCTTTTTTCAAGGAATATGACAAATCAATCGAGGATATTGAATTCATTATTAACAATATTGAGCGCAACATCTCCATATTCAATCAAAGCGGGTCTATTATCATTGATGAGCAAAAGATGATTTCTCAAATTGAGAAGCATCCATATTTCAAGAATCCATGTGATTATCCAATCAGGCTAATTACCATATTGAAATATTTGAAGGAAAAAGGATTCAATTTAAACTATAAGGATATTGATATCTATGTCGATAAGATAATACAAAGAATAGACGGAGTTAAAAAAGTAGGAAGAGGCCTCTATTTAAGGAAAAAATCTTAGGAATAAACGATTTGGAAATATATTCATAAAATTTAATTTTAGGGGTAGAATTAAATTCTGGGTAAGTAGATTAATATCGGGGGGATTTGAATACTTGAGGAGACCAATAGTATTTGTTTTGCTTTCATATTCTTTAGGAGTATTCCTATCGTCCCAAAGCAGTATCAGTATTATTTTGATTGCACTTGTTGGTGCGGTCATTTTTATTTTCGACCATCTAAAAATTAAATCATTGAATCTTTGTCTCAGTGGATTAAAAAAAGAAATTATCGTACAGACATACTATTTTTTAGCAATTGCCTTCGTTGGCGCGATGCTATTTCAATTCAACAATCAAATCAACTCGAAACTTGCAACTTTTGACGGGAAAAATATTTCCGTCATTGGAGAAGTGGTGGCTGTATTTCAAAAGGAAGAAGAATATAACCAAATTGAACTCAAAATCAAATCAATCATGATTGGCGATAAGCCATGGGAAATAAATGACAAAATACTTGTAAAACTCAGCGGTTCAGTTTCCAGTATTGAGAATATTGAGGATAAATTTTATATTTCGGATTTGACAGGAAGGAATATCAAAATATCCGGAAAACTTACAACACCTCCCGGGGTCAAAAACCCGAGACTGTTCGACTATAAGGGATATTTGAAAACAAGGGAAATAGACTTCATATTGGAGGCTGATACCTGGCAGTGCTCTATTGAGAACGGCAAAGTAAATTATTTTTTGAATACTTTAGCTAATTTCAAGTATATATTCTCACAAAAGATAAAAAATATTTTGAATGAAGAATCCTATGGATTATTCATGGGAATCATGTTTGGGGATACAAACATGCTGGGAGAGGACATATATGAAGTATTCCAAAAAAACGGAACTGCCCATATTTTATCTGTCTCTGGGATACATGTAGCTATTATTTATGCATGTATCGAGAAAATGATTCCTAACAAGAACTCGGTCCCTTACAATATATTGATTATTTTCATTTTGTTTTGTTATTCGGCGCTTTCTCTTTTTTCACCATCGGTACTAAGGGCAGTTTTTATGATTTCCGTCTATATTATTGGGAAACTAATGTTTGAAAGGTATGACCTGACAGCATGTACGGCATTTACAGGCCTTGTACTTCTAGTTTACAATCCTTTTTACTTATTTAGCCTAGGTTTCCAGCTTTCTTACATGGCTGTTTTTGTGTTAGCCATTTTATTGCCTTTTATCAATTTCAAACTTGATGGGATTGGGATTACAGAAAGAGGAGCCGATACCAATGGCTCTTCGATTTGGAACAGAAGAAATATGGGCAAGAAAGCATTTTTCTATATGTTGCCCCTCTTTGCGATACAAATCGGAATGGTTCCAATTACTGCATTTGTGTTCAATTATTTTTCGCTGAGTGCTTTCATCACAAATGTGCCTGTAATAATCATTTCCTCAATAATTCTACCGATTGGGCTTTTAATGATGAGTGTGGAGTTGTTGCTTTTGTTTATGAAGTTGCTTGCCGACATGGATATTTGGGGAGCGGTTTTTCATATTGTAAACGATTTTATTAATTTCTTATGCGATTTGGCAATGAATATTGCGGGACTTTCTTCCCAGATTCTTATTGAGATAATGATATGGGTCAACAGACTAACAGCAGTTAGGAATGTAGGATATTTTTATGTGGAGAGTCCAAGCATAATTGTAGTTTTGTTATATTATTTTCTCCTATTTTTCATCTGTTGTGAAATGGGACAGTACTTTATTGCTAGAATTACGGAACTTCAAGCTTTCAATAGAGAAAGTTTAGAATTAATTCCAACAAAATCGAAGAACGGAAAAATGATCAATAATTTAAATATTGGAATAGCGGGCTTGATTATTTTAATTATAGTTGCCATCATGCTCCCAGATTTGAAATATACCAAAGCTGATATTTCATTCATTGATGTAGGACAGGGTGACTGTATTCATATCAGAACAAGCAGTGGAAAGAATATCTTGATTGACGGGGGAGGGAGCAGAGTGAACGAAGATGGAAGTCCAGGTTATGATGTAGGTAAAAAAATCCTTATGCCATACCTCTTGAAGAATAGAGTCGACAAGATAGATTTGGCTATAGTTACACATCTTCACGAAGACCATTTTAGTGGATTGGCATCTTTGTCAAAGTTGATCGAAATAAAAAAACTTGTCATATATGAAGGAAATAGGGCAAAAGAGGAGGAAGTATTGTCCAAAGTCCATATAGCAAAAGAAAATTTAATCTATGTTGCAAATTCAGATCGAATTTATCTCGAAGATGATGTTTATATAGACATTTTGTATCCAGATCACAATATCTCTGAAGATTTTGGCGAAAAAGATGAAAACGAGATGAATTTACTGCTTAAATTGAATTATCAGGGAGTAAAGGTTTTGATAACCGGCGATTTAACTACAATCGACGAGGAAAAAATAATCTTGGGCGACGTGGACTTATCGGCTGACATCCTTAAAGTTGGGCATCATGGGAGCAAATACTCATCGAGTCAAGAATTTTTGGACAGGGTTGATCCAAAAGTAGGAATAATACAAGTTGGTAAAAATAATTTTGGACATCCAAACCCAGCAGTAATTGAAAAAATTCAAAATATGAATATAATTCTTTATAGGACGGATTTGGACGGGGCGATTTTGTTTGACATAAATGATGGAATACTACAGAATGTCCTTACGATGAAGGAAAATAAATGGCATGGATTATTGGGAGAATAAATGAGCAATTATAAAGATAAAACTGAAAAAGAACCTTCTTACAAGGTCTTTGAGGCAGACTTGAAAAAAGAGTCGGATTTGAGGTTGCTTCTCATGTATGGGAACGAGACCTATTTGATCCAGTGGGCGATTGAAACCATAGTTGACAAATTTATCAATCCATTCACAAGGGATTTCGATTATATCAAACTCAGCGGCGCAAATATCGATTTGGATATTATCAAATCCCACTGTGAGACATTGCCTTTCAGCTCTGAAAGAAAAATTGTTGTAGTTGAAAATCAAAAGCTGTTTTCCATGGAAGAAAATGAGCAAAGGGAGTTGATAGATTATCTCTATACCATACCCGATGAAGTGATGTTGGTCTTTATATGTGAAAGTGCGGACTCAAGAAAGAGACTTTATAAATTCTTTAATGAAAATGGTAAGGTTTATGATTTTAAACCACTTGATAACAACCATCTGAAAAAATTCGTTGAAAAAAGGCTTAAGGTTGCCAATAGAACTGCAAAACCATCCGTTATCAACGAGATAGTCCTCAGATCCGGATATTTGGACAAGAATTCCCAAACTACATTATATGATATTGAGAATGACTTAAAGAAAATCATTGACCATGCAGATTCCTCGGAAATATGCATAACCGATATTGCCAATACTATTTCCGGAAATATTGAAAGGGATGTGTTTGTTCTTGTGGACGCAATACTCAAAGGCAAGAAAAGCACTGCACTTTCCATGCTGAATAATTTATTTTATTTTGGTGAAAATGAGCATCGATTGCTAGGAATGATATGCAGCCAGCTGGAAAAATTATTGCTGGTCAAGGAAATCAATGAAGAATGTGACAATTTTTCACAAGTTGTGGAAATTCTTAGGATGAATGAATATGTAGTCAAAAAAAATATGACAATTGCAAAAGGATATTCATTTAGCCAACTTAGGAATCTTTTATTGAAAGCATATTCCATAGATGGGACAATCAAGAGGGGAAATCTGGATAAAAAACTTGCATTGGAAATGTTTGTTATTGCATCTTGACTATTCTATATTGTTTATCATGTTGTTTACCCATTTCTTTGAGTTAAACCTCTTATAGCAAAGTATAAATTTGACTAATTCCTCACTTTGAGCAAGCAAGACAATAAAATATACAGGTATTCTTAAATAAAAGGCGCCGAAGAAAACCATTGGAACTCCAATAAGCCAAACACATCCAACTTCCATCAGCATTGCGAATTTAGTATCTCCCCCCGCCCGAAAAGGCCCTGTAATATTTATTCCGTTAAATACTTTTATACTCATGAAAAGTCCATAGATCAAGAGGATATTGGTAGCATAAAACTGACCCTCCATGCTGAAATTGAACAATTTTAGTATGTACGGTGAAATCAGTATTAAAAGAATGCCTGAGACTGCTCCAACAATTACGGATAGACGCAGTATTTTTTTTGCCTTCATGAATGCGTAATCAAGTTCTCCAGCGCCAAGCCGCTTACCAACAAGAATCAAAGTTGCATCTCCCAAACTGAAAGCTATTAATATGAAAAGGGTATTAATTGTGTTGCTTGCCTGGACGGAAGCAAACTCCGTAATTCCAAGACGTCCGTATGCCGCGTTGTATGAGGCCATTCCCAAACCCCACATGACTTCGTTTATTGTTGTGGGTAAGGCATTGTTTATAATTTTTCTCACCAATGGATAATTGTATGAGAAGAACTCTCTTATTCGCCCGGAGATAATATTTTTTCTAATGAATACCACATATATTACCAATAAAAGCTCAAGACATCTTGCGGTCAAGGTAGCAACAGCCGCTCCTCTGACTCCCAGTTCTGGAAATCCAAATTTACCAAAAATCAACAAATAATTTAAGCCTGTATTTGTAAGGAATACAAATATGCTTATTATTAGAGGAAGCTTTGTTTGCTCAGTTGTTCTTAACGCAGACAATAAAGGTACGGAAATACTCAAGGTTAGGAATGTGAATGAAGCCGTCGATACGAAAATAGATCCAGTTTTTATTATCAATGGATTGTATGTGAAAATAGATAGAACCGCTCCAGGGAAGAAAAAGGCGGGAACAAAGAAAAAAAGACTCAATGAAAAGCTTATTGTTATTGCAAAGCCGATTACTTTCCGAATGTTTTTCAAATCTTTTACTCCCCAAAACTGGGAGATAAATGTTGTCGCACCACTTGTAAGTCCAAAAAGCATCATATATTGTATGAAATAAAGCTGGACTGACAAGCCTACAGAGGCGAGCTGCAATTCGCCTAAGCTTCCAATCATTAATATATCTACAAGATTAAGAGTAGTGGAAATCAAACCTTGCAAAGCTATGGGAAAGGCAATTGTCAAGATTGTACGATATAAAGTCTTATTGTCGATTTTAATTTTTGGATTATCCATGGTTATTTCTTCTCTCTCGTGCACTTTTTTCAAAATGATGAAATTTGTTTCACAATGTAATCATTTGATTTTACATTTGTATGTGCAATAAAGTCAATTTAATTTGGCAATTGTGATACATTATTAACGATGCTTGTTTATGGCGTGGATTTCTAATATAATATTTAAGGCTCAACGAATAAATATATAAGAAAATCTGCAACTACTGACCATTCTTGAAGGCAATAATGAGAAGCCATTCTCAAAACTGAAACACTAATTTAAGATTATTCTCTAACTAACTTGCTTTTTATCATGGTATAGTTTTTGCTTATTATTATATTGATTATTAATGTGAGCTAAAAGCATGCAAAATATGTTAATAAAAAGATTGAAAAAGTTGATAATCAATTATCAACCTTTCAATCGATAGTAAAATAGAATTAGGAGGAAAAAGAACTATGACTTCAAACAAATGTGAATGCCAATGCGGATGTGAAACTCCTGCATTTTCAGAACTAGCACCTGTATTAGAAAAATACGCTAAAGTTCCAGGCAGTCTAATCACAATTTTGCAAAAGACCCAGGATATCTATGGATATCTTACAATGGATGCAATCCAGTATATCGCAGAGCAGACTGGAATCAAGGCGGCGAAGGTTTACGGAGTTGCAACTTTTTATACGCAATTCAGGTTAAAGCCAATTGGAAAGTACCTAATCATGCTTTGCCAAGGTACAGCATGCCATGTAAATGGATCAAAGATGATTGAGGAAGCTATTTGTGAGGAATTGGAAATACAAGATGGTGAAACAACACCTGATGGCCTTTTTACTTTGAATAATGTAGCATGTCTTGGTTGTTGCAGTTTATCGCCTGTAGTTATGATCAACGATGAAACTTATGGCAAGCTTACAAAAGAAAGTATTAGAAAAATTATCAAAGAAATTAAAAACAATGATGTTGCGTAGGGGGTGAAAATAATGAAAGTAGTAATTGGATTTGGAAGCTGCGGCATAGCTGCTGGAGCTAATAAAGTATATAACGAATTCGAAAAACAGATTAAGGAAAAAAATCCAAATATCATATTGGAAAAGACTGGCTGCATAGGAACTTGCTTTGTTGAACCTATGGTTGACATCTATGATGATAATGGCAAAAAACTGACTTATGTAAATGTTACCCCCGAGCTTGTGACTGAAATAATGGACAAGCATGTTTCCGGTGGGAAGGTTCTTGAAGATTATCTAATGTCAAGTGAAGACTTGGAAATGATCAGCAAGCAGAAAAGAATAGCATTGAGAAACTGTGGGATTATCAATCCGGAAAATATTGAGGATTATATTGCAAAAGGTGGATATGCTTCCGCGAGAAGAGCATTGACAGAAATGACACCGGACTCAATAATAGCTGAAATCAAGACTTCCGGTCTAAGAGGTAGAGGCGGCGCTGGATTCCCAACTTGGTTTAAGTGGAATGCTGCAATGAAATCTCCGGGTCCGGAAAAATATATGGTTTGCAACGCTGATGAAGGAGATCCAGGCGCATTCATGGATAGAAGCGTTTTGGAAGGCGATCCTCATTCAGTAATAGAAGGTATGGTTATCGGCGGATTTGCAATGGGAGCAATTGAAGGCATTTTCTATGTTCGTGCCGAATATCCACTTGCAATCGTTAGATTGGAAAAAGCTATTGAACAGGCGAGAGCAAAGGGTTTCCTTGGGAAAAACATATTTGGGACAAATTACAACTTCGATATGAGAATAAAAGCCGGAGCCGGAGCTTTTGTATGCGGTGAAGAAACAGCATTGATTGCATCACTTGAAGGCGAAAGAGGAATGCCAAGGCTAAAACCACCATTCCCAGCACAGAAGGGTTACTGGCAAAAGCCAACAAACATAAACAATGTTGAAACATTTGCAAACGTTCCATGGATTATGACAAACGGCGGATCGGCTTTTGCAGCAATAGGGACTGAAGGAAGCAAGGGAACAAAGGTATTTGCTGTTACAGGCAAGGTTAAAAAAGGCGGATTGGTGGAAATACCAAACGGTTTAACAATCAGAGACGTAATATTTGACATTTCCGGTGGAATTAGAGATGACAAGAAATTCAAGGCGGTTCAAATGGGAGGACCTTCAGGAGGTTGTATCCCAGAACAGCTTTTAGACACAATAATCGATTACGAGGCAATCAATAAAACTGGAGCTATAATGGGTTCTGGCGGTATGGTAGTAATGGATGAAACAACTTGCATGGTTGATATGGCCAGATTCTTTTTAGACTTTACTAAGAAGGAATCTTGCGGAAAATGTACTTATTGCAGAATTGGGACTAAAAGAATGCTGGAAATTCTAGAAAGAATTATTGCTGGACAGGGAAAAGATGGAGACATCGAGTTACTTGAAGAACTTTCAAACAAAATCAAGGAAGGTTCCATGTGCGCCCTTGGTGGAACAGCACCAAATCCAGTATTAACTACTATAAAATATTTCAGAAATGAATATGAAGACCACATATATAATAAGAAATGTACTGCACACTCATGCACAAATCTTCTTACATTCACTATTGATGAAGAACAGTGCACTGGCTGTACATTATGCGCTAGAAAATGCCCAGTTAAAGCTATTACAGGCGAACTCAAGAAACTTCACACTATTGATCAGGTAACTTGCATCAAATGTGGAAAGTGCGTTGAAACTTGCAAATTTAAAGCTATTATTGTGGACTAAGGGAGGAAGGTGAATTCGATGAAAAAATTAAGGATAAATATTAACGGCAAAGAAGTCATTGGACATCCTAGCCAGACAATTTTAGATGTAGCTAAGGAAAACGATATTTTTATACCGACTCTTTGCTACGACGACAGAACTCATATTCATGGGGCTTGTGGAATTTGCGTAGTTGAAATCGAAGGTATGCCAAAGCTTATGAAAGCTTGCGCAACTGAAATCGCTGACGGCTTTGTAATTAAAACAGATACAGCAAGAGTAAAAGAACTAAGGAAGACAAACCTTGAACTTTTACTTTCAGATCATATCGGAGATTGTGTTGCTCCTTGTACTTTGGCTTGTCCTGCACATACAGGATGCCAGGGATATGTTGGATTGATAGCAAACGGAAAATTCGAAGAAGCTATCTCATTGATTAAGGATTCTATTCCACTTCCAGGAGCACTGGGAAGAGTTTGTCCACATCCATGTGAGGATGCCTGCAGAAGAAAACTGGTTGATGAGCCAATATCAATTCAATGGCTTAAAAGATTTGCTTCAGATCAGGACTTGGGAAGCGATGATCCATTCATGCCCTCAATGGCTCCATTTACAGGCAAGAGAGTTGCGATTGTTGGTGGGGGACCAATGGGTTTGTCAGCGGCATTCTTCCTCAGAAAAGAAGGCCATGATGTAACAATATTTGAATCCATGCCAAAGTTTGGCGGCATGCTGAGATACGGAATACCTGAATACAGGCTTCCAAAAGAACTTCTTGATGAAGAAATTTTCCTAATTGAAAAAATGGGAGTAGAAATGCTTCCAAACACCAACATTGGGAAAGATATCAAGTTTGATACTCTTAGAAAAGATTATGATGCCGTACTTGTTGGTATCGGCGCTTGGCTTTCAACTGAAATTGGATGCCCAGGCGAAGATGCAAAAGGAGTAATCGGTGGAATAGATTTCTTGAGAAAAGTTGTTAGAAATGAAGAAATCAAATTAGGTGAGAATGTTGCAATCGTAGGTGGTGGTAACACTGCCATGGATGCATGCAGAACTGCGATTCGATTAGGCGCAAAGAATGTCTACAACATTTATAGAAGAACTAAGGACGAAATGCCAGCTGATAATATCGAAATAGTTGAAGCTGATGAAGAAGGCGTTATATTCAAAAACTTGACTAATCCATTGGAAATCATCAAAGATACCGATGGAAATGTTAAACAGGTCAGACTGCAGAAAATGGAGCTTGGAGAACCTGATGCAAGCGGTAGAAGAAGTCCAAAACCAATACCTGGAGCAGAAGAAATTATCGATATCGATACTATGATAGTAGCTATTGGACAAGCAGTCGATCCTACAGGACTTGACGGCCTAATGCTTACAAGAAAAAATGGCATCGTTGGAGATGAAGATACTTTCAGTACAAACATTGAAGGTGTTTTTGTTGGAGGAGATTGCTTCAACGATAAAATCACAATCGCTATTGAAGCGATCGGCCATGCAAAAAAAGCATCAGCAATAATAGATGCCTACCTTGCTGGTGAAAAAGTTAAGTTTGTAAAACCTTATGGAGTTGAAAGAACTGATCTTACAGAAGAAGATTTTGAAGACAGGGAAAGAAAACTAAAATCAAAGATGGACCACTTGCATGCCGAAGAAAGAAAAGACAATTTCAGCGAAGTTGTGCTTGGATTTGATGTGGAAGCTGCAATCGAAGAAGGAAAAAGATGTCTTGAATGCGGTTGCCATGATTATTATGAATGCAAACTTGTGGAATTTGCCAACGATTATGATGTCGAACCATCTAGAATCAGCGGTGATATAAACGAAGTGGATTATGAAGACAAACATCCGTTCATCCAAAGAGATCCAAACAAGTGCATAGTCTGCGGACTTTGTGTTAGAGTTTGCGACGAAGTAATGGGAATCGGAGCACTTGGCCTGGTAAATAGAGGATTCGAGACAATCGTAAAACCTACTATGGAGAGACCACTTGCCGACTCTGGTTGCATATCCTGTGGACAATGCATCAGTGTATGTCCAACGGGAGCACTTGGAGAAAGATTGTCACTTACAAAACCTGTTCCACTACCAACTGAGGAAACTGATACCACATGTTCTTTCTGCTCAGTGGGTTGCAGCCTAAAGCTTGAAACTTATGGTGGCATGCTTTATAAAGCAACAGGCGACAGAGAAGGAATAGTTAACAAGGGATTGACTTGTGGAAAAGGTAAGTTTGGATTTGACTGCTTTATCGGTGAAGGCAAGCTGCTGGATCCAATGGTTAAAAAGAATGGCGAATTTGAATTTGTTGACTACCATGAGGCATTTATGCTTACAGCTAAAAAAGCTCAATCCATTGGGGCAAAATATGGCAAGGATAAAGTTGCCGTGGCAATCTCAGATAGATATACAAATGAAGAAGCCTATACAATTAAAAAGTTTGCAGATGCTATTGGGGCAAGGACACTTTGTTTCAACAATAGAATAAGCGGACTTGAGAAAGTTCTGGGAGTTGATGCGTCACCAAATACGATTGACGAATTATCTGCCACAGATTTTATAATAGTTGCTGGATTTGCACGAGCAAACAATCCTGTATTGCTTCTAAAATTGAGAGCTGCAACGGAAAACGGTATTAAAGTCGTAGTAATCAATCCAGGAATTGAAGAGTTTGATTATGAATTCGCATATAAGACATTGAATGTTGATAATGATGTTTCAATGCTAAAACAAATTGCGAAAGCATTGATTGATATGGGAAAAGCACCAAAAGCAGATGGATTTGAAGAATTCAAGGGTAGTTTGGAAAATGTGACCGTAAGCGCTGATGCCAAGGAAATAGCGGAAATGTATGCCAAGGCACCTAGAGCAATGATTGTATTTGCGCAGAATTCGATTTCGACCGATGCGGCATCATTAATTGCAAACATTGCTGTAGTATCAGGACATATTGGAAGAGCAAGGAACGGGATACTTCAGGTCAAGGCAAAGAACAATAGCCAGGGGATAATAGATCTTGGTATCACTGGAACTGCTGCCGACATGACTGGAGTAAAAGCATTATTGGTATTTGGAGAAGATCCGGATATTGATACTTCAAACCTGGAATTCCTTATGGTATCCGATACACACATGACAAAGATAGCTGAAAAAGCTCATGTTGTTATCCCTGGAACTGGTTATGGATCAACTGATGGAACATTTACAAACACCGAAAGAAGACTTTTACCAGTTAGAGCGGCTGTTGATGAAGATGTGCCATATAGTAATTTCGAAATTGCGGCAGAACTTGCCCATGTATTCGAAGTTGAAATGCCATTTGATGATATCGGAGATATCGTTGCCGAAATGGAGTGCAAGCTTGACTTCTATAGGAATTCAGACTTAGATGAGATTTACGGCGGTGTACTTTGCGAAAATGTTAAAGCAAGGCTTGCAGTGATAGGCGATGTTAAATTCGCTGAACCAATGAGAAGCACTGACCAACTTCTTAACACGATTGCAGCAAAACTGCCAAAACCCGTTAGACAAAAGACTGCAAATCAGTAAATAATATCATACCTTTCTGCCAATATATAATGAAGGTAGAAAACAACAAAACACCTTGCCCGCTTTGGGCAAGGTGTTTTGTTGTTTTCTGTCAGATTAAATCCCAAAAGTATAAAAAGAAGCACAAAAGTTGAACTTCAAAAGAACTTTTATTCAATTTCAGCTAACTTATGCTAAGCTTCAACTTTATCAGGTCTCATGCGATCGATAGTCTTTCTAACTGTTTTGGAAGAAAGGATTATCAAAGTTAAAACCCCCTCTATTCCAATATAAGTAATATTGTAGAAAAGTGACCATGTCAAAGGATTGAAATTTTCCGGGGTATATGACGAAAAGAACAATACTCCAGACAGTACGCTGAAAAAATAACGAGAAGAGATACCTAAAAGATATCCCTTGATCAATCCGGATTTTTTGCCGGCGAAAAAGCCGGAAAAACCTAAAGCGCCGAATGCAAAAGGATAGTCAAAAAATATCTGCAATGGTTGTATTACAAAAGGAAAAATGACTAAATTCAACAATCCTACGCAAATACCAGCCATCACGCCTATCCTTGGACCATATAAGTAACCACAAATAACAACTGGAAGCATACTGAAGGCTGTTATTGAACCACCTTGGGGCATGCGAAAAATTGTAATTTGTGCAAGTACCATGGATAGCGCAATAAGAATTGCAGATACGGCAAGTACTTTTAAATCAATCTTTCTATTTTTAGTGTTGAAGATGATGAAAAAATAAAAAACCAAAACAACGAATAGAATAATGAGTTGACCCTGCCATGATTCAAAGAATAACTGTAAATTTTCTGATGACATAAAAAAACCTCCTATTGATGGAGGGGCTCAATGAAAAAAGCAATACAAAAAATGCTTTTGTCAATAATTGCTTCCCTACGCTGGTATTATCCAGTTCAGGTAATGAGGGTCATAAAATACTCTCAGCTAAAAGCTCCCCTAGCGACTATTAATTTATCTTGATGACATTCTATAGTTCCTAAAAATAATTGTCAACACAATTTGCCAACTGCCGTCGATTATATTGAATTGACATAAAATGACATAAATGTATAATAAAACCAAGTTATTTATTCGAGATTAATTAGGAGTTGGCATTGTATAGAAATTGGATTAAGACAATAATCGGCATACTACTTATTCTTTCCTCAATCGCAGGCATTTTTTATTGGGAATACCAGGGTAGGGATAGACTTTTAACAACTAAGATTCTTGTGGCAAAAATGGAAATTCAAATTGGACAGTTGATTGAAAGAAATGTATTGGAAGAAGCGAATATTCCAAGAGAAATAATTATAAGCAATCCGCTAAAAAAAGAGGATCTTGAAAATTTAATTGGCAAGGTGGCAAAAGTATATATTCCCAAAAACTCCCAACTGAATGATGCTTTTTTTCAGGATGGCAAGTTATCCATGAACCTGGATGAATCCATATATGTGCTGAAACCAGAGTGGATATACATGGTAAGTTCCGCTGTAAGGGCAGGGGATTCAATAAGCATATTCTCAAAAGACAGTAGCATATTTTTAGGAAACTTCAGGGTTGCTTTCGTTAAAGACTCTTCTTTTAGAGAAGTCAAGTCCGCTAATCAAGATACGAATAAGACATCCTTGCTTGAGAGGCTGGATGCCACATCATTTGTATCATATGTTGAAATTACATCAACCCTTCAGTCTTATGAGAAGATAGTGGGATATATAAATTCAGGAATTGAAAAAAAACTATTACTTGTGATAATGAACCCATAGTAAAAGGAGGCATGCATGAGCAATGTGTTTGTAATACATGGTGTCGACCACAAGGTCGGTACTACTATGATTACCCAGTCTATTGCTGAAATAATATCTCGAGCTCTCCCCGATAAGAAAGTGCTTCTGCTCTTTCTGAATGGCAGGAGAAGTACGGAATTCATTGGAGAAAAGACCGGATCGATGGAAAACTTGAAGCTTCGAATAGACAATATGATGATTGATGGTTCGGAAATCAATTCATTTTGCCTGATAAAAGGCAATCTTTTCATATTGGCAGGGATATCCAAAATGGAGGAAGAAAGACTATATTTCCCGGAAAATGCAATATATCTACTTGAAGAGATATCAAAGCAATTTGACTTGATAATAGTTGATAGTGGAAACGATTTGGATAATGGCCTTGCCATTGGAGCATTAAAGTATACGGAAAATAGAATCCTGATATTGACGCAGCAAGAAACGGCATTACGAAGATATGAGGAGCTTGCAACAACATATGTAACTTTGGGATTTGCTTTTCAAAGATTTATCATTAATAAATATTATCTTGATGACCCATATGACAATAAATATATTATGAGCCGAATTGGTGTCGAAAAAGAAGCAATAAGTTTTATAAGTCAGCATAACAACTATCGCCAGGCGGAGGTTTCATATAAAAGCCTGCTGGAATTCAAAGATGAAAATTACTCGAAGGATATTATTAATGTATCAAATCATATGCTTGAGAAAATAGGTTTGGATAAAATTCAAAATACCAGAAGGAATAGAAAATGGATAAATTTTATTTAAATGAATATTTAAACGGATTTAAAAACAATAAACCGACTGTGGAAAAATTAGATGATTTTAATAATAAATGCAATATCATACTTTCAGATTTCATGGAAGAGTGGAATGATGGGAAAGAAGACCTAAGCTCTCTGTTAAATATTCAAAAGAGGGCAATAATTGGATATGCGAAAGAAGTTGCATTTTTCAAGGATAAAATCAGAAGTTTCTTAAGAAAACGTGAATTGTCAAATTCTACTTTCCCAATTTTTTATGAATCTTTGGAAGATGCCATTTACAATGAATGCTTTGGACTTGCAGGAATATCTGAATGGTTCCAGGATAAATACAAGGATAGCAGCTCGGCTAAAATCATAGGTAACAGGATCTATTTTCTTCAGGATGGAAAGATGGTTCTGAAAGTTCAAACAATGGTAAAAGAGCGGAGAGAACAATTGATCAGGGCATTTTTATTACTGACTCCTGAAGAGAGACTCGACAAGGATTTCCATGAACTGTATATGCTGGATGGATCGAGAATAACAATCTTTGGTGGGGAAATGACCAAAAAAGATCAGGATGTAATAATATTCAGGCGATACACGGTTCCGACATATACATTTCAAGAACAGGCTAAGAGAGGAACAATACCTGAGGAATCTATCAACTTGTTCACAGCTATGGTTGAGATTGGATTCAATGTTGCCTTTTTAGGCGCGGTAAGAACAGCAAAGACGACTTTCCTATCAACTTGGCAAAGCTATGAGAATCAAAGCCTAGAGGGAGTCATGGTTGAAACTGATCCAGAGATACCTATTCACAAGATAATGGAAAATGCACCTATTATTCAACTGATATCCGATAATGAGAATTTAAAAAGAATATCGAAAAATTTATTGAGATCTGATGCTGATTACTTTATCCTTGCAGAAGCAAGAGATGGAATCGCCCTTGATACAGCTATAAAACTGGCAAGCAAGGGAACTAAAAGGATGAAAATCACATTCCATTCTAGAGATCCATTGGATTTCTGCTATGATGTTGCAAGTGAAATTGTAAAAGAATTTGGGGGAAATAGTGATGGAATTCAGGCTAAAGTATCTAAAAGCTTTGATTATATTTTCCACTTTGTCCAATTGAGGGATAAAAGCCAAAAGCGCTTGAAAAGTATTTATGAATTGAGCTTTGATCAAATTTTAAAAGTACCAGTTTACAGACAAATATGTATTTATAATTACCAAAATGATAATTGGAAATGGTTTTATCATGTTGGAATTGAAAAGGAACAAGTTGCTGAAGAGAACACAACCGCCATGGAAAATTTTAAAAGTGAATTGAAAATGCTTTCATGTTTTTAAGTTCTATTAGAGGGTGTATATATGATAGACAAGGAAATTCTGGGAATAATATTCCCTTTTATAATGGTTGTTGTTTTCATTGTCGGAATCTCAAGCTTATTTCTTGGGAGTCTGATTCTTGCTTATAGAAAATACAAACTTCACAATGGCTTACTGACAGGAAGGGTAGAAAAAGTAGCAAAAAGTAAAATGGAAACGCATTTGGCTAATGTTCTTGGTTCAACAACAGGCAAGAAAATTTCAATTAAAAAATTCAAATCGATTTCTTTACTAATATTTTCATGTGTTTTTCTTCTTGGATTGATAAATTTTTCAATAATCCAAGCTCTTTCATATTCTTTGATTTCTATAAGTTTTCCATATTTGATTTTAAGGATCAAGCTTGAGAATGATAGAAGAAAGAGCAGCTTTGAAGGTGAAACTTTGATAATAAATATCCTGACTCAATATAGGATACATAGCCTGAACATATTTGAAACCTTGGAATCTGTAATCAAAGATTCAAATGAATTGAAAGCAACGAAAAAGATTTTATTCAAATTGCTGATCTCAATCAGAAATACTGGAAATGAAGCAAAGACAATCTCAGCGACAAAGATGTTCGCATTCTCAATAAATACAAATTGGAGTAGAATGCTGGGGAATAATATACAGCTTGCGGCAATCAAGGGTATGGATATTTCCAATGCCTTGGAAGATATCCTGATACAGTTGCGTGCTGCTGCGGTACAAGCTGAAGAGAGGAAGCGGTTAAATGCTGAAGCCGTAAGAATGACAATCTTCATGGTTCCATTTATGTATTTGGCCACCATATTCATGTCAGTCAAATATCTGGACCTTAGTTTTGGAGACTTCATTAAAAACCAGTTTCATACAAGCCAGGGATTTATGCTGTTTTTATTGACTATATTTCTGTTTTTGATCAATTTGATGTTGATTGAAATTATCAATAATCAAAGTTTCGATTATTGAATGAAAAAGGAATCAAAAGAATGATGACAATAATCTATTATTTAATAATAATCTCATTATTTTCAATCGGATTGGCAATAATGCCTATTCCAGGGAAGGGCGTTCTTTCCCTTAAGCCAAATATTGGGGGAAGTAAAATATGGAAATTTTTTTTAAGTTTCAATTCTTTAGAGAACATTTTAAGCGGCACTGGATATCTAATCACTATGAGAAAATATCAATATGGCCGATGGATTATATGTATATTAATTGCGGTGTATGCAATATATTTTAAAAATGTGAGATTGTTTGTTATTTTGTTCATGATTTATTTTATTACAATGCCATTTGAAAATATTAAACAAAAGCAAACGCCATTTGGTCTTGCAATGCAATTTATGCGAAGGAATTATTCCAACAAGAAAGACATTGAAATCTACCAATCCATATCTTTGTTGAGAAATATGGTTGTTGGTTCAAAGGTATATAAGCTAAGTACGGATCACATCATTGAACAATTGGCAATCTATTCGGATATTCTTAGGCATACATATTTTAAAATGATGAATCTGCTAAGGCTGAATAGGAAACAAGAAGCCGTTAAATTATTTTACATGGAAATCGGGACAAAAGCTGGCAAGGATTTCGGCAGAATTCTTACAAGCATTGACGAAGTCAATCCAAGAGAATTGGAGGAAATTCTAATATCATTGCAAAAGAATATTCGTGAAGAGAGGATAACAAAGCAAAGGAAACGTGATGAAGTCTTAAGCGATATTTTATATCTACCAGTAATTGTCAACGTGATTCTAATCTTTATCAATTTCATCTATGTTGCATATTTTGTAAATCAGAAGAATATATTTTCCATGATGATGAATTGATAAATTTGGAATAAATTTTATATTGATAGGAGGACTGAAAATGAAACAGATTATCGTAATGGTAGCAATGGTAATGTTGGGGATAGCAATTGGAGGCATGGTTACCCAATTCGGCGATAGCGCCCAAGCTATTACCACTGCTGCAAACCAGGAAGTTATTTCGTTGAATGCAGATGTTGTGGAATGAAGCAGATCATTGTCCTATGTTCAATGATCTTGCTGGGATTATTTATCAATAACCTGATTTCAGGGGAGCAGGAGGATTCTATTCTCAGCAATATCAAAACAATCTGGCAAAGCGAAGTGGACATGCAGAAAGTTTATCCATAGTAGCATATGCCAAATTAAATTGTACAATGAATGAAAAAGGACAATCTGCAGGTGGGATTAGGGGGAGTAATATGAAACAGCTGATTGTTCTTTTAGCAGTTTTGCCATTAATGCTTGTCTTTATAATGCAATTTGCACAAGAACAGGAAAATAGCAATAGAATACAAAAGCTGGAGAATTATGTAAACACATCTAAAGAAGTCGCAAAACAAGAAGGCTTCTTTTCAACTGAAAATATTGCAAGTTTAAAAATCAAAATCGCTGAAACATTTCAATTAAGCGTGAGTGAGATAAGTTTCGAAGGAAGCATTACTCCAAAATATAGGGTAAATCAATTTGATCAAAGAGAGTTGATCTATTACAAAGTTGGTGTGCCGGTGAAAAAAATAATGGCTGGAGCCTCATTGATGGGCATCAGCCATGAAGAAAACAAGGGATACTATTATATAGACGGCTTCACGGCTAGTGAGGCATTGCTTCCATAGACATTATTAGTATAGGAATGGAAATTATGAAAGTATTTTTAATATTTACCAGCATTCTAACAATAAATATAGGCGCATTAATTTTTCAATCGGATTTCAACAGATTTACTATTTTCTCAGAAGTTGTAAAGAATTTTGCCGATGAGGCAGCTTCAAGCACAGCTCTTTACTACGACGAGGACAATTACTCAAATGGGTATCTGGTCTCAAATAAAGAGGAAGCAATGGAACATTTGGAATTTCTCATTGATAGTCTAATGAAAAAATACAATGATCAAGGAATCATGGATATTGAATATAACATATACTTTGCAGACCAGTCGAATATGATTTATGCTTTTAAAAATAGCAAGATGATATATGAAAAGGAAATCATATTTCCATTCTATTTTGATGATGAAAGCCAAAATTCTATCCTGGTTTCCAGGCCTTCAATAATTTTAAACCTCTCATTAAAATTCAACGACATTTTCAGACTGCCTTTTATTAAGCAGGAAGTTGTTTCCAGAAGTTCAATGTATGAACTGAAATCAAGGGGTGGTGATTTTTGAGAAACATCCTATATCAATTCCCTCAATATCGTTATACAATAATAAAAAATAATAAATGGCAAATCGAAATAAAATGGTGGAAAATGAAACTTTTTAAAAAAAATATAATGAAAATACTTGTAGCCACGATATTGATCATAATTATGGCAATTGGAACAATTTCATATCTTGAGGCAAAGACCGAGGTGCAAGGTCATTATTACCCAGGCTACGACAAAATTGACCTGCAGACAATGTTTCAATCAAACGAGGCAATCCCGGAAAAAATTTCAAGCAGTCAATTATTTTCCAAGGACACATACGATTTGATTTTTGCTCAAACCGGATTGGCAAAGCCTGCGCTAGAAGAAATAATTTCTCAAAGCAAAGGCGAAAAGGCATCTTTTATAACTATTTTAAAAGCATACCAAGAATCCTTTTTCACTAAAAAACCATATGTATGTGAAAAAGTTGGAATAATAACTTCAGAAGAAAAAATGACAGACATCAATGGCAATCGTACAAAAGCCTTCCAGATAGCTTCGGTCATGACAGGGGATATTTTTATTAGCAAGGCAACCCATTCCATAGGATTCAGACACGGCCACGCCGCCATTGTAGTTGATGCTGAAAATAGAAAAACTTTGGAATCCATACTTCTGGGCTATAACTCAACATATCAGAGTGTGGATAAGTGGATGGGTTATCCGAGTTTTATACAATTGAGATTGAAACCAGGCAAATATATGAACGGCAAACTCACTGACCAAGAGCTTGGGAAACTTGTGGCAGCTTTTGCGGATAAATACACATATGATATTCCATACGGCTTGTTATCTGGGCTCCCAGTTAAATCTCCTTCTCCAGATAAAATAAGGAAAACACAATGCGCTCATCTAGTTTGGTATGCATATGAAAACTTCGGAATTGATATTGATTCAGATGGAACATGGCTTGTCACGCCAAAAGATATTGCAAACACAGATAAATTGGAAATAGTTCAGATATTTGGCATAAATCCAAATAAGATTTGGCCATGATTTCTTGACAGTGGTTATGAAGGTTGACAATTTAAGCCAATTGTTTATAATCAGAAGTATAGTTGAATATGTTAAATGCGATGAAGAGAAACTAGATTGACATGATACCTTTCAGAGAAAGAAGCCTTGGCTGGGAGCTTCTTGGTACTATCAATTGAAAACCATCTCGAAGCAGCCGCCGAATGCAGATTTTATTTTGCAGCAAGGCGTGCCGGCGCTGGAAAATTCCAGGCCGTTAAAAAAATGAAGGTTGATTTGGGTGGAACCGTGAGCTAAGCTTGCCCCTTTTTAGGAGGCAGGTTTTTATTTTTTTTGGCAAGACAAATGAAAAGGAGAATAGATATGAAAACACAGGAAGAATTAAAAGATTTGCAGAACTTGAGGCATTCAGCCTCGCATTTATTGGCACATGCCGTAAAAAGACTTTTTCCAGAGGCAAAACTGGGTATTGGTCCAGCTATTGAAAACGGGTTTTATTATGACTTTGACTATGAAAAGGGTTTTACTGAAGCTGATTTAACCAATATTGAAAAGGAAATGGAAAAGATTAAAAGCGAGCGCTTTGATATAACCAGGTTTGAGCTGCCTAGAGATGAGGCAATCAAACTGATGAGCGAAAGGAACGAACCTTACAAGGTTCAATTGATAAACGAGCTACCTGAGGATGCTGCAATATCATTTTATCAGCAGGGAGAATTTATAGACCTTTGCGCAGGGCCCCATGTTGAAAGTGTTAGAAAAATTAAGGCTTTTAAATTATTAAGTCTAACTGGCGCGTATTGGAAAGGCAGCGAAAAGAACAAGATGCTTCAGAGAATATACGGGACTGCTTTTTTTAGTGGAAATGAATTGGCTGAGCATCTAAAAATGTTGGAAGAAGCCAAGCTTAGAGATCATAATAAGTTGGGAAGAGAGCTTGAATTTTTCACAACGGTTGATGTTATCGGCCAGGGTTTGCCCCTTATCATGCCAAAGGGAGCGAAAATAATACAGCTGCTTCAAAGATTTGTAGAAGATGAAGAAGAAAAAAGAGGCTATCTGATGACAAAAACTCCTCTTATGGCAAAGAAGGAGTTGTACGAAATCTCAGGACATTGGCAACACTATAAAGAAGGAATGTTTGTACTTGGAGACGAGGAAAAAGATGGAGAAGTTCTCGCTTTGAGACCTATGACTTGCCCATTCCAGTACTTCATATACAAATCAAAATTAAGAAGTTACAGAGACCTGCCATTACGATATGGTGAAACATCTACTTTGTTTAGAAATGAAGCCTCAGGTGAAATGCATGGATTAATCAGGGTAAGGCAGTTTACCATATCCGAAGGGCATTTAATCTGTAGACCTGACCAATTGTCAGATGAATTCAAAGGCGTTATAGACCTAGTGCAATTCATGATGAGAACCCTTGGAATTGAAGAAGATGTGACATATAGATTCTCAAAATGGGATCCAGCTAATAAAGATAAATATATTGGCAGCGAGGAATCCTGGGAAAGTTCTCAATCTCAAATGAGACAAATTCTAGACGAGTTAAAACTTCCATATCATGAAGTCGAGGGGGAGGCAGCTTTTTACGGTCCAAAACTAGACGTACAGATGAAAAATGTTTTTGGGAAAGAAGACACGATGATAACCGTTCAAATCGACTTGGCCTTGGCGGAAAATTTCGATATGAGCTATGTTGATTCAGATGGGCAGAAGAAGAGACCTTATATTATCCATCGTACTTCACTAGGTTGTTATGAAAGAACTTTGGCGATGCTTATTGAAAAATATAATGGAGCTTTTCCACTTTGGCTTTCCCCAGTTCAAGTCAAATTAATGACGGTAACGGAAAAATTCAATGATTATGCTCTATCAGTTAAAAAAGAGATGGAGGATGCCGGCCTTAGGGTTTCCCTAGACGACAGGAATGAGAAAATTGGATACAAGATACGTGAGGCAAGAAACGAGAGAATACCTTATCTTTGTGTTATTGGTGAAAAAGAAGTTGAACAAGAATCCGTTCAAGTTAGGTCAAGAAAAGAAGGCGAGTTGGGAATGATGGCTGTAAAGAAATTAGTAGCAAAACTCGTAGTTGAAAATGCTGCAAAGAGTTTGTAAATTTTAAAGAAGGATGTGAAATCATGTTTGGAATGAATAAAAAGGAACAAGAGTTTTATGGGCTTTTCAACGAATCAATGGATTTGATGTGCAGCGCCTCTGTCGCTCTTGTAGATCTTCTAACCGATTTCGTCTCGACTAAAGAAAAAGCAGCACATATCAAACAAATTGAGTTAAGCAGCGATAACCAGACCCACAAGATTCTTGAAATATTGAACGCTGCTTTTATAACACCTTTTGACAGGGATGACATGTACCAGCTTGTGAAGGAAATGGACAACATAGTTGATGGAATAGAGGAAGTCTCCAACAGGTTTTCCATTTTCAATGTGGCGGAAGCAAGAACCCCCTCAATCGAAATGGCTAAAATTATCATGCAGTGCACTTTTGAATTGAAAGACCTGTTTTCCAAACTCGATGAAATGGGAAAGACTGACTTTCTGAAATATAAAATCATTGAAATAAATAGGTTGGAAAATGAAGGCGACGTCCTTCATAGAACCGCTTTGGAAACTCTTTTCAACGAGGAAACAAACCCAGTTGAAATAATCAAGTGGAAATACCTTTTTGAGTACTTGGAAAACGCAATCGATGCATGCGAAACTATTGCAAACCTGGTTCAGGGGCTAATAATGAAACACTCCAATTAAATATAAAAATGATTGATCATTGCAATGGAGCTATTTAGATATTATGGATTATTTATTCATCACTACAATATCGATGACATTTTTATACGCTTTCATAAATGGATATCATGATGGCGGAAATGTTATTGCAACGATTATCGCATCAAGATCCATCAAAGTCAAAACAGCATTCATTCTTGGATGCAGTTTTGAATTTGCCGGTGCTATTTTGCTTGGAACCGCTGTTGCCATGACGGTGGGCACTGGAATCATCAGTTCAGACTCAATATTGGCTTATGGTCCTGCAACGGGAAGTGTTTTTATAATTTCCGCAATTCTTAGCAGCATAATATGGAACATTGTTACGGCAATCCTTGGAATACCATCCAGCTCTTCCCACGCTTTGATGGGGGGATTGGTTGGAGCAGGAATTTCAGCTTTTGGATTCGTATCGGTCAACTGGATTAATTTCATTTTAAAAGTTGCCGTGGTTATGGTCACATCCCCTATAATTGGACTTGCCACAGGTTTCATAATAATGAAAATTATGATTAATTACTTAATTTTTAAAAATAGAAGCTTCGAGAGTTATATCAAGAAATTTCAATTCATAAGCATGAGTGCCCTAGCATTTGCCCATGGAAGCAGCGATTCACAAAAGGCAATGGGCTTAATAGCTTTGGAACTTCTAATTTATCGTAGGATCCCGGAATTCCAGGTCCCTATCTATGTAACCATCTCATGTGGATTGATGATTGCCTTGGGAATGTCTGTTGGCGGATATAGAATAATGAGAACCGTTGGTAAAAAACTTTTCACAATCCAGCCAGTACATTCTTTGGCATCTCAAATTTCCGCATCAGCCGTTATATTGTTTTCAACTATTGTGGGGTTCCCTGTGAGTACAACCCAAATAATAACATCGTCAGTAATGGGAGTTGGAAGCGCTGAAAATCCGAAAAAAGTTAAGTGGATAATTGTGAACAAGGTTTTATTGTCATGGTTTATAACAATTCCATCTTCCGCTATGATAGCATTTGCGATTTTTAAGATCATATCAATTTTTTTAAGATGAAAACTCTAAATTATCCAACTCCACACTTTACTATCAGTTAAATTATAAGATTGACAAGGCAAAAATTTATTTGTACAATTAATTAAACAATGTTTAATTAATTGTATCCATTTTTGAAATGGATAAATCAAGGAGTGCATATGGATCAAAAGGCTAAAATTCTTGAAGTTACATTGAATATAATTAAAGAAGATGGATTTAATAGCCTCACAGTAAGAAAGATTGCTAAAGACGCAAAGGTCAATGTTGCTATGATAAACTATTACTTTGGATCCAAAGGAAATTTGTTGAATCAAGTCATTGCTATTATTTTGGACAATTTTAAAGAGTCATTTATCTATTTGGATGATTTATCAAGGCCTCCTATTGAAAGGATCAAACTCTTTCTAAAATCATATGCTGAAATTTGTTATAAAAACAAGTCCACAATTAGAGTATTCATGCTTAACGGAGCTTTTGAATATTTATCTCAAAGGGAATATTTTGCTTTTATTAAAAGCTTTGGATTTCATAAAGTAACTGAAATAATGGGTGAAATCGCCAGTGAAGAAAATGAACAAAGACAAGCAATGATTGCATTGCAAATTATTGGAGCCATAATTTTTCCAACTGTAATGCTTGATGCAATCAATGCGGAATTTAAAGTTGAAGATTCCCTCATAGAAGACAATATAGACAAGTATATTGATTTGCTGTTGAATAAATACATTGCAGAATAACCACTTTACTGTATCCGTAAAAATATAATATTTTAGGGAGGTTCAAGATGAAAAAACCTGATATTGAAAAAATAAAAGCCAATCGAAAAAAAATAATTCCTATTGTGGTAATTCTAGTACTGCTTATTATTGGATGGTATGCTTTTGGAAATGTTCTTTTTCAAAGTGGTAAAATAACCGCCACAGGGACGATTGAAGCAAAGACAGTTAAAATAACCGCAAGCATACCTGGGGAAATTGCCGATATTTTTTACAATGAAGGGGACAAGGTTAAAATCAACGATGTCATTTCTAATATAAAGAGGGATGACCTTGTGGCTGCCAGGGATCAGAATGCCGCCGCGCTTTCAAAGGCAAGATTGGGATATTCCCAAGTATCTTCTGCTGGAAACCTGGCAACGTTGAATGCGGCACAGGCAAGTGCAAACGCAGCTCAGGAAACATTCAAGAAGGCGGAAGCTGATTATAATAGAATTAAATCGTTATACAACCAGGGAGCTTCGTCCCTTTCAGAATTGGAAAGGTACGAAACCGCATACAAGGTGAGCTCGGAAAACTACAATAGCGCGCTTGGAAATTTAAACAATTTGAGATCTAGTGGAGGAGTGAAGGCACAGATTGGATTAGCATCCACTGATATTGACAGGGCGGTAGCAGCATTAATGGGATCAAACTCCCAACTTGAACAGCTAGTTTTGAAATCGCCAATCGATGGAATTGTAATATTGAAAAATTATGAAAAAGGAGAATATGTTGGTACCGGAATGTCGGTTGCAACCATTGCTGATTTGGAAAACTTGTGGATTAAAGTTTATGTGACAACTGAGGAGCTTCCAAAAATAAAACTTGGCCAGGAAGTAAAGTTCACAGTTAGCGGATACAATGAGGAATTCACAGGGAAAATCTCGTTTATTTCTGACAAGGGAGAATACACGCCAAAGACTATTTTGACGGTTAATGAAAGAGCAAATGTTGTTTTCGGCGTAAAAATTGCTACCACCAGCCAGGGTGGAGTATTAAAACCTGGAATGCCTGCCGATGTGGTATTTAATTAAATTTGAGAAGGCAAAACCTTTTTAAAGAAAATACACTAATGGCAAAGCAAAAATATTTATTTTAATAATACAATTTTATGAGGTTTTAAATGCTGGAAATAAAAGATATTTCAAAAAAATTTGGGAAATTGAAAGCATTGGATAAAGTTAGCCTTTCCATCGCCAAGGGAGAAATATTTGGGCTTCTTGGTCCAGATGGAGCTGGCAAGACTACATTGATGAGAATAATATGTGGTTTAATGCTGGCAAACGAAGGCATTATTGTTTTGCCTGATGGAATACGTGGAACTGGGAAACTTGGGTACATGCCACAGAAGTTCAGCCTCTATGGAGACCTTACAATTATTGAAAATATTCACCTGTTTGGGGAACTTTTTGGATTGTCAAAAGAGATCATTGATGAAAGGGCGGATCGTATCTTGGAAATGACAGGCATTTTGCCTTTCAAGGAAAGATTTGCAGATAAACTATCAGGTGGAATGAGACAAAAACTTTCGATTACAGTAGCATTGATGACTGAGCCTGAATTGATTATTTTGGATGAACCTACATTTGGAATTGATCCCGTTTCCAGGCACGAAATTTGGACATTATTGAAGGAATTAAACAAAAAGGGAATCACCATAATGGTATCGACTCCATATATGAATGAGGCCGAGATGTGTCATAGGGTTGCATATCTCGAGGATGGATTGCAAAGCTTTATTGGAACACCGGAAGAATTCAAATCCCTATATCCTGAAATGTTCTATAAGGCCCCCGAGAAAATATATGAGGAAATTAAAGGCAAAGACAGAGAGGATCAATATGCCGTACATACCAGTTTATTAACAAAACGCTTTGATAAATTTACTGCAGTGGATGGTGTGGATATTAAAGTACCAAAGGGCAAAATATATGGATTTTTGGGTCCAAATGGAGCAGGGAAGACGACTTTGATTAAGATGCTTTGCGGTCTGATCAAGCCAACAAGTGGCTCTGCAATTGTTCTTGGTTTCGATTTAGTAAAACAAGCAGAAGAGATAAAACATAAAATAGGATATATGTCCCAGAGATATAGCTTGTACGATGATTTAACTTCAAAAGAGAATCTTGAATTCTTTGCTGGAATTTACGGAATACCGGATGGAGAAATCAGGAATAATAGGGTCGCGGAAGTTATTAAAATGGCAAACTTGGTTGGGAAGGAAAATACTCTTGCTGGGACATTAAGTCCAGGAGTAAAGCAAAGACTTGCATTAGGGTCTGCAATCCTTTCAAAACCGGAGTTGATATTCTTAGATGAGCCTACAAGCGGGGTAAGTCCAATTACTAGAAGAGATTTTTTCGAAGTTATAAACAAGCTTGCAGAAGAAGGAGTTACAGTAATAGTAACCACCCATTTTATGGATGAAGCTGAAAGATGTGATATCTTGATGTTTTTATTGGATGGAAAGCTTATTGCCGAAGATACACCATATGCTTTAAAACAAATGCTGGTTGAGCAGGGAATCAAGGATGCTTCTTTAGATGATGTATTTGTGTACCTTGCAAAAAATAATTAAATCAAGAGGGAGTAAGATGAATAGAATAATTGCCATGATAAAAAAAGAATTTATTCAAATGAAAAGAGACAGGCTTACCCTGATGATTGCTTTTATGATTCCCGTGGTCCAGCTTATAATTTTTGGCTATGCAATTCAGACGGAAGTTAAAAACATTTCCACCATTGTCTTCGATCAGTCGTTAACTACTGAAAGCAGGGATATGTTGGAGTCGTTTTCAGCTTCAGGTTATTTTGAAATTAAATATATAGCCAATAGTTATAATGATATAAACCATGCCATAGATAGTGGAAAGGCAAAAGTTGGAATTATATTCCCACCTGATTATGCTAAAAGTATGGGCAGGGGAGAATCTGCACAATTTCAAGTAATAATTGATGCAAGCGACAATATGACATCTGGCCAGGCAAAAGCCATAGCAAGCACCATACCCATGCTCAAAGGGCAGGCGGAAATTTTTCAAAAGATGCCAGGCAATGTGGTGGTTCCTTATGATGCAAGAATAAGGGCATGGTATAATCCGGATGGGATTTCCGCATATTATATTGTGCCAGGCATCGTTGCGATACTTGTTACAATGACCATGGTTTTACTAACTTCGGTTGGAATTGTCAGGGAGAGGGAAAGGGGGACTTTGGAGCAGCTTATGGTTACTCCGCTCAAGCCACTTGAAATAATGATAGGCAAGATTACACCATACGTCTTGCTTGGCTATATTCAAGTTACTGTGGCTTTGATAGTTGCTGTGAGTCTTTTCGGTGTCCCGATCCGAGGGAGTGTCCTCGAGTTGTACATATTGACGTTGTTTTTTATTACTGCTTCCCTTGGACTAGGTATTACAATTTCCAATATTGCAAAGACCCAAATACAGGCGATGATGATGTCTTTTGTTGTACTGCTTCCAAGTATTTTATTGTCAGGCTTCATGTTCCCAAGAGATGCAATGCCCAAAATAATATACTATATTGGGTATATAGTTCCCGCCACTTATTATTTGGAGATTATCAGAGGGATTATGCTGAAAGGAATTGGAATCACCTATCTGTGGACGCAGGTCGGGATGTTGATAATAATGTCTATCGTATTCGTTGGAATAAGTTCCAAAAAATTCAAGAAGACTGTTGATTAAGATATTACTATAAAATCATAAGAAAATAGAAAAATGCCGTGTTATTTAATAAACACGGCATTTCTACTACACGACTATATTAATAATTTATTTAACTTGCCAAGGGTGTTGAAATACAGGCAAATTGATTTTTTATGCTAAGGCTAAAGCTATTTTCATCATATCGGTAAATGTCTTTTCCCTTTCCTCTGAAGTGGTAACTTCGCTGGAATTCATATCATCGCTTATAGTTAATATGGTGAGAGCTTTGGCATTTAACCTGGCAGCATTCATATATAGCGCCGCTGCTTCCATTTCAACAGCCATGACTCCCATCTTGGCCCATTTTCTCCAAGAATCACTGTTGTCGTCATAAAAGACATCGCTTGAAAGAATATTTCCAGCATGAACTTTGATTCCCATGGAATCGGCAGCTTGTTTTGCTTTATATAGCAGCTCAAAATCTGCAGAAGCGGCAAAGTTTCCAGGGAGTCCATAGTGGTGGCCAAAATTTGAATTAGTTGAAGCTGCAACTCCAAGAACGATATCTCTCAATTTGACTTCAGGCTGCATTGATCCGGCAGACCCAATACGAATAAGATTTTTAACTCCATAAAATGAAATCAACTCAAAAGAGTAAATTCCTATGGATGGCATCCCCATGCCAGATCCTTGAACGGAAACAGGTTTACCTTGATATGTTCCGGTGTAGCCCAACATTCCTCTTACTTGATTATAGCATTTTGCATTATCCAGGAAATTCTCGGCAATAAATTTTGCTCTGAGTGGATCACCTGGAAGAAGAATAGTTTCAGCTATCTCGCCTTTATTTGCGGATATATGTGGTGTTGACATTATCATCACTCCTTTTAAAGAAATATTTAAAATAATTATATCACTTGAGCATGAATTACGAAACAAAATAACTCGTTTCCATGTATTTTTATAGACTTTACAAAATGTATATTTAAGGTACAATGATTTTATGAGACAAGAAATATTGTATTAAGGAGAAAAAAATGAGTAAGGAACTTGAAAAATTTTATCATCCCGTCCGAGAGGTTTATAGTCTAAAAGATATGATTAATTCAAGTGCTGAGCTTTTCTCTGAAAGCACTGCTTTTTTAGTTAAAGAGGAAAAAGGCGGGAAATACAAGGAAATAAAATATAAGAAATTTAAGGAAGATATAGATGCTCTAGGAACAAGTTTAATGGATCTCGGTTTGACTGGAGAGAAAATTGCGATAATCGGCGAAAACTGTTATGAATGGGTCGTAGCATATTTCGCAGTTACAAATGGGGCTGGAATAGTCGTTCCACTGGATAAGGAACTTTCAACATTTGAGATTCACAATTTATTGGATACAGCCAAATGCAAGGCTATTTTTTATACCAACACATACAAGCCAACTATGAACGACTACCATATTGATTATAAGATAAATATGGGTTCTTTGGGTAAAATGGATTCCCAACTTGATAAGGGCGAACTTTTTATTTACGACCTAGTTTCCAAGGGCAAGGAATTGCTTTTAAGTGGTAAAAGAGATTTTCTTGATGCGGCAATAGATGAGAATGAGATGAAAATAATCCTATTCACATCGGGCACAACGGACATAGCCAAGGGAGTAATGCTTTCCAACAAGAATATAATGAGCGATGTGATGGACACATGCAGGATAGTCGACATCAAGGAATCTGACGTAAGCCTTTCGATACTGCCGATCCATCATACGTTCGAATCCTCTTTGGGCATTATCCTAATGCTGTATCGCGGCGCATCTATTGCATTTTGCGAAGGTCTCAAATATATTTCAAAAAATGTCGTTGAAGCAAGAGCAACCATGCTGATCGGTGTACCATTAATCTTTGAATCCATCTATGATAAAATTTGGAAACAGGCAGAGAAACAAGGAAAAGATAAGACTTTAAAAAAAGCTATCAAGTTAAATCGGGCTATGAAATCTTTTGGAATAGATATTAGCAGGAAGCTTTTTAAAAGCGTACATGAAAAATTTGGAGGAAGACTTAGATTGATCGTAACAGGAGCTGCTGCTATTGACCCAAATGTTTGCAGAGGCTTTGAGGATTTGGGAATTAAAGTGGTTCAAGGTTATGGCTTAACTGAATGTTCCCCACTTGTAGCTGGTTGTACGGACTTTGGAAACACATTCAAAAAAGCCGGATCTGTGGGACCTGCAATTCCCAGCGGGGAGATTAAAATTATTGACAAGGATGAGGACGGAATTGGTGAAATAATATTCAAGGGGCCAAATGTAATGTTGGGATATTACAACCTTCCAGAAAAGACAGCAGAAGTTTTGAAGGAGGGATGGTTTTATACTGGAGACTTGGGATTTTTAGACAAGGACGAATGGCTCTACATAACTGGAAGAAAGAAAAATGTCATTGTAACAAAGACAGGCAAGAATATATACCCAGAAGAAGTTGAATATTACATAAATCGGAACAAATATATTGAAGCTAGCCTGGTTCACGGAGTTTTGGAAGATGAAAATAATGATACCAGCGTTGGGGCACAAATAAGACCGGCATATGATGTTATTTATGAAGAATTCGGCAAGGATTTTGACGAAGCCGATATTTATACGCTTATCAAGAAAATAATCGGAGAAATAAACGAAAAACTTCCTATTTATAAAAGGATAAGAAACTTTTCAGTTCGAAAAGAAGATTTTGAAAGAACAACAACAAAGAAAATCAAAAGACATAAAAACTAATAATATAGCTGGAATCTAGGAGATATTGATGGACATTAAGGAATACGCAAAAGAAATCAGGAAAAAACTTCATGAATATCCTGAGATAGGCAACGAGGAATTCCAGACCACAAAACTTATCGAGAGCGAGCTTGCAAAATCGGGTATAGAAAGTTTTAAACTTCTTGATACGGGATTAATGGCAGTGATAAAGGGCGAAAAGCCAGCCAAACACCACAGGGTAATTGCTTTTAGAGCTGATATTGATGGATTGAGAATTCAAGAAAGGACAAATCTTGCATATGCATCAAAAAATTCAGGATTTATGCATGCTTGCGGACACGACGCACATACTGCAATCCTGCTTGCTACTGCAAAAGCCCTTTCTGAAGAAAAAAAATCCTTCAGCGATACAGTTGTATTAATATTTCAGCCGGCTGAAGAAAGTACAGGTGGAGCTGAGAGGATGATTGAACTTGGATGCTTGGATAACCCAAAAGTTGAAAAAATATTCGGACTTCATGTTATGCCAAACATAGAATGTGGAAAAATTGGAGTCAGATATGGAGAAATGTTTGCAGCATCGGACATGATTACGATAAAAGTCAACGGAGCCAGCGGACACGGGGCTTTTCCTGAAAGGGGGGTAGATGCCGTAGTTGCAGCAAGTAATTTGATTACAAGCATTCAGACCATTGTCAGCAGGAATATTTCTCCAGTGAACCCGTGTGTAATTACATTTGGAAGCATCAATGGGGGAACTGCAAACAATATTATTGCGGATTATGTTGAAATAAAAGGAACAATACGTACTATTGACAATGAAACCAGAAAATTTGTTAAAAGCAGGATTGCTGAAATGGCGACTGGAATTGGAACGGCCCTGGGAGCCAGGATAGACGTTGAGTTTGTCAGAGGTTATGACCCCTTGATCAATGAAAAAGATTCTGTGGATGATATTGTCAAAGCAGCGGAAAAGGTTATTTCATCGGAAAACATCATTGAAATCAAAGATTATTTCATGGGGGGAGAGGATTTCTCTTTTTATCTAAATAGAACAAAGGGAGCTTTTTTTGGCCTAGGTTCAGGTTACAAGGGCAAATCAAATCCAGGACTTCATACGAATGAGTTTGAAATCGATGACAACTGTCTGGGAGTAGGAATAGAAATTTTTATGGACTTAGTGGAATAATCAATGAATTGTAAGCTAATTACTTGAATGAAATTAGGAATATTAAAAAAGAAAGCGTAATTTATCATAAATAAAAAAAGAGAGGAGACACTCTCTCTTTTTTATTTAAATTAATTTTATGCATTTAACTTATGCACTGTGTGGGACGGGTGAGTTACATTTTTTCTGCTGCGTTGAAACGTTTTGTTAATCTTGAAACTTTTCTAGAAGCTGCATTTGCATGAATTGTGTTCTTTGCTGCCGCTTTTTTAAGTTTCTTTTCCGCTAAGCCAAGTTTTTCTTTTGCTGTAACAAGATCTCCGACAGATAAAGCTTTCTCAAAATTTTTGATTACTGCTTTTAAATGATCTTTGACTCTCTTGTTCCTAGCTGTTTTCTTAGCTATAACTCCAATACGTTTTTTCGCTGATTTAATATTTGCCATTACTTTCACCCCACTTTCAGAAAATATTGCATTTCAAATTATAATAGAGATTGTTGAATTATGCAATAGAAATTAACAATCCAAAATAAAGTAAATTATGCCGTCTTGAATATAGCGGTTGAAAATGATATAATCCCCAAGACTGTTAACAAATATAATATTAGAAGCGAGAAGAGGAATTATGAAATCCAATCAAAAATATATAAGAAATTTTTCAATAATAGCCCATATAGATCATGGAAAGTCAACGCTTGCGGATAGGATAATCGAGACTACAGGCTTAGTTTCCTCCCGGGAAATGAAAGAGCAATATCTGGATAATATGGATCTCGAAAGAGAGCGTGGCATTACAATCAAGCTCCAAACAACCAGATTGAACTACAAGGCAAAGGATGGACACGAATATGTCTTCAACCTGATTGACACTCCTGGGCATGTGGATTTTACATATGAAGTATCACGAAGCCTTGCAGCATGCGAAGGGGCTTTGCTTATTGTGGATGCAACCCAGGGAGTAGAAGCACAAACTCTAGCGAATGTTTATCTGGCAATGGAAGAGGATCTAGCCATAATCCCAGTAATCAACAAAATCGATCTTGCTAGTGCGAGACCGGAAGAAGTTAGAATGGAAATCGAAGATGTAATAGGAATAGACGCCTCCTACGCCCCCCTGATCTCAGCCAAGGAGGGAAAAAACATCGAAGAGGTACTGGAAGCGGTGGTAGCGCATATACCTCCACCAGACGGCGATTTGAACGGCAAGCTCAAGGCCTTGATATTTGATGCATACTATGACAATTACAAGGGTGTAATTATTTACGCCAGAATTTTCGATGGACATGTTGCCAAAGGCGACATGATATTGATGATGAATTCAAATAAGAAATATGAGGTTACAGAAGTAGGAGTTTATTCTCCAGGGCCTGTACCTGTTGATATGCTTTTGGCAGGTGATGTTGGATATATTTGTGCGAGCATCAAGCAGATTGCAGATGCAAGAGTCGGTGACACTATTACCGATGCAAACAACATAACTGAACATGCGTTGCCTGGCTATAAGAAAGTCCAATCTATGGTTTATTGCGGCATATATCCAGCCGAGGGCGAGAAATATGAGAATGTTAAAGATGCTCTTGAAAAACTCCAGGTAAACGATGCAGCTTTCAACTTTGAGCCTGAAACATCAACCGCTTTGGGATTCGGATACAGATGCGGGTTCCTAGGGCTGCTTCATATGGAAATAATTGTAGAAAGACTTGAAAGAGAATTCGATCTTGGTATAATAACAACTTCACCAAGCGTAATTTATAAGGTGGTAATGAATAATGGAGAAATCCTAATGATTCAAAACCCAAGCAATCTTCCCCCATTGACAGAAGTCAAACATATTGAGGAACCCATTGTAACAGCAAACATTATGATACCAAACGAATATGTGGGAAATATAATGGAGATTTGCCAGGAGAGAAGAGGCTTCATGAAGCATATGGAGTATATCACCAGCACTAGAGTTGTTCTGCATTATGAAATCCCATTGAATGAGGTAATATACGACTTCTTTGATGCTCTTAAATCGAAAACCAGAGGTTATGGATCTCTTGATTATGAATTTTTAAGATATGAAAAATCGAATCTGGTTAAACTCGACATACTCTTGAATAAAGACCTTGTAGATGCTTTTTCTATGATTGTCCATGAATCGAAAGCTTATTACAGAGGTAAATTTGTTTGCGATAAGCTTAAGGATATTATACCAATGCATCAGTTCGAGGTTCCTATTCAAGCATCCATTGGATCGAAGATAATTGCCAGAGCTACAGTTAGAGCTTTAAGAAAAGACGTTCTAGCTAAATGCTATGGTGGAGATATAACGAGAAAGAAAAAATTGCTTGAGAAACAAAAAAAGGGCAAGAAAAGAATGAGGCAGTTCGGAACGGTTGAAGTTCCTCAAGAAGCCTTTACAGCAGTTTTGAAGTATGATGAGAACAAATAATCTGGACTATGGCTCAGATTTGAAGGGAATAGTCTTAATAAATTAATAGCAGGGTAAATAATGAAAAAACTAGGATTGTATATTCATATTCCGTTTTGTCAGAGCAAATGCAATTATTGTGATTTCACCAGTTTTTCCGGTTTCGGAGAGGATGATTTTCGCAAATATGCCCATGCGGTTTTAAAAGAGATCAATTGGTATTCGGAAGGTGGATTCAAAGCGGACACAATGATTTTCGAACCCAGAAATTATCTGGTCGACACCATATTTATCGGCGGAGGGACACCTTCGCTTTTTCCTTTATATCTGCTTGAAGAGATTAAAGAAGAAATATATAAGAATTTCCATATATCTGAAAATCTAGAATTCACCATTGAATCAAATCCGAAAACCTTGACTAGAGATTCATTGAGAGGATATAGGGATATTTCCATAAATAGACTCAGCATGGGAGTCCAATCATTCGATGACGATATACTTCACCGACTTGGAAGAATACATAATGCCGATGATATTAAGAGAAATTACGCAATGATAAGAGATGCAGGTTTTAATAATGTGAACTTGGATTTAATGTTCGGAATTCCAGGTCAAAGCTTCGATTCATGGAAGAGCAGTATTCGGGAAGTTATAAAACTTAGCCCTGAGCATTTATCAATTTATGGATTGAAAATTGAGGAAGGCACTCCATTTTCCAAGATGCTTGAAAGTGGAGAATTTAATGAAACCGATGATGAGATGCATTTAAACATGTATCACTATGCAATGGCACAATTGACTAGAGATTATAGCATAAACAATAAAATCAATAACGATTATTTACATTACGAGATTTCAAATTTGGCAAAAATGGGTTTCGAATGCCGCCATAACTTGAAATACTGGTCAATGGATGAATATCTTGGTATTGGATTGAATGCGCATTCGTATGTAAACCATACGAGGAGCAGCAATATTTCCCAACTAGATAACTATATTGAAAATAGTAAAAGCTTTAGAACTTGGGAATACGTGAATAATCCGCAGGATGAGATATCCGAATATATCTTTACCGGCATGCGAAAAACCAGTGGAATTAGACTTGACGCATTCAAAAAAACCTTCGGAAAAGACCTTGATGAATTGTACAAGAAGGAAATTAAAAAGCTGCAGGATGATGGACTTTTAGAATCAGTAAATGGCAATCTTCGCCTCACACGCAGAGGCATGGATATTTCCAACTATGTCTTATCCAATTTTGTATAATTTTATTGATAGATTAATATCCAAAAAAATTTTAGATTCAATTTTCTAAAAAGAGGTATCAGAGAAGTAAAGTAGGATACCCTTTTTAATTTCATTGAATATTCTGATTAAATTCCAAAAAAAAATATAAAAAAAGATGAATATTATTTCCAATAATAGTTGACAACTAAAAAGGATAATGGTAAATTTATATCATGATTAGCACTCAAGGTTAATGAGTGCTAACAACAAAGGATGGTTGGTATGGCTTTATCAGAAAGAAAATTAAAAATACTTCAAGCGATAATTACTGATTTCATTAATTCTGCTGAACCTATTGGATCAAGAACACTTTCAAAAAAATTGGGAATAAGCATTAGCCCGGCTACAATTAGAAACGAGATGTCTGATCTTGAAGATATGGGATACTTGACACATCCACATACATCTGCTGGAAGAGTGCCATCGGACAAGGCTTATAGGCTTTATGTAAATTCATTGATGGAAAAATATGAGCTTCAAGAAGATGACAAAAATAAAATAACAGCCAGATTATCCAATAAATTTGACGAACTTGACAAGGCGCTAGCCAATGCGGCAGAGATCCTGTCTGAATTGACCAACCTCACTTCTTTTGCATTGACACCGGGAGTTGACAGCAACAGGCTTAAATACATAAATCTTATTCCTGTTGATGAAAAAAATCTGGTAATGATGCTTGTTACAGAAACTGGAAAGGTTTCAAACAAGATTGTAAAGACTACTGAACCATATTCAAAAGACAAGATTGAATTCCTTTCTAAATTTCTAACGGTTAACTATAAAGGGAAAAAATTATCCGACATCATGGCAACAGATATATTGGAAAGCTGCGAGAAGGATTTGACCAATATAGGAAAGCTAGTTGAAAATATAATGCCAAACTTTTTGAGCACTTTGGAGAACATGATGAATGTAGAATTATTCCTTGATGGAATGACAAACATATTCTCCATACCTGAATATAATAATCTTGAAAGAGCCAAAATGTTCCTGGAAATAATCAACAGAAAGAAAGAATTGACAGAGGTATTATTAAACAGGGATAGCGGTGTGATCATAACCATAGGAAATGAAAATATCGACCAGGCAATACAGGAGTGCAGTTTAATTACAGCAAGTTATTGTGTAGATGGAAAATGTATTGGCAAGCTTGGAGTGATTGGACCAACCAGAATGAATTACGGAGAAATAACTTCGATTATCGAGTATATGACGGAGAATTTGAGTAAGTCATTTAGATTGACAGAGGGGGAAGAAGATGAGTAACAAGAGAATTGATGAAAGAGATGAAATAATCAGAAAGACCGCGCAAAAGGATATTGATGAGGAGCAGGCAATAATAGAAGAAAACGAAAAGGAAAACAGCTCCGAAGAAGAGGTCAATGAGGATGAATTAAAAGAATCAAAAGAAAAAGAAAACGAAAAAGGTAAAACTGAGGAAAATCTACAAAACCAGTATCTACGACTGGTAGCGGATTATCAAAATCTCAAGAGAAGGACAGAAAAAGAAAAGACAGATATTTACGCATTCGCAAACGAAAAAATAATCATAGACTTGCTGAATGTTTTAGACAATTTTGAAAGAGCCACGCTCCATATAGAGGAAAGCCCTGACAAGAATCTGGCAAACGGGATGAAAATGATTTACAAGCAATTCAAGGAGGTTATGGAAAAAAACGGTGTAAGCGAAATAGTAACAACTGGAGAAGATTTCGATACCAAATACCACCATGCGGTATCCACTGACAGCTCATCAGAACTTGAATCTGGTAAAGTTTCAGAGGTTCTACAAAAAGGATATTCACTAAGAAACAAGGTTATAAGACCAGCGATGGTCAAAGTGGTGGAATAGAAAATATTAATCAATATTAAATAATTTAAAATATAAGATGATAAATAAAGTTAAAAGGAGAAATAAAATGGGAAAAGTAATAGGAATTGATTTAGGAACAACTAATTCATGCGTAGCAGTATTGGAAGGCGGAGAGCCAATTGTAATTGCCAATGCAGAAGGAAATAGAACAACCCCGTCTATAGTTGCATTTGCAAAAAACGGCGAAAGGCTTGTTGGAGAAACTGCCAAGAGACAAGCTATAACAAATTCAGACAGAACAATAACTTCAATAAAAAGACAAATGGGAACAGATCATAATGTTGTAATCGATGGAAAGACATATACTCCACAAGATATTTCAGCAATGATTTTAGGAAAACTTAAAGCAGATGCAGAATCTTATCTTGGAGAAAAGGTCACAGAAGCAGTTATAACAGTTCCTGCATATTTTACTGACAGCCAAAAGCAGGCTACCAAGGATGCAGGTAAAATAGCTGGTCTCGATGTTAAAAGAATAATCAATGAACCGACAGCTGCAGCATTGGCATATGGTTTGGACAAGGAAGAAAGCCACCACAAAATCCTGGTATATGACCTTGGGGGTGGAACATTCGACGTTTCAATCCTGGAACTAGGTGACGGAGTGTTTGAAGTACTTGCTACAAACGGAAACAATAAGCTTGGCGGGGATGATTTTGATGAAATAATAATGAACTACATGGCCGACAATTTTGCAAAAGAATTTGGCGTTGACTTGAGAAAAGACAAGATGGCTCACCAAAGATTAAAAGAAGCAGCTGAAAAAGCAAAGAAGGAACTTTCTGCTTCCCAATCGACAAATGTAAACTTGCCATTTATTTCTGTAAATGCAGATGGACCATTGAATTTCAATATGGATTTGACAAGAGCTAAGTTTGACCAATTGACTAGCCGCCTTGTAGAAATGACAGTTGATCCAATGAGAAAAGCTATGTCAGACGCAAATGTTACAAGCAGCGATTTAGCCAGGGTTATATTGGTTGGTGGATCAACCAGGATACCAGCTGTTCAGGAAATTGTAAAAAAGATATCAGGCAAGGAACCTTTTAAAGGTGTAAATCCTGATGAATGTGTAGCTATTGGTGCGGCAATACAGGCCGGAGTTTTGACAGGAGAAGTTACAGATGTCCTCTTACTTGATGTAACACCATTGTCATTAAGCATAGAAACACTTGGAGCAGTGGCAACAAGACTTATCGAACGAAACACCACCATTCCGACAAAGAAGAGTCAGATATTCTCCACTGCCGCAGACAATCAAACAGCTGTAGACATTCATGTAATGCAAGGTGAAAGAGAAATGGCCGCAGGAAATATTACACTCGGAAGATTCCAACTTACAGGAATCCCACCAGCTCCAAGAGGAGTTCCACAGATAGAAGTAACTTTCGACATCGATGCAAATGGTATTGTAAATGTAAGTGCAAAGGACATCGGAACCGGCAAGGAACAGAGAATTACTATAACATCGTCAACAAAATTGTCGGAAGATGAAATCAAACAAAAAATTAAGGAAGCTGAACAATTTGCTTCAGAAGACAAACAAAGAAAAGCAGAAGTAGAAACTAGAAATTCAGCGGAAACCTTGGTATATGAAACAGAAAAATCACTTAAGGAAATTGAAAAAAATCTAAGTGAAGAGGAAAAAGCTAAAATAACTGAAGCTAAAGAAGCTCTATCAAAAGCACTTGAAGGAAATGATATCGAAGATATCAAAGCAAAAACTGAGACATTGACAAGCGAATTTCATATAATATCAACCAAAATGTATGAAAAAGCACAACAAGCCCAGGCTGGTGCAGGACAACCAAGTCAGGATGAACCTAAAGCAACTGGCCCATCGGGAGAAACTGTTGTTGACGCCGATTATGAAGTAGTTGACGAAGGTGAAGAAAAAAAATAAAATAAATACCACAAATCATAATCAATCAATTTGCTTGAAAGAATATTTCACAGCAAATTGATTGGTTCTATTGCAACCAGTCTAAATTTATTGTAGGAGTGAAGAAATGGCACAGGATAAAAGAGATTATTATGAAGTACTTGGAATAAAGAAGGGTGCTACTGAAGCCGAAATAAAAAAGGCATTCAGGAAAAAGGCTATGGAGCATCACCCGGACAAGAACCAGGGAAATAAAGCTTCCGAAGATAAATTTAAAGAAGTGAGCGAAGCCTATGAGGTTTTATCTGATCCTCAGAAGAAGGATAGATATGATAGATTCGGGCAAGCTGGAATTGACCCAAGCGCTGGTTACGGTGGTGGCGGTGCCAATTATGGAGGCGGTGCAGGACAAGGTTTTGGTGGATTCGAAGATATTTTCGGCGACATTTTCGGGGGAATGTTTGGAGGCGGCGGCCAAGCTGCCAGAAGAAAGAATGGGCCGAGAAAAGGCAAAGATATTCAACAGAGCGTTCCAATAACTTTTGAAGAGGCAGCTTTTGGCGTCAAAAAGGAAATACATGTGACAAAAAGCGCGGACTGTGATTCTTGTGGCGGAACAGGGGCAACAAAGGGCACTTCCAAGGTCAAATGTCAAAACTGTGGCGGAACCGGTGAAGTCCGAGCAACACAAAGGACACCTTTTGGACAATTTACAAATGTACAGCCTTGCAATAATTGCAATGGAACTGGAGAAATAAACGAACATCCATGCAACAATTGCCACGGCAGCGGTAAAGTTAGGAAGTCTTTCAAGATTCTCGTTGATATCCCAGGAGGGGTGGACAACGACTCAGTGGTTTCATTGAGAGGCCAGGGCGAAAAAGGAGTACTTGGTGGACCAGATGGAGATTTGTATGTAATAATCTCAGTTCTTCCACACAAATTATTCAGGAGACAAGGGATGGATTTAATCCTGGAAATCCCAATAACATATACACAAGCAGCACTAGGGGATGATATTGTTGTTCCTGCTCTTCGAGAAAAGGTAACGTACAAGATTCCGCCAGGAACGCAGTCAGATACTGTATTTAGGCTTAAAGGCAAAGGCATAAAAGGCATTCACTCTAACAAGATTGGAGATTTGTATGTCAAGGTAATTGTTGAAATACCTACCAAGCTAACAAAAGAGCAAAGGGTGCTTATACAACAGCTTGGCACAAATTTTGATGCAGATGGTTATCAAAAAAGAAAATCATTTGCAGAAAGCTTGAAGAACTTTTTTGTGATATAATTCTTCTGAAAGCAGGTAGATTATGAATTATCTAGAAGTTAAGATTTTCACCACCACATACGGAATCGACCAAGTAACGGGATTATTGCTCGATATGGATATCGAGGCTTTTGTTGTGGAGGACGCCCAGGATTTTGAGACATTTTTAAGCAATAAAAAACCATTTGACTGGGATTACGTAGATGAAAAATTAATGGAATTGATGGAAATTGAAACATGTATAATTCTATACCTTGACGACTCTAAAATCGGGAAAGACAAGCTTGCAATCTTAAAGGAAAAAATAAAAGAATTGAAAGGCACAGATGCTGAAGGTGTATTGGGCAGACTTCTTGTGGAAAGTATTCTAGTATGCGACGACGATTGGAAAGATAAGTGGAAGCAGTATTTCAAACCAACGAGAATTTCAGACAGAATTGTGGTGAAGCCCACATGGGAAAATTACAAGAAACTTTCTGATGACGAGATAGTCATAAACGTAGATCCAGGTATGGCATTTGGGACTGGAACCCATGAGACTACTTCTATGTGCCTTCGCCTTTTGGAAAAATTTATCGAAAGCGGTGTGGATGACGTTCTTGATTTAGGTTGCGGATCGGGGATTTTGGCAATATCAGCTTCATTACTTGGAGCCAAATCCAGCACGGGAGTTGATATAGATCCAGTAGCAGTATCTGTTTCTTATGAAAACATCAATTTGAATGGATTACAGGACAAGGTTGTTGTTTTCGAAGGCGATTTGACAAATGATATTGATATAATGGCAGATATCATTGTTGCCAATCTTGTGGCAGAATTGATTCTTGTTTTATTGAAAGATATTAAAAATCATTTAAAAGGCAAGAAAATATTTATCTCTTCAGGAATACTGATTGAAAAGCAGGAGATTGTTGCGGAAGCCTTGAGGGAAGCAAATTTTAAAATTATTGACATAGTGAATGAAGGAGATTGGGCGGCAATAAGCGCCACTTTAAATATTAATGAATAGATTTTTTGTAAGTCCCAGCGATATAATTGGCAATTCAATTTCAATTACAAAAAAGGATGATATAAAACATATTGTAAAAGCTCTTAGATTGTCTTTAAAAGATACATTGGAAATATCTGATTCCCTTGAATATGAATATATTGGGGAGATTGATTTTATCAGCCAGGATAGAATCAGTCTTTTAATTTTAGAAAAGAATAAATTCTTGAGAGAACCTATAAATAAATTAGATTTATTTCAGGGAATGCCAAAAGCTGGCAAGATGGAATATATAGTTCAAAAAACGGTAGAAATTGGAGTTAATAGAATTATTCCAGTATTTACAGAAAGATCCATTCCATTGGAGAAGAAAAATTCAAACAATAAAGTTGAAAGATGGCAAAAAATTTCAGACGAGGCAGCTAAGCAGTGTAAAAGAGGATTGATTCCCACAATTGGAGAACCCTTGCACTTTAATGCCATGTTGGATTTATTAAAGTCATATGACTTTGTAATTTTCCCTTATGAAAACGAAAAAGGCGCCACAATGAAAGATGCATTGAGGGATATTTCAGCCAACAGATTGCAGGCAGAAAAAAAATCCAGCGGTAGATATGCAATAATCATTGGACCTGAGGGTGGATTCTCCAACTATGAAGCAGAGGCACTTGCAAATATTGGGGCCTATAGCGTTAGTCTTGGTAAAACCATACTTAGAACTGAAACAGCTGGAGCAGTTGCAATTGCAATGATAATGTACGAATTGGAATTATAGGATGATAATATGAAAATAGCTTTCCATACCTTGGGTTGCAAGGTAAATCAGTATGAAACACAGATACTTAAGGAAAAATTCTCGAATAAGGGTTACGAATTGTCGGATGAAGGTGAAATAGCGGACATATATGTTATCAATACATGTACCGTTACTGCTTTATCAAATAAAAAATCGAAACAGTTCATCAGAAAAGCTTTAAGAGAGAATGAGAATGCTGTTATTGCAGTAATAGGATGCTTTGCCCAGGTCAACCCAGAAGAATTAATGTCAATAGATGGAGTCTCCATTGTTTGCGGCACAAATGAAAAAAACAACTTAGTTGAATATGTGGAGACATTTTTAAAAGATAGAATGAGAATAAGTAAAATCAAAAATTATGATGAATTGACCAACTATGAAGAAACCGGAATTATCCACGAAATGGATTCCAGAACCAGGGCATTTATAAAGATACAGGAAGGCTGCAACTGCTTTTGTTCATATTGCATAATTCCTTTTGCAAGGGGTCCGGTAAGAAGCAGGAATATCAAGGAGATTCTCATCGAGGCCAAGACTCTGGTCGCAAGCGGTTTTAAAGAGATAGTGCTTACCGGAATCAATACTGCATTATATGGTTTTGAAACTGGTGAACTTAAATTGGCGGAACTTATAAGCGAGATCAATTGCATCCAAGGTGATTTTAGAATAAGAATAGGCTCTTTAGAGCCTAACGTCATGGGATTGCCTCAGATGGCCAGCTTGCTTAAATATGAAAAACTTTGCCATCACATGCACCTGTCGCTACAAAGTGGAAGCGATAGGATACTTGAAAAAATGAATAGAAACTATGATTCAAATCAATTTAGATTGTTGGTGAAATCACTGAGGGACTTTGACAGCAATTATTCAATTACAACAGACGTAATAGTTGGGTTTCCTGGAGAAAGCGAAGAAGATTTTCTAAAAAGCCTCAAAATGGTAAAAGAAATTGAATTTGGCAAGGTTCATGTCTTCAAATATTCAAAGAGGGAAAAGACTGTGGCTAATAATATGGAAGATCAAATAAGCAACACAATAAAAACACAGAGAAGCAATGCTTTAATCCAAATTGCCAATACTAGCAGGGATGAGTTCTTGAAAAAGAATATTGGAAGTGAGACAATAGTCCTGATTGAAGAAGTCGACATGTTTAAAAATCAAATAATCGGTTATTCTGATAACTATATAAGAGTATATGTTGATTGCAATAATATAATCAAAGCGGATTTAATGAACCATTTTATAAAAGTCTCATTGACCGGATTGTATCTGGAAGGAATGATGGGAATTCGAATAAATTGAATTAAAGGGAGGTAATGATTATGGAAGACTGTATATTCTGCAAGATTGGAAAAGGTGATATACCATCGAAGAAAGTTTATGAAGATGATAATATTCTTGCGTTTTATGATCTATCGCCGCAAGCACCTGTTCATGTGCTGATTATTCCAAAGAAGCACATTTCCTCGCTTGAAGATACAACCCAAGATGACATTCTTCTGTTGGGGGAAATACTTGCAAGAGTCAAGGATATAACCAGAGAGCTAGGCTTGACAAATGGCTACAGGTTGGTTTGCAATAACGGTAATGACGGTATGCAGACTGTTGACCATCTTCATTTTCACTTGATGGGGAAAAGACAAATGAAATGGCCTCCTGGATGATAAATATATATTGATTTAATCAATATTATATCTTGCTAAATTATTTGATTAAGGTTATAATATCCTTTGTTATAGACTTAAACCGTTGGAAAAACATGTAGGAATTTCAGAATACGGAGGGGGTGAAAAAATAATGGCACAAGTAGTTGTAAGAGAAAATGAGAGCTTGGAAAGTGCTCTAAAAAGATTCAAACGTTCCTGCGCTAGGGATGGAGTAATGTCAGAACTAAGAAAAAGAGAACATTATGAAAAGCCCAGTGTAAAGAGAAAGAAGAAATCAGAAGCCGCAAGGAAAAAGGCTAAAAAATTCTAAAATGAGGTGTGTTAAATGTCTTTAAAAGACAGATTAGCAAATGATTTCAAAGATGCTCTAAAAGAAAAGGATGCTATCAAAAAAAATACTGTTAATCTGGTAAGAGCTGCAATTAAACAGTTTGAAGTAGATAAAAGAGTTGAAATTGATGAGCAAGGCATATTTGAGATTCTTGCAAAGCAAGTTAAAATGAGAAAAGATGCCCTCGCAGATTTTGAAAAAGCCGGTAGAACGGATTTATTAGAAGACTATAACAAGGAAATAGCAATTCTTTCAGAATATTTGCCAACGCAACTTACAAGAAGCGAACTTGTGGATATAATAGAAGCAGCTGCAAGCGAGTTGGGGATTGATAAGAACAGGAGCAACATGGGGAAACTTATGGGAGCTGTAATTCCAAAGGTAAAAGGCAAGGCCGATGGTAATTTAATAAAAGAGATTGTTGAATCAATTTTGTCATAATAAGATAACCCGGCTATGTCGGGTTATTTTTATGATTTGTAAATCAATATGCCTTTGCTGATATAGTTTTACAAATATGGGTTTTAAAGATATAATTACTACTACAAATAACTTTGAAATTTAGTTTAAGTTCATTTTGAATCAAGAGGAGTGGGTAAATTATGAATATCATTTTTAGCGACGAAAAACTCCCAGGCGAAAATGTCATAGATCATATGAAACAAGCTGCGGAGCTATGTCTTCTAAATGAGGGCCTCGATCCAACTAAATATGAAATAAGCGTTACTTTCGTTGGTTCGGATGAAATCAGAGAGTTGAATAAACTTTTTAGAGACAAGGACCAGGTAACGGACGTATTGTCATTTCCACAATATGATGAAATCCCAAAAGATAGTATCTCAGGGATTATTTCCCTTGGAGATGTGGTCATATGCTCTGATATCGCACTGATTCAGGCAGAGGAATATGGACATTCGGGGGAAAGGGAGCTGGTCTATTTGCTAGTGCATAGCATTTTCCATCTTCTTGGATATGACCATGACGAAGAAGGCGAGAAGTTGGAAATGAGAGAAAATGAAGAGAAAATCATGAGTAAGATAAATTTATCCAGATAAAATAAAGGGAGCGAATGCTCAACTGGAGGTTAAAGATGAACGACAAAGAACTTTATAATATTGCAAAATCAGCTTTAGTCAAAGCCTACGCACCGTATTCACACTTTTCAGTGGGAGCCGCCTTACTCGGAGCAAACGGGCAGGTATATACAGGTGTAAATGTTGAAAATTCATCATTCGGTGCCACTATTTGTGCAGAAAGGACTGCTTTTACCAAAGCCATTTCTGAAGGGTGCAAGGAATTTTCTGCGATTGCAGTTACATCTTCAGAAGGAGAAGCTTTTCCCTGTGGCATTTGCAGGCAATTTATGTTCGAGTATGGCGATGACTTGAGAATCATTGTGGGTAACAACGAAAACGAGTTGAGAAGTTTTACAATTTCTGAATTGCTGCCACATGGATTTAGATTAAACCAATATAATATCTCTAAATAAATAATAACAATCAATATATAATAATCAATCAACTAAAGGAGTAAAGATGAAATCAGGTTTTGTAGCTATAATCGGACGACCAAATGTTGGGAAATCCACATTATTGAATTCTATATTGGGGGAAAAGGTTGCAATTGTATCAGATAAGCCCCAAACTACTAGAAATCATATTAGGGGAATTTATACAGAACAGGATTATCAAATAATATTTATTGATACACCTGGCATTCACAAGCCAAAAAACAAATTGGGAAGTTTTATGCTTGAAATGGCTGAAAACTCCTTAAACGAGGTTGAATTGGTACTTTTCCTTGTAGATGACAGTCTAACCATAGGTCCTGGGGATAGATATATTTTAGATCTGCTTGCAAAGATAAAGACCCCCAAATATTTATTGATAAACAAGATTGACAAGATGACACCAGATGGATTCAAGTCGGTTTACGACCAGTATGCAAGCCAGGACAACTTCGATGAAATATTTGGCATATCTGCGATTTCTGGAGATAATGTTAAAAAATTGGTTGAAGCTATCAAGACAAAACTGCCAGATGGCCCACAATACTTTCCAAGCGACATAATTACGGACCACCCGGAAAGATTCATAATAACTGAAATAATAAGGGAAAAACTCCTTCATTACCTGGAATTCGAAGTTCCACATGGTGTCGCCGTTGAAATCGAAACATATAGTGAAGAGAAGGACATAACCAAGATTGGAGCAATAATATACTGCGAAAAAAAATCCCACAAGGGAATTATCATTGGCAAGGATGGTAAAAAGCTCAAGGGGATAGGTAAAAGCGCAAGAATCGAAATTGAAGCCTTACTTGGAATAAAAGTATTCCTAGAGCTATGGGTCAAGGTAAAAGAAAACTGGCGTGAAAGCGATTTCCTGTTGAACTCATTCGGTTATAAGAAATAAAGTGGAAATAATATAAATTAAAGAATGGTAATTAGATGTATACAGATACTGAAGGCGTAGTTTTAAAACAAGTTAAAACACTGAACAATAGGAAGATGATTCTGCTATTTTCCAGGAAGTTTGGGAAGATAAGCGCAGGCAGCAATGTATCCGAAAGAGGTAAAAGCAAGTCATCGCTAGCATTAAAACCATTTACTTACGGAAGATATGAACTCTTTAAAAACAAGGAAACTTATAATATCAACTCCACTGAAGTAATAAAAAGCTACTATAAAATCGGAGAAGATATTGAAAAATATATGATTTGTTCATACATACTTGAATTCACTGAAAAATTGATTCCATTGGATCAACCCTCACCAGCTCTATTCGAATTGCTGATTGAATATCTTGAAATAATATCCAAGAGAAAAAAAGGCTATATGTTTTTTGCACTTGCATTTCAAATAAAGGCTATACAATTGTACGGAAGTGCGCCTTTTGTAGAAAAATGCACTATTTGTGGACACGATTCTGAAAAATATAGTTTAAGTGTTTCAAATGGAGGAATAGTTTGCGAAAACTGTATGAAAGATCAAAATTTAACTGGGAATTTGGATGAATCATTGATTTTTGAGCTTGATTTTGGTATATTAGACGTAATCAGATATATACTCGATAATCCTTTATCTAGCTTGGAAAAGTTGGGAATGAAGGATGAAAACCTAAGAAAACTGAAAGACATTGTTAACAGTTATATTATCTATCATTTGGACATAAGAGACCTCAAAAGCGAGGGATTTCTATTAAATAATGAAGTAATTAGTTAAAACAATTTGAAAGGAAGTGTAGAAATGGAAATCACATTGGAAAAAATCGAATTGGTAAAAGACAGAACAGGGGTAAGCTACAAGGAAGCCAAGGAAGCTTTGGAAGTTGCTGAAGGAAATGTAGTCGATGCCATAATCAACATTGAAGAATCAATGGATATTAAAAACAAAAACAAGTTTGCAGAACAGAGTGCTTCCATAATTGAAAAACTTAAGGAAATAGTTCAAAAGGGCAATGTTTCAAAAATAAGCGTTAAAAAAAATGGAGAAGTAATACTAAACATGCCAATCAATATTGGTCTAATTGGATCGGTTATAGCTCCACTTGCAGTAGTCGCTGGAACAATCGCAGCTCTTGGAACAAAATGCCAAATTGAGATTATAAAAGACAACGGAGATATTATAGATTTTTCAGAATTAGCATTTGAAAAATTCGATGATGTCAAGGAAAAAGGATCAGCTTTTGCAGACGAAATGAGAACCAAAGGTGGAGAAGTCTATCATAATGTTATGGATAAGACCACGGATGCTATCAACAAGGCTACAAAGAAGGAATGCTGTAAAGATTCAGAAGAGGCAGCTGTAGAACCTGAAGTTAAAGAAGAAAAAAAATCTGAAAAATAAAGAAAAGAAAAGTAAATATTAAGGAGCAATAAAGTAATGCATAAAGAGTTTAGTATGGAAAAAATCACGGCGCTGGCAAAGTCTAGAGGCTTTGTATTTTCAGGTTCCGAAATTTATGGAGGCTTGTCAAATACTTGGGATTACGGACCAGTTGGAGTTGAACTAAAGAACAATGTAAAAAAAGCATGGTGGAAAAAATTCATTCAAGAATCCAGGTGGAACGTGGGTTTGGATGCGGCAATACTTATGAATCCAAAAACATGGGTTGCATCTGGACATGTAGGAGGATTTGCAGACCCGCTAATCGATTGCAAGGGATGCAAATCTAGATTTAGAGCAGACAAACTCATAGAAGACTATTTGCTTGAAAAAGAGAACAGCCAGATTACTGTTGATGGCTGGAGCAAGGAGAAACTGGATCAGTTTATAATTGACAACAAAATTAAATGTCCCGATTGTGGCAAAAGCGATTTTACTGGAATCAGACAGTTTAATTTGATGTTTAAAACTTTTCAAGGAGTCACTGAAGATTCAAAAGCTGAAATATTCCTAAGACCGGAAACGGCTCAGGGTATTTTTGTCAACTTCAAGAATGTGGCAAGAACAACAAGAAAAAAAATGCCTTTTGGCATAGGACAAATCGGAAAATCTTTCCGAAATGAAATCACTCCCGGTAACTTTACTTTTAGAACAAGAGAATTTGAGCAAATGGAGCTTGAATTTTTCTGCAAGCCTGGAACCGACATGGAATGGTTCGAATATTGGAAGAACTATTGTGGAAATTGGTTGATTTCACTTGGCATGGATCAGGAAAACTTCAAGATGAGAGATCATGAGAAGGAAGAACTTTCCCATTATAGCAATGCTACTACCGATATAGAATACCGCTTCCCATTTGGCTGGGGCGAGCTTTGGGGAATTGCCGACAGGACTGATTTCGACTTGAAACAGCATATGTTGCATTCTGGAGAAGATATGAGTTATTTGGATCCGGAAACCAATGAAAAGTATGTACCTTATTGCATTGAGCCATCACTTGGAGCAGACAGAGTCACCTTGGCTTTTATTGTTGATGCTTATGACGAGGAAGTCCTTACAGATGGAAACGGAAAAGAAGATATAAGAACTGTATTGAGATTTCATCCCGCACTTGCACCATTCAAGGCTGCCGTTTTACCTTTGACAAAGAAACAATGCTTGGAAGCAGAGGCTGTTTACGAAGAATTATCCAAACACTTCATGATTGACTATGATGTTCCTGGCAGTATTGGTAAGCGATATAGAAGACAAGACGAAATAGGAACTCCATTTTGCATCACAGTAGATTTTGATACAGATGCAGATAAGACAGTCACAATTAGAGATAGGGATTCGATGGAACAAATTAGAATTCCAATTTCAGAAATAAAAAGCTATTTAGAAAATAAAATACAATTTTAAGCTGGATTGTTTTTAATAAATCAATAATTTAAAGGAGAAAGATATATGGGAAAGTTTGTATATTCATTCAATGAAGGATCCAAGGAAATGAAAAGCCTTTTAGGAGGCAAAGGTGCTAATCTGGCAGAAATGACCAAGATTGGCTTGCCGGTACCTTTTGGTTTCACAGTAACAACTGAGGCGTGTAATCGTTATTATAGTGAAGGCCAAACTATCGGAGATGATATTATCGCCGATATATTCGTAAAAATGGAAGAACTTGAAAAGGTTTCAGGGAAAAAGTTTGGTTATGTCGCAGATCCGCTTTTAGTATCAGTTAGATCAGGAGCAGTTTTTTCAATGCCGGGTATGATGGATACCATACTTAACCTTGGTTTAAACGACGAAACTGTTGAAGGCCTAATCAAGCTAACTAAAAATGACAGGTTTGCTTATGACAGCTACAGAAGATTTATTCAAATGTATTCGGATGTAGTTCTTGACTTCTCAAAGCAGAACTTCGACAAGATTTTTGAAGCAAAAAAAGAAGAAAAAGGTTGCTTGTTTGATGTTGAACTGTCAAGTGAAGACCTTATCGATATCATAGTTAAGTACAAAGCTCTAATTAAGGAAAAACTTGGACATCCATTCCCACAGGATCCAAAAGAACAGTTAATCGGAGCAATCAAGGCTGTGTTCAGATCATGGAATAATGATAGGGCAATTTTATACAGACAATTGAACAATATTCCAGCAAACCTTGGTACTGCTGTTAATATCCAGGCTATGGTATTTGGAAACATGGGAGATACTTCTGGAACTGGAGTTGCATTTACTAGAAGCCCAGTCAATGGTGAAGCTAAAATATTCGGAGAATTCCTTGTTAATGCCCAGGGAGAAGATGTAGTTGCAGGGATAAGAACACCACAGCCTATAACTGAAATGGCAATTGCCTTCCCAGAAGTTTACAAAGAGTTTATTGAAATAGCTGAAATATTGGAAAAGCATTATAAAGATATGCAGGATATGGAATTCACTGTTGAAAGAAATAAGTTATATATGCTTCAAACAAGGAACGGAAAAAGAACTGCAGAAGCGGCTGTAAAAGTAGCAGTTGATATGGAAAAAGAAGGTTTAATCGACAAGAATACTGCTATTTTAAGAATAGATCCGATTCAAATTGACCAACTTCTTCATCCAATGTTCGATGGGGCGGAACTAAAAAAGGCTATCAAGCTTGCTCAAGGTCTTCCCGCATCTCCAGGAGCAGCAACCGGCAAGATATATTTCCATGCCGAAGATGCGGTTGCCGCAGCTGCAAAGGGAGAAAAAGTAATTTTAGTAAGGCAAGAGACATCTCCAGAGGATTTGGCAGGCATGGTTGTAGCGGAGGGAATCTTAACAGCTAGAGGTGGAATGACTTCACATGCGGCTGTTGTTGCAAGAGGAATGGGGAAATGTTGTATTGCTGGATGTTCTGAAATCAGAGTCAACGAGCATACAAGAAAACTTACAATTGGAGAAGCAGTTTTTTCCGAAGGAGATTTCATTTCTCTTGATGGTACTGCTGGATTTGTATATAAAGGCAAAATCGATACTGTTGATCCTGAATTGTCAGGTGATTTTGGAACAATCATGGTATGGGCTGATGATATCAGAACCATGAAAGTCAGAACCAATGCTGACAATCCAAGGGATGCAGCTGTTGCAATAAAATTTGGGGCAGAAGGAATTGGTCTTTGCAGAACTGAGCATATGTTTTTTGAAGAAGAAAGACTTCCGGCAGTTAGAAGAATGATAGTTGCTGAAACTGTGGAAGAAAGAATAGAAGCTTTAAAATATCTACTACCTTTCCAAAAGGCGGATTTTAAAGGAATATTCGAGGAAATGGGAAATAGGCCGGTTACAATCCGTTTACTAGACCCACCACTGCATGAATTCCTTCCACATACGGATGAAGAAATCAAACAGCTGTCAAAACAGATAAATATTCCATTTGAAAAGCTGGCGGCAAAAGTTGAAGAACTTCACGAATTCAATCCAATGTTGGGACATAGGGGATGCAGGCTTGCTGTTACATATCCTGAAATTGCTGAAATGCAGGCGGAAGCCATTATTATGGCAGCGATAGAAGTTCAAAAGGAAACTGGAAGAGCAGTAATACCTGAAATCATGATTCCTCTTGTAGGATTGGAAAGAGAACTCGCTTATGTTAAAAAAGTCGTGGATGACAAGATTGTCCAGATAATAAAGACACAAGGAGTCAGCATAGAATATAAAATTGGTACAATGATTGAAGTTCCAAGAGCAGCGTTGACCGCAGATGAAATTGCAAGAGAAGCTGAATTCTTCTCTTTCGGAACAAATGATCTTACTCAAATGACATTTGGATTTTCAAGAGATGATGCTGGTAAATTTATCAAGGCATACCGAGACAAGAACATATTTGAAGAAGATCCGTTCCAGACTTTGGACCAAAACGGTGTTGGCAAGCTTGTCAAAATGGCTTGCGAACTTGGAAGAAAAACAAGAAAAGATATCAAACTAGGAATTTGCGGAGAACATGGCGGAGATCCAAAAACTGTTGAATTCTGCCATAACATAGGGCTTGATTATGTCTCTTGCTCTCCATTTAGAGTTCCAATTGCAAGACTGGCCGCAGCACAGGCTGTTATAAAGGCAATTAAATAATAAGGAAAAGAAATCAAATCAAAAATACCAACAAGCAAACTTTAATTGGAAAGGAGTTGCGAGGCAGCTCCTTTCTTTATTATGCTAGACATTTAAATTGATTTTTAATATAATGGCGTTGAATTTGTGCCAAAGTATATAAACATAAATATATAAAATAGGAGATCAAATTGTATGACAAGATACATAATTAAAAGATCAATTATTCTCGTCCTTACACTGATACTAATTTCTACAATTACATTTTTCCTAATGAATATTGTTCCAGGAGGACCGTTTCTAAGTGAAAAGTCACCTTCTAAAGCAGTCCTGGCAATGCTTGAAGCTAAATATGGATTGGATAAGCCCCTTATTATCCAATATAAGAACTACATGGTAGGACTTGCCCAGGGGGATTTAGGCGTTTCACTTAAGAAAAAAGGTAGACCGATTAGCCAAATAATAATAGAGAAATTTCCCGTTTCAGCTAGGCTTGGATCTATTGCGATAGTCATTTCAATAGTGCTAGGGATACCCATTGGAGCCATTGCAGCTTTACGAAGAGGCGAATGGCTGGATAACCTTCTAATGTTTATTGCGACTATTGGTATTGCTGTCCCGGGATTCGTCGTCGCTACATCCCTTATGATAATATTCGGAGTCAAATTGCATATTTTGCCCACATATGGGCTTACAACACCTTTGCATTATATTTTACCGGCGCTTACATTGGCTTTTTATCCAATGTCATATATTGCAAGACTTATGAGATCCAGTATGTTGGAAGTCTTGAGTCTTGACTATATTAGAACTGCCAAGGCAAAAGGTGTGTCACAATTTAAAATGATTTTCAAGCATGCTTTGAGAAATAGCTTGATTCCAGTTATAACATATCTGGGCCCATTGATGGCATATATATTGACAGGTAGCTTTGTTGTGGAAAAAATATTCACCATACCTGGATTGGGTGGAGAGTTTATTAATTCCATAACAAACAGAGACTATCCAATGATCATGGGGACAACTATATTTTTAGCAGCGATACTGATTGTAATGAATTTCCTTGTGGATTTGATTTATAAGGCAGTTGACCCAAGAGTTACGTTGGATAAGGAGTAGAATTTATGAATGATAATATAAAAATGAAGAAAAATCCCCTTTCCCTTCAGCTTAATGCTGATGATTTTCTCCCAGCCAACGAAGCCGAAAAGCTTGAAATGGTTATAATGAGAGAAAGCGTTACATACTGGAAAGACGCTTTTTCAAGATTTGGAAAAAATAAATTGGCTATGGCAGCGCTCGTTGTAATAATTTTGGTTTTAATTTTCGCATTTATTCTTCCTAAAGTATATCCTTATACATATGAACAACAAACAAGGGGCAGTGAAAATTTATTCCCTCTACAATATTCACAAACAGAAATTCAAATAAAAGCTGATGGCGGGAACGTATTTCCCCATATTCTTGGAACCGATAATCTCGGAAGGGATTTGATGATAAGAATTATGATGGGCAGCAGGATTTCTCTCATGGTTGGATTGATTGCAAGCGCGATAATATTATTGATTGGCGCCATTTATGGAGCTGTTTCAGGATATTTTGGCGGAAATCTGGATATGGTAATGATGAGAATCGTTGATGTCATATATACAGTCCCTGATATTCTTGTAATAATACTTCTTTCTGTCGTCTTGAAAGCACCATTGAATCTTTTGTTCGAAAAGCAGACGATATTCAGTGGTATGAGCAGTGTTGGCCCTGGATTGATAAGCATATTCATCACATTCAGTTTATTATACTGGGTTGGAATGGCTAGATTGGTAAGAGGGCAGGTATTGATTATCAAGGAGCAGGAATATATTACTGCTGCAAAAGCTCTTGGAGCCAATGATTCAAGAATAATTATGAAACATTTAATACCAAATTGTATTGGTACAATTGTAGTTACAACCACATTATTCATCCCATCTGCAATTTTTACAGAGTCTTTTCTAAGCTTCTTAGGATTGGGAGTAGCTGCCCCAATGCCAAGTCTTGGTTCTTTGGCAGCAGATGCTATTGGGGGGATAAACTCATACGCTTATAGATTGGTCGCACCATCAGTTGCGATTAGCATAATAATTCTTTCATTCAATTTATTCGGCGATGGACTAAGGGATGCCTTGGATCCAAAATTAAAGAGATAGGAGGGAAATAATATGGATGACAAAATTTTACTAGAAGTTAATGACCTTAGTGTTTCATTCTTTATTTCCGCTGGCGAGGTTAAAGCCGTCGACAGTTTGTCTTTTAGTTTGAACCATGGGGAAGTCTTAGGCATTGTTGGTGAATCCGGAAGCGGCAAAAGCGTTTCAGCTTATTCAATAATGGGTCTTTTATCGGATCCAGGCAAAATTGTTGGCGGAAATATAATATTCGATGGAAAGCACTTGGAAAATCTTGATGAAGACAGCTATCAAAAGATACGTGGCAATGATATCAGTATAATTTTTCAAGATCCAATGACTTCTTTGAATCCAGTTTTTACTATTGGAAATCAAATCGCAGAAGTTATAATGCTTCATACAAAGAAAACAAAGAAAGAAGCTTATGCGCGTTCAGCCGAACTTTTAAAGTTGGTTGGAGTAAATGAGCCGGAAAAGAGACTTAAGCAATATCCCCACGAATTCTCAGGTGGGATGAGGCAAAGAGTAATGATTGCAATGGCTCTTGCCTGTGAACCCAAACTTCTGATAGCCGATGAGCCAACAACTGCATTGGATGTTACAATTCAAGCTCAAATACTTGAAATAATTTCGGATTTAAAAAACAAGATCAATATGAGCATTATTTTAATAACACATGATTTGGGTGTGGTTTCAGATGTTTGCGATAGGATAATTGTAATGTATGCAGGAAAAATCGTCGAAGGCGGAAATATAGACGATATTTTCTACAATCCACAGCATCCATATACCATAGGGCTGATGAATTCTCTACCAAAATTATATTCTGACAAGCATGAGAAATTGATTCCCATCGACGGTACTCCAGTAGATTTGCTAAATCCTCCTCTAGGTTGTCCGTTTGCGCCAAGATGCCCAAAATGCATGAAAATCTGTTTAAAGACAAAACCATATTTCATGGAACATGCAAAAGGACATTACAGCGCTTGCTGGCTATATGACAAGGGCGAATTCGAGAATGGAGGCAAAATCAATGAGTGAAGTATTACTTGAGATAAAGGGATTAAAAAAATATTTCCCAGTTAAGGGAGAATATCTACATAAAAAAGCAGTTCAAGCAGTTGATGATGTTTCATTCCATATTAATAAAGGAGAAACACTTGGATTGGTTGGGGAAAGCGGTTGTGGAAAGACTACCATTGGCAGGACTATTTTGCGTTTGCACGAACCAACAGCAGGACAGATTATTTATGACGGCGTTGACATAACAAAAGTCAATATGCTTCCGTATAGAAAGAAAATGCAGATAGTTTTTCAAGATCCATATGCTTCTCTGAATCCAAGAATGACAGTTGGAGATGTGGTAGGAGAAGCGATCGATATACACAAGCTTGCATCGAATTTAAAAGAAAGAAAAGATATAATAGTTGGCCTGCTTAACCAAGTTGGTCTAAACAGCGAACATGCAACTAGATACCCACATGAATTTTCAGGAGGACAAAGACAGAGGATAGGCATAGCAAGAGCTTTGGCAGTCTCTCCAGAATTCATCGTATGCGATGAGCCAATTTCAGCACTCGATGTATCAATTCAAGCTCAAATAATAAACATGTTTGAGGATTTGCAGGAAAAGCTAGGGCTGACTTATTTATTTATTGCCCATGATTTGTCAGTTGTAAAACATATCAGCAATAGGATTGGAGTTATGTATCTTGGCAAACTGGTTGAGGTATCTATTAGCAAGGAACTTTATAAGAATCCACTCCATCCGTACACACAGTCGCTGCTTTCAGCAATACCTGTACCTGACCCGAGATTGAGCAGGGAGAGAAAAAGAATCATACTTGAGGGAGATGTTCCAAGTCCTGTAAACCCACCGTCAGGATGCCGATTTAGAACAAGATGCCGGTATGCAATGCCAATTTGTTCCGAACAGGTTCCCCAAATGAAAGAATATGATAGTGGACATTATGCGGCTTGCCATTTACTTGATAAATAGGCGGGGTAATAATTGATAATTTAGTTGAATTAAATTATCAAATATATTATATTGTTATCGAAGACGTTGTCAAATTGCATTACTTGCTCTTTGATATATAAAGAAGATGGAGGAGTAGAATATGAACAAAAAAATTCTAGCAATAATGCTTGCTCTTATGATGGTTGTTTCACTAGCTGCGTGCGGTGGTACAACAACAAAGGCAGAGCCTGTTGTACTTTCAGTGAATGTTGGGCCAGAACCAGACAGCATCGATCCAGCAAATAATGAATCAGTTGACGGAGCTACTTATTTGGTTCATGCTTTTGAAGGATTGATGAAGCTTGATTCAAAAGGTGTACCTGTTCCAGGAATGGCGGCATCATACACATTGAGTGCTAATCAGCTAACATACACATTTACACTTCGCGATGGACTTAAATGGAATGATGGGCAGCCACTTATTGCCTCCCAATTCATTTATTCATGGAAAAGGGCAGTATCACCTGACACAGCTGCGCCATATGGATATATGTTTGATGTAATCAAAGGCTATGAATCAGCAGCAGCAGGTAAATTGGATGATTTAGCGGTTAAAGCCATTGATGACAAAACTATCGAAATTACTCTAAATGCACCTACTCCATATTTCCTTGAGTTGGCTGCATTCCCAATTTATTCTCCAGTTAGGGAAGATATAGTTAAGGACAATCCACAATGGGCAACTGATCCAGCTACATATATTTCCAATGGACCATACAAATTAATATCATGGGAACACAACTCAGCCATGGTATTTGAAAAGAACCAATATTATTATGACCTTAAGTCATTGGTACCGGATCAGATCAAGTTTGTTCTAATGGATGATGACAATGCAATACTTGCCGCATTCCAAAACGGAGCAATTTCATTTGCCGACACATTGCCAAATGATGAAATAGACGCATATAAAGACAAACCTGAGTTTTTCAAAGAAGGCCAACTAGGAACATATTATATTGCCTTCCAAAATCAGAAAAAACCTTTTAATAATCCAGATGTAAGAAAAGCATTATCCCTAGTTATCGACAGAAACTACATCTGCGAACAAATCGGCAAAGCTGGTCAAGTTCCTGCAGCAGCATTTGTACCTATTGGAATGTCAGATGCGGATCCAGCAAAACAATTTAGAGATGTTGGTGGAGACTATTATTCAGTAGATCCAGCAAAATATGATGCAAATGTAAAAGAAGCACAAGACTTGCTTGCAAAAGCTGGATATCCAGGTGGAAAAGGCTTCCCAAAATTTGAATATATCTTGAATACAAGTACTGGACATCTTCAAATAGCTGAAGCTCTTCAAAACATGTGGAAAACAAAGCTTGGAATTACTGCAACCATAGCGCAACAGGAATGGAGCGTATTCTTGAATACTAGACAGAACGGCGAGTATCAAGTTGCTAGAGATGGATGGTTGGGAGATTATAATGATCCTATTTCCTTCCTTGACATGTTTAAAACCGGAAATGGAAATAATGATGCAAAATATTCAAATCCAGCCTATGACAAACTTATAAGCGAAATCAAGGCAACAGGAGACAGAACAGTTAGATATGCCAAGATGCATGAAGCAGAAACAATACTTATGAATGATGCAGCAATTGCGCCTATCTACTATTATGTTGATATTTTCTTGAAGGATCCAAAGATGACTGGTTTCTACAGTTCTCCACTTGGGTATAAATACTTCATGTATGCCAAGATCGAAAAATAAAAAGACTAAGATAAACAAAATTTATAAATCGATTTTATGAATTATGTAAAAAACAAACGAGCAGGAAACTGCTCGTTTGTTTTATCTTTATTTTGATTTCCACTAACGCAAATTGTTTACTTCAAATTTTCAGGATTCAAGCAAAATAGTTCAGGAAGTACAAATAGGCCATCTTTTCTAATTAGAACATCGTCAAACCAAATTTCACCACCGCCATACTCAGGCCTTTGAATGTTCACAAGATCCCAATGTACTGCAGAGCGGTTGCCGTTGAAGGCCTCCTCATAAGCTGCACCAGGGGTTAAATGAAAACTTCCCGCTATCTTTTCATCAAACAAGGTATCCTTCATAGGTTTTAGAATGTAAGGATTTACACCAATCGCAAATTCTCCAAAATATCTCGCACTAGCATCTGTATCAAGGATTTTATTAATACGATCGTTGTTATTTGATGTAGCTTTTACAATCTTGCCGTTTTCAACTTCAAATACTATATTTTCAAAAGTAAACCCTTCTTCAACGGAAGGAGTGTTATATGAAATTATACCATTTACAGAATTTCTTACAGGCGCTGTATAGACTTCGCCATCAGGTATATTGCATTCCCCGTCGCATTTTATTACTCCGATATCCTTGATTGAGAATTTCAAATCCGTTCCAGGTCCAATCAATCGGACTTTGTCTGTTTTTAGCATAAGTGCTACTAAAGGATCCATTGCTTTGGACATTTTTCCATAATCCAAAGTACACACATCAAAATAAAAATCCTCAAATGTTTCAAGACTAGTATCCGCAAGTTGTGCCATGGATTCATTGGGGTATCTCAAGATAACCCATTTAGTCTTGTTTACCCTATATTCGAGAACAGGTCTCAAAGTTTTATTGAACAGATTCATTTTATCAGGGTCAACATCGGAAAGTTCTGAAATATTGTCGTTGGCTCTTACAGCAATAAAGGCGTTCATACCCTTCATTTGCATCAATTCAAATTCCTTCTGGAATTCCAGCTGCTTTTCATCGCAATGCATTATCAATTCCCTATTCATGGAAGAATCCTTGATTTCCAAATATGGAAATGCTCCAATCGCATAAATTTCTTTAATTATTTGTTTTACCAATGGTTTTGCAGAGTTGCCATTATATGAAACTAGAACATTTTCTCCCTTTTCTATCCTTGTTGAATAGTGAACCAGTAAATCGGCAAGCTTTTTAATTCTTGAATCCATTTTTCCCTCATTTCCAAATATTTTAAAAATATTCACATAAATATTATTTCCAACTTCATTATTATAGCAAAAGATAAGGAAAATGTAACCAAAATTATGTAATTGATTTGAATATAAGGCATTTACCTGAACATCAATATGTGTTAGTATTTAACGATAAATCGATTAAAAAGGAATAACATTATGAAGCATATTTTCATTTTAAATCCAGTTTCAGGGAATGGCAGCGCAGTTAAGGATTTAATGCCAAAAATTATTCAGGCATCCCAGGATTTGAACCTGCCTTTTGAATGCTATATAAGCAAAGGCATAGGAGATTGTGAGAATTTTGTAAGAAACTACGAAGAATCAATTGAAACTCAAAGGTTTTACGCTTGCGGAGGGGACGGAACCCTCAATGAAGTGGCAAATGGGGCTTATGGACGTGAAAATATTCAAATTGGAATTATTCCAGCAGGAACAGGAAATGATTTTGTCAAAACATTCAAGAACCACCAGGCATTCAACGATTTGAACTCACAGCTTTTAGGAACAGAAAAAGAAGTTGATGTGATTTCATATAATAACAGAATTGGTATAAATGTGTGCAATATTGGTTTTGACAGTGCGGTTGCCGATAGGATAACCAGACTCAAGACAAAACCATTCGTATCAGGAAATATGGCATATGGAATTGGCATTTTCCAGCAGTTTTTTAAAAAAATGGGTAATAATTTAGAAATTGAAATCGATAATAATGAGACAATCAGTGGTCAAATGCTTCTGGCAGCCATTGGAGTGGGTTCATTTTATGGAGGAGGATTTTGCGCTTTACCTTATGCATCAAGATTTTCCGAGACATTGGATGTATGTCTTGTTAGAAAAATGGGAAGATTGAAATTCTTGAAGGTCATTGACACATACAAACATGGACTTCACGTCGAGGATAAAAGACTGGAAAAAATAGTAATATATAAAAAATGCAAAGAAATCAAAATAAAATGCAATACTGAAATGAAAATTTGCGCTGACGGAGAAGTTACTATTGCAAAGGAAATAATTTTCAAAATCATTCCAAAAGCAATAACATTTGCAATTCCTCAAGGTGTGGAAATATAAATAGACAATTTGAAAATCTCGAAAATTCAAAAGTACAATTTGATTTATAGGGTATGATTTTATTTCATAATTTTTCAATAAAATTTGCCTTTATAATATGGTATGGAAGAGTATCGAAGTGGTCATAACGGCCCTGACTCGAAATCAGGTAGTCCTCACGGGCTCGTGGGTTCGAATCCCACCTCTTCCGCCAATACTTGTTAAAATCCCCTTGGGTGTCGTAGCTTCAGATGAAATTGCCAATTTCACCTTCGATACTAACCCAGGGGGATTTTTCCTGCGTATTCTGTGATAATTAATAGGATAGATTGCCATTGAATTATTTAGGTGTAATATTCTTTTATAAAATGTAATCATGAATATTTAAGAATAAAAAAGAGCTTAAAAGTGGCAATTTTGAAATGCCACTTTTAAAGCTCTATATTTTAATGATGTTGTGTAATTCTTAATAAAATGGATTGAGGTTAGTCGAATTAAGAATTAGCACACACATAACCGGAAGAAAATGCAAACTGCATATTATATCCACCAGTATCTCCATCCACATCTAGAATTTCACCAGCGAAATACAGACCTGGGAATTTTATGGACTCAAGTGTTTTAGGATTGATTTCATCCAGGCTTACTCCGCCAACTGTAGCCATTGCTATATTATAGCCGCCCAACCCGCTTATTTTATAAGAATCGGAAGTAATTAACGTTACTATGTTTTTCAACTGTCTATCTGGCAGTGATGATATTTTTTCTGTTGGGTTTACTTTAGCTCTCTCACACATAATCTCAAGAAATCTCTTTGGAAGACTCAAATACTCGTATAAAAAAGTGATTACCTGTTGGGGATTCCCTGGTATTCTATTTTTCAAACCGGTTAATATGGTTTTTGGATCCTTGCTGGTATAGTAGGAAATCTGAAGAAGCTGATCCGCATTGGCATATCTGGATATGTTAATTATAGATGGTCCGGAAAAGTTCCTATGGGTTAAAAGCAAATCACCTTCCAATTCGGAAATAACTGTTTTTTGGCTCCTCTTGTCCAACCCTTTTGCTTTTTCCACATTAATCAAAGAAACCCTGGCATTTGGAAATGATATTCCAGAGAGGCTTTCAAATGGATATTGGTGTACATGGATAGGAACCAAGGCTGGCTTGGTTGGGATTATCTCAACTCCAATATTTTTCAGCAATTCAAACATGCTTCCGTCCGACCCAGTTTGTGGATATGAACAACCCCCTGACGTTATAATAAGCTTTCTTGCTTTATAGCTGGTCTTTTTAGATGTCACTATATTAAACAACTTGTCATTTTGATTTTTTGAGTGGATATAATCTATAGATGTGACTTTAGAGTCGCATTCAATATGAAAACCGTTCTGAACAGTTTTTTCCAACAATAAGTGAACAATATCGGCAGATTTAAAAGACAATGGGAAAACTTTCCCGTCATCTCTGGTAATAGTCTTTAGTCCATTGTTTTCAAAAAAATCAATCAATGCCAGATTGTTGAACTTATACAAAATGGATCTGATTCTTTTGCCATTATCTCCATAATGGTTGACAAAATCCTTAATATTACCTGAATTTGTAATATTACACTGGCCAAGTCCAGATAATAGCAATTTATTTGCAGGAGTGCTTTTCGCTTCGAGAATCAATCCCTTGACCTGCTTGGGATAGTTGGCCCCACAAAACAGGCCTGCTGCACCCGCCCCAATTATAACAACATCATAAATCATATTTTTCCCCATCTAAATATTTAGTGAATCAATTTAACATGATTCGTTGTTAATAACAACACAAATATATATTTGAATTATATCATAAAAAGTTGCAAATTAGTGAAAATAAAATTTGAAGAATGAACATATTTAAAAATATAATTTGATAGTCAAACAAAACAAAGGAATAATAATTCATGCATAGGTTTCTATATGTTTGCAAGAAATAATTTTATCTGTTAATATTATGGATGAATTTAAGTTTACAAGATGGAGTTCTATAAATAAGCATATGGGCTAAATTCGAATTGTAGTTTTAATTGATAATTCAAGAGGTGGGAAATGGAAAATATATTCAAGAATACAAAAAATAGAAATATTGTCATTTGGGTTACGGTATTGATCGTAATTATGATTGTGGGGGTCTTTATAAAGTTTGTAATTGGATGGAATGGAGAATTCTTAAAATTTGGTGAAAAGCCCAATCTTATTTCTCCCAAAAGCGATTATATAGGAATCTTATACATTGAAGGAACAATTATGAAGAACCAAACTGATAATTTTGGATTGCCTATTGGATATCAGCATCAGTGGACATTAGATCAGATTAAATCGATGAAGAATGACAATAAAAATACTGGCTTGATAATATATGTGGACTCTCCTGGTGGTGGTGTATATGAAAGCGATGAACTTTATCTTGCTATAGAAAATTATAAAAAGGTAACTGGAAGGCCGGTATATTCATATATGGCATCAATGGCAGCATCGGGAGGGTATTATATTTCATGTGCCAGTGACAAGATTATAGCCAATAGAAACACATGGACTGGCTCAATAGGTGTCACCATAGGAACGATTTATGATATTTCAGGGTTGCTTGATAGATATGGCATCAAATCGGTTACAATAACATCCGGTAAAAATAAGGCTATGGGGGATTATACTAAACCAATGCCACCGGAACAACTTGCAATATTTCATAGCCTAGTGGATGAAGCTTATGAGCAATTCATTGGAATTGTAGCGGATGGAAGGAAATTGGATATTGAAACAGTTCGGAAAATCGCCGATGGTAGGATTTATACCGCCAAGCAGGCAAAAGATTTAAAACTAATTGATAGAATTGGAACCCTCGATGATGCTGTAAACGATATTAGATCTACATATAATCTTCAGAATAGCAAGGTTTTGGATATTACATATGTTAATAATTCAGTGTTGGGAATGCTGTTTTCCAAAGCAGGCAATTTGGTCCCCAAAAGCGAGGCATCGGATATTCTAAGAATAATGGATAAAAAGCAAGGAATGGAAGCATCATATATTTTCGCCTGGTAAATGGAAGCGGAAGATAATTTTTTGTATGTAATTTCAAAACAAATATTTAAAAAATTAAGAGCCAATTATGTAAAGCGAAAATGCTTGACAAATATGGCTCTTTTGTGATATTTTCTAACGAGTGATTAGTCGAGGTGGAAAAGTGGAGAAAATATTCGAAATAGGAATGCTATATGATTTTTATGGAAAACTTCTAACTCCAAAACAAAGAAACCTTATGGAATTATATTATGAAAACAATCTGACGCTTTCTGAAATAGCGGAGAACATGCATATAAGCAGACAAGCTGTTCATGACACTCTGAAGAAGGTTGAGATAATGATGCACGATTATGAAGCAGCATTGGGATTGATTGAAAAATTTGAATCAAATCAAAAAATCATCGGGGAACTTGACGAGAAATTAGCCGGATTAATCCTGATTGAAAAAACAAGCCCGGAAGCCAAGGATATAATCTTGGAAATAAAATCTGAAATGGCTAAAATAAACAATTAAGAAACAATTAATTGGCGATTGAATGGAGAAATGTAATGGCATTTGAAGGACTTTCCGATAAATTACAGGAAGTATTTAAAAAACTCAGAGGCAAGGGAATAATTTCCGAGCCTGATATAAACGAGGCTATGAGGGAAGTAAAGCTTGCCTTGCTTGAAGCCGATGTAAATTTCAAAGTTGTAAAAGACTTTGTACAAAGAGTAAAGGAAAAATCCCTGGGAAAAGAAGTGTTGGAAAGCTTAACTCCTGGGCAACAAATCATCAAGATTGTAAATGATGAACTTGTTGGACTAATGGGTGGAACCAACAGCAAACTTACTTTCTCACCAAGGGGATTCACTGTTTATTTGATGGTAGGTCTTCAAGGAACTGGAAAAACAACAACTTGTGGAAAACTGGCGGGATACCTGCTCAAGAACGGTAAAAAACCAATGTTGGCCGCCTGCGATGTATATAGACCGGCCGCTATTGACCAGTTGGAAATAGTTGGAGAAAAAGTTGGAGTTCCAGTCTTCACCATGCGAGAAAGCAAAGTGCCGGAATTGATAGCTGAAATGGCTATTAAAGATGCCGAGTTGAAGGGGTATGATGTACTGATCATTGATACATCCGGAAGGCTCCATATCGATGATGAACTCATGGAAGAGCTGGTAAGAATAAAGAAAAAAACCAAGCCACAAGAAATATTAATGGTTGTTGATGCACTTACGGGTCAGGATGCTGTCAATGCAGCAGAAGGATTCAATGAAAAGCTTGGAATAGACGGTATAATAATGACAAAGCTTGACGGCGATTCTAGAGGAGGAGCTGCTCTTTCAGTCAAAGCCGTAACCGGAAAACCAATAAAGTTTATAGGTATTGGTGAAAAATTAGATGCATTAGAGGCTTTTCATCCAGAGAGGATGGCTTCAAGAATACTCGGTATGGGTGATATGCTCAGTTTGATTGAGAAAGCGCAAGAAAGCTTCGATGAAAAAAAAGCCGCCGAACTAGAAAAAAAAGTTAGGAAGAATGAATTTACACTTGAAGATTTTCTTGATCAACTTGGCCAAATCAAAAAGATGGGCGGGATCGCAAAAATGATGGACATGATGCCTGGGATGAACAGCAAGGCCATCAGGGATGCCAACATTGATGAAAAAGAATTTATTCATATGGAGGCAATAATACAGTCCATGACCAACGAAGAGAGAAAAACTCCGGGTTTATTGAATGGAAACAGAAGAAAGAGGATTGCCATGGGATCCGGCATGCCGGTCAGCAAGGTTAATAATCTAATCAAGAAATATGAGGAAGCTAAGAAAATGATGAAACAATTTACCCAGGCTCCAAAACATCAGAGAAACAAGTTGTTTAGAGGCATGTAAAGGTATTAAATCCAGATATTGATGGATTTAACATAGATTCAACAAGATATATAGAAATAATTAATGTATAGGAGGTGAAAAAATGTCAGTAAAAATAAGACTTAAAAGAATGGGTGCTAATAAAAAACCATTTTACAGAATAATTGTTGCGGATTCACGTTCCCCAAGAGATGGAAAGTTTATTGAGGAAATTGGTTATTATAATCCTTTAACAAATCCTGCAGATGTAAAAATTGATCCAGAAAAAGCAAAACTTTGGATTTCTAATGGTGCTCAGCCAACTGATACTGTGAAGAGCCTGTTAAAAAAAGCAGGAATCATTTAATTGAGGAGTGTTTTCTTATGAAGGAATTGGTCACAGCAATTGCTAAAGCACTTGTTGACAACCCTGATGCCGTTATTGTAAACGAAACATTTTCCAATGATACTATAATTCTCGAGCTTAAGGTAGCCCAGGAAGACATGGGTAAAGTTATTGGAAAACAGGGAAGAATTGCAAAAGCTATCAGGACTGTGGTTAAAGCCGCAGCGACTAGAGACAACAAACGAGTAATTGTAGAAATAATACAATAATTTAATATGGACGTTCACTTTAATCAATAAAATTGAAGTGGGCGTTTCTGTATAGATAAGGATAAATATGGAATATTTAAAACTTGGACAAATAGTAAGCGTGGTTGGAATTAAAGGAGAGCTCAAGGTATACCCATATACGGATAACGCAAATAGGTATGATGAGCTTAAAGAGATAATAATCGACGACAATATTTATAAAATTGAAAAAGTCAGATACAAGAATGATAATATAGTTGTATTGAAATTAGAGGGAATAAATGATAGAAATACTTCAGAAACGTTTAGAGGTAAATATATTTTCATAGATAAAAAAGAAGCAAAAACATTGTCGGAAGGAACATATTATATTTTTGATTTAATAGGAATAGATGTTTTTGACGAGGATGATAAAAACCTGGGGAAAGTTTTAAATGTGATTCAAAATAAAAGTCAGGATTTATATGAAATTCAGAAAGCCGATGGAAATACATTTTTGCTTCCTGCCGTTGAAGAGTTTATAATAAATGTTGATGTAAAAAACAGAAAAATGATTGTAAGGCTCATAGAAGGGCTGATTTAAAAGGTGTATTTTTATTATGAAGATTGATGTTTTAACCATATTCCCAGAAATGTTCTCATCCGTCACTCAGGAAAGCATTATTGGCAGAGCAAACAAAAGCGGCATATTGGAAATCAACCTGGTAAATATAAGGGATTTTTCCAATGATAAACATAATAAAGTCGATGATTCTCCATTTGGTGGCGGGGCTGGAATGGTTATGAAGGCTGAACCATTTTTCTGCGCCTTGGACAGTATCAATGCAAAGGGCAAGAGGATAATATATTTATCTCCAAAAGGCAAGATCCTAGACCAGGAAAAGGTGACTGAACTATCGTTGATGAAAGAGATAATTTTATTATGTGGGCACTATGAAGGCATTGATGAAAGAATTATAGAACATTGGGACATCGAAGAGATATCTGTTGGAGATTACATTCTTACAGGTGGAGAAATCCCAGCAATGATACTTATTGACTCGGTGGCAAGGATGATACCAGGAGTTTTGGGCAGCAATGAATCGCACCTTGAGGAATCTATATACTCAGGGCTATTGGAATATCCCCAATATACGAAGCCAAGGGAATACTCTGGGTTGGATGTTCCTGAAGTATTAATATCTGGAAACCATGAAAACATACAGCTATGGAAATTCGAGCAATCACTATTGATTACAAAAAAAAGGAGACCGGATCTTTTTGAGAAATATCTGTCACTGGACAAGTTTCTCACAAAGAAAGAGCATAAAATATTGGAAAGAATTTTGAAGGATTGATAAAATGAATAAAAAGTTGTTAAAGACTAGGAATGTTTTTCTATATATATTTATTTTAGTAGTTGCAGGTTTGTTTGCAACAATATACTTATTACCAAATGTTTCAGATGCTTTCAAGAAGACTGTTATTATTGAATATGGAGGAATTGTCGTTAAAGACCAGGTCTCATGTTATATAGTAAGAGATGAGACGGTTTATCTTTCAAATTCTCAGGGAGACTTGCAGTATTTTGTGCAGGAGGGAGATCAAATTAGAAAGGGAACCAAGGTTCTTGAGATTCTGCCGTCGAAATCCACATATGCTGCAGAAAAAAGAGGAATGGCAAGCTATTATATTGATGGTCTGGAGGGCTATTTCAAACCAGAAACCATGAATACATTAAAATATGATGAAACTAAAAAACTGAAAATAGAAGTTAAAAACACTAACAGAAAAAGCACGGAAATAAATGAACCAATTTTCAAAATCATCAACAGTGACATATGGTATGTAGTCTACTGGATAAACAAGGAGTCAATTATCAACTATACAAAAGGAAATAAGGTAAAAATAATACTTCCAAATGAAGAAGTTCAGGGTATAATCAGCGACATAATCCAAGAAGGGGACTCATATTTTATAACCTTAAAATTTAACAGATATTATGATGGTCTTCCAAAACTCAGAAAAATTGATGCAGAGGTTGTCACTTCAGATTATAAGGGTCTTACAATCCCAAACGAATGTATTACCACGCTTGACAACAAAATTGGTGTTTACGTGAAGGATGTGAGCGGAGATTTCATCTTTAAACCTATAAAAGTGTTGACCTCGGATGGAGTAAATTCATTGGTTGAGTGTACATATTTTTATGAAAATACCCCAGAAGGTCAAAAGAAGATTGAGACTGTAGACATTTATGATGAAGTGCTTAAAAAAGTTTAATTTTATGAGAAAAATCAAATTGAAATGCGGGGAGCAGGAAAATGGAAAATCAAAAGGAATATATAATCAATAATATCAATAGAGTGAAGGCAGAAATTAACGAAATAAAAGAAAAGAATAATTTTAGTGAGCCGGCTTTATTGGTGGCTGTTACAAAAACAAGGACGGTTGAGGAAATCAATTATGCGTTATCCTCGGGCATAACAGATATTGGGGAAAACAAGGTTCAAGAAATACTAGACAAGTATGAAAAAGTTCAAAAGGCAAGATGGCATATGATTGGACATCTTCAGACTAATAAGGTAAAATACATAATAGACAAAGTGCACATGATTCATTCCGTAGACTCATATAAACTTGCGGAAGAGATAAACAGCAGGGCTTCTCAAGCTGGTTTGACAATGAACATATTGATACAGATTAATCCAGCAAATGAAGAATCGAAGTTCGGAATTAATCCAGAAGAAACAATTGCACTTGTGGAAAGAATTAAAAACGACTTTCAAAACATTAAGATAAAAGGGTTAATGACCATTGCTCCGTACTCGGAAAACCCAGAGGAAGTTAGGAAATACTTCAGAAGCGTTCATGAGATTTATAATGATATTTTAAACAACTATGAATTTGGCAAAGATTTCGAGTATTTGTCAATGGGCATGTCCAATGATTTCCAGATTGCAATTTCTGAAGGTGCAAATGTTGTTAGAATAGGTTCTCTGATATTCGGAGATAGAAATTATTTATAAAATATGTGCAGGAGGTAAGGTAACTATGGGAGAAGGATTTTTCAGTAAAATGAAAGTTTTAATTGGGGTTGAAGAGGTGGATGATGACGATTCGGATGTTTCTCAAAATGCGGGATCCAAATTGCCAAATGATTTAAGCAAGCCACTTGAGCCAAGGAATTCATTTATTCAACAAAAGCAGGAAAGCAGCCGTATAAGTCAAGTTCCACCCTCTATAAATAAAAATCAATTCAAGCTTATGGTTATTGAACCACGCAGTTTTGATGAATGCCCAAAGTTGGTGGATAATTTAAAAAACAAGAAACCAATAATTATCAATCTTGAAAGAATTGATTCCGAAGTCGCTAGGAAGATTTTTGATTTTTTAAGCGGGGCAACTTATGCACTTGATGGAAATGTTCAAAGAGTAGCGAATAATATTTTCATTTTCGCTCCCGATAATGTTGATGTTACAGCAAATATCGATACTAATAAAGGTTTCGAAGTTAATGAGGACTCAAAGAGTCCATGGAAATAAGGGGTTAAAACGTGATCATAATATTAATCAATGCTGTGCAGCTATTCTTTCAAGTAGTTGTTTACATAATCTTAGCCAGACTTATAATGAGCTGGTTCGTAAGAAATCCGTATTCAAACAAGATATATATGCTTTTAATCCAACTTACTGAACCCATACTGGCTCCATTCAGGAAACTACTGGGAAGATTCGGTGCAAGCTACGGTGTGGATTTTTCACCCATACTAGCTTTGCTGGCAATAAATTTAATTAGCATGTTAATAGTAAGAGGTTTATTCTTCCTGCGTTAGGAGTTAAAAATGATTACGCCAAACGATATTCAAAACAAACAGTTTTCAAAAGTAGTCCGCGGCTACAAAGAAGAGGAAGTGGATGGATTTTTGGATTTGCTTACCTTGGATTACAACAAGGTTCTTAAAGACAACCAAGAATTAAAAGAACAAGTCAAAATTATGAATGCAGAAATGGAAAGATACAAGAATTCTCAAGAGACTGTCTATGAAACACTGGAAGCTGCAAAGAAACTCATGAGTGATATTTCAGAAAGCGCAGAAAAGCGGGCATCCATGGTTTTGAAAAATGCAGAACTCGATGCACAGATAATTATCAGGGAAGCAAAGGAATCCGTTGAGAAATTAAGCGAGGAATACGCTTCCATTAAAAGCAGGCTTAATATTTTTAAAACAAGATATAAAACTCTCTTGGAGTCGGAATTGGAAAAATTTGATATATTAAGTTCAGATATATTTTCAGATAAGGATTTGGAAGATTTAAAAAGTCTCACAGGGGATGGACGCAAGAATACCATACTTGTGGACAAAAGGGCTGTCGATTCAACTGATAAAATTGAAGCAAGGAAGAAAGACACTAATAAAATGAAGTTTGGAGATGGATTATTGTAATAGTCCAAGATTTATTTTGTATATTTTTATTATTATATTTATTTTAGCATTAGATCAAATTGTAAAATATATAGTTTCGACTCATATTGGCTTGAATGAATCAATTCCAATATTTGGGAATTTTTTTCAACTGACGCATATACATAACAATGGTGCTGCATTCAGCATTCTCCAAGACATGCAGATATTTTTAATAGCCACAACTGCTATTTTATGTGTAGTATTGTGCGCTTTTTTGATTTTAAAGCGGAAAGTGACACAATGGCCCATAATGTCGGGAATATCATTGATAATTGGTGGTGGATTGGGAAATTTAATCGACCGGATAAGATTTGGCTATGTGGTGGATTACCTGCATTTCGGTATGTTTCCGATTTTCAATGTTGCGGATATGTCTGTCGTTGGGGGTTCTTTGCTTCTATTGATTTATATTATGATAATAGAACCATCAATACATAAGAATGGAGCTGTTAAAAATGGAGAAAAGATCATTTGAGATAATAATCAGCGATTTGGATGCGGGTAAAAGGCTAGATGTTGTGATACCTGGACATATAAATGATATATCAAGAAACTATATTCAAAAATTGATTGAAGAAGGTAATATTCAAGTCAACAACAAGGTGGTTAAAATAAAAAAACACCAAGTGGCAGAGGGCGATATTATTATAATTAGTATTCCAGAATCCAAGCCCCTTGAGGTAACAGGCAGCGATATCCCAATAAATATTGTATACGAAGATGAAGATATTATAATAGTCGACAAACCAAAGGGAATGGTGGTACATCCCTCAACAGGAAACTATACAGGAACCCTGGTAAATGCAATTTTGTTCCACTGCAATGATCTCTCAGGTATAAATGGTGTTGAGAGGCCTGGAATCGTTCACAGAATCGACAAAGATACATCAGGCCTGTTGATGGTAGCTAAAAATGACAATGCCCACAGATCACTTGCAAGGCAGCTTAAAGAACATACAATAAATAGGGAATATAGGGCAATTGTATATGGGAACATTAAAGAAGATAGGGGAACACTTTCATATCCAATAGGAAGAGATCCAAACAATAGGCTCAAAATGAAAGTAATCAAGGAGAATTCCAAAGATGCCACGACGCATTATGAAGTAATTGAAAGATTCGGAAATTATACATACTTGAAGTTTAAACTGGAAACAGGAAGAACACATCAAATAAGGGTGCACATGTCCCACATAAATCATGCAATAATCGGAGACAAGGTCTATGGACCTGAAAAGAACATTTTTGGTCTAAAATCCCAACTCCTGCATGCCAAGAAACTAGGATTCATACACCCGACTAAAAACGAATATGTAGAATTTGAAAGCGAACTCCCAAATGAGTTCCAGGAAATTTTAAATTCTCTTATGAAAAAAAGAGGAGTTTGAGAAATGAATATTGAAAGTAAAAAAATCCTGGATGAGAAGATGTCATTCAAGCCAGGGACCATGGTTTATCCTGTTCCCGCAGTAATGGTAACTTGCGGAAAAACAGAGGAAGAACATAATATAATAACAATTGCTTGGACTGGAATTGTAAATTCCGAGCCACCGATGACTTATATATCAGTAAGGAAAGAAAGGCATTCCCATTCAATTATTGAAAAAAATGGGGAATTTGTAATCAATCTTGCCACAGAGGAGTTGGCTTTCGCAACTGATTATTGCGGGGTTAAATCTGGTGCAAAATTGAATAAATTCAAAGAGATGAACTTGACTAAGATTCCCGCTACAAAACTCGATACTGTAATGATTGCCCAGTCACCGGTAAATGTGGAATGCAGGGTTGTGAATAAAATTGAACTTCCTTCACACGACATGTTTATTGCTGAAATAATAGCAGTAAATGTGAACAAGGATTTACTAAATCTAAAAGGCAAGTTAGAGCTTGAAAAGGCCAATTTACTTGCTTATAGCCATGGAGACTATTACAAGATTGGAAAACCATTGGGTAGATTTGGATTTTCGGTCATGAAAACCAAGACAAAAAAGAGATTGCAGAATAAAAAGTGAGGCTATGCATAAAGCACAACCTCGTGAAGCTTTTTATTTAAGATAACTAAAAATAACAAATAAGTGGATTAGGCACATTCAGCCAGCCAAGTTTAACAGTCCTTAATATATCTTAGACAATCTTCGCAAATCTTTTTGCCTTTGAAATCGTGATTCTTATTTGGATTTCCGCAAAACTCACAAGTGTAAATTAAATTTTGATCTTGTTTTAGATGGTCGAAATTTGCAAGCCTGTTTTCCATTGCTTCACCTCTCCATTAGTAACAAATAGGTTATTATCAAAATAAAAAGCGGTTTCTTATGACTATTATAGAATAATTCGCATAAATAAACAACCATAATTTACCAAATTAATACATGATATGACAAACAGTATGGTAAACGTTGCAATTGCAAGTAAGGAGAGATAAAATGTTCGAAAATTTCATTCTAAACAGTGAGAATATGGACCTATTTGGATACAATTGGCCCGTAGAACAACCAGTTGCAGTAGTGTGCCTGATACATGGAATAGGAGAATATGCTGCTAGATATGATGAAGTCGCTGAGATATTCAACAAGGGAAATATTTCTGTATTATCAATGGATTTGCGTGGCCACGGCAGGACTGGTGGTACGAGGGGCCATGCTGCGCCAAGAAATTTGATTTTGAAAGACATGGACAATTTAATAAAATATGCTCAAAGTAGATATCCTGGTAAAGATATATTTATCTATGGACATAGTATGGGAGGAAATATTGGGCTCGACTATAGGATGAATGGGAAATTTAGGGACACTCCAAAAGGATATATTATTACAGATCCATGGTTGATTCTGATTAAAAAAGTATCTGCCCCCCTTCAATTTATTGTGGGTATTATCTCTAAAATCAAACCAGATTTCACAATGAGGACAGGTCTGGATGTATCCCAACTTGCGCATGTTGAAAATGAAATAAAAAAATATGCTAAGGATTCAAACATTCATGGCAGAATTTCTGTTCAGACAGCAGTTGATTGTATGAAAGCTGGGGAACAAATACTATCAAATACCAGTCAAAAGAAAGGTAAGCTCCTTCTAATGCATGGCACAATGGATAAGATTTGCGATATCCAAGGGAGTAGGCAACTCAAGCAAATCGAGGGAGAGAATGCAATATTGATTGAGTGGGAAGGGCTTTATCATGAAATCCATAACGAAAAGGAAAGAGAATCTGTAATTCAAGCAATTATCAAATGGATTAAAAAGGATTAGATATTCAATACGCTAGTTTTTATTTGGAAACAGCATAGTATTTATGCATAATCAGGAGGATTAAGATGAATTATTTTTACAAGAAGACAAAGTTGATGGCAATTATTTCTTTATTGGCAATCTCCACATCGCTTTTATCTGGATTCGGATATTATGACGGATTAGGGCAAGTTGTTTATAATGCGGAGACATATATATCACCGAATGCATTTTATGAGGAGAAGATTTCAGTCAATTCAAATCAAGCTGTAATTCATTCTTTTTCCACGGATATGAGCGGCATCGATTCTAATGTTACACCCTATGCTTTTGTTGGAGATATTGTAGGCAGGGCATCCTTGACATATATGAAAAATTTATTGAAAGCTGAAGGGCTCACCGTGATTGCAGGAATAAATGGAGACTATTTCGATACCGTTACTGGAGTGCCTCTTGGTATGAGCATACATGAAGGCAAATTGAAAAACACTGGTTTAAATTATAGCAATGCCATTGGATTCAAGAGTGATGGGACAGCTTTTGTTGGCAAAGTTGTGTTTGATTACACCTTTACTGTAAACGGAAATGATACATATTCATTTCAACATATAAATAAACCACGGGGAGCTTCAAACTCGCTCCATTTATTCAACAGCAATTATGCATCTTCCACCAGGACAAGCGGCTCTAACACAGAAGTTGTTATGACAGCACTGGACAGCACCGAACCATTTATTAATGGGACAATCAATGCGCAGGTCGAAAGTGTCAATATAAATACAAGCAACACTTCCATCGGAGATAATAATTTAGTTTTTTCTGCAAGCTCAGGAACGCCTTATGCGGCCACTCTCGAAACTCTTGCGCCAGGTGACAATATTGCAATCACCACAACTGATTTAACCGGTGAATTCGCAGATACTGTTGAAGCCATGGGAGCTTATGAGATTATTGTTCAAAACGGTGCCATAAGTACGGACTCAACAGATACCAATCCAAGAACATGCATAGGCATAAAGCCTGACGGCAGCATAATAATATATGCTGTGGATGGCAGAAGTCCAGGACATTCAGTTGGGATGAATTTGAAAGACGTGGCAAGCTACCTGATAAGCAGGGGATGCACCTCCGCAGTGAATATGGATGGCGGTGGATCTACAACAATGTTGGTAAGGATGCCAGGTGATGCGGAAGCTACATTAATGAATCTTCCTTCAGATGGCAAGGAAAGAAACGTTTCAAATGCTCTTTTCTTTGTTACAAAGACAGCAACGGGCGATACTACTTCAAATCTTCACTTATATCCGCTGACGACATTGATTATGCCCGGGGCAAATATAGGATTTATAACGAAATCAACTGATGAGAAATATTTCCCCACCGAACCTCCAAGAAATCTCACATATTCCATTGATGGAGATATTGGCGTAATTGATGAGAATGGTGTTTTTACTGCAAACAAAGTTGGGGATGGAAAGATTACCGTTGAGGGAGATGGTATGGCTACAACTTCAATTGTACAAGTAACCGACAAGATTTCCATAAACCCAGACAAAACCAATATATTGATAGATCCAGGTAAAACAATAGATATCAATGTAAAGGCTTATAGCAGCTATGTGCCAGTACTTACAAATGACAACCTTTTCTCATGGAGTTGTGACAAGGCCATTGGAACAATAGATCAAAATGGAGTATTTACAGCATCAAGCAACCCTGGATTAAAGGGCAATATCTATATTTCTTATGGAGATAAGAAAAGCACCATACCTGTACAAATTGCGGGAACCAGAATTTCATTCAGCGATACGAACGACCATTGGGCTAAAGACTACATTGAAGTTTTAGCGGGCAGTGGAATAGTCAATGGCATGGGAGACAACATGTTTCAGCCTGATGCACAACTCACAAAAGCGCAGTTTTTGACCATGCTTTCAAAACTTGTTCCAAACAATGACGTTTCAAGTTTTCCGAATTCTGGATTCACTGACGTAGTGCCAACAGAGTGGTATGTTCCATATGTTAACTGGGGATATGCAAATAAAATAATATCTGGAAATCCGGATAACACTTTTGCTCCCAATGCCCCAATAACAAGAGAACAAATGACTATGATTCTAAATAATTTCTCAAAAGTACAGGGAGTTGAACTTCTCCCAAAAGTTGATGACTATTCATTCACAGACCAAGCAACTATAAGCGCTTGGGCAAATAATGCCGTCGATACAATTGTAAAAGCGGGTATAATGAAAGGAAGACCTGAAGGGAACTTTGATCCTCAAGGCTTTGCATCAAGAGCGGAAGCGTCTATTGTAACATATTCTATAATGAATCTGATGGAATAGATGGGTTTACGAAAATAGTTTTATTGTTAATGAAAATAACCATGCCGGGCTTTGCTCCGGCTGGTTTTTTAATGTTCTTGACCAGGGTATAGTCTACAGGAACATTACCAGAAAGTTTAGCTTTGCTATGATATGCTGCAATTTTTGCTGCAAATTCAATTGTTTCCGCATCAATCTGTTTTCCATCTGCAAATAAAATCACATGTGAACCTGGAATATCTTTTGTATGAAGCCATATATCATTTCTTGAGGCTATTTTAAAAGTAAGATTGTCATTTTCCTTGTTATTCTTGCCAACCATGATTTTAAAGCCATCCTGAGAAGTATATACAATGGGCTCAAATTTTAACTTCTTAACCTTGGCATATATTTTGGGGGTCTTTAAATATCCCGTTTCCATTAATTCAAGCTTTGTTTCCTCAATATCGGCAATACTGGATGAATTGGATAGATGACTTAAAACAGAATCTATATAGAGTATTTCATTTTCTGAGTCAGCAATCTGTAACAGCTTCTCCTGCTTTGCCCGTTTTGATTTTGAGTATTTTTTGAAATAGATTTGAGCATTTTTTGATGGTGTGAGTTTTGTGTCAAGTTGGATGGTCAATGTTGCACCGGTATAATAGTTTTCAACAACGGCGCTCTCGTCGCCCTGCTTTATATTGTAAAGATTTGCCATCAGCAGCTCGCCATATATTTTTCCGTTGATATCTATCTCAGCTTTTTCCATATCCTGATTTAGTTTGACAATCTTTTTAACTAACTTATTTTTAGCTGCAGTCAGTATTTTTTCTATTTCCAGCACTTTGCTATTGTTGAAATTGCTTTTATCCTTGATTTTATAAAAATCTTCGCAAATCGAGCATATATCATCCTTGTAAACCTGGATATATTTTTCCGACAAAGTTTTGATTGGGAATGAGTAAAAATCCTTGATGGAATTGCTATCTGAATAATAAGCTACAGGCTTGAAATTTGTATTTTTTATGGACTCAATCAAGGATGAGAATACGTCCCAGCAATTATTGAAATCTGCTCCTGCTGAACATATTTCCCTTGCTATGATTGGGCTGATTCCTTGAATACCATCAACAAGACACATGGCAAGTTCATTTGAATTGAAGCTTGAAACATTTGTATCAAAATCTCTAAATAATCCAAGGAACTCATTCTTTGTTATTTCAAAAAACGAAATTTTAGATTTCGAAGGGGGATATACATATTGAAAACCGGGAAGTGTTTGGCGGAATCTGTTTATATCCTCGTGAATTCTTTTTATACTGTCAATTATACGGTTTGTATCTGGAGCGACCAAGACTATGTTGCTATGTTTTCCCATTATCTCAATGGTTAATTTTTTGTTGTCGGTAAAACCCATTTCGTTCTTCGACTCTATGATTATTTCAACAACACGTTCTGATCCAACCTGGTTTACAGAAAGTATTTTTCCATTTTGAATATGTTTCCTAAGAAGCATGCAAAAGCTTAAGGGGCTTTCCTGATTGCTGCTTGCAGAAGTTGTCAAATGGATTCTGGGAGATATGCTTTCTGCAGAAATGAGAAGCTTATAGTTTTTACGGTCGCTATGAACGTTGAAAAGCAGTTCTAAAGGACCAGGCTGGTAGATTTTTTCTATTCTGCCGCCACTTAAATATTTATTTAAGTCATGCGTTATATTTGAAATTACTATTCCATCAAAAGGCATTTGCGCCACCTCCGTAAATGATATATAATAAATAAAACTTTTTATATTTTTCAATCATAACATAGTATAGGAGATAAAGTAATTGGATTTCACCAAAATGCACGGAGCTGGAAATGATTTTATAATATGCGACAATACATCCGGGCAAATAGATAATTTGAAATTTACAAAGAATCTAATAGCCATTAAGGTTTGCCATAGGAATTTTGGCGTTGGGGCCGATGGTTTCATCTGTGCTTCACCATCTAAAGATAAAATTGCCGATATAAGAATGGAATATTACAATTCCGACGGCAGTATTGCAGAAATGTGCGGAAATGGACTCAGGTGTTTTGGGAAGTATGTTTATGACTTGGGATTGATAAAAAAAGAAAGATTTAAAGTTGAAACCCTAGATGGTATCAAGGAAGTATCAATAATTAAGGAAAGAGAAGATGCTTTGAAAATTGAATTGGATATGGGTGTATGGAACAAAGAAACAGTTGTGAATCGAATTCTTGTCAACGATTTGACATTTGAAGTATTTTCAACCATTTTTTGTGTCCCACACGCTGTAATCCTTCTTGATAAATTTGAATTTGATTCTGAAAAAGAAAAAGATGAATTTATTCTTTACTATGGTTCAATCATTGAAAAGCGGGCTGAATATCCAAATGGAATAAATGTGAATTTCATCAGGATTATTGATAATGAAAATATTCATGTGAGCACATTTGAAAGGGGAGCAGGCAAAACGTTGGCTTGCGGTTCAGGTGCTTGCGCGTCCCACGCCATTGGATACAAACATTTCAATCTTACTGAAATATGCAGTATTAAAATGCCGGGCGGTGAAGTTGAAACAAGAATTGATAAAAGCAATAGGATATTATTAATTGGTGATGCCGTAGAAATATGCAAAGGCAGTGTAAATCTTATTTAAGGAGAATTATATGATAAAGAGCATGACAGGCTTCGGAAGAGGCGAATACAGCGATGGAAGAAGAAACATAATTGTTGAAATCAAAGCAGTAAATCATCGCTATAGCGATATCGCAGTTAAAATGCCAAGAAGGTATTCATTTACCGAAGATAGGATCAAGAGCATCGTGAAAGAAGTTGCCAGAAGAGGCAAGATTGAAGTATCGATAATTGTTGAAAACCTTACTGAAGATGACATGCGAATTAGACTAAATGAAATGGTGGCCCAGCAATATTATGAAAATCTTCAATTGTTAAAGTCGAAATTTGAATTGGCGGGAGATATCACGTTGAATTTTCTGGCAAATATGCCAGATGTGCTTAGGGCTATCCCAGATGTTGATGATGAAGAAATAATCATGCAAGCCATAACCAAGTCAGTCAAGATTGCTACTGAGAAGTTGGATGAAATGAGAAAAATAGAAGGATCCAAGCTATCAGAGGATATTATAAGCAGGGGTGAGTTGATTAGGAAACTTGTCGACGAGATTTCCAAAGAAGCTGGAACGGTTGCCATTACATATACCGCCAAGATTAAGGAAAGAATCAAGGAACTCATTGGTAATAGCATTGAAATCCCAGAAGATAGAATTTTGATGGAAGCAGCAATCTATGCGGATAAATGCAGCATTACCGAGGAATTGGTCAGGTTGGACAGCCATATAATTCAACTTGAAAATATTATTTCCAAAAGCAATCAGCCAGATGGCAAAAAGTTAGATTTTCTTGTTCAGGAAATGAATAGGGAAGCCAATACAATCGGATCAAAGGCAAATAATATTGAAATAACGAATGTTGTCATTGAAATAAAAAGTGAAATTGAAAAAATAAGGGAACAGGTCCAGAACATAGAGTAAGATTTTGCCTATTTTGATAATATCTATGGAAAAAACAGGCATTTTAGGGTATGATAACGTATTAGGATAATTGGGAAGGAAAAATTATGGGGAAAGGTCTATTATTTGTCGTCTCTGGACCATCAGGAACAGGGAAAGGTACCATTTGCAAATCGTTAGTAGAAAATACAAATATAGCATTGTCAGTATCAATGACTACCAGGCCGCCGAGAGCAGATGAGATAGATGGGAAAAACTATTATTTTGTTTCAGAAGAAGAATTTATCAAAGTTGTTGAAGATGATGGATTTTTAGAATACGCTTTGGTATACGGCCACTATTATGGAACTCCGAAGCAAGCGGTTTTCAACATGCTTGATAAGGGAAGGGATGTAGTATTAGAAATTGACATACAGGGAGCATTGAAAATCAAGGAAGTTTGGCCAAAGGGAGTATTCATATTCATATTGCCTCCGTCAATGACTGAACTTAGAAAAAGGATAACTGGAAGAGGATCAGAAAGCCAATGTGACATAGATATTAGAATAGGAGAGGCTCTCAACGAAGTCTCATATATTGACAAATACGATTATTGCGTTGTAAATGACAAAGTTGAATGCGCCGTCGAAAAGATTATTGCCATAATCAATGCCGAGCATTATAGAGTATCAGAAGACATATATTCGTTAATTGAAAATTATAAGGAGGAATTGTAATGTTTTATCCATCAATAAATGTAATAAAATCAAAAGCCGATAGCCGTTATACCATCGTAATCATGGCCGCAAAGAGGGCAAGGGATATAATAGACGGAAAGCCATCATTGGTAGATGACAGTATCAAAAAACCAGTCTCAATAGCTGCAAATGAAATAGCAATGGATTTGATAACATATAGAAGACCAGTTATAGAAAATAAAGATAATTAAAATACTTCTTTTAAAGTGTGGATTATTATGAAAAATAATATAGTTATTGGAGTAACCGGCGGAATTGCAGCATACAAAAGTTTGGATTTGATAAGCATTCTAAAGAAAATGGGGAATGAAATCACTGTAATCCTAACAAAAAATGCAATGGAGTTCATCAATCCCATTACTTTTCAAACAATTTCTCAAAACAAAGTGATAACAGATATGTTTGCCCAACCTGAAAGCTATGAGGTTGAGCATATTTCTGTTGGCAAAAAGGCAGATTTATTTATAATCGTTCCTGCCACTGCCAACATCATAGGAAAGATTGCCAATGGCATAGCAGATGATTTTCTTACAACAACAATAATGGCTACGAAGAAACCAGTGCTATTCGTACCATCAATGAATACGAACATGCTTGAAAATCCAATTTATGTGGAAAATGTCAACAAGCTTAAAGCACTTGGCTATTTTTTTATGGAACCAGACAATGGCTTGCTCGCATGCGGGGATATTGGGAAAGGCAAATTGCCAGATCCCAAATCAATTGCAAAAGAAGCAGTTGATTTGCTGGATCAACTTAAAGAGCAAAAGCAGGACCTTAGAGGGCTCAATATATTGATAACAGCAGGACCGACCATCGAGGACATTGATCCGATTAGATTTATCAGCAATAATTCTTCCGGCAAAATGGGATTCGCCCTTGCCGAAGAGGCGTTGAAAAGAGGAGCGGATGTCACTTTGATAAGTGGTCCGGTAAAATTACAGTGCAACATGTTAATACGTAGGATTGACGTTAGAAGCACTGAAGAGATGAGAATGGAAGTCAACAGGAATTTCGAAAATACGAATGTTGTAATAATGGCTGCCGCGCCATCCGATTATAGGGTTGAAAAACCATCGGCAACAAAGATGAAAAAAGAAAATAAGGATATAGAACTGAAACTTATTGAAAACCCAGATATAATAGCTGAACTTGGTCGCAAAAAAGGAAGCAAAATCCTCATAGGATTCGCTGCAGAGACAAATAATATTGTTGAATATGCCATAGATAAGATTAAAAGCAAAAATCTTGATTACATAGTTGCAAACGATGTTTCAAAAGAAGGTGCAGGCTTCAATTCTGAAACAAATATTATATCCATTATCGACAAAGATTCAAAAGTAAGCAATTTTGACATTATGTCTAAGAAAGACGCTGCCAATGTGATATTAAATTTATTGATTAAAAACATGTAAACCTATTCCGTATGTAATTAATAAATCAAAAATATAAAAAGAAAAATAAACTTGCATTATGACTGACACTATAGTAATATCAATAAGGATATTCTGATATAGGAATATCCTTATTTATTAATAGTTAACACTCAAATTCACACACCTTTAGACTGATTGCTGGTTCCTCTTGGGAGGTCACATTTAGAATGAAAAGGGTGGAGGTAAAAAAACCAGAAGGAGAAAATTATGGCAGTTATTTCAATGAAACAATTACTAGAAGCAGGAGTACATTTCGGTCATCAAACCAGAAGATGGAATCCTAAAATGGCACCGTACATCTTTACAGAAAGAAACGGAATCTACATTATCGATTTGCAGAAGACAGTTAGAAAAATCGATGAAGCTTATGCTTTTATGAAACAGGTTGGAGAATCAGGAAAACCAGTACTTTTTGTAGGAACTAAAAAGCAGGCTCAAGGAGCAATTGCTGAAGAATCAAGAAGATGCGGCATGTACTTTGTAAATGAAAGATGGTTGGGCGGAATGCTCACAAACTATAAAACCATTTCTTTAAGAATAAAAAGACTTAACGATATCAAAGCTATGGAAACAGATGGAACATTTGAAGCTTTAACAAAAAAAGAAGTAATTAAATTAAGAGGCGAACTTGAAAAATTGGAAAAATTCCTAGGCGGTATCAAAGATATGAAAGGTACACCGGGAGCATTGTTTGTTGTTGATCCAAAGAAAGAAAGAATTGCATGCAAGGAAGCTAGAATATTGGGAATTCCAATCATAGGAATAGTTGATACAAATTGTGATCCTGATGATGTAGACTTTATTATTCCTGCAAATGATGACGCGATTAGAGCGGTAAAACTTATTGCCGGAAGAATGGCCGATGCCATTATAGAATCCAACCAGGGAGAATCATTCGACGAGGGTGAGCCTACTCCTGTTAGAGAAACAATTAAAATAGAAGAAAGAAGACCACAAGCAAGACCAGTTGAAAGAGCAAAGGAAGCTGTTGTTGAATTAAAAGAAGCTGCAGTCGAAATAGTTGAAGAAGTTAAAGAAACTATTTCTGAAAAGGCAGTTGATGTTAAGGAAGCAGTTGCAGAAAAAATAGAAGAAGTTAAAGTTGTTCTTGAAGAAAAAGCTGAAGAAGTTAAAGAAGTCAAAGAAGTTTTAACTGAAAAGTTGGATGAAACAAAAGAAGCAGTTGTAGAAAAAGTTCAAGAAGTTAAAGAAAAAAAAGCTAGAGTAAAAAAATCTGAAGATGTTCAATAAGCATTTTTAGAATTCGGGAGGATATATATATGCAAATTACTGCAGGAATGGTTAAAGAACTGCGAGAAAGAACTGGCGCAGGAATGATGGATTGCAAAGGTGCATTGACTGAGGTCGATGGAAATATGGAAAAAGCCATAGAAACATTAAGAGAAAAAGGCCTTGCCAAGGCTGCTAAGAAAGCTGGAAGAGTTGCTTCACAAGGTCTTGTGAATCTTGCTTTTTCAAAAGATGGACATCAGGCAGTTGCGGTTGAAGTCAATTCAGAAACTGATTTCGTAGCCAAGAATGATGAATTCATTGACTTTGTATCAAGTTTAGCTGGAATAATTCTAAACAACAAGGTTTCAGATGTTACTGAATTGTTGGGATTGAAATACAAAGAAGAAGGAACTGTTTCAGAAGTTCTAAGCACCAAGATAGCTAGAATCGGAGAAAACCTTACTATTAGAAGGTTTGCCAAATTCGACACAGCTGGAATCGTCAATGTTGGATATACTCATGGCGGAGGTAAAATCGGTGTCATTGTACAACTCGAAACAGATGCCTCATATGATGAAGTAGCAACAATGGGTAAAGATGTGGCGATGCAGGTAGCATCCATGAATCCAAAGTTTGTTGATGAAAGTTCAATTGATCAGGAGTATCTTGAAAGTGAAAAGAAGATTCTGATTCAACAGGCTCTAAATGAAGGAAAATCAGCTGATATTGTGGAAAAAATGGTAATTGGCAGACTCAAGAAGGAACTTAAGGAAACATGTTTGCTTGAGCAGAAGTTTGTTAAAGACGGAGATATCAGCGTTTCACAATACGTTCAAAACAATGCCAAGATGATTGGAAAATCAATCAAAGTCATTGGAATGACCAGGTTTGAAGTCGGCGAGGGAATAGAAAAGATAGAAGAAAATTTTGCCGAAGAAGTTGCAAAACAAATGAATAAATAAGATATTTATGTTATAATTGAGGGACACTATGCTAGTGTCCCTTTTTTATAGCATTTTGCATTCTGAACTTAAATATTGGAGGGAATTAAATGGAACCGAAGTATAAAAGAATAATACTTAAGATAAGCGGCGAAGCATTGGCGGGAGCTAAAAAATTTGGCCTTGATGAAGAAATGCTGAATAATATTGCCATGCAAATTAAAAATATTGTTGATTTGGGAGTCCAGGTTGGAGTAGTAGTTGGTGGAGGCAATTTCTGGAGAGGCAGAACCAGCAGCAGCATGGATAGGGCCACTGCGGATTATATGGGAATGCTCGCAACGGTTATCAATGCTTTGGCACTTCAAGACGCATTCGAAAATATCAATATACCAACCAGGGTACAAAGCGCAATTGAAATGAAAGAAGTCGCAGAGCCATATATTCGAAGAAAAGCAATGGCACACTTGTCAAACAACATAGTAGTTATATTTGCAGCGGGGACTGGCAATCCATTCTTCTCAACTGACACAACAGCAGCGCTTAGAGCCGCTGAAATCGATGCGGAAATAATATTGCTAGCCAAAAAAGTAGATGCAGTGTATGATTCCGATCCAGAAACAAATAAAAACGCCAAGAGATTCGAAACACTAACACATATGGATCTTATTGAAAAGGGGCTTGGAGTAATGGATACAACGGCTGCTTCCTTATGCATGGACAATAATATTCCGATCCATGTCTTTGGAATGAATGAGCCAGGGAATATTTTGAAAGCGATTTACGGAGAAAAAATAGGAACCATAATCAGGTAACTATAAAAATTGTTAATATAAAGACAAAATTTGAAGTCGATTTATTTATTAGGAGGTTTAAAAAATGGAAGTCAAGGAAATACTCGAAGAAAGAATGAGCAAGTCAATTTTGGTTTTGAAAGAAAACTTGAACACAGTAAGAGCTGGAAGAGCAAACCCAGCTATTTTAGATAAAGTCATGGTTGATTACTATGGCAATCCAACACCAATCAAGAATATGTCCAACGTATCCGTTCCAGAACCAAGAATGTTGCTTATATCACCTTTTGACCCCAAGACAATACCAAATATTGAAAAAGCGATCAATATTGCAAATATTGGAATCAACCCTTCAAATGATGGAAAAGTAATTAGACTCTTAATTCCTCAAGTTACTGAGGAAAGAAGGAAAGATCTTGTTAAAATCATAAGGAAAATGGGAGAAGATGACAAGATAGCCATTAGAAATGAAAGAAGAGATGCCAATGAAGAGCTTAAGAAACAAGAAAAGAATGGCGAAATAACTGAAGATGACTTAAAGAGTGAACTTGAAAAGATTCAAAAGCTTACCGACGGACATATCAATTTAATTGATGCCATATGTGCGGCAAAGGAAAGAGAAATTCTAGAGGTATAACAATTTGGATTATAAAATAGACTTATTAGGTTATAAATTGGAAACAGCGAAGGAGAAACTTCGTGAGAAAAATATCTCATTTGAAGTTATTGAGATTTTCCCAAAATCAAAGAAGGAAGTAACAGGAGACCTTAGGGTCATCCAGCAAAAGTTTGGAAATAATAAATATATTTTAACTGTTTGCAAAGTCCAGGAATTTGAGGATAAAGAATATGATCAAATCGAAATCAATTGATTACAATCAGATTCCAGAACATATTGCAATTGTAATGGATGGAAATGGCAGATGGGCACAGAGTAGAGGTCTTCCAAGGTTGGCAGGGCACAATGCCGGGATGAAAAGCCTAAAGAAAATAGTTGAAGCATCATCCGAAATGGGTTTGAAATATTTAACGGTCTATGCTTTCTCAACAGAAAATTGGAAGAGACCTGCAGACGAAGTTTCAGGCATTTTCAAAATACTTGTATTCTACATCGAAAAAGAACTTAAAGAATTGCATGCAAACAATGTTAAAGTAAATATTATAGGTGATTTTAAAAAATTACCCAAGGAAGCTGTAGACCAGCTTGCAAGATCATTGGAAACTACCAGGGAAAATACAGGAATGGTTTTCAATATTGCACTCAATTATGGGAGCAGGGATGAAATAATGTCTGCGGTGAGAGCCTTGGCTCAAAAATCGAAGGAGGGAACAATAGATCCTGAGACACTGAGTGAAATCGATTTTGAAAACTATATGTACACAAAAGACATACCTGATCCTGACCTAATAATTAGAACTAGCGGCGAGATGAGGTTGAGCAATTTTCTTCTTTGGCAGTCTGCATATAGCGAGCTATATTTTACAGATATATTATGGCCAGATTTTAAAAAGTCGGACTTGGAAAAAGCTATAATAGAATATCAAAATAGAAAGAGAAGGTATGGAGGAGTATAAAAATGAAAACCCGAGTTTTATCAGCTTTGATTCTCGCTCCATTGCTTCTAATAATCTATTTTGGAGGTATTACACTACTTGTTGGCTGCATTTTAATAAGTATGGTAAGTTTGAGAGAATTCTACAAAGGCTTTAATAAAGTTAATATCAAGCCATCTTATTTCATAGGTTATCTGGGTATTTTGACTTTGTATGCATTTTCAATTTTTATAAATGAACCAAAATATTATATGTTATGGTTCTTTGCAGTAGTCTTGGGAAGCTTGATTTATCTTTTTAAAGACGCGGAAATGAAACTCGAAGATGCAATGTCAACACTAACTGGAATTATATACATAGTATATTTCCTGTTTCATGTTGTCTTAATTGACAAAATTCCGGGATATTCACAATTTGTATGGGTTGTTTTAATCATTGCATTTGGTACTGACACAATGGCTTATTTTTCCGGATATTTATTTGGAAAACATAAGCTTTGCCCAAGCATCAGCCCCAAAAAGACAGTAGAAGGTGCAATCGGAGGAACATTATCCAGTATAATATTTTGCGGAATATTCGGGTATTTTTTTACAGATGGATTATTGGTACATTGTCTTGTACTAGGATTCATTGGAAGTATCTTTGCCCAGCTTGGAGATTTGACAGCTTCAATATTTAAGAGAAAAATGGGTATAAAAGACTATGGCAACTTGATTCCTGGACATGGCGGAATGCTGGACAGATTCGACAGCGTTTTGTTTACGGCACCAGTTGTATATTATTATTTGAATATATTGATTTTGAAGTGATAAATTAACTTACCCTTCAATAACGAAAGGAATAATGAACCTGCAATAGTGGTTCGTTGAAATATTATGAAAAAGATTTCAATTTTGGGATCAACTGGATCAATAGGAACACAAACTTTGGAAGTTATCCGGAACAATATGGATAAATATCAGGTTCTTGTTCTTTCGTGCAAGTCGAACACCAAACTTCTGGACCAACAGATTCAGGAATTTTCTCCTGGTGTTGTTGTTGTCTCAAAAGAGCAAGATATAGTTGAATTACATGGAAAGTATCCAAATGTGGATTTTCGCTTTGGAGAAAATGGGCTTGTCGAGGCGGCCTCATTGATTGATTCCGATCTGCTTGTAAATGCGTTGGTAGGAATAAGCGGACTAGTTCCAACATTCGCCGCATTGAAATCAGGTAAAGATGTCGCTCTTGCAAACAAGGAAACTTTGGTTGCCGGGGGTGAAATAATCATGAAAGCTGCCTTGGACAACAATGCAGCAATAATTCCTATTGACAGTGAGCACAGTGCCATTTTCCAATGTCTTGAGGGCAGTAAAAGGGAATTTGTAAAAAAAATAATCATTACGGCTTCTGGTGGACCTTTCAGGGGTAGCACTATTGAAAAATTAGAAAAGGCTACATTGAAGGAAGCTTTAAACCATCCCAAATGGTCAATGGGGAATAAAGTAACAATAGACTCATCGACTTTGATGAATAAGGGGCTTGAAGTTATTGAAGCTAAATGGCTGTTTGGATTAGAACCAGAGCAAATCAAAGTACTGATCCATCCAGAATGCATTATTCATTCCATGGTTGAATATCATGACAATTCAATAATTGCACAAATGGGAAATGCCGACATGAAAATTCCTATAAGTTATGCATTGGAATATCCAGACAGGTTGAAAAGCAAAAGTGCAGGGTTTGTATTTAACTCGTCAACCAAACTAAGCTTTGAGGAACCTGACTTAAATACTTTCATTTGCCTAGGATTTGCATATGAAGTATTAAAAATGGGCGAAAGTTATCCAGTAGTGTTAAACGCATCAAATGAAATTTTGGTAAATATGTTTCTTGAAAATAGGATTTCATTTTTGGATATTCAAAACAATATTAAGAAAATACTAAATGATCATAAACCAACGCCTTGCAGCACAATTGAAGAAGTGTTGCAAATTGATAAAGAGACTAGGAAGAAGGTAATTAAACTATGTTGTTAACGTTATTTTGGGCTATTGTTGTATTTTGTTTTTTGATTTTTGTTCATGAATTTGGGCATTTCATTACAGCGAAAGCAGTTGGAATAAAAGTAAATGAATTTGCAATTGGCATGGGGCCAGTATTATTTAGAAGGAAAAAAGGGGACACGGAATACTCCTTAAGAGCCTTGCCTATTGGTGGATTTGTCAAGATGGAAGGGGAAGAGGAAAACTCTGACGACCCGAGTGCCTTCAACAATAAGCCGACATGGGCAAAAGCCCTAGTTGTTATTGCTGGATCCATGATGAATTTATTGACAACAATTGTAATATTGTCCTTGATATATTTTTCTTACGGCTTTCCCACAACTGTTATAAATGTAGTTTCAGTTGATAAGCCTGCCATGGAAGCAGGATTGCTTGCCGGGGACAAGATAATTAAGATCAACGATATAAAAATATCTTCCTGGGATGAAGTAGTTACTGCTATTTCAAACAGCAAAGGTGACAATATAAATATTACTGTTAACCGCAACAACCAAGATATGCAAATATCTTCCAAAATAGGTAAAGATGTCAATAACAGGAGAATAATCGGCATAACACCATCTTTTGATAAAAATCCTTTGAAAGCTATAACTTTAGGCTTCACAGGCACTTTTGAAATGGCTGGAATGATGTTGCAGTATCTTGGAAAACTTATAACAGGACAAGGATCCACAGCTGATTTAATGGGGCCGGTTGGCATTGTTAACACTATTGGTGAATTCGCTCATAAGGGATTTGCTTATCTAGCGAATCTGACAGCTTTAATTAGTTTAAATCTAGCAATAGTAAATCTTCTACCTTTTCCAGCTTTAGATGGTGGACGTTTGACTTTCATGCTTATAAGAAAGTTCACAGGTAAAATAATAACCGATGAAATTGAGAATAAAATTCATTTTGCAGGACTGCTTATGCTATTTTCACTAATGATATGGATAACTATCCAGGATGTTGTAAAAATAGTGTAAAGTCGATTAATCTTAAAATATGTAAGGGGAAAACATGAGACGAAATTCAAAAAAAATTCGATGCGGAAGTTTATATATTGGTGGAGATGCTGAAATATCAATTCAATCAATGACAAATACAGATACCCGTGATGTTGCTGCCACAGTTTCTCAAATTATGAGGCTCAAGGAAGCTGGTTGCCAGATTATAAGATGCGCAATTGTTGATTTCGAAGCAATAGAAGCGCTAAAAGACATCCGCAGAGTAGTTGATATGCCAATTGTGGCTGATATTCATTTTGATTATAGGCTTGCAATCGAAGCGATTAAAAATGGTGCTGACAAGATTAGAATTAATCCAGGAAATATTGGAGATAGCGATAAAGTCAAAAAGATAATCAAGTTGGCGAAGGAGAGAAGCATACCCATTAGAATCGGCGTAAATTCAGGTTCGTTGGAAAAGGATATCCTAACTCAATTCGGTGGCGTTACAGCGGAGGGATTAGTTCTTAGTGCAATGCGAAATATATCCATGATTGAGGAAATGGGTTTTAATGATATAGTTGTTTCTTTAAAATCATCAAACGTCAAACTGAATTATGACGCACATCAGATTATCGCCGACAAGATGAACTACCCTATTCATATTGGAATTACAGAAGCCGGGGGGCTAGTCAGTGGAAAGATAAAGTCATCAATAGGAATTGGATCTCTTCTTTTGGGCGGTATTGGGGATACTATCAGGGTTTCTCTGACTGGCGACCCGGTAAATGAAGTAATTTATGCGAAAGAGATACTGCGTGCCTGTGAAATAAGGAAAGATGGAATTAATATTATTGCTTGCCCGACTTGCGGACGTTCAAACATGGATTTGGATGAGATATTGCAAGAGGTGGAGGACATAGTCAAGGATATAAAATCGGAAAAACGAATAAACATAGCAATAATGGGCTGCGAGGTCAATGGACCAGGAGAGGCAAGAGAAGCCGATATTGGAATCGCATGTGGAAAAGGCAAGGCATTATTATTCAAGAGCGGAGAAATTGTAAAGCCCTTAGAACGTGATGAAATAAAGAAATGTCTCATAGAAGAAATAAAAAGTTTATTAAGCGATAAATAATTTGGCATAAAACTCGGAGGAATGTTTTGAAAAGTATAATATCAAGGGTAATAAATTGGGACTATCTAAAGAGAAGTTCCATAAATGATTTTGTCTTTGAATTGGAAAAGGCGAAATTGTCTAAAAAGACAAATTGCCTTCTACTGGATATAAAACTTAATTTTATTATACCTTATGACGATCTTGATAAAATTGAAGTTGAAATAAAAAAAGAGCTTCCGCAAATCAGCGGAATTTCTTTTAATTTCATTTATACAGATTTGGTAATAGAAAAAGTTGATATTATCAACATATACCTTGCATACTTAGTTTCTGAAGCAGGTAAAATAGCACCTCAGTCTGCGAAAGTAATTTTCCCTGAGGACTATTGTTATGATGAAGTAGAAAATATCATACATATCAAGGCACTTGGCATGAGAGCGGTGAATGAACTCAACGACAAAGTTTCAAGAGAACTTGAAATCATACTTCAAAAAAACTTTGGATTGAAAGTTAAAATATCTTTCGAAAATCATATTTTGCATTTTGAAGCAACAAAAGGAGAAATCGACGACAAGAACCACCAAACTATTTTGGAAGCTCCGAAAAGAAGCATGCCAAAACTTGCAGCTCCAAGAGCCAATTCGAAAATCAATGTGAAAGGGATGATTCTGGGGAAAAAAATTGTGGAAGATCCAATAAAAATCGAGAGTTTGTCAAATCAGAGCGATTATGTGGTTGTACAAGGCAAGATATTCACAATATTGTCTAGGTCGATAAAAAACAGCAAATTGCTTATTTCACTTATAATCAATGATTTCACAAGTTCTATTTGCATAAAATTGTTCATAAACAATGAAAAAGGCAAGGATCTTTTAGCAAGTCTAAAAGAGGGTGATTCAATAAAAGTACGAGGAAACCTTGAATTTGACAACTTCGAAAACAGCCTGGTAATAATGGCAAAGGATATTGAAGAAATTATTATTGAGAAAAGAATTGATAATTCAATTGTTAAAAGGGTTGAACTTCATGCCCACACCAAGATGAGCAGCATGGATGGTCTTTGTGAAACTAAAGAGTTGATTAAAACTGCTGCGGAGTGGGGGCACAAGGCTGTTGCAATAACAGATCACGGAGTATTGCAGGCATTCCCAGAAGCAATGGTTGGCGCTAAGGATTTAAACAACTCAATAAAAATAATTTATGGTGTTGAAGCTTATATAATAAATGACCAGGAAGAATCTTGCCAATATCCTAAAGAATTATCAATTGATGATGAGTATGTTGTTTTCGACTTGGAAACTACTGGCTTATACGCAAGTGAAAACGAAATAATTGAAATTGGTGCTGTCAAGATATTGAAGGGAGAAATCATAGAAAAATTTTCTTCGTTTCTTTGTCCTGTTGTCAAACCTATACCTAAGAGAATTACTGAATTGACTGGAATAACTAATGAAATGGTCAAAGAATATACAAACAGGTCTCAAATACTAAACAACTTTAAAAGTTTTATTGGTGATTTGCCTTTAGTCGCACATAATTCCACTTTTGATATGTCATTTCTAAAAGCAGCTTTTGAAAAATCAGGATTAATTGTTGAGAATAATATTATTGATACATTGTATTTGTCCAGATTATTAGTTAAAGAAGTAAAAGATCATAAATTGAACACTCTAGCCAAGCACTTCGGTATTGACCAAAGAAATCATCACAGGGCAATGGATGATGCTGGGACATGTGCAAAAATATTGAACAATATATTTGAAAAGTTGAAGGACAATGGAGTATTTTATATTAACGACATTGAAAAATTAGCTAAGAAAAATATTGAATACAAAAATATAGAAACATACCATGCGATTATATTAGTTAAAAATTATCAAGGGCTCAAGAACTTATATAGATTGATTTCAATGGCCCATCTTCAATATTTCTATAAAAAGCCCAGAATCCCCAAATCTTTACTTTCAGAATATAGAGATGGTTTGCTCCTTGGTTCAGCTTGTGAAGCTGGAGAAGTCTTCCAAGGAATTCTAAACAGAAAGTCAGATGAGGATATATATAAGATTATAGATTTTTATGACTATTTGGAAATCCAGCCACTGATTAACAATGATTTTTTAATAGCAAATGAAAGGCTGAAGGATAAGGACGAACTCATTGATATCAATAAGAAGATTATTGATATGGCAAAAAATAAAGGCAAGCTTGTAGTTGGGACCTGCGATGTTCACTACATTGAAAAGGAAGATTCCATTTATAGGAAAATACTAATGGCTGGCCAGGGATATAAGGATATAGAAGGAGATAAAGGACTCTATTTCAGGACAACAGAAGAGATGATGGGAGAATTCTCATATCTAGACGAGGAATTAACTCAAGAAATTGTAGTTACGAATACAAATTTAATAGCCGATATGATTGATGTCATACTCCCAGTTCCAGATGGAGTTTTTGCACCTAGCATTGAGGGTTCTGAAGAAATATTGAGGGATATATGTGAAAAGACGGCAAAAGAGAGATATGGTGAGATATTGCCAGAAATCGTTGAGAAAAGATTATCGAGAGAACTTAATTCAATTATAACCCATGGATATGCTGTAATGTACGTAGTAGCGGAAATGTTGGTTAAAAAGTCCATGGAGGATGGTTATCTGGTTGGCTCGAGGGGTTCGGTAGGATCTTCATTCGCTGCAACAATGAGCGGAATCACAGAAGTAAATCCCTTGCCACCGCATTATATATGTCCGAAATGCAAATATTCAGATTTCAGCAATACGGAAAACTGTGGATGCGGAATAGATATGAAAGACCAGGATTGTCCAATTTGCTCGGAAAAAATGCTAAAGGATGGTTTCGACATACCTTTTGAGGTTTTCCTTGGGTTTGACTGCGACAAGGAACCTGATATCGATTTGAATTTTGCCAGTGAATATCAGAGCGTGGCACATAAATATACTGAAACTATTTTTGGCAAGGATCATGTATTTAGAGCTGGCACCATTGGAACAATAGCATCGAAAACCGCATATGGCTTTGTGAAGAAATATTTTGATGAAAGGGGAGAAACCACTTCAAAATGGGAAGTCGAAAGACTTACTAAAAGTTGTACAGGAGTTAGAAGGACCACTGGTCAGCATCCAGGCGGAGTTATGATAGTACCGGAAGACAAGGAAATATATGATTTCTGTCCAATACAATTTCCTGCCAATGATGAATCTTCAAATGTAATCACTACTCATTTTGATTACCATTCAATCAGTGGAAGATTATTGAAACTTGATATTTTAGGACATGATGTGCCCACAATGATTAAGATGCTGCAGGATTTAACCGGAGTGGATCCATTAAAAGTTCCACTTAAAGATGAAAAAGTCGACAGTATTTTTACAACTACAAAGGGACTCAACCTAGATATAAAAAATTATAGATATTCAAATGGAACATTTGGGATACCTGAATTTGGAACAAAATTCGTTAGACAGATGCTGGAAGCCACAAAACCAAATGCATTTTCAGATTTAATAAGAATTTCAGGCCTTTCACACGGAACAAATGTTTGGATAAACAACGCACAGGAATTAATCGCCAACAATACTGCAGTTCTTAAAGATGTAATCTCCACAAGGGATGATATTATGAATTATCTTATAGGAAAAGGCGTAGAAAATAAAATTGCTTTCAAGATTATGGAAAGTGTAAGAAAAGGTAGAGGAATTTCTGAAGAAGAAGCCTTGATAATGAGAAAGAACAGTGTGCCAGATTGGTACATCGAATCTTGTCAGAGAATTGAATACATGTTTCCAAAAGCCCATGCAGTGGCTTATGTCATGATGTCGTATAGGATTGCCTATTACAAGGTTTATTTCCCTTTGGAGTTTTATGCTGCTACATTTTCACTAAAGGTCAACGACTTCGACTGCGATACCATACTAAAGGGAATAAAAGCTGTTGAAAAGAAGATTTGTGCAATTGAGGACATGGAGAAGAGCTCTTCTAAAAAAAACGAATCCGAACTAACGGTATTGGAATTGGCTTATGAAATGTATGGAAGAGGGTTTGAGTTCTTAAAACCTGGGATTGACACCTCAGACGCATCAATGTTTAAAGTAGTGGATGGAAAATTACTGATGCCGCTTAGGGCGATTTCTGGAGTAGGAGAGAATGCGGCGAAAGCAATATATTCAGCAAACAAGCAAGGTCCATTCTACTCGATTGATGATTTGACAATGCGAACAAAAATTAATAAAACAGCTATAGAATCATTGAGAAACCAAGGCGTTCTCGATGCTATACCAGAAACCGACCAAATCACCTTATTTTAGAAAATTACTTGCATAAATGGGAAAGTTATGATAAATTATTCCCATAAGAACGCAATACAAAAATGTAAGCGAAGAGTGGGCAGATCCCACTCTTTAGTTTTTGATGTGAATATATCAATTAAGACAAGGGGAAAATGGAGGAAAAATGTCAAAAAAGAAGGTTACAGAACAAGTAAAAGACTTGTTGATGGATTTCTTGAAAGAGAACAATTATGAACTTTTTGATGTGGAGTATGTTAAAGAGGGAAATTCATGGATATTGAGAATTTTAATCGACAAGCTTAAAAAATCAGACCAGGACGAGGAAGAATATATTGGAACGGAAGATTGCGAGAAAGTCAGCAGCTTTATAAGCGAGGAGTTGGATAAGATTGATATTCTTGAAAAGCAATATTTTCTGGAAGTTTCATCTCCAGGTTTAGACAGGCCTCTTAGAAATGAAGATGACTATATCAAATATAAGGGAAGAATAATTGAAATATCCCTATATAAGCCACTTGATGGGCAGAAAATGTACATGGGCGAACTTGTTTCATTGGAGAATGAAAATATAATTATTATAGATGAAAAGAAAAACAAGATAGAAATACCAATCTCAAAAGCTGCTATTGTAAGACTAGCTGTTATTTTTTAAAGGAGAGAAATATAATATGAATAACGAATTTATTAAAGCAGTCGAAGCTCTGGAAAAAGAAAGAGAAATTTCTAAAGAGTTGTTGATGGAAGCAATCGAATCAGCGCTTGTATCTGCTTACAAGAAAAATTATGGAACATCACAGAATGTAAGAGTGAAAATTGATCAGGAAACTGGAGAATTCGAGGTTTTCATGCAGAAAACCGTTGTACAGGAAGTTCATGATAAAAATTCGGAAATATCGCTGGAAGATGCCAGAGAAATAGACAAGAATTATAAATTGGAGGATGTAATTGAAAAAAACGTCACTCCAAAAGAATTTGGAAGAATTGCAGCTCAGACAGCTAAGCAGGTAGTCGTTCAGCGAATACGCGAAGCAGAAAGAACCATGATATATGATGATTTTTCCAGCAGACAGAGCGAACTTTCCACTGGAATAATACAGAGGATAAGCAATGATACGATTTTTATAACTGTTGGGAAAACTGAAGGAATTCTTGCCCACAATGAACAGGTAAAAGGCGAAAAATATACATTAAATAGCAGACTTAAAGTTTACATCATGGATGTGAAGAAAACGACAAAAGGGCCACAGGTATATCTTTCAAGATCACACCCAGGCCTTGTTAAGCGTTTGTTTGAACTTGAAGTACCGGAAATACACGATGGTGTAGTTGAAATAAAAAGCATCTCCAGGGAAGCAGGATCAAGAACTAAAATCGCTGTCTTCACCAATGATCCAAACGTAGATGCTGTAGGAGCATGTGTTGGGTCAAGAGGAAACAGGGTCCAAAATATTGTGGATGAACTCTTTGGAGAAAAAATCGACATAATCAAATGGAGCCCTGATCCAGAAGAATTAATCAAGAGCGCATTAAGTCCATCAAAAGTTGAAAAAGTTATATTGAATGAAGGAGAAAAATCCGCTGTAGTAATTGTTCCGGATTACCAATTGTCTTTGGCAATAGGAAAAGAGGGACAAAATGTTAGGTTGGCTGCCAAACTTTGTGGATGGAAGATAGATATCAAAAGACATTCCCAGTTCTATCCTGAAGGAGAAGACGAAACTACTGAAACTAAAGCCGATACTATAGTCGAAGAGGATATTATTGAAGCAGCGCAGGAAAATGAAATTTCGGATGAAATAGCTGCTGAAATAAAGGATAAAAAAGACGTTCCGAAGAAAAAGTCCAAGAAGTCCGATGTTGAAACAGTATCAACAGAAACAATTGAAGATCAAATTATCGAAGATGAAATAATTGAAGAAACCCCTGTTGAGGTTAATATAAGCCAAGAAGAAACACATCTAAAAGCTCCAAAGAAAAAGGCAAAATCAAAGAAGACAGTTTTAGAAGTATTGGAAGAATATGACTTGATAGATGAACTTGAAGAACAAAAAAGCAAAAAGAAAACAAAACTTAAGAAGTAAGTTTAAGGAAGTGCTTTTATGAAGACAAAGAAGATACCCATGAGAAAGTGCGTCGGATGCATGGAATCAAAACCTAAAAAAGAGTTGATACGAATAGTAGCTGACAAGGAAGGAAATTTGAGTATTGATTTAACAGGAAAGGCTGAGGGACGTGGAGTATACCTTTGCAAAGACCAGGCTTGCCTGGCAATAGCAAGGAAGAAAAGATCAATCAGGAGAAGCTTGGAGATTGAAATTTCCGAAGAAAAATTGGAAGAGTTATATAAGGAATTGCAAAACATATGAGAAAAAAAATACATAGCTACCTTGGTTTTGCCGTAAAGGCGGGTAAAGTTGTCATGGGTTACAATCAATGCGAAATGGCAATAGCAAGAGGCAAGATCAAGTTGGTGATAATTACCAACGATGTGGCAGAGAATACAAAGAAAAAATTTGCCAAAATTGCAAAAGACAATAAAGTACCAATATATGTATACGGAGATTCTGAAGAAATATCATTGTTTTGCGGCAGTGAAATGAAGAACGTATTCGGAATAGCCGATAAACAATTTGCCCTCGTTATAGAGAAAGAAATACAAAAAGAAATCAATGAAACAGGAGGTGTTCTTATTGACGAACAATAAAAGAGTTTACGAATTAGCAAAGGATCTATTGAAAAGCAATAAAGAAATGGTAGACATTATTGGAAAGCTTGGAATAGAAATCAGAAGTCACATGAGCATATTAACAGATGAAGATGTGAAAAAGATAAAAAAATCCCTAACTCCTTCCACTGCAAATAAAGAAGAACCAGCTAAAGTACAGAAAGTGGAAACACCGGTTAAAGCTAAAGAATCTTCAAAAAGACCAGTCAAGGAAAAATTCACCAGGGCTGAAAGAGAAATATTGGAAGAAATGGAGCAAGGCCCAAAAGCTATTGTTATAAATGTTCCAATAACTGTTGCTGGTTTTGCAGATCAAATATCAAAATCTCCAAGCGATATAATAATGAAATTGATGAAACTTGGAATAATGGCAAATTTAAACCAGAATATTGATGAAGATACAGCCTTGCTGCTAGCTGAGGATTTTGACGTCAATATTCAAATAGGAAGAGTTTATGCTGATGAAGAAGAAAAAGGACTGGATTTATCCCTGGATAAAGCTGAAGACTTAAAACCAAGATCCCCAATCATAACTGTAATGGGGCATGTAGATCACGGCAAGACTTCACTTCTTGATGCAATACGAAAAACAAATATCACGGCAACCGAATCAGGTGGGATTACTCAGCATATTGGAGCTTCGGAAGTATATCACAATGACAAGAAAATAGTCTTCCTTGACACTCCTGGACATGAAGCTTTTACCGCCATGAGAGCAAGAGGAGCCCATGTCACAGATATCGCAGTACTGGTAGTTGCCGCTGACGACAGTGTAAAACCTCAGACAATTGAGGCAATAAGCCATGCAAAAGCAGCAAATGTACCTGTGATAGTTGCTATAAATAAAATAGATAAACCTGGCGCGGATATTAGCAAAGTAAAAGAAGATTTAGGTAAAAATGGAATCCTTGTTGAAGAATGGGGTGGAGACACAATATGTGTTCCAGTCTCTGCCAAAACCGGTGAGGGAATAGATAATTTACTCGAAATGATTTTGCTTGAAGCAGAAATCCTTGAACTTAAGGCAAATCCACATAGACTTGCATCAGGAACCGTTATTGAAGCCAGACTTGATAAATCAAAAGGTCCAGTTGCAACGCTATTGGTACTAAATGGCAGCATGCATGTTGGCATGGCAGTAGTATGCGGAACAACAAGTGGAAAAATAAGAGCGATGACAAATTTTAAAGGTCAGACAATAAAAAAAGCTGGACCAGCGACTGCTGTGGAAATCTTAGGTTTGAATGAAGTTCCTGAAGCAGGAGATGAGTTCAATGTTGTAAAAGAAGATAAAACAGCAAGGGAAATCGCTCAAAAGAGACAAATTAAATTCAGACAAGAAGCAATGGTTAAGAATTCCAGCGTTTCTTTGGAACAGCTTTTTGAAAAAATGCAACTTGGCGAAATAAAAGAATTGAACTTGATTATTAAAGGCGATGTGCAGGGTTCAGTAGGCGCGTTGATTCAATCTCTTGAAAAACTACAAAATGAAAATGTAAAAGTTAGAATCCTGTACTCCGGTGTTGGAACAGTAACAGAATCAGATATAATGCTTGCAACAACCTCAAATGCAATAATAATCGCCTTCAATGTAAGAGCAAATACTGCAATTACCCAGATGGCTGAAAGAGTTGGAGTTGAAATAAGAAATTATAGGGTAATATATGAAGTAATCGACCAGATAGAAGCTGCAATGAGAGGAATGCTGGATCCAATATTCAAGGAAGTAGTACTTGGAAAAGTAGAAGTTAGAAGTACTTTCAAAGTTCCAAATGCGGGATTGATTGCAGGGGCATATGTTGCCGAAGGAAAAATAACCAGAAATTCACAAATTCGACTCGTAAGGGATGGAATTGTTGTACATGAAGGTAAAATATCATCATTGAAGAGATTCAAAGATGATGCAAAAGAAGTACTTGCTGGATTTGAATGCGGAGTTGGAATAGAAAATTTCAACGCAATCAATGAAGGAGATATAATTGAAGCATACAAAATGGAAGAAATAATTAGAAAATAGGTGATCCAATGGGAAAGAATTTTAGGTCCGGTAGAATCGGAGAAGAAATAAAAAAAATTATCAGCAATATGCTGATAAGAGAATTGAAAGATCCAAGACTATTGTCCGGGCTTGTTAGCATTACCACGGTAGAGGTTACAAATGATCATACCTATGCTACGATCTATTTAAGCGTTATCTCAAACAACAGCACTGAAGTGGAGAATGAAAAACAAAAGGCTGATGTAATAACGGCGTTCAATAGTGCAAAGGGATTTATAAAAAGAGAATTAGGCCAGGAACTGGATTTGAGACATGTGCCAGAGTTGATTTTCAAAATCGACACCTCTTTGGAATATGGCAGGCACATTGAAGAACTCATTAGCAAGCTAAATAATTAGAAATATAAAAAGGTAGGAGCTTTATGGAAAAACTGGATTTCACTAAGATAATTGATGCAATTGCACAGGCCAGGGATATTTTGATATATACACATGTATTGATGGACGGCGACGCCCTTGGTTCTTCAGTTGCCCTTTGTGAGGCTCTTAGAAGCGCTGGAAAGAATTCTTTTGTACTTATCGAGGATGATATACCTGAATATCTTTTCTTTATCGCAGGTACTTGTTGCACTTCGGACCAGCATATAATTGAAAACCCTGACTTATCTATCGCAGTTGACTCCACAGATATCGAAAGATTTTTTCTTAGAAAAGAGAAATTCTTTCAAGGTGCAATAAAAATATGTATCGATCACCACCATACCAGCGGATATTTTGGAGATATAAATTATGTTGATGAGCATTCAGCTTCCACAGGAGAAATCATTTTCAAATTATTGAAAGCTATGGATGTAAAAATCAACAAAGCAATGGCTGAAGCCATTTATGTAGCTATAACAACAGATACGGGAAATTTTCAATATACCAATACCACTGCAAGCTCCCATATAATAGCAGCGGAACTTATAGACATTGGCATCGATCTGGAAAAAATAGGTGTTGAGCTATATCAAAATGTCAGAATCGAAAAATTGACATTGACAGCGGAAATTCTTGAGACTACTGAAATTATTTGTGGCGGCAAAGTTGCTATAGCATTCATAAGCTTGAAAATGCTGGACAAGACTAATACTACAATCGATGAAAGTGAAGGCATTGTTGAAATATTGAGAAGTATCAGAGGCGTTGAAATCTCTATTTTTATTAAGGAAATAGAACCAATGCTTTCAAAAGTAAGCATGAGGGCAAAGAGCTATGCCAACGTGGCCTATATTTGTCAAAAGTTCGGAGGGGGAGGCCATAAGAAAGCAGCTGGCTGTACTCTGAATGAATCTGTTGAAGATACACGGAAAATAATAATGCAAGAAGTTGAGAACTATTTTAATGAACAACGGGATAATTAATATCTTGAAGCCAGCTGGAATGACATCGTTTGATGTTGTTTCCGCAATAAAGCGACTATTTGGAACGAAAAAGGTGGGACATACAGGCACTCTGGATCCAATGGCAACAGGAGTGCTTCCTATTTGCATCGACAAAGGAACAAGAATAATCAAGTATTTGGAAAACGACGGTAAAAAGTATAGGTGCGAGGTCCAATTCGGATTTGAAACTGATACTCAGGACGCCTGGGGTAAAATATTAACTAGAAGCAAAGTTGATCTCGATGAAGATACCATTAGGAAAGCTGCCAGGTATTTTATAGGGGAAATAAGCCAAACCCCTCCAATATATTCGGCAATAAGGATAAACGGGAAAAGATTATATGAATACGCTAGAAGTGGAGAAATTGTCACTCCAAAATCCAGAAAAATTACAATCGAAAAATTTGAGATAATAAATATTGACTTGGAAAATCAAAAGATGATGTTCGACATAGATGTTTCAAAAGGAACTTATATCAGGACAATTTGTTACGATTTGGGTCAAATGCTTGGATGCGGCGCAATAATGACATTTCTTTCAAGATCAAGAAGCGGTATTTTCAATTTGGAAGAAGCGGTTTCCCTTGAGGAAGTGACCAAAATGTATAATGAAGGCCGTATTGAGGAGATATTGAAACCGTTGGATTTCCCACTAAGGCACTTGCCGAAAGGTGAGATAATTGATCCTATCAAGGCCAAGGAAGTCATTTGCGGAGGATATATACAGATGAACGACATTAGACAAGAAGGGCTTGAAACATATGAAGGGTTTTTCACTTTATATTATAATGGTGAACTAATTGCTGTTTCTTCTTACGACAAAGACTTAAAGAAAATAATCGCAGACAAGGTTTTTGTTCAAAACATAGATAATCAATAAATAATTTATAAATAATTCGAATTATTAAACGGAAATAGTGGTGGAGTATGAAAGTTTTCAAATCCATATCTGAAGTAGAAAATATAGGTGATACAGTAATTGCCTTAGGTAATTTTGATGGCCTGCATAAAGGGCATCAAGAATTGATAAATAGGACAGTTAAAAGTGCGAAAATAGCCAATCTCAAGAGCGCTGTTTTCACGTTTTCAAATCATCCAAAGAATGTAATGGCTGGAAGGCCAATAATTAAAAATATACTGTCATGGAATGACAAGGTTTCTATTATTAGATCCTACGGCGTGGACTATCTCATATCGGTGCCTTTCGATTATGAAATGCAAAATATGGATCCACATGATTTCATAATGAATGTATTAGTGGATAAGCTTAAAATGAAAGAAGCATACTGCGGTTTCAATTTTAAATTCGGACATTTCGCAAAAGGAAATGCTGAACTACTTATGAAAGTTGGACTTGAGAAAGATTTTGGAATACATATCTTGGAACCAATCAGAATTGATAATATCGTTGTCAGCAGTTCATATATAAGAGAGTTGATTTCTGAAGGCAGGATTGATGAGTGCGAGAAGTATCTAGGTAGATATTATTCCATTGGAGGAACTGTGGTTACAGGAAACAAGATTGGAAGAACAATTGGCTTTCCCACTTCAAATATTATAATTGATGAAGGCATGGTTACCCCAGCTAACGGAGTTTATGTAACTTACTGCACCTTCAACGGAGTCAGATTTAAAAGCATCACCAATGTTGGAATAAAGCCAACAATAGGTGACAACAAGTATACAATAGAAACCCATATTTTCAATTTTGACTATAATATATATGGAAAAGAAATCAAGGTTGAATTTCTAAAGAAATTGAGGGATGAGTTGAAATTTTCCAGTTTGGATGAACTTCGCGACCAGATATCGAAAGATAAGGAAATGGCTATGGAGTATCACGTATAACCAAGGGATTCTTAAATATTCCTCTTTACAAGTACTTGTGTTTTATGGTAAAATCAAGTCTAATAAATAATACCTTTTACTAAGACTAACGACACTCCGGCGTGGTTCCTGGTTTAAGGTGAAAAAATGAAGGAGAAAAAAATGATTGATCAAGCAAAAAAACAGGAAGTAATTAATCTGTACAAAACCCATGAAGGAGATACTGGTTCTCCAGAAGTTCAAGTAGCTATTCTGACTTATAGGATTAATGATTTAAATGAACATTTAAAAATCCATAAGAAAGATCATCACTCTAGAAGAGGATTGTTGAAGATGGTTGGACAAAGAAGAAATTTGTTGAATTATCTTAAAAACAAGGACATCGCCCGTTACAGAGAAGTGATTAGTAGACTTGGTTTAAGAAAATAATTGAAAATTAAGCGGGGATATTCCCCGCTTTAGTTTTATAATGCAGGACTAGTTCTGTATAAGGCATAAGGCCAGAAGCATCTTTTAAAGAATTATCAGGAGGTAAGTTGATAATGAGATTCACGGATTACAAGATTTTTAAAACAGAGTTGGCAGGAAGACCACTTGAGATTGAAGTAGGCAAGGTAGCCTTGTTGGCTGGTGGAGCTGTTTTTGTCAAATATGGCGATACAACTGTATTGGTTACCGCTACTGCGTCACAAGATCCAAGACCAGATATAGATTTTTTCCCACTAAGTGTAGATTATGAAGAAAAGCAATATGCAGCAGGTAAAATACCTGGAGGCTACATCAAGAGGGAAGCAAGACCTTCAGAAAAGGCAATTCTTACATCGAGATTGATAGATAGGCCAATTAGGCCGCTTTTCCCAAAAGGTTTCTATAACGATGTTGTTATAATAGCTACTGTAATGTGTGTGGACTTGGATTGCTCACCAGAAATTGCAGCTATGATAGGTTCGTCATGCGCACTTTCCATATCTGATATTCCTTTTGATGGACCAACCGGTTCTATTCTAATAGGTAGAATTGATGGAGAATTTGTGGTGAATCCAACTCTTGCACAAAGAGAGATAAGCGATTTGCATTTAATTGTATCGGGAACAAAAGATGCTATTATGATGGTTGAAGCTGGTTCAGATGGAATTTCAGAAGATGTGATGCTTGAAGCAATCATGTTCGCCCACGAAGAAATAAAGAAAATAGTTTCTTTCATAGAAGGCATAGTTGCTGAAGTTGGAAAAGTTAAAAGAGATGTTCAACTGATAACTGTTCCAGAGGACGTTGACAGCCAGGTTAGAGAATATGCCACTGAAAAAATGAGGACAGCAATTCAGACATTTGATAAACAAGAGAGACTGGATAATATGGCTGCTGTGGAAAAAGATACAAAGGAAAAATTCATAGAATTATTCCCAAACAATAAAAAGGACATAAGCGCTGTACTATATAAGATAACAAAAGACCAGGTTAGATCCATGATCTTGAATGAAGGAATCAGACCTGACAATAGAAAAACAAATGAAATCAGACCTATCTGGTGTGAAACAGGTGTTTTGCCTAGAACTCATGGAACTGGATTATTTACAAGAGGACAGACTCAGGTTCTTACTGTTGCAACTCTAGCTTCAATGGGAGATGCACAAAGACTTGATGGAATATCTGAGGAAACTCAAAAAAGGTATATGCATCATTACAACTTCCCGGCATACAGTGTTGGAGAAGCAAGAACATCACGTGGTCCAGGGAGAAGAGAAATTGGACATGGAGCGCTTGCTGAAAGAGCTTTACTACCAGTACTTCCTTCAGTGGAAGACTTCCCTTACGCAATAAGACTTGTATCTGAAGTTTTGGCTTCAAACGGCAGCACATCACAGGCTTCTGTTTGCGGAAGCACTCTTGCATTAATGGATGCGGGTGTGCCTATCAAGGCTCCAGTAGCAGGGATCGCAATGGGTTTGATAAAATCCGATGATAAAATTGCCATTTTAAGCGATATCCAGGGCATGGAAGATTATTTGGGTGATATGGATTTCAAAGTTGCGGGTACAGATGATGGAATAACTGCAATTCAAATGGATATTAAAATTAATGGAATCGATAGGGAGATTCTTGGGAAAGCCTTACAGCAAGCCAAGGAAGGTAGAATGCACATCATGTCCAAAATGATGGAAGAACTTTCCGCACCGAGACCTGAAATGTCCATATTCGCGCCAAGGATAATTTCAATGATGATTGACCCAGATAAAATTAGAACTGTAATTGGACCTGGAGGCAAGACAATCAATAGAATAATAGATGAGACTGGCGTTAAAATCGACATCGATGATACTGGACTAATCTTTGTTACTGGTAAAGACAAGGAAACAGCTGATTTAGGTATTGCTGCAATCAATTTATTAATCAAAGATGTTGAAGTTGGAGTTGTTTACGATGGAAAAGTAACCAGAATAATGCCATTTGGAGCTTTTATCGAAATTCTTCCAGGAAAAGAAGGCTTACTGCATATTTCGAAAATGTCCGATAAGAGAGTTGAAAAAGTTGAAGATGAAATGAATGTTGGAGATATTGTTAAAGTAAAAGTAACAGAAATCGACAGCCAAAACAGAATCAACTTGACTCGAAAGGGCCTCGAATAATACTCCCGGCATTAACAAGCTTTATGGGCAAGTAATTTTAGGCTTTGCGATTGTGAATATTATCAATTGCAAAGCCTTTCTAAATAATTGAAAGAGCCAATTGAACAAAATTGGTTGCTCTATGCAAGAATTGCAAAAAGGAAATGAATAAATGATTAAAAATGTAAAATTAAGCAACGGAATTAGAGTTGTAATGGAACAGATTCCTTTTATCCAATCCGTATCAATAGGTATTTGGGTGAAGGCAGGTTCCGTTGATGAAAACAAGGAAAACTATGGTATATCACATTTTATTGAGCATATGATGTTCAAGGGAACCAAAGATAGAACGGCAAAGCAGATCGCTCAGGACATTGACAAGATTGGAGGACAGATAAATGCCTTTACAAGCAAGGAAAGCACCTGCTATTACGTAAAGTCATTGAAGACAAGCGTAGTCAAGGCTTGCGATGTTCTAATAGACATGTTTACCAACTCCGTGTTCGACGAGATTGAAATAGAGAAGGAAAGAAGAGTTGTTTTAGAAGAAATCAACATGGTAGAAGATTCACCGGAAGATTACACCCACGATGCGCTTTATGAGGTTTTGTTCAAAGGAGAGCCCCTTTCAAGCCCAATCCTTGGGACTAAAAAGACATTGGGAAATATAAACCATGATTCTATCAAAAAATATATTGCAGAAGAATATACCAGCGACAATATTGTAATTGCTGTAGCGGGAAATTATGATGAAAATCAAATATTGGAAATTTTCAACGATAAGCTTAATTATTTAAAACCAACAAAATCAAAAAAAGCAATCAGCGAAAAAATATATGTACCTCATTTCAAGTCAAAAGCCAAGGAGATTGAGCAGTCGCATATTTGTCTTGGAACAATTGGGGTGAATCTTGACAGCAAACTATATTATCCAATGGCAATAATCAACAATATAATGGGCGGAAGCATGAGTTCCAGACTTTTTCAGAATATCAGAGAAGAAAAAGGAATGGCATACTCGGTATATTCATTTACAAGCTCATATGTCAATAATGGTTTTTATGGAATTTATGCCGGGGTAAGCCATGACAAAGTAGAAGAAACAGTAGCTGCAATTATGCATGAGCTGGACTATCTTGATAAAAACGGCGTTACTGAAAGTGAGATAAGTACTGCCAAAGAGCAAATCAAAGGAAATCATATTTTCAGCCTTGAGAGTGTGACTGGAAGAATGGCATCCCTTGGTAAAAATACGCTATTAATGAATAAGGTATTTGAAATGGAAGAAATAATTTCATCCATTGACAATGTTACCAACGATGAGATTTTAAGGATATCAGAAAAAATTACTAATCCAAGAAATTATTCAGGAGTTTTATTGAGCAGGACAAAGAAGGACTTGGAAAAACTTATAGTATAGTTATAGCCGATGTTATAAGACTTGGGAGATAGTTATGATTGTGAAGATAAAATCAACAAGTGGATATGTACCGAACTACGAAACAATCCACTCATCGGGGATGGATATTAAAGCATACTTATCTGAAACAATGGAAATAAAATCAATGGAAAGGGCAATGGTTCCTACGGGATTGTTTATTGAGCTGGAACCAGGGTACGAAGCTCAAATAAGGGCAAGGAGCGGTTTGGCTATAAAGCATGGAATCGGTCTTGCGAATGGAGTAGGAACCATTGACAGCGACTATAGGGGAGAAATAAAAATACTCCTGATCAATTGGTCAAAGGAAGATTTCCAAATCAATAATGGAGACAGAATCGCGCAAATGATAATTTCAAAATACGAAAAAATTTCATGGGAAGTCGTTGATGAAATAAATGAAACTGATAGGGGAGCCGGAGGCTTTGGCCACACTGGCAAAGGAGACAAGTAATGTTGCTAAGATTGGAGTTGGAAGAACGAGAACATAGGGAATTGTCACAATTCGCCACTAAATCTGATGAGACCAAAGGTCGAGGCATTCCAGAGGAAAAATGCCAGCTTCGAACTGAGTTTCAAAGAGATCGGGATAGGATTATCCATTCCAAAGCTTTAAGAAGGCTTATGCATAAAACACAGGTTTTTCTTTCACCTGAAGGGGATCATTTTAGAACAAGGCTAACACATACTTTGGAAGTGTCTCAGATTTCCAGAATCATTGCAAGATCCCTGGGGTTGAACGAAGACTTGACAGAAGCCATAGCCATGGGCCATGACCTTGGACATACGCCTTTTGGACATAATGGTGAAGAATCATTAAACAAGGTTCATCCTGCTGGTTTCAAACATAACGAGCAAAGTTTGAGAGTGGTGGATATTCTGGAAAGCTCAAGCCATGGTCCCGGATTAAACCTCACTTATGAGGTTAGAGATGGAATTCTCAATCATTCAGGAGACCACATTCCCAGTACTATGGAAGGTCAAATAGTAAGAATCAGCGACAGGGTTGCCTATATAAACCATGATATAGATGATGCCATTAGAGCTCATATAATCAAAGAGTCCGACTTGCCAGGTGAAAGTATTAAAGTAATTGGAAATACCCATAGGACTAGAATAAATACCCTTGTAATCGACATCGTAAGGAATAGCGAGAATCTAAATTCAATTGTTCAAAGCCCATTGTGCAAGGAACATATGAATATCCTCAGAGATTATATGTTCCAAAATGTTTACAAGAGCAATATCGTAAAAAAACATGAGGAACTTTACAAAATTGAAAAGATGATTGAATCCTTATATGAATATTTTCTTAAAAATCCAAAAAAAATGCCGAGAGAATGCCAGCAGATGATAAATGGTTTTGGCGTGGCGGATGTTGTCAAGGATTATATAGCAGGCATGACTGACAGATACGCAATTAATGTGTACTCGGAAATTTTTATTCCAAAAGGTTGGAAATAAATAGAATAAAAAAAGGAATGTTCAAAGTTTTGTCGAATAAGTCCATAGGATAGATAAAAGGGGTTTTGTGTGTCTAAAATCAATAATGACAACTTAATTGAAGAGATCAAAAGCAAATGCAATATTGTTGACGTTATCGGCAGAACAGTGTCTTTAAAAAAAACAGGAGCAAACCATAAAGGGCTGTGCCCATTCCATGGAGAAAAGACACCTTCTTTTGTTGTTTCTGAAGATAAGCAGATTTTCACTTGCTTTGGATGCGGTGCAACAGGTGATGTGATTGAATTTACCAAACGAATAAACAATCTAGATTTTAAAGATGCCGCTTACAAGCTTGCTGAAGAACTTGGTATAGAAGTCAAAGATACTGGATTTTCAGATGGCTCGAAACGAAATGATTTTTATGAAATAAATAGGGAAGCTGCTATTTTCTTTTTTAAAGAATTGAAAAAAGAGGGAAATAAAGGTTTGGCTTATATGGAAAGCCGTGGAATCAACCAACAAACATTGAAGGCATTCGGAGTTGGTTATGCCAACAGCAATTGGGATGATCTGGTAAAGTATATGGCTTCCAAGGAAATATCAAGGGATTCATTGATTGAGCTGGGACTCATTTCAAAATCTAAGGAAAAATTTTACGACAAGTATAGAAATAGGGTAATATTCCCAATCATCAATACCAGAGGCAAAGTCATAGGATTTGGAGGTAGAGCTATTGATGGTGAAAATCCAAAGTATTTAAACTCCTCTGAATCAATAGTTTTTTCAAAGAAGAATAATCTTTATGGCATAAATATATGTAAGCAGGAGCTTGGCAAGAAAAATTATGTAATTGTGGTAGAAGGGTATATGGATGTAATTTCCCTTAATCAAAGCGGCATAAAAAACTGTGTTGCATCTCTTGGTACAGCGCTTACATTGAACCAGGCTCAAATGATAAAAAGGTATACGGACAATGTAGTCCTAGCATATGATTCGGATACTGCCGGAGTAGCCGCAACCTTGAGAGCTATGGAAATCCTTGATTCAATAGGATGCAAGATCAAAATTCTAAAAATGGACAATGAAAAAGACCCAGATGAATTCATTAGAAAACATGGAAAAGATAAATTCCTTGAGCTGGTAAAAAACTCGTCGGCGATGACCGATTACAGAATTGCATTGGCTCTGGAAAAATATGATTTGAAAAATACTCAGGGAAAACTTGACTTCATTAAAGAAGCAACTGATATTATCAAAAGCTTAAAAAGTCCTGTTGAAGCCGATACGTATATAAATAGGATAGCCAATGAATATAGGATTTCAGCCGGAGCATTGAGACTTGAAGTTTTCGGGGAATCAGAACCTAAGGCGATTTCCAGAAAAGCAATAATTGAAATAAGAAACAGGGAAGACAACGTAAGTGAATATCTGGAAAAAACATTAATAAAGCTTATTATCGTTAATAGCGATTTTATAAAGAGATTGTCATCACACAATGATATATTCAATATTGAAGGTTGTGTAAGAATTTATGAATGTATTAAATCATTATATACTGACGAGAATGAAATTGACATATTGAAAGTTAAAGACAATTTGAACCAGGAAGATATTGAAATTTTGAATGATATCATGGAAAATACCCCAATATCACAAAATGAGGAAAAAATGTTTTCCGATTGTTTGAACAAGATAAGAATATCAAAATTAAAAGTTAAACTTCAGGAAATATCCAGGCTACTTTCTTTAATTGACGAGGAACTAGACGAAGAAAAAATCGACTCCATATTAACCGAGCACAAGACAATAAATGCAGAGCTTATGGAGATCCAAAGCAGAATGAGAAACAAATAAACTAAAAGAAAGGGTGAAAGATTTGAATTTTCAAGAAGAAAACGGCAATGAGGATAAAAAATTCGAATTCGTTAACGAGATTATCGAACGCGCTAAACAAAAGGGCATAATATCCTATAGGGAAATTTCCGATTATCTGGAAAATATCGAGCTTGATAAAGAACAGATTGATGACTTGTATGATACCTTGATTTCCATGGGAGTGGAGATTGTTTCAGAAGTTGATTTAGATGAATTTGTCGAGCAGGAAAACACCAGCGATGGAGATGAAGATGCTGATATAAATATAATCGAAGCCAGTGAAATAGATATTGAAACAGCACTTCCCAAGGGAATCGCAGTTGATGATCCAGTAAGAATGTATTTAAAGGAAATAGGCAAGGTGCCGCTTCTAAGCGGAGAAGAGGAAATCGAGCTCGCTAAAAGAATGCAAATTGGAGATGATGAAGCAAAGAAAAAGCTTTGCGAAGCAAATCTAAGACTTGTTGTCAGCATAGCAAAAAGATATGTAGGCAGGGGAATGTTGTTTTTAGACTTGATACAAGAAGGTAATCTGGGATTGATCAAGGCTGTTGACAAGTTTGACTATAAAAAAGGATTTAAATTCAGCACATATGCCACATGGTGGATCAGGCAAGCTATAACAAGGTCAATTGCAGATCAAGCCAGGACAATAAGGATACCAGTGCATATGGTTGAAACCATTAACAAACTTATAAGAGTTTCAAGACAGTTGCTTCAAGAGTATGGTAGAGAACCAACCCCGGAAGAAATTGCCGAAGAAATGGATATTCCAGTGGAAAAAGTAAGGGAAATTCAAAAGATCGCCCAAGAACCGGTTTCCTTGGAAACTCCAATCGGTGAAGAAGAAGACAGCCATCTGGGAGATTTTATTCCAGACGAGGATGTACCCGCTCCAGCGGATGCGGCAGCATTTTCCATGTTGAAGGAACAACTCGTTGAAGTGCTTGATACATTGACAGATAGGGAACAAAAGGTGCTGAAACTTCGTTTTGGCTTGGAAGACGGCAGAGCAAGAACTCTTGAAGAAGTTGGAAGAAGATTTGATGTTACAAGAGAAAGAATCAGACAGATCGAAGCCAAGGCTCTTAGAAAATTAAGACACCCAAGCAGAAGTAAAAAACTTAAGGATTATTTAGAATAAGGAGTAAAGAGAGTCTGCCGTGCAGACTCTCTAATCAATTGCAGATGATCAAATTGTCAAATAGGTTGAAATGTATTGCAGATAAAGTTGGGAGTTGTCAAAGCGTTGCCGATATCGGGACGGACCATGGCAAGCTGCCAATTTTCCTATTGCTAAAGCATAGAGTTAGCAAAGCGATTTTATGTGATATAAACGTTGGTCCTCTTAAAATCGCAAGAACAAATATTGAAAAGCTTGGCATTAGGGCAAATTTTGAGATAAGAAAAGGCAATGGGTTGGAAAATATTGAATCAAGAGAGGTTGAGTGCATTGTTATTGCAGGTATGGGCGGGTTGTTGATTATTGATATTTTGAAGCATGATTTAGCAAAAAGTTTTTCATTTCAAAAATTTGTCTTACAGCCAAGAAATGGCAGCGATAAATTGCGAAAATGGCTTTTTGAAAATAAATTCATAATAACTGATGAGGAATTGATAAAAGAAGGAAAATTTATCTGTGAAATTATCACAGTAACGCCCAGCACAGAAGTCGAATCATTGGATGGGCAAATAGAGGGGATCAATTTACAAAATTCTTCTGCACTATCTTATGAAATAAGCCCGATTCTATTTGAAAAAGCGGATAAACTTTTACCCGAATTCATAGAAAGAAAAATCAGGGTTGAGAAGAAAATATTGAAGGAAATTGAAAGTGCAGATAATAATAACAAAGATGAATTGCTGGAAAAATCAAAAGCAAGGCTGGATTTGTTGATTTATCTTTTAAATAAGGCAGATGACATGGAGGTTAAGAATGAAAGTAGAGCTATTTCTTGAATTTATGAATAAGATTTCTCCTGAAGAAAACTCTTCAGAATGGGACAACGGTGGAATACAAATTTTGTTTAGGGAAAGAGATTTGAAGAAAATACTTGTTACACTTGATGTAACAAAAGAAGTTATCGATGAAGCAATAAGTAAGAAATCTGACATGATACTAGCGCATCATCCGTTGATATTCAAACCTGTCAGCAAAATCGACAACAAGGAGCAGAATAGTTCCAATTTAATAAAATTGATTGAAAATAGAATTTCTGTTTATTCCGCGCATACTTCATTTGACATTGCACAAGGTGGAAATAATGACTATCTTATAGAATTGCTTGAATTTAATGCAGCTGAATCGACTTTCAAAGATATTGAAAGTTCAGATATCGAGTTTGTTAGATTTGCATATTTAAAGAAAGAAATGTCGATTATGGATATTTCTGAATTAATAAAAAGAAAACTTCAAATATGCCATAAATTGAATACTGTTTACAATAATGAAGAGCCTATAGAGAAAGTTGCAATCTGCACTGGAGCAGGTGGAAATCTTGTTAAGTATGCTTTAGATAACGAATGCGATCTTCTAATAACTGGAGATATTAATTACCATACAGCGCTTGAGGCAAAAGAATGCAATTTAAAATTAATCGATATTACCCATTACCATTCGGAAAAAATATTTATTAAAAATATTTCTCAAAAGATTCGATTAGAATTTGAGAATAAACTATTTGTGGATGAAACCGACGTAGACCAAAATCCCTTTAATATGATATAATGAACTTGTGAGTAAGTCAGACAATCGCATGCCATGCATGAGGAAAGTCCGAGCTCCGTAGAGCAGGGTGCCGGATAACCCCCGGTGAAGGCAACTTCAAGGAAAGTGCAACAGAAATATACCGCTTAGCTTGCTAAGCAAGGTTGAAAAGGTGAGGTAAGAGCTCACCGGCAGGCTGGCGACAGTCTGGCCATGTAAACCCCACCTGGAGCAAGACCAAATAGGGCACAAAAGGCGGCTGCTCGTCGTTGCCCGGTAGGTAGGTCGCATGAGCTTAAAGGTAACTTTAAGCCTAGATAGATGATTGTCAGATACAGAACTCGGCTTACAGACTTGCTCACATTTTATGATTCGTAAAACGCTTAAATTTCAAGGTATGTTGTAGTGAAGCGATTAAAATTTAATATTCTAAATTAAGTAAATCTCCAATTCTCTAAGGAAATCTAATTGTATTCAAGGAGAATAATCCCTGAATAATCTTTAATATTTCTTTCATTTATTTCCAGTTTCTCATACTCTTTGGCTTGTAACCCTGAAGCCATTATAAATTTATCTGCCTTGCCAAATGCGAGACCTACTAGCCCTAATGCCTTTGTTCTGTAATGCATTGGAATGACAATAGTTGGGTTTAACTGGTTCATTACTTGAGTTGCATAAAATGCATTAATTGTGACTAATCCGCCAACAGGAAGAAGTAGTATATCCACACTTCCGATTTCTTCTAACTGTTTGGAATTAAGAATATGTCCTAGATCGCCGCAATGGCAAATATTTATTCCATCAATAGTAAAGTTAAATACTGTATTTTTCCCTCTCCTGGATCCAGCGGTTTTATCATGGAATGTCTCCACGCCTTTTATCTTTATCCCATCATTTGAAAATGATCCGGGCTGGTTTATGTGCAAAAAAGTGCCCTTAACTGCATCAATATTATTATGATCACTATGATTATGGCTTGTGGTTACTATGTTGGCATCAATTTGAGGCAATTTATAGCCTAGCATTTTTTTGAATGGATCCATTAATAATTTTGTTCCATTCTCAGACGTTATCAAAAAACATGAATGACCAAACCATTTAATAATCATTTTAAATCTCCAATCTTATATAAATATAATTTTTCATGCTCACATTAGATTTTATACCATAAAGAACATGCGTCAAGGATTTTGAAAATAAACAACACCTAACTTCGCAATCTTGTGTTTGCTAAAATTATCCTATATAATAAAGAGGTAGCAATAGTCTAAGGACTTGCACACAAAATGCAATTTGGGCGATGATTTGAGGTGGATATGAGAATAATCACATGGAATGTAAATGGGCTTAGAGCAGCATTGACAAAGGGATTTTTAGATTTTGTCAATGAATACAAACCGGATATCATTTGTATTCAAGAGACTAAAATGCAGCAGGGACAAGCTGAAGTTGATTTGAAAGAATATGAGGAGTTTTGGAACAGCGCTGATAAAAAAGGCTATTCAGGGACCGCAATATTTACTAAAATCAAGCCTATCGATGCAAAATACGATATTGGGAAACCTCACCACAGTTTTGAAGGAAGAGTTATAACTCTGGAATTTGAAAATTATTTTTTAGTCAACGTATATTCTCCGAATTCACAGGAGAAGCTCTTCAGAATTGACTACCGCATGGAGTGGGAAGAAGATTTCTTAGAATATGTCAAGATGCTCGATTCAAAGAAGCCGGTCATAATTTGCGGCGACCTCAATGTAGCACATCAGGAAATAGATTTGAAAAACCCAAAAACAAACCGAGGGAATGCTGGATTTTCAGACCAAGAAAGAGAAAAGTTTACTTTGTTGCTTGAATCAGGTTTTGTTGATACTTTTAGGTTTTTATATCCTGAAGCCATTGAAAAATATACTTGGTGGTCTTATAGATTCAATGCCAGGGCAAATAATGCGGGTTGGAGAATAGATTACTTCATTGTTTCTGAAAGATTAAAGGAAAAGATAATTGATAATATCATATATGACAAGGTAATAGGCAGCGATCATTGTCCGGTTTGCCTGGAAATTGAAAATATATAATCTCACTTTGATTGCTTGAATTAAAAGATATCTAAATTTAAATGGGGGTGTAATTATGAAAAGTTTTGAAAAGATCAGACAAAAGTATAAACCATCGAAAATAAACTTGTTGTTTATCGGAGAGGCTCACCCATCAAATGGAGTATTTTTTTACAATGAAGATACGGTTTTGTATAAATTTACAAAAGAAGCTTTCAATGAATACTTCAAGGCAGATACTTTCACTTTAGAATTTTTCAAAGATAAGGGTTGTTATCTGTACGATATTGGAAAATCTCATTTTGGCATGACATTTAAAGAAAAGGTGAATGCCATTGCTGAAGGAATTCCAGTTTTGGCAAAATTCATCCTTGAAAATAAGCCAATATACATCATTTCAACAAACAATTCGATTTTTAATGCAATCATTATGGCAAACGCTGAAATTGGAGATATGATTCCAGAGGAAAATATCTTTGATCTTCCAACTCCTATTTTTGGCAATCATCATTTTTATAAGGAAGAATTAGTAAAAGCACTTGAGCAAATCGATTTTAAAAAAATCGAGTCTGTTGTTTCTCTGAAACAGGAAGAAGAATGAAAATCAAATATTTGCAAATAATGAAAATATTTATAATTATAATTTTGGCGTTGGGAATAAATATTCACGATTTATTAATTTCCAGCGCTTTGTCAACGAATATGGCATCGGGCATGTACAATTTCCAAAAATCACAAGTATATATACCATCTCAGTTTAGCGATGTTCTAAAGAATGAATGGTATGAGGCCAATATTAAAACCGTCTATGAATATGGTGTTATGAATGGCGTTTCAAAAATGCAATTCAGCCCAGGCTCAGAAATAAAAATTTCAGAAATTCTCGCAATCGCAGCCCGGGTTAGAAGTACTTATGATAAGGATAGTTTTGTATTTTCCATCAAAAACGGTGAAAATTGGTACCAGCCGTATGTGGATTATCTTATTGAGAAGGACATTATTAAATCTAATGACTTCAACTCCAATTGGGATAAGAAAGCAACAAGGCAGGAGTTTGCCTATGTAATGTCAAGAACTTTGCCGGAATTTGAGTATGTGGAAATAAACAATATTGTTTCAATTCCGGATGTCAATTCAAATAATTTGTATTTTAAAAATATAATTACCCTATACAATGCAGGTATTATAAAGGGAGTAGACCTGATTGGCTCTTTTAAGCCATATTCAAATATTACAAGAGCAGAAGCTGCCGCTATTACTTCAAGGCTTTTTCTCGTAGATTTAAGAATGAGCTTCAGCTTTAGCAACGAAATGAAAGCTGAGGATGTAGTTTTGAAAAACTGCGTTTTCAAATGGCAATATCCGGAGAATAAATATATTTGGACATATAATTTAAGCATTTCGAAGGACATTTATGATTATTTCAAATCACTCGACCACGTAAACAAGCCATATATATATTATGCCACACAAACCATGGATGACGATTACATAGCAAGCCTAGCCAGAACATTTGAAAGCGCCGGCAAGGAAAAGAATTTCAATGAATTGGAAAAATCAAACCTGGCCATCACATTTGTTCAAAGCTTGGAGTATGTGGATGATTTAAGTAGTACTGGTCTTGAGGAGTACCCCAAATTTCCAATTGAGACTTTATATGATGGAAAAGGAGACTGCGAAGATACCAGCTTTCTTCTTGCATCAATACTAAAAGAAATGAACTATAAAGCCGCATTGATTGTATTTCAAGACCATATGGGAGTTGGCATCGTTTGTGATACTCAAACAAATGGTACATTTTTCACCAAAGACAGCTTGAAATATTATTATGTTGAGACTACTGGAAAGGGCTTTCAAATAGGCGAATTGCCAGAGGATTTGAGTGGAAATACAGCAATAGTGTTGCCATTGTAATGGTATGGCTATTTTAAATGAATTTAAAATCAATCTTAAATAGAGTATATAATTTCCAATTCTTCCTTATCTCGATCTCTAGAATCCATTAAAACAAGATCATATATCAAAGGATCCTCGATTAATCTTCTAATTACAGTATATGTAGCTTTTATGAAGTCTTTATCAAGAGGCCTTTTTTCTTCAATCAAAGGACAAGAATAGGGCAGCTTCTGATTGAATTTAATAAGAATCAGTTGATTGTTTTTTGTTATATGCGGGGACAAAGGGAAAAATCTGCATTGCAGTGGCCTATACTCTCTGACACAATCAGTGACGCTCTTGCATTTTACAAAATATATCTTACCTTTCCAACTGAGTGGAAAATCAAAATCTTCCGCATTTTCAGATTCCCATTTCAACCAGCTTTCCTTCCTCGTAAATAATTTATCCTCACCTGGGTATAAATAAATACCCATATTTTCTCCAGTATCCTTACAGCAGCATGCGTCACAAAGTTTGCCACAGTCATAAGGCAGTGGTGAGACTCTGTTTAATAATCTGTAAATTGCTTTATATGTCGATTTTTTCGTTTTGCTTTTCATAAGTTTCATTATAGCAAATATTTTACAGGAATGCTCTAATTTAAACAGATTTTAGAAATGCTAACTTTTCAAAGGCCTCTAGGCATGATATAATAAAAAGAATTAATTGCAAAAAACTTATGGTGGAATTATGAAATTAGGTATAGATGTTGGTTCAACGACAGTAAAAGTTGTGCTGCTTGATGCAAATAACAATATAAAGTTTTCCAGATATCAAAGACATTTATCAAATGTTTATGATATGGTATCAAAGCTTTTAAATGAGCTTTACGACGAATACAAGGAAGAAATGATAAGTGTTATTATCACAGGTTCCGGTGGTTTGACTTTGTCCAATGTTTTAGAAATACCCTTTGAGCAAGAGGTTATTTGCTGTGGAAAAGCTGTAGAAATGCTGATTCCGAGAACTGATGTGGCTATTGAATTGGGTGGAGAAGATGCAAAGATAACTTTCTATGGTCATACGATTGAACAAAGGATGAATGGAACCTGCGCAGGGGGTACAGGAGCTTTCATAGACCAGATGGCGTTGCTTCTTAATACCGACGTTGAAGGGTTGAACGAATTTGCGAAAAGTTACAAAATTTTATATCCAATAGCTGCAAGGTGCGGGGTATTTGCTAAAACAGATATACAGCCATTGATAAACGAGGGTGCTGCTAGAGAAGACATTGCGGCTTCTATTTTTCAAGCAGTTGTAAACCAGACTATTACAGGTCTGGCATGCGGGCGACAGATAAAAGGCAACGTGGCTTTTTTAGGAGGTCCTTTATATTTTTTATCTGAATTGAGAAAAAGATTCATTGAAACGTTGAAACTTAGCGGGGATGCTATAATATTCCCTGAGTTTCCCCAATATTATGTGGCGATAGGCGCAGCAATGCTTTCTGTAAAATATCAAGCAAAAACAATTGATAAAATAATTCAAAGGCTTAAAACTGCGCAAAATGAGTCTATGAATGAATCTAAATATCTTCAACCATTATTCAAAAATTTTGATGAATACAAGCAATTTTTAGATAGGCATTCGAAGAATAAAATGAAACGAAAAGATTTAAAGAAGGCAAAGGGAAGAATGTTCCTCGGAATTGACGCAGGCTCAACAACAACAAAAGCAGCATTGATTGATAATGATGGATTCCTTCTTTATTCGTTTTATAGAAGCAATGATGGAAAACCTGTGGACACAGTTAGAACAATGTTGATTGAACTGTATTCTCTAATCCCTGAAGGGACATTTATAGCGAATACCACTGTAACGGGTTATGGTGAGGGTTTGGTCAAGGCTGCCTTTGAAATAGATCTTGGCGAAATTGAAACAATGGCCCATTATAAAGCAGCAGAATCATTTTTGCCAGGAGTGGAATTTATTCTGGATATCGGTGGCCAGGATATGAAATGCATGAAAATCAAAGATGGATCAATATATAACATCATGCTGAATGAAGCCTGTTCATCAGGTTGCGGCTCATTTTTAGAAACATATGCTAAATCGGTCAATATGGAAGTCGATGCATTTTCCAATGAAGCATTGTTTGCCAAATATCCAGCCGACCTAGGAACAAGATGCACGGTATTTATGAACTCGAGGGTAAAGCAATCCCAAAAGGAAGGTTCCACAATTGGGGACATATCTGCGGGGCTTTCATATTCTGTAATCAAGAATGCTTTATACAAAGTTATAAAATTAAGAGATAATGACGAGGCAGGCCAAAAAATTGTTGTACAAGGTGGAACATTTTTAAATACTGCAGTCTTGAGAAGCATCGAACTTATATTAGGCAAGGAAGTTGTAAGACCTGATATAGCAGGTATTATGGGTGCATATGGAGCAGCTTTGATTTCCAAGGAAAGGTATTTGGAAGGTACAAAATCAACCATTTTTGACAAAAACAAAATTAAAGCTTTTAAAGTCATAAACCGTAATGGACGATGCAAGTTATGTGAAAATCAATGCTTGCTTACCATAAGCGTTTTTAACGATGGTTCTAAATATATCACTGGAAATAGATGCGAAAAAGGTGCCGGCGAAAATCACATAGGTGAAAAAATTCCTAACTTATATGAATACAAACAGAAAAGGTTATTTTCATACGAGCCAATAGATGTAAAGTATGCAAACAGGGGAATAATTGGATTGCCTAGGGTTTTAAATTTATATGAAAACTATCCATTCTGGTTTACTCTATTTACTAAATTGGGATTCAGGGTAATTATATCGCCAGTTTCCACAAAATCAATCTATGAATTAGGAATGGGTACAATAGCTTCAGATACAGCGTGCTATCCAGCAAAATTAGTGCATGGACATATTAAATGGTTAGTTGACAATGGCGTTAAACTGATATTTTATCCTTCTATCAATCACGAAATAAAAGAAGATGAAAAATCTCCAAACCATTACAATTGCCCAATTGTGGCAACATATCCAGAGGTTGTTGCAAGCAATATGGATGATGTGTTTTCTGAAAATGGAATCGAATTTCTTCACCCGTTCCTACCCTACGATAGGGACGATCGTTTGGCTAGAAGACTCTATGAAACATTCCGACATCTACATATTGGTTTGAATGAAGTTTCTGTAGCCGTAAAAGAAGGAAGAAAAGAAGATTTACATTATAAAGACGATGTCAGGAAAGAAGGATCCAAGGCAATCAAATATATTAAGGACAATAATAAAAAGGCAATAATTCTGGCAGGGAGACCTTACCATATTGACCCAGAAATCAATCATGGCATTGATAAAATGATAGTTTCCTATGGGATACCAGTCATATCCGAAGATTCTATCTCCCATCTGGCAGAACTGGATAGGCCAATACGGGTAGTCGACCAATGGATGTACCATTCCAGGCTTTACAAAGCAGCAATGGTGGCAGGAAGAAATAATGACATTGAACTAGTTCAATTGAATTCATTTGGTTGTGGACTCGATGCCGTTACCAGTGATCAAGTTGAGGAGTTTTTAACTGCAAACAATAAATTGTATACATTGATAAAGATTGACGAGGGTGGAAATCTTGGAGCGGCAAAAATCAGAATTAGATCTTTAATTGCAGCAATGGAAGAGAGAGAAAAAAACAATATAAAATTTGTGACTAAGAGTTTAAAATACCACAGGACTGAATTTACCAAGGTTATGAAGAAAGATTATACTCTTCTGATGCCGCAAATGTCGCCTATCCATTTCGAATTGCTTAAAGAGGCATTTATAAAGGATGGATATATGGTTGATTTATTGCCTTCAATAGACAAGCACGCAATTGATGAAGGTTTGAAACATATAAACAATGATGCATGTTATCCAACAATTGTAGTAATAGGTCAGATTATAACAGCTCTTAAGTCAGGCAAATATGATTTGAAGAAAGTTGCCATATTCATGTCCCAGACAGGTGGCGGCTGCAGGGCCAGCAACTACATAGCTCTTCTCAGAAAAGCCTTGGTTGACATGAAATTAGGATATATTCCTGTCATTTCAGTAAATTATGTTGGATTAGACAAACATTCGGGGTTCAATGTAAGTCTGAGTATGCTGAAAAGGCTAATCATGGCTTCAATATATGGAGACGTGCTGATGAGGGTGCTTTATAGGACAAGACCCTATGAATTAGTTGAAGGTTCAGCTGAAAAATTATATGAAACTTGGTCAAGTATTGGCAAGGATACTATTCGAAAAGGGAATACAAGCAAATTTAAAAGCGATTTGAAAGAGTTGATAGATGATTTTGATAAACTCGAACTTACTGATGAGATAAAACCAAGAATTGGAGTCGTTGGAGAAATACTAGTAAAATTTCATCCAACAGCAAACAATGAAATAATAAAACTAATAGAAGATGAAGGCGGAGAAGCTGTAGTACCGGATTTGACAGATTTTTTCCTATATGGAATGTATAGTAAAGATTACAACTTCAGGCATCTCTCCGGAACTTACAAGGTAATGCTCGCAAATGCGGCTGGAATAAAACTTATTGAAAGCTTCAGAAAAGAAGCAAGAGAGATTCTAACAGCTAGTATAAGATTCGATGCTCCACTATATATCAATGAACTGGCGGAAAATGCCAAGAATATGGTATCACTGGGTAACCAATGTGGAGAAGGTTGGCTGCTTACAGCTGAGATGATTGAACTATTGAACCAAGGCGTAAACAATATTGCCTGCCTGCAACCTTTTGCCTGCCTTCCAAACCATGTCACGGGGAAAGGCATGTTGAAGTCTTTACGGAAACATTATCCAAAAGCAAACATTGTAGCAATAGACTACGACCCCGGAGCAAGCGAGGTAAATCAGATAAACAGAATCAAATTAATGATGGCAACAGCATTTAAAAATAACAAGGAGGAATAAATTATGAAAGCAGTAATATCGGTTCTTGGAAAAGACAAGATTGGCATTATCTATAATGTAACTTCTGTTTTGGCAGAATATGAAATAAATATTCTAGATATAAGCCAGACAATAATGCAGGATTTTTTTACAATGGTAATGATTGTGGATTTAGAAAAATGTTCTTTGAAGTTTGAAGAAATTCAAAACAAGCTGGAGAAAAAAGGTGAGGAAATAGGCTTGTCAATTAAAATTCAGCACGAAGATATATTTAATTCCATGCACAAGATTTAGGAGATTATATGAATAATTATGATTCGATTTTAAAAACAATTTCTATGATAGAGAATGAAAAACTGGATATCAGGACAATAACTATGGGAATATCCCTCCTTGATTGCAGTGACAGTGACGGTGAGAAGGCAAGAATGAGAATATATGACAAGATTGCCAGCAAAGCGGCAAATCTTGTAAAAGTTGGAGAAGCGATTGAAAAAGAATATGGAATTCCAATAATTAACAAGAGGATTTCAGTGACACCAATGTCCTTGATTGCACAGGCATCTTCCGATTTGGATTATGTAAAGTTTGCCGAAACCATGGAAAGAGCTGCAATTGAGACAGGGGTCAACTTTATTGGTGGGTTTACCGCATTGGTTCACAAAGGCTATACAAAAGGTGACAGGATATTGATTAGATCTATTCCTGAAGCCTTGGCAGTTACAGAAAGAGTTTGCTCATCTGTGAACATTGGATCCAGCAAGACTGGGATAAATATGGACGCTGTGAAGGAAATGGGCGAGATTGTTTTGGAAACCGCAAAGCTTACAAAAGAAAGAGATAGTATAGGCTGTGCTAAACTGGTTGTTTTTGCCAATGCGGTTGAAGATAATCCGTTTATGGCTGGATCTTTTCATGGAGTAGGAGAACCGGATTGTGTTATAAATGTTGGAGTAAGCGGACCTGGAGCTGTTAAAATAGCCCTTCAGGACTGTAAGGGACAACCTTTTGACATCGTTTCGGATACAATAAAGAAAACGGCATTTAAAATAACAAGAATGGGTCAGCTTGTAGCAAATGAGGCTTCAAAAAGATTGGGAGTTCCTTTTGGAATAGTTGACTTGTCACTTGCACCGACACCAGCGGTTGGTGACAGCATTGCTAGGATTTTAGAAGAAATGGGACTTGAAGTTACAGGAGCACCAGGAACAACAGCTGCTCTTGCTCTTCTCAATGACGCTGTTAAAAAAGGCGGCGTGATGGCCTCTTCACATGTTGGAGGGTTGAGTGGAGCATTTATTCCTGTAAGCGAAGATGAAGGAATGATTGCCGCTGTAAAGGCTGGAGCACTTACATTGGAGAAACTTGAAGCCATGAGTTGCGTCTGTTCCGTTGGATTGGATATGATAGCAATTCCAGGCAAAACCAGCAAGGAAACTATTTCAGGAATCATTGCAGACGAAGCGGCCATTGGGGTAATAAACAATAAGACCACGGCAGTGAGGATAATACCCGTAATCGGCAAAGATGTGGGAGATGAAGTCCATTTCGGAGGATTGCTGGGCAGCGCACCAGTGATGAAGGTTAATGAGTTCTCATGCAAGGAATTTATCGATCGGGGTGGTAGAATCCCTGCACCTATACATTCCATGAAAAACTAGAAAAAAGAGTTTTAAAGTGTTATAATCAACAAGCGGATTTATGGATGCCAATATAAACAAAATAACTGGATTCAAATCCAGAATAAGATATGGAGATTACATATTATGGGTAGGCATGGAACAATTGCAAATAGAAAGGAATCCCAGGATTCCAAGAGAGCTCAGGTTTTCACCAAGTATGCAAGGGCAATAACAGTTGCTGCGAAAACTGGAGGAGATCCAAGTTACAATATGACTTTAAAACATGCTATTGACAAGGCAAAAGGCATAAATATGCCAAACGACAATATCACAAGAGCTATAAAAAAAGGTACCGGAGAGCTTGCTGGAGAAACATATGAAGAAAATATGTTTGAAGGATACGGACCAGGGGGAGTTGCTGTAATTGTCGAAGTACTTACTGACAACAGAAATAGAAGCACTGCTGCGATCAAACATGCTTTTGACAAATATGAGGGGAACCTCGGAGCAATAGGCTGTGTTTCCTATTTGTTTGACAGGAAAGGTCTAATAGTAATAGAAAAAACTGCGGCAGTAGATGAAGACAAATTGATGGAAATCGCTCTTGAAGCTGGCATGGACGATATGATTTCCAGAGAAGACAGTTTTGAAATCCTCACATCCACTGATGCTTTCGATTCAGTTGTTGAAGCTCTAAAAGAAGCAGGGTTTGAACTTGTTGAAGCTGACATTGAACTAATACCTTCTTTGGAAGCAACACCTACAGATGAGTTCGATATCAAAAACTTGAAGAAAATGATAGCGGTACTTGAGGAAAATGACGACGTCCAGAAGGTACACCACAACTGCACATTTGATTTGGATGAATAGGAAACATTGAAAATTAAACGTTGTATGGACCTCGGCTTTAATCGGAAACGACTTGTATTGTGATAAATGTTTAATTAATGTTTAAACGATGATGTATGTTGAAATTCGATTAATTGGACGATGGATGTTCGATTCGTACACCGTAACTCAACCTTTTTATGTATGTATGCCACATGTAAATGGTGTCTTATATAGGAGGGTTTTTTAATGCACGTATTATTATAGAATTCCCTATTGAATGACTTTGTACAAAATTGCTTGATAAGAAAATTGTATAGGTATAGTATAATATATGTAATGTTATTCTTGTCTTATATTAAGTTGTTCTATATTAGAGGAGGAAACTCAAATGAATAAGATTTTAATTCTTTATGATGGATCTGAACCAAGCATCAGGGCGCTGGACAAAGGCAAGGAGATTGTCAAGTCCTTTGGCAGCAGTGTTACTTTATTAAATGTAGTGCATAATCCATTTCCAAACTTCACTCTCGGTCATCATCCCGCTCCCATGGGAGATATGAAGTTGATGTACGATGAAATATATAAAAAATCAGAAGAATTGCTTGCGACTGCAAAGAAGGAATTCCAGGAAATTACAAAAAATGTTGAGACATTAATTCTTGAAGGCGATCCAGCTAATAAAATAATTGAGTATATTAATAGTGAAGACCTAGAATTGGTCATTATTGGATATCACGGCTGGGGTGCAAGCATGAATCAATTCATGATGGGAAGCATAACGACAAAAGTTCTCCATCATGTAAAAAAGCCCGTACTAGTGGTCAAATAAAGACTGCATGTTATAAAAACAATAAATCCGCTAGGTTTGGAACACCTGCGGATTTTTTTGCATATTAGATTCAAAGTCTAAAAAATTATGGCGAAAATCAAATGAGAGTATTGTCTTAGAAGCCTCCCATATGTTATAATTACTCATTAGAACAGAGATGTTTTAAAAATATTGTCCTAGAGTGTGCGTTATGGCCTTGTAATTTAACCTACAGTATATTCACGGGAACTCGGGTTTTCGAAGCCTCATGTGTGATTCTTTATTGAATGACAGAGCTAGAAATAGGGTACCCACCTATCAAAGATAGGGTGTGAATTATCTGGTCAGACGGCACCCTGGGTTTTATTCAAAAGTTGATTTTTATCATATAAAGTATTATCATAATCATATAGTTCGCATTACGAAATGGAGTTTTGTAAGGTGAGACGAGTATGATTTTTTTATAATTGAAATAGTAAAATTTATTAATAATCTGGAGGAAAAAAATGAGCTTTAAATCCGACATTGAAATCGCCCAGGAAGCGTGCCCGGATAATATTCAAAACATAGCTTCGAATTTGAACATTGCTGAGGAATATGTGGAATGTTTTGGAAAATATAAAGCAAAGATTGACTACAATATTTTTGATACTTTGAAAGAAAAAAAGAATGGACGGTTGATATTGGTTACTGCAATCAATCCAACACCCGCAGGAGAGGGCAAAACAACCACTACAGTGGGACTTGGCGATGCTTTGAACCATTTGGGCAAGAAGGCCATAATTGCATTGAGAGAACCTTCCCTGGGTCCGGTATTCGGGGTTAAGGGTGGAGCAGCAGGTGGGGGATATTCCCAGGTGATACCAATGGAAGACATCAATCTCCATTTTACAGGTGACATTCATGCGGTAACGACGGCAAACAACCTAATCGCGGCGTTGCTGGACAATCACATACATCAGGGAAATTCCCTTGGGATCGATCCAAGAAGGATTGTCTGGAGAAGATGCATGGATATGAATGACAGGCAGCTGAGATTCATTGTTGATGGATTGTCAGGCAAAGCTAATGGAACACCTCGAGAAGATGGTTTTGATATCACGGTTGCATCAGAAATCATGGCAATCCTATGCCTTTCCAATGATTTAGACGAACTTAAAGAAAAAATAAGCTCTATTATTCTTGCATATAGCTATAAAGGCCTTCCAATAACAGTAGGTGATATAAAAGGCCAAGGAGCCGCCGCTGCATTATTGAAAGACGCTCTAAAACCAAATCTAGTGCAAACTTTGGAAAAGACTCCCGCATTTATTCATGGTGGACCATTTGCGAATATCGCCCACGGATGCAACAGTATTATGGCTACAAAGCTGGCTTTGAAGCTTGGGGATTATGTTGTAACTGAAGCTGGATTTGGAGCAGACCTTGGAGCTGAAAAATTCATAGATATCAAGTGCCGTCAGAGTGGTTTGAAACCAGATGCCGTAGTAATTGTTGCAACTGCAAGAGCTCTAAAATTGCATGGTGGAGCAGATAAAAAGGAACTCGGGACTGAAAATATTCAGGCTATAGAAAAAGGAATAGAAAATCTGCTAAAGCATGTTTCCAATATTACTAATATATTTGGTTTACCAGCAGTTGTTGCAATCAATAAATTCCCTTTGGATACGGTTGACGAATTGGATTATATATTGAAAAGATGTTATGAAGCCGGTGTAAGCGCAGTGCTCTCTGAAGTTTGGGCAAAAGGTGGATTAGGCGGAATAGAATTGGCAGAAGCGGTAGTAGATGCAATTGAAAACAGCAAAAGCGATTTTAATTTTGCTTATGATACAAAGCTTCCAATTAAGGAAAAAATTATTGCAATAGCAACAAGGATTTACGGAGCGGATGGAGTGGATTTCTTAGGAAATACTGAAAAACAAATACAAGAAATCGAAGATATGGGTTACGGCAAGTTGCCGATTTGCATGGCTAAGACCCAGTATTCCCTCTCGGACGACCCGACCAAATTAGGCAGGCCACAGAATTTTAAAATTAGTGTTAGAAATATTAAAGCAGCAGTTGGTGCGGGATTTATCGTTGCAATAACCGGCGAAATAATGACTATGCCAGGTTTGCCAAAGGTTCCTTCTGCTGAATCCATTGATGTGGATAACAGTGGTAGAATCTCAGGATTGTTTTAGGTGGATTATGATAAATGAGGGATGTATTGTTTTTTTAGACAAATTGGCTTCTAAGGATCCAGTTCCTGGCGGAGGTGGAGCTAGTGCTTTCGCTGGCTGTCTGGGAGTTGCTCTTACAATGATGGTAGGCAACCTGACTATTGGTAAAAAGAAATATGCAGATGTGGAGAATGCAGTTATTGAATTGATGGACAAGTGTCTGTTGCTGGAAAAAGATTTCCAAAACCTGGTAATTAAGGATGCGGAAGCCTTTCTACCATTGTCAAAGGCATATTCAATGCCAAAAAATACTGAAGAAGAAGCAAGAATAAAAGATATTGTAATGCAAAAAGCTTTAATCGATGCTGCGCTGGTTCCTCTGGAAATTGCAGAAAAGACGGTTGAAGCGCTTGAGGTTGCAAAAGAAATGTCAAGAATAGGCAGCAGAATTGTAATCAGCGACGCAGGAGTTGCCGCTGCCATGTTCAAGGCTGCATTACTTGGAGCAAAACTTAATGTATTGATAAATATCAAGATTATGAATGCCAGCTCTATTAAGACAGAAATGATAAAACGACTTGATAGTGCATTGGATTCAGGTTTGAAAATCTCTGAAGAAATCTACAACTATGTGGAAGGGGCTTTGTAATGGCTCAAATATTATACGGGAAACCGGTTGTGGAAGCTTTGAAAATCAAGTTTCAGAAGGAAAATGAATACTGGGCATCAAAGAATATAGCACCCAAAATCGCCATTGTAAGAGTTGGAAATAAGAAAGACGACATTGCATACGAAGCAAGAATTGAAAAAAATTGCAATGAATTAGGAGTGGAATTAATTAAAAGTATTGTTGACGATAATATTAATACTGTAAACCTGATTAAGTTTATCAACAATCTCAATCAGGATGACAGTGTTCATGGAATCCTTGTTTTTAGGCCATTGCCAGACACAATCGATACAATGCAGGTTAAAAATTCTATCAACCCAATCAAGGATATTGACAGCATGACATCTATTAATGCGGAAAAAATCTTCTCTGGAGATCAAAATGCATTAGCGCCATGCACGCCTCTTGCCGTAATAGAAATTTTGGAATTTTACAATTATGATTTATCGTCTTTGAAAATTGGAATAGTAAATAGAAGCCTAGTACTTGGAAAACCACTGGCAATGATGCTTCTTGAAAAAAATGCCACAATTTCCATAGGACATTCAAAAACGAAGGACTTGACTTTTTTTACCCAGAATAGTGATATTGTCATAACAGGAATAGGAAAAGCGGATTTTTTCAATGCGGAGTATTTCAATAAAAATAGCACAATTATCGATGTTGGAATTAATTTCAATGAAAATGGAATGTGCGGAGATGTTGATTTCAAATCAGTTGAACCTATGGCAAATGCAATTTCACCAGTCCCAGGAGGTGTCGGGACTGTGACATCCATGATGCTGTTTATGAATATTATGAAAGCAATGAAAATGCAAAATATTCAATTTAGATAAATCTTAACTTCCATAGCAGAAATTGCTTGGAAGATGGTAAATTTGGAGGATTCAGACGACATATGGATAACAAGACATTAACACCAGCTGAAATTACTGATTTTTCAATAAATTCAGCAATAAATAAATCAAAATCAAGCATCTCAAAATTAGCAATTCTTGGATTTCTTGCTGGAGCATTTATAGCATTCGCTGCTGAAGGATCCAATATGGCTGCATTCAACCTTTTAGCAGATCCAAATACCTATGGACTTGGAAAAGCACTTGCGGGTTCTATCTTTGGTACTGGACTTATGCTTGTAGTATTAGCTGGAGGCGAACTGTTTACAGGAAACACTACAATGCTTAATGCGGTTTTAGATAAGAAAATAACTATTGCTTCCATGCTTAAAAATTGGGGTGTAGTATATCTGGCCAATTTTGCAGGTTCAATATTTATTGCATATATGATGTCCCAATCGGGTTTATTTGGAAGCGGAGCAGGAATGTTGGGAGCAGTTACACTTAAAATAGCGGTTTACAAAGTACATTTGGGATTTGGGCAAGCGTTTTATCTTGGAATAATGTGTAACTGGCTGGTTTGCCTGGCTGTATGGATGTCATATGGATCAACTTCCATGATAGGCAAGATATTTGCCATTTTCTTTCCAATCTGGCTGTTTATTACTTCTGGATTTGAACACAGCGTGGCAAATATGTACTATATTCCAGCAGGACTTCTAATTAAAGGAAATGAAAAATTTGCGAATCTGCTTGGAATTTCCAGTGATGCATTAAGCGACCTTACCTGGAAGAGTTTTTTCCTAAACAATTTATTGCCAGTTACCTTGGGGAATATTGTCGGAGGTTCTATTTTAGTTGGAATGGCCTATTGGTATTCGTATAAGAAAGCAAAATAGAAGTTGGATTTTCAATATAACAGGCATTATCGGGATATAACTTGGATATAAAATGGAGGAAATTGAACATGGCTAAAATAACAACTCAAAAACTGAAGGAAATGAAAGACAGCGGTTTGAAAATAAGCATGACGACAGCTTATGATTATCCAACAGCATGTCTTGTAGAAAAAGCAGGAATAGATGTTGCCTTGATTGGAGATTCATTGATGATGACCATTCTCGGAGATAATTCAACAGTCGCCTGTACGATGGAGCAAATGCTGCATCACATAAAGCCTGTTGTTCTTGGAGCACCAAATACAATGGTAATCGGAGATATGCCATTCGGATCATACAACTTATCAAAAGAACAGGGAATATTAAATGCTACTAGAATGATGAAAGAAGGAAGATGTGACGCTGTTAAACTTGAAGGTGGGAAGGAAGTCGCAGAAACTGTTAAATCAATAGTTGATGCCGGAATCCCAGTCATGGGACATATTGGGCTAACCCCACAAACCGTATCCAAACTTGGAGGATTCAAAGTCCAAGGAAAGGGAGAAGAAGCGGCAAAAGCTATTTTGGAAGATGCTGTTGCACTGGAAAAAGCAGGAGCATTTTCAATTGTTCTCGAGTGCGTGCCTGAGCAATTGGCCAAAATAGTAACTGAAAAACTTTCAATACCCACCATAGGGATTGGAGCGGGAAGATACTGTGATGGACAGGTTCTGGTTTTTCACGATATGATGGGACTTTTTGAAAGATTTACACCAAAATTCGTAAAACAATATATCAATCTTTCAACCGAGATCGTCAAAGCATTGGAACAATTTAAATCAGAAGTTCAGACTGGAGAATTCCCAGAGGAAAAGCATGGTTTCGGGGGACTTGAGGAAGAACAGATTAAAAAATTATATTAAGCGTTGATGAAAGGCGAAAATATGAGAATTGCAATTATTGGGGCGGGTGCAATGGGATGCCTTTTCGGAAGTAAATTATCCGCAAGTGGCAATGAAGTATTCTTTTTTGACAGCGACAAGGAACTGGTTGACTCAATCAACGCGGATGGATTGATTATTGAAGAAAAAGATTCCAAGACAGGGGTTCAAATTGTAAAAGAATATAAAGGCTCAATAACGGCGTCAACTTCTTACGATGCAATGAAAGCAAGCAAAGTTGATCTTGTGATAATTTTTGTAAAATCAATTAATACAAGAAGTGCAATTATAGATAATGTAGAAATATTCCATCCCGGTATCAATGTATTGACACTGCAAAATGGTCTTGGGAATATCCAGGCAATAACTGATTTGATTGAAGGAATAAATATTATTGCTGGAACAACCGCACATGGAGCCACATTACTTGGCAAGGGACACGTATTGCATGCTGGAGTAGGAAAAACAATAATCGGGGAACTAAACGAAAAAAATTCCTCCAATATAAAGGAAATCAGGACAATTTTTCAAAACTCTGGCATCGACACTGAAATATCAGCTAATATTGAAGGTGCAATCTGGGACAAGCTATTAGTAAATGTTGGGATAAATGCGATTTCAGGCATATGCAATGTAAGAAATGGTGAAATAGGCACAAACGAGCATCTCAGGGAATTGATGGTCCTTGCCGTATCTGAAGCATGGGAACTGGCATTGAAAAAAGGAATAAAATTAAACTACACTAATCCAGTTGAACATACTTTGGAAGTATGCAAGTCCACCAGGGACAATACATCTTCAATGCTACAGGACATACTGAATTCAAGGAAGACAGAAATCGAAGCAATAAATGGAGCTATAGTGGCAGAAGGTGTTAAATATAATATTGATACTAAAGTTAACGAAATATTAACGAAACTTGTGCAATTCAAGGAGTCGTAATATGAAAGAATATGAACGAGTAGTAAATAAAATAAATAAAGAGGAATTAATATGTTTTGCCCAGAATCTTGTTAGAATAAATAGCGTCTTTGAAGAAAACAAAATTGACTTCAATGAAAGCAAGGTTGCTGGCTTTATTTATAATTTTTTAATAAAGGAAGGATTTGATTCAACAATAGAAAATGTTGTTGAAAACCGACCAAATGTCATATCTATCCTTAACGGAAGCCACAAAGGGAAGACTATTTTATTTGAAGGACATACCGACGTGGTTACCGCTGGCAACCTGGATGAATGGACCAAGGATCCCTTCGGAGGAGAAATTTCATCCGGTAGGATTTATGGCCGAGGGGCTTGCGATACAAAGGGAAATCTTGCGGCAGCAATCTTTGCTGTCAAAGCTATCAAGGATTCTGGAATCAAGTTTCCGGGAAATATCGTTCTTTGCATTCCCTGCGATGAAGAAGGAATGATGCTTGGAATCAAGCATTTTATTAATAATGGACATGCGGAAAATATTGATGGAGCTATCATCTGTGAACCTGAGGAAAACCAACTATGTATAATGCAAAAGGGAGCCATGAGGGCTGAGATAACAGTGTTCGGTAAACAAGCACATGGATGCATGCCTCTTTCTGGAATAAATCCCAATACTAGGATGGCTAAGATTATACTTATGCTGGAAAAACTTGAGAATAAGGAAAAACGCAGGTTTGGCAAACATAAATTCCTAGGATATCCAAGCATTACGACAACCATTGTATCGTCTCCCAAAAAGGGTGAGAAGCAGATCAACATTGTTCCAAGCGAAGCATATATGACTTTGGATATTAGAACCGTTCCAGGGCAGAAGCATGAGGAAATTATTAATGAAATTAAAATGATATTTTCGAAGATAAAAGAAAATGACAAGAAATTCTGCGTTCAGATGAAAGTTCTTGAAGAACGACCTTGCACAGAGACAGAAGAAGATAATCCCATTGTAAAGTCTGCAAAGAGAGCCTATGAACTTGTAAAAGGCAAAAAAGCAAAGATTAACGGTGTACCTGGGGCTACGGATGGAACATATCTGAATGTGCTGAAAAACATACCTTTTGTAGTTACGGGGGCCGGTGGACGAACACTTCCACATCAGGCTGATGAATATATCGATATTGAGGAATTGTATACCACAGCAAAAATCTATGCGGCAATCGCCTTAGATTTTTTAATGGGAAAAATTAATGAATAAAATTAAAAACACACATATTATGAAGAGAATTACCATAATTGTGGGACATTATGGAAGTGGCAAATCAGAATTTGCAATGAATTATGCCTTGTATCTGGCTGGTATTAAAAAAAACATATGCCTAGTGGATTTGGATATAGCAAGTCCCTATTTTAGGACAAGGGAAAAGAGCGACTTTCTAAAAAATAGTAACATAACCCCGGTATTCAATAACTTTGGAATGGATATAGGCATTGATTTACCAGCACTAAGCCCAGTAATTTTTGGATGTATTGAGGATAGAAATAAAACAACAATTATCGACTGCGGAGGGGATAAACACGGGGCAAAAATTTTAATCCAGTTGAAAAGATTTCTTCCGGAAAAAAATGAATATGAATTGTTGTTTGTTATTAACCGAAATAGGGATGAGACGAGCAGTTTTTCAGGAATAAAGAATCATATCGAAGAAATTGAAAAAGAAATAGGATTGAAAATCTCCGGCTTGGTTAACAACACCCATATGCTCACGAAAACCACATGGGATGATATTATTTATGGAAATGAAATATGCACGGAAATTGCTGAAAAAATGGGCTTAAAAGTTGAATTCACATGCGTGTCTGAAAAGCTTCTTGAACATAATTATGGAAATGAAACAGAGATGGGAAAACTACCAAATATTTTCCCTATGCATATATATTTGAGAGAGAAATGGCACGACTTATAATTTGCAAATTGTTCTAATTTATTAAACGGGAGGATGACAATGGCAAGAAATGGACAGGTTATTATAGACAGGGAAAAATGTAAAGGCTGCGAGCTTTGCGTTTCGGTATGCCCAGTCAGGATTCTATTCATAAACACGGAAAAAATAAATTTGAAGGGATATTATACCTCTGATATATCAGACCAGTCAAAGTGCATTGCCTGCGGAAATTGCGGGGTAATGTGCCCTGATGGAGCAATTACTGTGAATTTGATCGAAAAGGAAGAGGGGTGAGATCCATGGAGAAGAAGGTTTTAATGAAAGGAAACGAGGCATTTGCCCTAGCTGCAATAAAAAGCGGATGTAGATATTATTTTGGTTATCCAATCACCCCGCAAAATGAGATTCCAGAATATATGTCGCGAGAACTTCCAAAAGCTGGAGGAAGTTTTGTTCAAGCTGAAAGTGAGATAGCGGCTATAAATATGGCGTATGGTGCCGGAGCCGCTGGGGGCAGGGTAATGATTTCGTCATCCTCACCTGGAATAGCCTTGATGCAGGAAGGTATTTCATTTTTATGCTCGGTGGAAGTTCCTTGCGTAATAGTAAATGTTTCAAGGGGTGGGCCAGGTCTCGGAACAATACTTCCTGGACAAGCCGATTATTACCAATCAACAAGAGGGGGCGGAAATGGAGATTATCACCTAATCGTATACGCACCAGCTTCAATACAGGAATCAGTTGAACTTATATCAAAAGCATTTGAAATTTCAGACAAGTATAGAAATCCAGTCTTGATTCTTGTGGATGGCATGATTGGTCAAATGATGGAACCAATTATTTTTCCTAAGGAAACAAATCAGGAGCATATTCAGAAGCCTTGGGCGTTGACAGGAACCCACGGAAAAAGAAGCCATAACGTGATTAAATCAGTGCATCTTGAAGCAGAAGAGCTGGAAGCATGGAATCATCATCTCGGGAAAAAATTCAAAATCATTGAAGATGTGGAATTGATGTTTGAAGAGAGAAATATCAAAGATGCAGAAATAGTATTTGTGGCATATGGAACAACTTCAAGAATTGTCAAAGAAGCTATGGAAGAATTAGAAAAATTAGGAATTAGAGCTGGATTGATTAGACCGATAACGGTATGGCCATTTCCATATGATGCGTTGGGAAAATTACAGGACAATGTCAAAGCAGTAGTCTCAGTTGAGCTTTCCCAAGGTCAAATGGTCGACGATGTGAAAATCGGAGTAAACGGCAAGATTCCGGTACATTTTATTGGACGTTTTGGTGGCATGGTTATTTCTTCAAAAGAAGTAGTGGATTTTGCAAGAAAGATATTGGAGGTGTAGTGATGAAATCAGTTTTTCAATACACTAAGGGAATGACTTCGGTGGATACCAGCTATTGCCCAGGCTGTACACATGGAATTTGCCACAGGATTATAATGGAGTCATTGGAAGAGCTTAATCTGACTGGAGAAACCATTGGAATCTCACCAGTCGGATGCAGCATACTTGCCCATAGCTACATGAATGTGGACATGTGCGAAGCGAGCCATGGAAGAGGTCCAGCTGTGGCTACGGGGATAAAAAGGGTACATCCAGATGCAATTGTATTCACATACCAGGGCGATGGAGATCTGGCATCTATTGGAACAGGGGAAATTATTCATGCGGCCCACAGAGGAGAAAAATTCACAACATTTTTTATTAACAATGCTATTTATGGCATGACAGGCGGTCAAATGGCACCGACCACTTTAATTGGGCAAAAGACAACCACCTCGGTTGATGGGCGGAAAGCTTCGGAGTCAGGGAACCCTCTGAGGATGTCGGAGATAATTGCAACTATAGATGGAGCTGTTTTCGTAGAAAGAGTGTCGGTTGATTCTCCAGCAAACATTTTTAAAGCAAAAAAAGTTGTTAAGAAAGCGATTGAGATTCAAAAAATGGGTCTTGGCTTTACATTTGTAGAAATTTTGTCAGCTTGTCCTACAAATTGGGGATTATCTCCAGTCGACGCAGTTAAATGGTTGAGAGAAAACATGATTCCATATTTTCCATTGCAGAACTTCAAGAACATTGGCACTAGCCAGGCAAACTGCAGGGAGGATAAATAGATGAGCGCAAGCAAAATGATTATAGCCGGATTTGGCGGCCAGGGAGTGATGTTGATTGGAGAAATCATTGCTTATGCTGCAATGATTGAAGGAAAGCATGTAACCTGGCTTCCGGCTTACGGTCCTGAAATGAGAGGTGGTACGGCTAACTGCAGTATTATTGTTTCTAATGAAGAAATTAGTTCGCCGGTTATAGCATCAGCTACAGATCTTGTCGCCTTCAATTATCCATCGCTTGTTAAATTTGAGCCAATATTAGCTTCGGGAGGAAGATTATTCATAAATTCATCTTTAATAAAAGAAGATTCAACAAGGCGCGACATTACAATTTACAAAATTGCAGCTAATGATATAGCTCAGTCACTTGGAAGCGACAAAATAACCAATATGGTAATACTTGGCACTGTAATAGCTACTACAAGCATAGTTAAAAAGAAAAGTATTATTGAAGTGTTTAACAAGGTTTTCATTGATAAGAAAGCAAAGTACATCCCTTTGAATATTCAAGCATTTGAAGAAGGTGAAAGACTAGCTAGGAATTGATTCCAACTTGCGAAGGAATGAGATTATCAAAAGTTGTCAGGTATTTAAAACCTTTATATTGAAGGTATTCCAAAGTGCTTTTAAATTTATAAGCTATATGTTCCGGGAAATGGGCATCAGAGCCTAGTGTGAGAATTTCACCGCCTAGCTGTTTGTAACGCTTTAATATATCGTCTGAAGGGGTTCTCAAGTCACCCATTCCATAACGGTAACTAGAAGTATTGATTTCAATCCCTTTTCCATTTTCAATTAGCAATCTTAGGATGCTGTCAACTTCATCTGAATAAAATGAAAATGCTGGAATAGTTTGAGCATACCTATCTATTATATTGATATGGCCTAAAATTGAATAGTTATTGAAATTTTTCAAACAATCATAAACGTAGCCATAAAAATCCACATAAGCCTGAAAAGGTGATTTACCGGTAAAAAAATTTAGACCATATAGTTCCTTTCCCTGTGCGCAGTGGAAAGATCCAATTATAAAATCATAGTCGAAACTAGTTGCGGCTATTTTACATTTATCAATTGAAGATTTTTGGATTCCAATTTCAATACCCTTTATCAATTTGATTTTATCTCTATATTTTTCTCCAAAGTCGACGAGGCTCTGATTATATGGTCCAAAATCCAAATCGAAGGGGAATTCCTTGTCAGGATAATCAGGATCGTAATGATCGGTGATTGCCAATTCCTTCAATCCAAGGTTGCATGCGGCGTCAAGCATATCTTCGAAGCTAGAGCTTGAATCATCTGAAAACGATGTATGGGAATGATAGTCATACATAAAATGCGCTCCTTTAATATTTATTGTACAAGTATATCATTAAATAATAATTTTAAAAATCATTATTGTTTTAAATTGACAAAAGATAAATTCCAATGATATAATTTAGGACAGTAAAGCGATAAACTATGAAAGCGGTTGATGATATGAAAATGAAAAACTTTATTCCAGAAGGCGTTGAAGACATTGATTACAACAAATTCGAACAAATTGAAACTATTAGAAAAAAGGTAGAGAAGGTATTTAAAAGGGATGGATATAGACAGATATCAACTCCTACATTTGAATACTATGATCTTTTTACCGGTATCGACATGTCAATGGACAAGGATGAAATGTATAAGATAATCGATACAAATGGTAAAATACTAGTATTGAGACCAGATGCAACAATCCCAATTGCAAGAATGGTAGCTACAAACTACAAGTATCTGGAAGAAAAAATCAAGCTTATGTATCTAACGAATGTATATAGGAGTTCGGATTTTAGAGCTTTGGGCAAGAGGGAATTCATTCAGGCAGGTATCGAGTATTTTGGGAATCCTTCCTTGGAAGCGGATGCCCAGGTAATAGAAACGTCAATTAAAGCTTTGGCAGGAGCTGGATTTAAACAAATCAGAATTGAACTTGGGGATGCAAAATATTTTGACGGTCTAATTGAAGAATTTGGGGAATCTGTTGACAAATCAACCAAAAATTTAATAAGAAAACTTGTTGAGTCAAAAAATTATCCAGAGTTGGATCTTCTTTTAAGCAATCTTGAATTGGACGACAAATTTAAAAGGATATTGTTGGAGCTGCCATTTCTATATGGCGAATTCGATGCTGTAATCAATCGAGCCAATGAATTAGCTATAAATATTAAAATGGAGTCGGCCGTAAACGACCTTATACAAATATATTCAAAGATCAAATTAGACAATCTGGATAAACATATATTTCTGGATATGGGCCTTGTGAACCACTTGGATTATTATTCGGGTATGATTTTCAAGATATACCTGCAAAATACAGGTAAAATAGCTGGCAGCGGTGGAAGATACGATGGATTGATGGAAAAATTCGGCAAGAAGATTCCTGCAATTGGATTTGGTTTGAATATGGATATTCTTTACGAAGCTAAGGCTTTTGGAGAGAAATCCGAGGGAATAATCAGCATTGCGATTGGAAAGGGAAGGCTGGCGGAATTCGCCATTAACAAGCTCTCTGAAATGGGAATAACATTTCCAGACTATTCAAAAGCCAGTAGAAAATTAATATTTTACGACAAAACTAAAAAGGTTAAAATAATATTTGTAAAAGCCCAGGATGTAGATATCTATGTTGAAAAGGGAGCATGCGACTTGGGCATTTCAGGAAAAGATGTAATTCTTGAGAATAATTCGGATATTTACGAAATCCTAGACTTGAACTTTGGCAGATGCAAATTCGCCGTGGCAGCTAAAAAAGGATTCAAACACATACCACACAAGAAAATTCGTGTAGCTACAAAGTACCCGAATGTGGCTAAAAACTTTTATGAAAAAAAAGGCGAGCCTATAGAAATCATAAAAATAAACGGTTCAGTTGAACTTGCACCAATAGTTGGACTTTCGGATGTTATTGTGGACATAGTTGAATCAGGCAAGACATTAAAGGAAAACGGTTTGGAAATAATTGAAATTATAAGCGATGTAAGCGCAAGGTTAATAGCCAATAAAGTAAGCATCAAGACAAAGGAAGTTGAGATGTCCTCGATCATCAATTCGTTTAGGAGAATGATATGAAAAAAATATATATTGAAAAGGGAAGCGAGTACAAAATATCAAATTCATTAAACAACCGCTCTTTGGAAGATTTAGCTGGAATTGATCAAGATGTTGCTGTAATAATGAAAGATGTGATGATTAACGGAGACTCAAGTATTGTAAAATATTCAAAAAAATACGATGAAATTGATGAAAACATATTTAAAAATGGATTTAGAGTTACTGAAGATGAAATCGATAAGGCTATACTTCAGATTGAACCGGAAATATATGAATATTTAAAGGAAGCGGCCGTAAATATTGCTTCTTTTCATAAGCTCCAGATTCAAGAAACCTGGATAATTGAAGAACCCGGAAGTTTCAAGCTGGGACAGCTAGTACAGGCAATTGAGAATATCGGGATTTATATTCCAGGAGGCAAGGCATCTTATCCCTCAACCGTCCTTATGAATGCATTGCCGGCTAAAATTGCCGGAGTTGGCAGGATTGCAATGACAACCCCTCCTATGAAGGATGGGAACATTAATCCATATGTTTTAGCCGCGGCTAAAATAGCAGGTGTTGACGAAATATATAAAATTGGTGGCGCTCAGGCCATAGCTGCTTTGACATATGGCACAGAAAGTATTAAGCCAGTTGATAAAATTACCGGTCCTGGAAATATTTATGTTGCAAGGGCAAAAAGACAGGCTTTTGGAATAGTAGACATAGATATGATAGCTGGACCTAGCGAGGTTTGCATTATTTCAGATGAAAACAGCAATCCAAAATATATTGCAGCTGACTTATTGGCACAGGCTGAACACGATGAGATGGCCATGCCTGTTCTCTTGACAACTTCAGAAATACTAGCGGACCAGGTAGTTAAAATAGTTGAAGAACAGTTGGGGAAATTGTCTAAACCTGAAATTGCAAGGGCATCAATAGATAATAATGGATTAATAGTTGTCTGTGAAGACATTGAAAGCTGCTTTAAGATTTCCAATATATTAGCTCCAGAGCATCTGGAAATATTATTGAATAACGCAAGTCAGTTTTTGCCATTGGTTGGAAATGCTGGAGCGGTTTTTCTCGGAGAATATTCACCTGAGCCACTTGGCGATTATTTTGCAGGTCCAAACCATACACTTCCTACCAGCGGAACGGCAAAGTTCTCTTCACCACTTGGAGTATACGACTTTATCAAGAGAACCAGCGTTATAGAATATTCACGTGAATACTTGCTGGAGGCAAAAGACAAGATAATTGGAATAGCAGACAAAGAGGGGCTTGAAGCCCATGGAAGATCAATTGCCATAAGGTTTGAATAAGGTCCAATAAGTGAGATATATTAATGCTGAAAAGAGGTAAACATGAGAATTGCTGATATCGAAAGGAAAACAAAAGAAACAGATATAAAACTACATCTTAATATTGATGGAAAAGGTGACTCAAAAATTTCCACTGGAATTGGGTTTTTCGACCATATGCTTGAAAGTTTTGCAAGGCATGGCCAGTTTGACTTGAATATAGATTGTACAGGAGACCTTCATGTAGACTATCATCATACGGTTGAAGATGTGGGAATAGTTCTTGGGCAGGCTTTTGACAAAGCTATTAATGACAAAAAAGGCATAAAAAGATTTGGTTATGCATGCACACCAATGGATGAAACACTATCAATAATCAAAACCGAATTAACTGGAGCTGATATTTTTTTATCGAATGAAAACAATATGATATCCAGCACTCTGGATATATCCGGACGTCCATTCTTAGTGTTCAATGCGGAATTTAAAAACGAAATGGTGGGAAGTTTCCCAACAGAGTTGGTATCTGAATTCCTGAGATCTTTTGCAATGAACGGAAAATTGACATTGCATGTCAATGTTCCTTATGGATCCAACACTCATCACATAATAGAAGTGATTTTCAAAGGTCTTGGAAGGGCATTGAAAGATGCAGCCACCATTAATGGAGATGCCATACTATCCACGAAAGGATCGATTTAGGAGGATTAATGATTGGAATAATAGACTATGGAGCTGGAAACCTGAGGAGTGTTGGGAAGGCATTGGAAAGAATTGACGAAATCTCTGAAATTACCAGCAATCCGAAGGAATTGAGCAAATACGAAGCAATCATATTACCAGGTGTTGGAGCTTTCAGTGCGGCAATGGATAGATTGAAAGTCAACGGAATGGATTCGCATATTAAAGAATATGTCTCTTTAGGTATGCCAATCCTTGGCATCTGCCTGGGAATGCAGCTTTTTTACGAGAGAAGTTATGAAGATGGTTGTTTTGATGGGCTTGGAATGATCCAAGGTGAAATAATCAAATTTGAAAGTGACACTTTGAAAATCCCACAAATGGGTTGGAACAATCTTAAATTGAATAAATGGGATAAATTATGCGAAGAAATTGGCGAAAATGAATATGTCTACTTTGTCCACTCATACTATGCCAAACAAAAGAACTGGGATGAAGTAATTTATTATACGGAATATGGAGTAAACGTACCGGCCGTTGTAAGAAATGGCAACATATTCGGCATGCAGTTCCATCCAGAAAAGAGTGGAACAACAGGGTTAAAACTACTTAAAAATTTCATATCAGAAATTAGGGGGGCTAGTTAATGATCATATTTCCAGCAATCGATTTAAAGAATGGCAAATGTGTAAGGCTTGAACAAGGAGATTTTTCCAAGGAGAATATTTTTTCGGATAATCCGTTGGAAATAGCAATAAAATGGCAGGAACAAGGGGCAGAATATCTACATTTGGTTGATTTGGATGGAGCATTGACTGGGGTCAGCTGCAATTTGGAGTCAATAGTGAAAATTGTATCAGCTCTGAAAATTCCCGTACAAGTAGGAGGCGGCATAAGAACAAGGAAACAAGTTGAGGAATTGCTTGCTGCTGGAGTGGGAAGAGTCATAATTGGCACGAAAGCTCTCAGTGACAAGGATTTTATCAAGGAACTTATAAATGACTTTGGAGAAAAGGTTATTGTCTCTATTGACGCAAAAGACGGCTTCGTCGCAATCAAGGGATGGACTGAAATATCTACAATAAAGGCAGTTGATCTTGCCATTGAATTGAAAGGATATGGTTTAAAAACTTTGGTTTATACGGATATTGCAAAAGATGGAATGATGATTGGGCCAAATTTCCATGAGCTCAAAAATATCAACAATTTAACTGGATTGCAAATAATAGCATCCGGAGGGGTTTCAACACCTTCCGATGTGGACATGCTTAGACAAATGAATGTTTATGGTGCAATCATAGGGAAAGCATTGTATATGGGTACTATAGAACTTCAAAAAGTATTGTAATTGAATTCAAGGAGACAATATGATAACAAAAAGAATTATTCCATGTCTTGACGTGGACAAGGGAAGAGTTGTAAAAGGCAGAAAATTTACCGATATTGTCGATGTGTCTGATCCGGTTGAGATGGCTAAATATTACAGCATGCAAGGAGCGGATGAGTTGGTCTTCTACGATATAACTGCGTCAAACGAAAGCAGGGAAATTTTCCTTGATGTAGTGGAGAAAACGGCTAATGAAGTATTTATACCATTTACCGTAGGTGGAGGAATAAGGACAGTGGAGGATTTCAATAAAGTTCTGAGAGCTGGAGCTGACAAGGTTTCGGTAAATTCCGCAGCCGTATCAAATCCAAACATTATTACAGAAGCTGCATTGAAATTCGGTAGCCAATGTGTCGTTTTATCTATCGATGCGAAGAAATGTGGCAATTCATGGAATGTTTATATAAATGGAGGGAGAACTGACACAGGTCTTGATGCGGTTGAATGGGCTATTGATGGAGAAAAAAAAGGGGCAGGAGAGATTGTTTTGAATAGTATTGACTCAGATGGGGTCAAACGAGGTTTTTCAATTGAACTAAACAAGATTGTATCAAGCAAAGTTAAGATTCCAGTTATAGCCTCCGGAGGGGCTGGATCAATGGAAGATTTCTATGAAATTCTCACTGAAGGCAAAGCTGACGCAGCCTTGGCGGCATCGGTTTTTCATTATAGGGAAATAATCATTTCGGATTTAAAGAAATACCTATATAATAGGGGCATGGAAATAAGATTATAAAGCATTTAAGGAGTAAATGATGAAAGATATAAAATATGACGAAAATGGACTTATACCAGCAATAGTTCAAGATTTTGGAACTAAAAAAGTTTTAATGCTGGCATATATGAACGAAGAATCTTTGAATTTGACAATAAAAACAAATTCAACATGGTTTTACAGCAGAAGCAGGAAAGGATTATGGAACAAGGGCGAAACCTCTGGCAATACACAATCTGTGAGAAGGATATCCTACGATTGTGATGGGGATACCCTTTTAATCGAAGTCAACCAAAAGGGTCCAGCATGTCATACAGGGAATTATTCATGCTTTTTCAATGTAATATTGGATAATATAATTGAAGATGATGAATTGCAGGGTATAATCTACAAGCTGGCTGAAGTAATCAGAGAGAGAAGAGTCAATCCAAAAGAAGGTTCATATACCAACTATCTATTAGACAAGGGATTGGACAAGATACTTAAAAAAGTTGGAGAAGAAGCTTCCGAGATTATTATTGCATCAAAGAATCCAGAAAAAAATGAATTGGTTTACGAAATATGTGATCTTGTCTACCATCTCATGGTATTGCTTGAAATAAAGGATATTGATATTCTAGATATAAAAAAAGAACTATTTAAAAGATATAAATAGCTATGATATAATTCTTATAATATAATTAAAGTCAAATGTAGATTTGACTTTTTTTAACTTAGGCATTAAGCAAAGCGAATTGCTAGTGAACTTACGCAAATAAAACAAAAGTCAAAGATTTATCACTGAATTAAAACAGATTTGACATTGTCAAAAGCGATATAGAAAGGAGAACAGCATTTTGGAAGACGAAAAGCAGCTTATTGCAAAGGCAAAAGATGGCGATGTGGAAAGTTTTGAAAGATTAATCAATAATTCAAAAAACAAGGCTTACAATATCGCATACAGATATTTGAATAATCAAGAAGATGCCATGGATGCTGTTCAAGAAAGTTATATCAAAGTATATAAAGGATTGAATTCATTCAAAGAGAATAGTTCATTTGATACTTGGATTTATAGGATTGTAATAAATACCTGCAATGATTTTGCTCGTAAAAATAATAAATATAAAGAAAATTCCAGTATTTACTACGAAGATGGAGAACAAATAACCGAACTTTCGCAGATTGTCGATTCAAGTTCTCAACCTGAAGAAGCAATGATGAGAAATGAAAGTTCAAGAGGTATTCTTCATTGCCTGGAGAAACTACCAACCGATCAAAAGGAAGTAATAATATTGAGAGACATTCAAAATTTTTCATATGAAGAGATTGCTGGAATGATTGGTTGCTCGGAAGGAACGGTAAAGTCAAGGATTCATAGGGGCCGTAATGCTTTAAGGCTGATGCTAAGAACGATGGAACTAGTTTGAATGATTATCGTCTAACAAGTATGGAACGAGAGGAGGTATTCTTTTATGGACGACACTAACAAAAAAATTGATAGCCAGGAATGTGACGAAGTTTTCGAAAAGCTTGGTTTTTTAGTTGAATCAAGTTTGAGCGAAGACGATGAAAAAATAGTAAAAGAACACCTTTTAAGTTGCAAGAACTGCTCGGACTTAGTGGATGAGCTTATAGAAGTTAAAAAAAGCTTGAATTCGATTGAGAATCTTGAATTTCCAGTAGAATTAAATTATAGAATTTCAAAAGCATTACTTGATATTACACCAGTAAAGAAAAAACCAAAGTTTGCATATAAAAGATTTGCAACAGTTGCGGCGGTATTTGTGCTTGGCTTTATATCTGTTCAAATGTATAATATGACCAGCAATCCACTCGATCAAGGTGGTCAAATGCTTTCGAAAAGTGCACCGGAAATGAGCGCTTCTTCAAGCGGCTTAAACGATCAGAACGTCGCCATGATGGCAAGTCCCAATTCCTTGGGAGCAACAGACGGACAATATGAAAAACTAATAGCGGGCAAGCTCGAAGGATATAATTATGAAATTCAGTCAAAAGACTTGGAAAAGAAAGAATTCACACTAAATATTATTTCCGATAAAGATGGAAAGGCAATAAATAGGGAGTTTATTATCCAATATTCCGACAACAAGATTTCATCAAAAGACAACTGGCTGGATATAAAATTCTAACAATAAAGAGTTACAGGAGAAAGAATGCAGAATAGAATTGTTATTATTGACGGAAACAGCCTTATTAATAGGGCCTATTACGCAATAAAAAATCCAATGATTACCAAGGAAGGGCTGTATACACATGCGGTATATGGCTTTATCAATATATTGAATAAAATCCGCAAGGATTATGAACCAGAATATATGACAGTTGCTTTCGATAGAAAAGCACCGACATTCAGACATATTGAATTTGAAACATATAAAGCGGGAAGAAAGACAATGCCCATTGAATTAGCCATGCAGCTGCCGCTTCTTAAAGAAGTATTGGATGCTATGAATATAAAAACATATGAAATTGACGGATTCGAAGCAGACGATATAATTGGCTCACTTACTAAATTCTCCGAGTCTAATGGGCTCTTGCCATTGGTAATTACAGGAGACAAGGACGAGTTGCAGCTGGTATCAGATCTTACAAGTGTTTTAATAACTAAGAAAGGGATTTCTGAATTTGATTATTTTACTCCCGAAAAAGTTTTTGAGAAATACGGATTTGGTCCAGAGAAAATCATCGACTTCAAAGGATTGATGGGGGATCCGTCTGACAATATACCAGGAGTTCCAGGTATTGGTGAAAAGACTGCGCAGAAATTAATAATTGAATATGGCACCATAGAGAATCTTATAGATAAAATCAATGAATCCCCAAATGAAAAATTAAGGGACAAGATTATCGAGCACTCCCAAATTGCAATAATGAGCAAACGCCTGGCAACAATCCATATGGAGGTTCCATTGGAATTTACCATGGAAGATCTGGAACTAGTTCCAGCAAATCAAGACAAATTGATTGAATTATATAAGAAACTGGAATTCAATAGTCTTTTGAAAAAATTTGAGTTGCCTTCGTCTGATGAAAAAAAAGTCTGGATTGCGAGGGATGGAATAAGTGAAAATCAAGAGAAAACAAATGCCATTCCCCAGGAAAATGTAAATAATCCAACAGAAATCATTGAACCAAACTTTATAATAGAAGGTTTTATCGATAGCGAAAGTTATAAAAAATTTAATATTTTAAAAATTGAAGAATTTAAAATATTTACAGATTATTTATTGGAAAAAGAAAAAACAGATTATGCAAGCAAAGAAAAAATAGCAGTAATCAAGGTTTTTGGAGATAATAATCACGTACAAGAACCGATAGTTTACAGTATTAGTATTATGTTAAGTGGATGCTATTTTTTCATTGACAATATTGAAGACCTTCTTGTCATAAAAGCTGTGAACTTATTGAATGAATTGGGATATAAATATTTAGGGCATAATTTAAAAACTGATTATTATCAATTGATATGTTCTATAAAAAACTATGACTCGCTTTATAATTCTGATAAATGCTTATTTAGAACTTGTTTCGACACAGCTATTGCGCAATATGTATTGGAACCAGATCGTTCAAACTACGGCATAAATTCAATGTTCTTGGAATATTTTCATGAAAGCATTAAAGATGAGGACCAATTTTATAAAGATAATTCACAAATTGACTTGTTGAACTATGGTCTAAATGAATATATTGAATATGGCGAAAAATGGTGCAAGGCCGTATTTAGTCTGTTCTTGGTTTTATTTGCTGATGTAAACAAGAATAATCTTGATGAAATACTTTATGAAATAGAACTGCCTTTGATAGAAGTGCTTGCAAGCATGGAATTTCAAGGATTCAAAATCGATAGGAATGAACTTCTTTCTGCAAGATCAGAGCTATCTTCAAGACTTATGATCTTAACAAGTGAAATTTACAATTTGGCTGGGGAAGAATTCAATATAAATTCCACAAAGCAATTGGCGCCAATCTTGTTCGAAAAGTTGAACTTGGCAAAAGGCAAGAAAACGAAGACTGGATTTTCAACAAATTTCGAAGTTCTTGAAAAATTGAAAGATGAACATGAGATAATACCATTGATATTAGAGTATAGAAACTTATCAAAACTAAACAGTACTTACGTCGAGGGACTGCTTCCTTTGGTAGGTTTTGGAAACAAGATACATGCACATTTCCAGCAAACTGTTGCAGCTACCGGTAGGATCAGCTGTACGGAACCAAATTTACAGAACATACCAGTTAAATTGGAAATTGGAAGAAAACTTAGGAAAGCCTTCATTCCAGATTCCGGAGACTTCGTATTGATTGGAGCTGATTACAATCAAATCGAGCTTAGAATACTTGCACATTTGTCACAGGACGAAACATTAATTCAAGCTTTTAGGGAAGGTGATGATATACATAAAATCACCGCTTCAAAGGTATTTAATATTCCATTCGATGAAGTTACCCAGGCGCAGAGAAACAATGCCAAAGCGGTTAATTTCGGTGTTATTTATGGCATGAGCGGATTTGGACTATCATCTGAATTGAATATCCCAGTCAAAGAAGCCGAAAAGTATATAAATGAATATTTTAAAAAATACAGCAATGTTAAAATTTATTTGGACAAGCTGGTTTCGGACTGTAAAATAAATGGCTATGTAACAACAATTAAAAATAGAAAAAGAATAATTCATGAAATCAACGCATCAAATTACATGGTAAGACAAATGGGCGAAAGATTGGCCATGAATAGCCCTTTACAGGGAAGCGCCGCAGATATAATTAAAATAGCTATGATAAATGTTTATAAGGAATTAAATAGCAATGGTCTTAAATCAAAAATGAATCTTCAGGTCCATGATGAACTTATAATAGTTGCACACAATGATGAAATTGAAATTATAAAGAATATTCTAACAGAATCAATGATGAATGCCGTGGAGCTGCTTGTGCCATTGGATATCTCAATAGATGTTGGTAAAAACTGGTACGAGTTGAAATAGCATGGTTTGGGAAGGTGAATCAATGAAAAGAATTGGAATTACCGGCGGTATTGGCTCTGGAAAATCAACAGTCTCAAAATTCATATCCTCTCTGGGTTATATGGTAATTGACGCGGATAAAATCTCACTTGATTTAGCTAGTCCAAAATCAGAACTTCTTAATGAACTTAAATATGAATTTGGTGAAGCTGTAATAAATGAAAATGGCAGCTTGAATCGAAAATTACTTGGAGATATTGTATTCAGCGACAAGGAGAAAAGAAAAAGACTCGACTTGATCTTTCAGCCAAGGATAAAAAATGAAATTGAAAGAATATTTTCCGAATTGGAAGAAAGAAACGATGTAAAACTGGCATTTTTGGATGCTCCATTAATCTTCGAAACAGGATTACAGGAATATCTTGATAAAGTTTGGCTTATTAGTACAGATACAGAAAAGCGATTTGAAAGAATAAAAAATAGGGATAATCTTTCGATTGACGAAATAAAGAGCAGAATCCAGGCACAGATGAACGATACGGATAAAATAAGGCTGGCGGATGTTATTATTGAAAATAATGGAAACTTAGAGGAATTAAAATTGAAAATCGTAAATTTGATAGAAAAGGAATTGGAATGAAAAAAAGCATTATTTTTATAATTTTAATTTTAGCGGCACTAACTATGGCATCTTGCTCCAGCCAGAATAATGCTGACAATAGCGATACTCAAATCACATCTAATATTTCAGAAATTTCCATACCAATTGAAAAGATTAGAACATTGAACCCAATAATTACAAAGGATGAAGATGCATATTATCTTGATAAACTAATATTTGACAGCCTAATTAGCTTGGACAACAATTTAAATCCTGTTCCCGAATTGGCAAGCAGCTGGACATATGAAAATAATGGATTGACACTGGTTTTTACATTAAATAGCAATGCCAAATGGCATGACGGTACTCCTCTAACTGCTTCAGATGTTGAATTTACCATCGAGACATTGTCAAGAGCACAATATGGGAACCTTTCATTATATGGAAAAAATGTTTCTAATGTTAAAAACGTTTCAACTAATGGATCTGACGAGGTAATTATTAATTTTAAAAATGGCACAAACAACGCTGTGGAAAATTTCGACTTTCCTATTATCTCCATGCGTCAATTTAAAAACTATAATAATGTTTTAAAAGCACAAATAGACTATATTCCAATAGGAACCGGGCCATATAAATACGCAAGCACTAAAATTGCAAACAGCATTTTATTAACCCCAAACAACAATTATTATCAAGAGAAGAAAGCCAAAAATTCCTTAATATTCAAAATAGTTCCAGATAAGCTTGCAGCCATAAGTTTATTTGAGATTGGCGACTTGATGATAACATTCTCAAAAGCAATCGACCGTGAAACTATATTCGGAGACAAGGATGTGAATATTTATCCTTATCCATCCAATGAAGTGGAATTTGTTGGTTTCAATTTTAATAATAAATTTCTAAAAATAAAAAATTTAAGACAGGGAATTGCAAATGCTATCGACTCTCAAAAGATTATTGATGAGGCTTATTTCGGAAACGGTGTAAGGAACGACAATATATATTTCCCAAATTATTTAGGGAAAAACAGCTCGGACGCTTTGATATTAAACAATTTAGACAAAGCTCGACAGTTATTCAACGAGGCAGGATTTATTAACAGAGATGAGGATATATACCTGGAAGATCCAAGCGGTAATGAACTCACAATCAATATTTTAGTCAATGGTGATGATAAATCAAGAATTTCAGCAGCTCAATTGATTAAAAATAATCTTGACAAACTACCCATACATTCGGATATAATCATTAAAGATTGGAATGAATACCAGTATGCAGTGAATTCTGGGAATTACGATATATTTTTAGGAGGTTTCAAAGTTTCAGAAACCTATGATATGAGATTCGCACTTCATTCAAATTCAAATAACCCAATAAAGTACTCAAATAAAAAACTGGATGGATATTTGGATCTTATGCAGAGTGGTTTGACAAAAGAAGATAAACTTGCAACCTTTTCCAATATCAAAGACATCTTGAATCAAGATCTTCCATATTATTGCATTCTATATAAGACGCATGCTGCAATAACATCGAAAAAATTTCAAGGAACTGTTAATCCTTATTTTTTCCACATATACCATGAGTGCTTTGATTGGTCATACAACAAATAATTATGCGGTCGTGGCGGAATGGCAGACGCGCACGGTTGAGGGCCGTGTGAGATAATCGTATGGGTTCAAGTCCCATCGACCGCACCACAAAAGCTTTACTTATGTGTAAAGCTTTTTTACTCATTTAAGGAAAAGGTATAAATTATGTTGGACATAAACAAGCTGGAAAAAATACTGAATATCGTTGACAAACCTGCCAGATATGTTGGTGGAGAATTGAATTCAGTAATAAAAGAAGAAGGTAGCCAAATAGGTCAATTTCAGACTAGATTCGTTTTCGCATTCCCTGATATTTATGAAATCGGCATGTCTTATCTTGGGTTACAGATAATATATAAAGTTTTAAATGAAACCGAAGGTGTATTCTGCGAAAGAGTGTTTGTACCTGCTGAAGATATGATGCTTGAACTAAAGAACAATAATATTCCACTATTCACATTGGAAACAAAAACTGAAGTTGGCAAGGCTGATATTTTGGGGATAACTCTTCAATACGAATTATCATATACCAATGTTTTGAATATCCTTGATTTGGCGGGTATTCCATTCAAAGCAACAGAAAGAAATGAAAGCCACCCATTTATAGCAGGTGGAGGACCGTGTGCTTACAATCCAGAGCCACTTTGTGAAATATTCGATTTCTTCATGATTGGCGATGGGGAGATTCTCCTAGTAGAAGTAGTCAATGAGCATATGAAATGGAAAAAATCTGGCGAAAACAAGGAAGAATTCTTAAAAAGAATATCGAGGCTGGAGGGCGTTTATGTTCCGTCATTTTACAATGTGGAATATAAGGAGAATGGAACATTAAAAAATTTCGAAAAGAAATATGATTTTCTTCCTGATAGGATTAAAAAGAGGGTCGAACCTAATCTGGACGAATTATCATTTCCAACACAACCAATTGTGCCCTTTATTGAGACAGTGCACAATCGCGCAAGTATTGAGATATTTAGAGGCTGCATAAGAGGATGCAGATTTTGCCAGGCGGGGATGATATATAGACCCCTTCGAGAAAGATCAAAAGAAAAAATCAAATCACTGGCAATTGATCAGATTAAAAATACCGGCTTTGATGAGATGTCGATTCTTTCCCTATCTTCAAGTGATTATTCTGAATTTGAAGATTTGACACTTGACCTTATGAAAAGTTGCAAGGAGCTGGATGTCTCACTTTCATTACCTTCCCTTAGACTTGATTCTATTTCAACAAATGTTCTTGATGAAATGATGAACTACAAAAAAACAGGATTGACCTTTGCTCCCGAAGCGGGAAGCATGAGACTTAGAAATGTTATTAATAAATCCATAACTGACGAAGACATATACTTTGGAATTGAACAGGCAGTAAGTAGGGGATGGAGAAATATCAAGCTTTACTTCATGGTAGGTCTACCCACGGAAACGGATGAGGATCTTGATGGAATAGTTGAGATTGCAAAACGTGCAAAGGATATCAGCAACAAGTTTATGCAGGGTGGTGGGTCAAGGTTTAATATTACAGTAAGCATATCAAATTTTGTTCCGAAACCACATATGCCTTTCCAATGGTTTGGCCAATGTTCCATGGATGAGTTTAAACGAAAGCATTACTATATTAAAGACCAGGTTAAAAATCTTAAATTTGTTACCTACAGTTACCATGGAGCAGATAGTGCTTTAATTGAAGCAATATTTGCCAGGGGCGATAGAAGGCTCTCAAATGCAATAATAGAAGCTTACAAGAGCGGATGCAAGTTTGATAGCTGGAGGGAACATTTCAAATTCGACCAATGGATTGAAACATTTAAAAAGTGTGAAATTAATACTGATTTCTATGCAAATAGGCATAGGGAATATTCTGAAATCCTTCCCTGGGATATAATTGATATTGGAGTAAGCAAGGATTTTCTCATTAGAGAAAGCGAACTTTCCAAAGAAATGATTCAAACAAGCAATTGCAGGGAAAGCTGTTCGGATTGTGGCTTAGGAGAAAAATTCCCATGTGGATTGAAGTAAGGCGGAAATATGAATAAATTTATAATTAAATACAGCAAAACTGGATATTTGAAATACATTTCCCATTTGGATTTAATGAGGTTGTTTCATAGGTCTTTCAAGAGGGGATCAATAAAACTCAGATATTCCAATGGCTATAATCCACATCCCAAAATGGTAATCGCCCAACCGCTTTCCCTGGGATATGAAAGCACGGGAGATTATCTGGAAATCGAGACTTGCAATGAGATGGAACCCAATTCAATAATGGAAATTCTCAATAATATCCTGCCAAAGGGCATCGAAATATTGAAATGTAAAAGCTTGGATGGTTTCAACAAGACACTGGCTTCATTGGTGGAATATGCCAGTTATGAAATTGAATTAATGACTAGCAAATCAGTAGGCAATGAAGCATTAGTCAACTTTATAGAATCCGAGCAGATAAATGTTGAGAAGTACCAGCACAAGAACAATTCTACTAAAATTATCGATATAAAACCGATGATTAAAGAATTTAAGTATGAAATTTTTACCGGACTAATCAAAATCAACGTCATTCTATGCGCAGGAAGTGCAAGGAATTTAAATCCAGAACTATTTATTCTTGGGCTTCTCAAATTTTGCGGAATAAGTGAAGACGACGTATATATAAAAATTAACAGGAATGACATCTACTTCAAAAAGGATAATGAGATTATATCAATGGAAAATATCGGATAAAACTAAATTTGATAAACTAAAATCAATTGTAATCTGAAATAAATTGAGCAAAAAGAACGCTTTTAATACAAAAGTGTTCTTTTTTTCTTTGTCACAATTTAAAAGCAAACAGATTTGCATTGTAATTCAAGGACATAACATCTGAACTTCTATTAAAATGTAAAAACCTGGAAATAATATTTGACATAATTTTACATTTGGATTATTATGTAAATGTAAAATATTACCATATAGCAAGTTGAGGAGAGTGATGCCGTTGAAACTAAAGATTATCGCCGGAGTGGCGATAATAATATTAGCTATTGCATTGTATATAGGGAAAAGCTATTTTGCTCAAGATAATATTATGATTGCCAGTGAATCAAATGTAGCGAATTCAAACACACAAACGGAAACCATTGAGGCAACAGCTGGTTTGCCAGTTAATAAAACTGAAATTGCTCCAATAAAGCAGATTGTTGTTGATATTTCGGGAGAGGTCAATGAGCCAAAGGTTGTAACGCTACCTGAGGGAAGCAGGGTATACCAAGCAATCGAGCTAGCTGGCGGTTTAAAGAAAACTGCCGACAAGGAGCAAATAAACCAAGCAGCTTTAATCTCAGACGGCGAAAAAATATTTGTTCCCAAAATAGGAGAGAATATTCAGGTTTCAAATAGCACGGCTACAAAAGGGACAACAACTAAAAAAAGTAATTTGATAAACATAAATACTGCAGATTTGCAATTATTGGACAAAATTCAGGGGGTTGGACCGGTTACAGCAGAAAATATAATATTATTCAGAGAAGCTAATGGAAAATATAAAACTGTCGAAGATATAAAGAACGTTGATGGTATTGGAGACAAGACTTATGAAAAACTGAAAACTCAAATATGTGTGAATTAGGAGGATGAAATGGGAAATTTAATGAAACATGATGCAAATGCTTTAATATGGGAATTTGGAATTCCATCACATTTAAAGGGATATAAATATATTATGGACGGGATTGATCTTGCAATAGAAGACAAGGAAATCCTGGGAGCACTTTGCAAGGAACTTTATCCAACAATTGCTAAATTAAATCATACCTCATCCACTAGCGTGGAAAAAGGAATCAGAGATGCAATCAAGGCTGCTTGGAGAAAAGTAAATTCAACAAAGGGTGATTTACTTGTATCTTTTCCTGATAAATGGATGAACAAAAAACCAACAAACAAGGATTTTATAACAACAATTATTAAAAAATGTGGAGAAAAAGTTTTTTATCCAACAAATGTAGATATACTTCATTAGGTATTATTGAAAATTGAAATCTAATATGGTAAAATATCATGCAATCCAAATTTATTTGGATTGCATGATTTTATTATGGAAAGAGATTAACATGGTTACAAAAGAACAAATAAATAGGATAAACATTTTGGCTAAAAAGTCTAAAACCTCATGTTTGTCCGATGAAGAGAAAGAGGAACAGAAAATATTGAGAGAACTATATATTAAGAGCTTTAAAGAAAATCTAATTTCACAGTTGGATTCGATTGAAATTGTTGATGAAGATTCATGCTCTGAAAAAAAATAATTCAATCAATGGTTGCAATGAGCATTTTGTTGGTACAATGAACAAGTGGCAAGTTGCAAGTTGCAATAACAATTATTAAGGAGGCATACTATGCGAGAAGTTTATTTAGACTATTCAGCAACAACACCGGTTAAAAAAGAAGTTTTAGATGAGATGATGCCATATTTTAGCGAAAAATTCGGCAATCCATCAAGTTTATATAGATTGGGGTTTGACTCTAAAGATGCAATACAAATGGCCCGTAAAAAGGTCGCAGATTTGATTTCAGCAAATGATAGGGAAATATTCTTCACATCTAGTGGAACGGAAGCTGATAACTGGGCAATAATTTCCGGCGTAAAATCACGTGAGAAAATTGGAAAGCATGTAATAACAACTCAAATCGAACATCATGCAGTCTTACATTCATGTGAATATTTGGAAAAGAATGGATATGAAATTACATATCTTGGGGTAAACCAGGATGGACAAATAAATTTGACTGAACTGGAAAACGCAATAACCGATAAAACAGCATTGATTTCAATCATGTTTGCAAACAACGAAATTGGAAGCATTCAGCAAATTAAAAAAATTAGTGAAATAGCTAGAAAATATAAGGTATTATTTCACACAGATGCTGTTCAGGCTCTTGGTAATATTCCTATCGATGTAAAGGATCTTGGAGTTGATATGATGTCCTTGTCTGCGCACAAGATTTATGGACCGAAGGGTATTGGAGCACTTTACATAAGAAAAGGTATACTTTTACCAAATTATATTCATGGGGGGGCCCAGGAGAACAATAAAAGGGCTGGTACGGAAAACCTAACCGGAATAGTTGGATTTGGAAAGGCCGCTGAATTATCAGGTATGAATTTAGATTTCCATATTGAGAGTATTAGAAAACATAGGGATTACTTTATTTCAAACTTATTTGATAAAATTCCCGACATTGATATTAATGGAGGTATGGAAAATCGCCTGCCAGGAAATGCAAACATTGTATTCAATGGAGTGGAAGGGGAAGCGCTTCTCCTTTATATGGATGTGAAAGGTATATCGGCCTCTACTGGATCAGCATGCTCGTCCGCAACATTTGCAGCTTCACACGTTCTCAAAGCCTTGGCACATCCTTTGGAGAGGGTATATTGCTCAATTAGGTTTACAATTGGTGATTTTACAACGAAAGATGATTTAGATTATGCGATAGATGAAATAGTTATGATAGTAGGTAAGTTGAGGGCTTTTTCGCCACTCTACGAAAAGAAAGGAAAAAAATAATTATGGGAATGTATAATGATAAAGTGATGGATCACTTTTTAAATCCGAAAAATACTGGAGAAATGGAAAATCCTGATGCTGTTGGGACATATGGAAGTCCCGTATGCGGAGATATGATGCAGATTTCACTTAAGGTTGAGGAGAATAAGATCAAGGATGTTAAATTTAAAACATTTGGATGCGGATCCGCAATTGCCTCATCAAGCGTGGCAACTGAAATGATAAAAGGATTATCACTTGGTGATGCGTTAAAACTTACCAATAAGGACTTTGTTGCTGAATTAGGAGGCTTGCCAGGTGCGAAGCTGCATTGCTCGGTGCTTGCAGAACAGGCAATCAAGGTTGCAATCTATAATTATGCCAAGGAACACAATTTGGAATTTGAAGAATTGAAAGATTTCAATCCAGACGCTGAATTCGATGAAGACCATGAAGGGGAAACTTGCGGAATTGAATAGAAATACTTCCAGGGATTAAGTATCAAGTTGAAATTAGCTATTTAAGTATTAAAAAAAGGGTTGATTCTTGCATATAACAAGAACAATCCTTTTATTTCATAAGAATAATTTTATATGCTGGATTGTCAAAACATGATTATAGCAAAAACCGGACAAACAGGAGAACAGTAGCCGCATGTTAAACATTTTGAGTGGTCAATTGCCGCCTGGCCGTTTGAGTTCATAAATATGGCTTCATTGGGGCATCTTTCCATACATTTCCCACAACCTTCGCAGTCGCCTTGATCAATCCTAACTTTCTTATTGCCATTAATTGGAATAAAATTCTTATCTAATTTTCCGTCGCAATAATCGAATATATTATCAATTTCATTGGTATTGGAGAATCCCATCATTATTGATTCAATTCCTTCCACTGATTTTATATAATCAAGCGCTTCAATATAGCTTGAGGTCAAATTTCCACCACCAAAAACCTTCATGGCAAATATTCCTTTTCCGGCAGATTGATTTAGAAGTATGCTTTCAGCCATTTGCTCTCTAGTTCCAATACCGGCTCCATTCCTAATGCCTAGTCCTTTGAAATTGATTATGGGGAAAAGTATATCAATCTCATCAATTGCAGCTGAATTACCTGCCACATCCACATGATGGGTAGAAATACCAATTGATTTTACCAAGTTTTCTGATTTTGCCTTCATAAGATATTCCCAAGCTCCAGCTCTGTCCAGCCAATCATTGCCTTCTCTTACTTCGTGAAGTAGGAATATGTCTAATTGGTCTCGATTCATAGACTTGCGGGCTTCTTCAACGGCTGATTTCATACCAGAATAGCTAGTCTCCAAGCTCTTAGTACAGATTATTACTTCCTTGCTGGTTCTTTTTAGAGCAATGTCTATATAATCATAAGTTTTATAATATTGTGCAGTATCGATAAAATTAATTCCTTTTTCCAATGCATAGGAAATAATATCCGCACCTTCTTTCAACTTTAAATTGAGCTGCCAAGGTCCAATGGTCAAAGCGCCAAAACCAATTTCGGTGACTTTGATTCCAGTTTTGCCAAGAATTCTAGTTTTCATATTATTACACCTCATACTTAATATTTATTTATTTTAACACGGGTAATATGAATAGTCTAATTTGATTATACTAACTACTATGAACGAATAACGCAAATTCATTGACAGTAATTTGTATTTCTAATATAATTTAAACAATCTTTTACTGAAGTGCGATGATTGGATACCATTATGGATTGGTTTTTATTGAAAAGATAAATACCTCCAAAAGTAAATAGGTATCCTTTATTTATAATAATATATTACTTGGGGGACATTATGGAAAAGACTGGTTTAAATGAACTTAGAGCATTATTTCAAAAATTCTATGAGGACAAGGGACATTTTGCAAGAAAGAGTTTTTCTCTCATACCAGAGAACGATAAAAGCTTGTTACTAATAAATTCAGGCATGGCACCTCTTAAATCATTCTTTGCCGGAACAGAAACACCGCCAAACAAGAGAATGACCACATGTCAGAAGTGCATAAGAACTGGTGATATTGAAAATGTTGGCCATACTGCAAGACATGCGACATTCTTTGAAATGCTTGGAAGTTTTTCTTTTGGAGATTATTTTAAAAAGGAATCTATTTCCTGGGGATGGGAATTCATTATTGATGTTTTAAAGATGCCGGAAGATAAAATTTGGGCTTCAATATATGAAAACGACGAAGAAGCTTTTGAAATTTGGAAAAATATCATAGGCTTGCCTGAGAATAGAATTGTCAGACTGGGGAAAGATGACAACTTCTGGGAAATAGGAGTAGGCCCATGCGGACCATGCTCTGAAATATATTTTGACAGAGGAGAAAAATATGGCTGCGGCAAGTCAGATTGCAAGCCAGGTTGCGAATGCGACAGATATGTTGAATTCTGGAACCATGTTTTCACCCAGTACAATAGAGATGAACAGGGGAACTATTCGGACCTGCCAAAGCCAAATATCGATACGGGAATGGGCCTGGAACGATTAGCTTGCATTATGCAGGAAGTTGATTCAATATTCGAAGTTGATACAATAAAATATATTCTTGACTATGTTGTTTCCATATCTAATGTGACTTACCCAGCTCCGGATGGAAAGTCTGATATTTCTGTAAGGATTATCACAGACCATGTTCGTTCCGTATGCTTTATGCTTTGCGACGGAGTAATCCCAAGCAATGAGGGAAGGGGATATGTTCTTAGGAGACTAATAAGGAGAGCTGCAAGGCATGGAAGATTAATTGGAATTGAAAATCAATTCCTTCCACTAATTTCAAAAAAAGTTGTTGAAATTTCAAAAACTGCATATCCAGAGTTGCTGGAAAAAGCTGGAATGATCGAAAAAATTCTTCAAATTGAAGAAGATAAATTCAGGGAAACGATAGATGCTGGAATGCTTATATTGAACGAACATATATTGGAATTGAAAAATACAAATTCAAATATCTTATCAGGTGAAAAGGCGTTTAAACTTTATGACACATTTGGATTTCCCGTTGAACTTACAATGGAAATCCTCGAAGAAGAAAATTGCAGCGTTGATTTGTCTGATTTCAATAATCATATGGAAAAGCAAAAAAACCTAGCTAGATCTGCTAGGAAAAGCAATTTTGATGCAGGATGGACAAGCGATGCATTGGGGGAAATAAATATCAAACCAACGATATTTCTTGGCTATGATAATATGAGCAACAAATCAGAGATTGTTGGCTTGCTCAAAAATGGAATCTTCAGTAAGAATGCATCAGCACTGGAAAAAGTAGGTATTATACTTGAGTCTTCATGCTTTTATGCTGAAAGCGGTGGACAGTCCGGAGATTGCGGTATTCTTACAATCAACGATGTTGATATGATTATTACAAATACTATTAAAATGAAGGATTTGATTATTCATGAATGCGAACTTGCATCAAGCGTTGAAATTGGAGACATGGCAATATGCAAAGTGGATTATATCAATAGAAATTCAATATCGAGAAATCACACTGCCACTCATTTGCTTCACAAGGCATTGAGGGAGACCATAGGTACCCATGTAGAACAAGCTGGGTCGTTAGTAGGAAATGACAGATTAAGATTCGATTTCAAGCATTTTGAGGCTATATCAAAGGAGCAGTTGACTTTGATTGAATCCATTGTCAATAACAACATATTAAAATTTCTCGATGTTAAAATAGAAGAAATGGATATTGAAGCAGCAAGAAAAACCGGTGCAATGGCTTTATTCGGAGAAAAATACAAGGAACTAGTGAGAGTTGTTGCAATCGAAGACTATAGTATTGAATTATGTGGTGGAACCCATGTTCGCAATACAGGTCAAATTGGAGCTTTTAAAATTGTTTCAGAAAATGGAGTAGCTGCAGGAATAAGAAGGATTGAAGCCATAACTGGCGCTGAAATATACAAGCAATTAATCAAGGTTGATTCTTTAGTCTGGAATTTATCTGATGCTGTTAAAACCACAAGGGAAAATTTGTTTCAAAAGGTCAAAACAATATTAGAAGAAAATAAAGGTTTGAAAAAAGAGCATGATTTAAATTTGAATCAAGGTATAATGGAAAATGTTGACGAGATTATTCAGTCATCAATAATTAAAAATGATATCAAAATTGCTTGCAAGAAATTTGACAACCTGGATATTGGCCAGCTTAGAGATTTATCAGACTCTATTAGGGCAAAAACCAATGGGATAATTCTCATTTTAGCAACCGTGAGCGATGGGAAAGGTTTGATATTGGTTTCAGTAAGCAATGACTTGCTTGAAAAGGGATACCATGCTGGAAATATAATAAAAGAAATAGCTAAATCTGTCGGCGGCGGCGGCGGTGGGAAAGCTGACATGGCCCAGGCCGGAATAAAGGATATTTCCCAGATAGATAAAGCTTTGGAATTTGCAGTTACAACAATTAATTAATTATTTGTATTCCTTGTGGATGCCGTTGAATTTATGTATAATTATCTTGTTAGGAAGGGGAGTGTGACTATTGGATAGAAATACAATTGTTTTTTCAACCGATGATAAAGAGCATGAACAGACTACTAAAGATATTTTAAAGCTGGTTTTCCTAGCTTTGGAAGAAAAGGGCTATGATCCAACTAATCAGATGGTAGGGTATATATTATCAGGAGATCCATCATATATAACAAGTTATGGAAATGCTAGAAATTTGATTAAACATATAGAACGTGATGATTTGGTTGAAGAACTTTTAAAATCATACTTAGAGATTTAGATTGCAGGCTTGGCCTGATTTAGTAAATTAATAATTGCGGACGAAAGTCTGCTTTTATTAAATTGTTTTGTTCATAAAATAAGGAGAATGATTTTGAGAGCAATGGGACTTGACGTGGGAGATAAAACTATCGGAGTGGCTATAAGCGACAGCCTTCTAATAATCGCACAGGGCTATAAGACAATAGAAAGAGTTGGTATCAGAAAAGATGCCGGTAAAGTGATTGATATTGCAAAAGAATTTGAATGCAACAAAATCGTCGTTGGGTTGCCCAAAATGCTAAATGGAACGGATAGCCCTCAGACTTTGAAAGTATATGAATTTAAAACCATGCTTGAAAACAAACTAAGGAGCAGCGGAGTCAAAGATATTGAAATTGTATTTGAAGATGAAAGATTCACAACTGTAATAGCAGAAAGAGTATTGATAAGTGCCGATGTTTCCAGAAAAGATAGAAAAAAAGTTATCGACAAACAAGCAGCAACCATTATTTTGCAGGGATATTTGGATAAAATGAGCAATCAGGCAAAAAATAATGGAATTTAGTTTATGGAGACCGTTATGATTGATTTTTATAACAATAAACTTCGAAGTAAATCCTACAAGCTGACAAAGCAAAGAGAAACTATTTTGGAATTCTTGCTGGCAAATCAAGACAAGCATCTTTCCTGTGAAGAAATTTATCATGAAATTCATAAGTCTCAAAAAGATTTAGGTCAAGCTACTGTCTATAGAACTTTGCAAATTTTTACAGAAGTCAATATAACTTCAAAACATGATTTTGATGACGGTAAGAGTAGATATGAAATTTCATCAATAACAGACAGGCATAATCATCATCATTTAATTTGTTTGGCATGTGGCAATATTGAAGAAGTTAAATTGGATCTAATGGAAAATTTAGAAAAAACAATTTCAAATAAATATAATTTTACAATTGTAGATCATAATGTGAAGATTTACGGTTATTGCAAGAAATGTGGGAAGGGCAGGCATATTGATAAATAAATCGATATTGTTAGGAAGCATAGAAATATGCTTCTTTAAATAAATAGTATCTATGCCTTAAATGTATATTTTCGGCATAGATACATCAATCTAAATAAAGAACTGTTCAAATCGCTGAAAACCTTTGGCATAAGCCCTGCCAGCCGAATCCATCATTTATAGCGTTGTAAAATCGTCGATTTAAGACATTTTATTTTTACACCTAATATGTTTGTACCTGTTGTTTCGTGTCGTTTTCTAAATGATTTTAAAATTTATATTTCACGAGGAACCAATATTAATTGTCCCGGATAAATCTGCTCTGCTGATATATTATTGACTTGGCAAATATCAAATATAGACTTTCTTATATCCTGATCTTTTGGTCCGTACAATTGAGCTATTTCCCACAATGTATCACCAGTTTGAATTTGGACCTGATAATATAATGGCTTAGTTAAACTTTCTGAATCATAAACGCCAAATGCTGTCCCTAATGTAAAAGTCGAAAATAGTATCATTACTGTTATAAAAATAGTAAAACGAAACTTGCTTTTAACAACTAACTTTCTTTTAGCATTTCTCATATCATTCACCTCACAAAATAAGAACATATGTTCTAGTATTATATTAACAGAACATATGTTCTTTGTAAAGGCTTATTTCAATTATTTTTTTTAGCTGTTAATTGCAAAAGATAGTTTTAACTAAGTTGTTATAATTATGATTAATCCTTACTTTTATGAGTCCTTCTGTGTGTTATTACAGAAGCCCGATTCGTAGTTTGGGGCGGAAACACCGGCAGCCTTGCCGCTCTCTTTTATCTTCAGCAGCCATGCCATGTTTTCGCCTAAAGCACGCATCGTCTGCATTCCTATTTCATCATTGGAGACGTCCTCGGGAGTATGACCGTGAACCAGATTCCAGAATTGGGAAGGAACTACAGGCATATTAGAGATGGTAAAGTATTTGTTCAGCCGATCCAGAGCTGCAGTTGAACCTGCACGATGACAGCATACCACTGCCGCACCGAATTTTCCTGCCATAGCGACTTCACCGCAATAGAACAGGCGATCTAAGAAAGAACAGAGTGACCCTGTTGGTCCAGCATAATAAACTGGTGAACCAAGGACGATTGCATCGAATTCATTTAAACGATTTAAAATTTCGTTCACTTTGTCCTTAATAAAGCAGTGGCCAGTTTTGAGGCATTTACCACAGTTAATGCAGTCTGCAATAGGTTTCGCTCCAAGATAAAGCACTTCTGTTGAAATCTGATGTTCATTCAGTTTTATCTCCACTTCATGGAGTGCAGTATATGTACAGCCATGCTCATGTGGACTTCCGTTAATTAATAATACTTTACACATGTTTCGACCTCCTCATTTATACTTTGATTTAAATCATCAATAAGACCAATTGCTTAATTTAGTGTAAGCTTTATCCATGTATTCAGTTATATGCCTTCGTTTCCATATACCAAGAATAAAAAGAACAATTATTGCGAAGATGAAAATTCCCAGAGCGATATAGCTTCCGTTATAAAGCAGCCTGCTCATGGCAATTGTTGCAACTAATGCAGGGAATCTACCAACCAATGAAAGAACTAGTAAAGGTTTTATTCCAATTTCAGATATTCCTGCAGCATAACTTATTAAATCTTTGGGAATTCCGGGAATTAGAAAAATAACAAATATTACAGTATATGCTTTCTTGCTATTCAGTATATTGACAAACTTTGTGATTCTTTCCTCCCCGAAGATAATATGCATTGCATCTTTTCCTAAAAGTTTTGCTAGATAAAAGGTTATAATTGTTCCGAGCATAATACCGACCATTGACCAAAAAACGCCGAATCCAAAGCTGTAAACATATCCAGCAACGAATTGCAGTACTTGGCCAGGTAAAATTGCAACGACAATCTGAACAATCTGAAGCAATATAAACACAAGTATGCTGGCAGCCTTATACTGAAGCAAAAACGCTTTGGCTTTGTTTGTGTCCTGGAAAATTGATGCAAAATCAGGCGCGAATATTGTAATAGTTATAGACAAGCCAATAATTATTCCAAACAGAACAAATAGCTTTAAAATGGCAACATATCTGTTAAATTTTGCTTTTATCTTTGAATCCATAAATTCACCTATTCAAGTTACTAGTTGATCAGATTTCTATAGTTTAATGATTTTTTTATCAATCAAGTGTTGCAAGCTTTTTATTACACCGTATTTTGAATGTTCATATGTCAGGCCACCTTGGAAATAAGCCACGTATGGGGGTCTAATTGGAGCGTCGGCACTCAACTCAATAGAAGAACCTTGTACAAAAGATCCAGAAGCCATAATTACCTGGTCCTCATAACCGGGCATATCCCATGGAATAGGAACTACATACGAATCAATCGGAGCAGCTGCTTGTATTCCTTCACAGAATGCAATGATGGCTTCCTTATTCCCAAATTTTATAGATTGGATTATATCACTACGAGAATCATTTGATTTCGGACAAACTTCATATCCAAGATTCTCATATACTTTTGAGCAAAGGATTGCGCCTTTTAAAGCTCCATTTACAGTCTTTGGAGCAATAAATAGACCTTGGAACATATTTCTATTCTGTCCGAATGACAGACCACATTCGCCCCCAATTCCTGGTGCAGTCATACGATAGGATATTTTTTCAATTAAATCTTGTCTTCCAACTATATAGCCACCAGACAAGGCAAGCCCGCCACCTGGATTTTTGATCAAAGAACCGGCCATGACATCTGCTCCAACATCTGTTGGTTCAAGAATATCTATGAATTCCCCATAGCAATTGTCAACCATGCAAATTATATTCATATTTATATTTTTTACAAAAGAAACCCATTCACGAATTTCATCTATTGTGATGGCCTTTCTGAATCCATACCCTGTAGCTCTTTGCAGTGCAACGACCTTAGTCTTATTTGAAATTGCTCTTCCAAGATTTACAAAATCAATATTACCGTTCTCCAATAATTCAATTTGCGAATATTCGATTCCAAAATCTTTCAAAGACCCCTTTCCTTCTCCTCTTATTCCAATCACTTCCTCCAATGTGTCATAAGGCGCCCCTGACGCATAAATCAACTCGTCTGATGGCCGCAATATTCCAGATAAAGTCAAAGCAAGCGCATGGGTTCCATTTACAATTATAGGTCTTACAAGAGCTGCTTCAGTAGAAAATATGGTTGAATATACTTTTTCCAAAGCTTCTCTACCAGGATCGTTGTATCCATATCCTGTATTCCATGAAAAATGCATGTCGCTTATTCTATTTTGTTGAAATGCATCTAGCACTTTGACTTGATTGTAGAATAAGATATTATCCAGTTCGCTGAATTCCTTAAAAACCTGTAACTCAGATTTTTCAACGAGCTTCATTACTTCTTCTGAAATATTCATTTTATTATTCATATACTTGTTAACTAAATTATTATCTTTCATTTCATTCTCCATTGCTTGTATTTATTTGTTTTAATAATTTATTTTTCAAATTCGTCCAGCCACTCAAAATTCTTTATCAATTCCTTTTTTGAATTCTTTTTATGAGCTGCATACAATTGGGTTGTAGTGACATTTTCATGGTCCAATAGATTTTGAACATCGAAAATTGAGTTTCCTTGATTGATTAGCGAAGTAGCAGCAGTGGCTCTCAGTTTATGTGGGCTGTATCCCCCACCCTTTGATGTTCCCATGCCTTTTGCAGTATATTTTTTTACAAGTTCACGCAATGCCCTTTGAGTAAGCCTTCCACCCTGAATTGAAATGAACAGTGCATCCTTGTCTACTTCCTGAATTCCTTCAATTAGAAGCCTTTCATTTTCCATATAGTCCTTTATAACTTTTTCAACAGATTTATTAAGAGGCATTTCAGCTTCCTTGCCTCGTTTTCGATATATTTTAAATTCTCCCCTGCTGAAATTGAAAGAAGAAAGGTTCAAATGCTCCAATTCATATAATCTTAAACCGTATGTGACAAATAATATTAATATCGCCTTGTCTCTTTTCTTGGTAATTTCCCAGAATTCTCGTTCTTTTTTACTAAGATTTGTTCCATTGGTAACAGTATCAAGCATTATCTTGACTTCATCGTCCTCAAGTATTTTAATCTCTTTTTCGCCTGGCTTAGGAAGTTTTATTGGATTAAAACCTTCAGTAATATTCTTTGTTACAATCCCATCCCTGTATAAATATTTAAAAAGAACCGATAGCGATGATCTTTTTCTCGAAAGCGACCTATTTCCATTGGAATATACTGTTGGAGGATTTGTCCTCTCTGATTTGTATCTTGTACAATACTCTCCAATAAAATAATTGATATCTCTGGAAGTTATTTTATCGAATTCTTCAGATGAAATATCCTTGATAATCTTAGCTTTTGAAATGTCAGTCTCTCCAATTATGTAATTGCAGAAAAAAGAGACATCTCTAAGATATGCAAGCCTTGACAATGGTAGGACGCTTGTTTTCAGATAAATAAAATATCCCTTCATGAAATCCGGGAGAAGCTTTTGTATTTCAATACATTTCTCTATTATATCGTTTTCCCTTTTCACCAGGTTGTCTGGGCGATCTGATTTATTGTGATATTTTATTGTTTTTTTATCCACACCGCCACCTCTTCCAATAATAAGGATTTATCCTCATATTCAGACATATTGAACCATTTGACATTTTCTAGCGAATTGAACCAAGTCATCTGCCTTTTAGCATATTTCCGAGTATTTTTTTTAATAAGAATTTTTGCTTCCTCAAGTGAGCATTCACCATTTATAAGAGAGATAACCTCTTTGTAGCCTATTCCTTTCATGGAGATGTTGCTTTCCGTCAAACCCAATTTCAATAAATTTTCAACTTCAGAAACTAAACCTTGATTGAAGAGCATTTCAACCCTGGTATTAATTCTATCATAAAGCATTTCCCTATCCATGGTAAGACCAATAATAATATATTCATAGTCTTTTGTAGGGATCAAAGCCTCCCTAAATGGCTTGATTGGTGTACCAGTCGTATAAAAAACTTCTAAAGCCCTTATAACTTTGATAGCATTGTTTGGATGTATTTTCTTGGAACCAATTGGATCAATGTCCACAAGCTTGTTAAAGAGGTGCTCCTTGCCGTGGATACTTGCCTCGGCTTCCAGTTTTTGCCGTAGCTCTTGATTTGAAGATGCGACTGAAAAATCCATATCATACAAAAGTGAATTCACGTACAAACCAGATCCACCAGCGACAATAGGCTGTTTTCCATGCTCCAATATTTCCTTGATATATTTCTTACCCAATGACTGATATAGTGAAACCGAAAAATCATCTCTTGGATCGATTTCATCAACAAGATAATGTCTGACTATAGCTCTTTCAGAAATAGATGGTTTTGCACTGCCTATATCCATGAATTTATAGATTTGCATGGAGTCGGAGGATACAATTTCGCCATCAAGAATAAGCGCCAATTCTATAGAAAATTCAGTTTTACCTACCGCAGTTGGACCAACCAGAAATATTACTTTCTTATTCATAATTGTTAAATCCTTTTAAACATTTTTTCAATTTCTGATATAGTCAATTTCAAAATTATTGGTCTGCCATGAGGACATGAAAAAGGATTATCCGTGTTTCCCAAATCAATAATCAAGCTGGTTTGTTCCTTGATATCAAGGATGTCATGAGCCTTTACCGCATTCTTACATGAATTTGAAATCAGCTTGTCTATCTTTGAATCAATCAATAACGCATGCTCATCATTAAAGTTATCCAGAAAGTCATGGAGAAAGATTTCAGATTCTAGTATGGACATGAATGCTGGAATGCTTCTTACTATGAATGACCTCTGGCCAAAAGGCTCCATTTCAAAACCTAACTTGATAATAGTGTCTAATATATTGCTTTGAGTTTCATTTATTATATAATTTGTGTTAATAATCAAGGGAATCAAAAGTGCCTGATTAGATTTTACCTCGTTTAAATATGCTTCTTTCAATCTATCAAACAATACCCTTTCGTGAGCTGCATGCTGGTCGATAATATAGAAGTTTTCCGCATCTGAAGCCAAAATATATGTGTTGAAAATATTTCCTGCCACTTTTAAATTTGAAATATTGCCTTTTAAATTAATCACATCATTATCTGGTTTGAAATCTCCCCGATTAATAGTTTCAAAGATATTGGATGATATAGGAACATTTTCTGACGGATAAGCATCTTCTTGGTATTTGGAATCATTATGAGAGTGGTCAATATTGACAAAAGCTCGCTTGGATTCCAATAACTTTATTATGTCAACTTGATTGCCATCGTTCTTGTTTTCATTTAAATCAGCATTTAACGAAAAATAATTTTTCGTCTCAATCTTTGGTATTGAATTCATTTCTGAAAGGCCAGACTTGAATGCACTTTCGATAAAATTGAAGACAACATTCTCATTTAGAAATTTTATTTCCAACTTTGATGGATGAATATTCACATCGATCAACTCAGGATTTATAGTCAAAAATAGAAATACCGCTGGATACCTGCCTTTTGGCATTCTTTCTGCAAATGCTGAGGATATGGCTTTCTCAATCAATTTATCATGTACATATCTTCCATTTACAAAATATACCTGGAACTTCCTATTTGATTTACTAAAGCTTGGATTTGTAAAGAAAATAGATAGAGATCCAAGAACGTTTTCCATATTAACTTCAAGCAATGATGAAGCCAGTTCTTTTTCATATAGGCAGGCAATATTTGATCTTATGTTCTTATGCCCACCGGTTGAAAATATAATTTTACCATTGCGTATAAGTTTAAAATTTATTTCAGCATTTGCCAAGGCAAGTTTTGTAACAAGGTCTATGATCAATTGGGCTTCAACATGGTCGGCTTTAAGGAATTTCAAGCGTCCCGGCAAATTGTAAAAAAGGTCTCTTACTATTACACTAGTGCCATTTTCACAGCCAATTTCATTGAAATCAACCATTTCTCCATTTTCAAAAAATGCTTGAATACCAAATTCGGATAATGAAGGCTTGGTAACAAGTTCAATATGTGAAACAGCTACAATGCTTGAGAGCGCTTCTCCCCGAAATCCAAGAGTTGCTATTTGGTCCAAATCAGCCAAAACAGAAATCTTGCTTGTGGCATGCCTTTGAAAAGCCAGCTCAATCTCCTCTTTGTCAATACCAACCCCATTATCGGTAATTCTAATATATTCCTTGCCACCCTTTTTTATTTCAACAACTATTGAAGTCGATCCCGCATCGATGGAATTTTCTATCAGTTCCTTTACTACGGAAACTGGTCGTTCGATTACTTCCCCGGCAGCTATTTTATCGTACACTGATTTTGGAAGCTTCACTATTCTGTTTTGAAAATGTTCTTTCATATCAGATACCTTTCTGTTTAAATTCGTCCCTTATCTCTTCAATTAACAAGATGATTGAAGATGGTGTTGAATTCATTAAGTCAAATTTCTTAATCCTATCAATTATTCCCTGACTCAAATTTGCATTAAACAAAGATAATTGCTGGGTTTCTGTTTTCATATCAAGCTTTTGGGAAGTTTCTTTGAGGGAAAGCTTTATGGAATCCACTTCAAGTTCTTTTAGAATTCTTTCTGCAGTTTCCAAAACCATAGATGGAACCCCGGCTATTCTTGCCACATGTATCCCATAACTCCTGCTTGCATATCCTGGAATAATTTTATGAAGGAAGATTATTGAACCATTCCTTTCAATGACACTGACATTTAAGTTTTTCAAACCTTTGATTTGACCTTCAAGTTCTGTCAATTCATGATAATGTGAGGCAAACATAGCCTTTGGCCTGGAATCTTCCTTGCACAAATATTCAACAACTGCGTAAGCAATGCTAAGACCATCATAAGTGCTGGTACCCCTGCCAATTTCATCAAGTATGATAAAGCTTTTTTCTGTAAAAGTATTTAAAATATTTGCAAGTTCGCTCATCTCAACATAGAAAGTACTCTGACCTTGTGAAAGATTGTCTGAAGCTCCAATTCTTGTGAATATCTTGTCTACTATTCCAATTTCCGCCATTTCACAAGGAACATAACATCCAATCTGGGCCATGAGTATGATAAGCGCTGTTTGTCTCATATATGTGGATTTTCCGGCCATATTAGGCCCGGTAATCAGCAATAAGCTATCTGTATCGGAATCAAGATAAGTATCGTTAGAAACGAAATTACCATCCTTGATTGTCTGTTCCACAACTGGGTGTCTGCCTTTGATTATTTTAATACTATTGCCATTTGAAACAATTGGTTTTACATATGAATTTAAATGGCTGATCTGGGCAAAAGATAATAGAACATCGAGAGAAGAAATCGCAGAAGATGTCTTTTGAATATAAGATATTTTTTCTTTAATAATTTCCTTGATATCGGAAAATATCTCCTGTTCCAGTATGTTTATTTTAGATTCAGCATTTAATACCTTTGATTCAACTTCTTTAAGTTCAATGGTATAGAACCTCTCACAATTTGAGAGCGTCTGTTTTCGGATATAATTGTCGGGAACCATTTCATAATATGACCGCGTGACGTCGATATAGTAGCCGAATACTTTATTAAAACCAACTTTCAGGTTCTTGATTCCGGTTCTTTCCCTTTCAATTCTTTCCAAATCGGATATCCACGACTGCCCATCTCTAATTGAAAATTTCATTTCATCCAATTCTTTTGAGAAACCTGGCTTTATGATATTGCCGTCCTTTACTGAAATCGATGGGTTTTCAATGATTCCATCCTCAATTAAATCAAAAACATCTTTTAATATGTGAATTTCCTTCCCTATTTCCTCAAGCAGAAAATCTCCACAACCAGTCAGTTCGGATTTTATCTCAGGTAAAACATATATTGAGTGTTTAAGAGCTGATAAATCCCTGGGATTCGCATTGCCGTAGGCAATCTTGCCAGAAAGCCTTTCAAGATCATATACTCTCTTTAGAGATTCTTTTAGATTGTTTCTAAGCAATATATCTTCAACCATTACTTGAACAGCATTCAACCGTTTGCATATTTCCAAGCTGGATAAAAGAGGTTCTTTCAACCATTTTTTTAGCTTTCTAGATCCCATTGAAGTTTGCGTATGGTCTAGTATATGAAGAAGCGAACCCTCCAGTTTCTTTTCATAAAGAGTTTCCAATATTTCCAAATTCTTGATTGTGGATCTGTCCATGGACATATGTACATCAGATGAATAATTCTTCAAATTCACTAGACTGGATATATTCTGCTTTTGTGTATCTTTTAAATATTCAAGCAAACCCCCCAATGCTTTCGTGGAGTGGTAGGATTCTGACAACCCCAAGCCGCCCAGGGATTTAACCTTGAATTGGTCCATAACGATAGAATTAGACTTGACGTCGCTCTTGTAATAATCAGCAATTATCTCCACATTGCCAGCAAATGAAAAATTGATCTCTTCCAGAATTTCATTTTCTGCAAGATATGCGTTGGAAATTATTTCTCTTGGTTCAATTTTAACAATTTCATTTAGAAGTCTTTCAAATACATTCTCTTTTGTGAATTCCGTAGAGTAAATCTCTCCAGTGGAAATATCTGTATAGGCTATGCCTGCCCCAATATCGTCAGTAAATATGGATAACAGATAATTATTATATGAAGAATCAAGCATGTCGGGATTCATTAAAGTTCCCTTGGTGACAATTCTTACAACTTCTCTTCTGACAATACCTTTTACATCTTTTGGATCTTCAACTTGCTCACAGATGGCAACTTTGAAGCCCTTGTCAATAAGCTTTTGAATATAGATTTCACTTGCATGGTAAGGAATTCCGCACATGGGAGCCCTGTCCTCCTGCCCACAATCTCGTCCAGTTAAAGTTATTTCTAAAACTTTCGAAGCAATCAGAGCATCCTCGAAAAACATCTCGTAAAAATCACCTAATCTGAAAAAAACTATGCAATCCTTATGCATATTTTTTATTTCCATATATTGTTTCATCATTGGAGAAAATTCCATAATATGCTCCTGAAAACCAAATTTAGACTTCGTGATCCCATATATTTTTTAAATCTTCTTCCCAAAGAGGCTGAATGTTTTTGCCCCAGTAATCATTATGGGGATTATATTTCCTACATCAGACGGGTCTGCGGAGAAGTTTACCGGTTTGAAGCTTTCTGTTCTTCCGGTATAAATACTCTTATTGGTTTTACTTGGACCTTCTACCAACACAGTTGAAATATTTCCAATGCAGGACTTGTTCTTTATATCCGCAATTCTATTGAGCAGTTCAACCAATCTGTTGAATCGTTGGTGTTTTATCTCTTCGGGGACTTGATTTTTATAATCATGGGCTGGTGTGCCTTTTCTCATTGAGTATAAGAAAGTATACGCAAAATCAAAATTCACCTTTTCTGCCAAATCCATTGTTTCATTGAAATCGTCCTCGGTTTCTCCAGGAAATCCTACAATAATATCTGTTGTTATGGACATATCGGGAATCTGGCTCCGTAATCTTTCGGTCAATTTAATATATTGTTCCTTTGTATAATGTCTATTCATATCTTCGAGAACTTTTGAACTTCCTGATTGTACAGGCAGATGTATATGATTGCATAAATTCTGGCAATCCTTGTATGCCTTTATTAATTCCATTGATAAATCTTTTGGGTGTGAAGTCATAAAACGAATTCGTTTTATTTGCTCAATTTCATTAATTTGATATATCAAGTCAGTAAAAGATGTCTGATTATCCGTACCATTGCCAAATGAATTTACATTTTGGCCAAGCAATGTAATTTCTTTTACCCCATTCCTTCCCAAGTCACGTACTTCAGACAATATTTCTTTTGGATCTCGGCTGCGTTCCCTGCCTCTAGTATAGGGGACAACGCAATATGTGCAATAATTGTTGCAGCCATTCATAACATTGACAAAAGCTTTGAATTCATACTTTCTTTTGGAAGGAATACCTTCAATCATTTCTCCGTTTTCGTCCCATATCTCCATCAGCTTGCTTTTATCGTTTATAATATCTGAAAGCATGCTTGGAAAATTATGGATATTGTGTGTTCCAAAAATCAAATCTACAAATGGATATTTGGTTTTTATCCTTTCGATTACATGCTCCTGTTGCATCATGCAGCCACAAACAGATATTACAGTATCAGGATTAAGAGTTTTGATTTTTTTTAACTGGCCCAAAAACCCAAAAAATTTCTCGTCGGCATGTTCCCTTATGCTGCAGGTGTTAATAATAATCACATTGGCGCTATCCTTTGATAAGTCTTCACTATAGCCCATTTCACCAAGCATTCCAGCAAGTTTTTCTGAATCGTGTTCATTCATCTGGCAACCAAATGTAGTTATATAATAAGTTTTATTGGTCAAATCATCCTCCGAAAAGCTATATGGTTGTCAAGGCTAGATATTTATCCAAACCTAGCTGCAGCAAGTCCATTGCCCTATTTAAATCTTTCTCATTCAGCACATAGGCAATTCTTATTTCATTCTTTCCCAAACCCGGGGTTTCATAGAATCCTTCCACTGGAGCAAACATTACCGTTTCGCCATTGTCCTCAAATGAAGTGAGCATGAATATTAGAAAGTCTTCAGCATCAGCGACAGGGAGTTTTGCAGTAATATAAAAAGCTCCTTGTGGCTTTTGACATATTACTCCTTCCATTTTCGAGAGTTTATTGAAGACAACATCCCTTCTCTTCTCATATTCCTTAATAACTACATCAAAATATGAATCAGGTAATCCGTAAAGCGCCACAGCTCCATATTGATCTAGTGTTGGAGAAGACAATCGACCTTGGCATAGTTTTAAAATATGGTTTTGAAGTTCCCTATTTTTTGATATTACAGCCCCTATCCTTGCTCCACAGGCGCTAAAGCGTTTTGATATGCTGTCGATGAGTATTACCCGGTCCGTTATGTCGGGAATCTGGCCAAAACTTGTTATGGGACTTTTATCGTAAACGAATTCTCTGTAAACTTCATCTGATATGATGAAGATATCGTGTTCCTTTGCAACGTCGGCAATCATTCTCATTTCAGATTTGTTGAGAACTGTTCCAGTTGGATTCCCTGGATTTGTCAGTAAGATAGCCCTTGTTCTTTTAGTAATCTTTGATTCGATATCTTCCCTCTTTGCAAAGTGAAAACCATCTTCAGCTTTTGTTGTAATTGGTACTATTTTTGCACCCGTTCCCTTGATGAAAATACTGTAATTTGAATAAAATGGTTCCGGTACGATTATTTCATCTCCGTCGTTTGTTATGCAAAGCATGGTAAATGTAAGGGCCTCGCTTCCCCCCTGGGTTATAATTATATCTTCAGGGTTTAGGAAAACATTATGCTTTTCATAATACCCAATCATGGCATCTATCAATTCCGGTATCCCCTGTGAGGGCATATATTCCAGCACTTCATTGTCAAATTTATTTATTGCGTCAAAGAATACCTTGGGGGTTTTTATATCAGGCTGGCCTATATTGAGATAATATATCTTCTTTCCTTTTGCGGAAGCTTCCTGGGCATATTTATAAAACTTTCTTATAGGGGAATGTTCCATTTGTTCCAATTTTTTTGAGAATTTCATTTTGTGCCTCCTAATTCAATATGTGCATCATTTACTATTCTTTCAACATTTATGACATCTTTTACTTCATTTATTTCTGGATCGATATCTGAATTCCTCAATTGAAGCAAGAATTCAATGTTACCCTTGGCACCAGTCATAGGTGAATATGTTAGATTTATAGGTTTCAATTTATTCGAGACTGCATAGTTTAAAACTTTGTCAAGCACATCAATCTGAATATCCGGGTTTCTTATTATCCCGTTTCCAACCTGTTCTCTTCCCGCCTCAAATTGAGGTTTTACGAGGCAAATTATCTGGCCATTATCAGAAAGCAATTTTTTTGCTATTGGAAAGACTAGTTTTAAAGAGATGAATGAAACATCAATTGAGATAAAATCAATTTTTTCCAAAATTGAATCGAAATTCAAATGCCTAATATTAACCTTTTCCATATTAGTAATTCTTTCGTCGTTTCTCAGTTTCCAGTCAAGCTGTCCCCTTCCAACATCAATGCAGTAGACCTTTTTTGCTCCATTTTGAAGCATGCAGTCAGTAAATCCTCCGGTTGACGCACCTATATCGACACATATTGCACCATTAAGATCAATATTGAAGGACTTCAATGCTTTTTCCAATTTTAATCCACCCCTGCTCACATATGGACAGAGGTTTTCTTTTACCAGTATTTGAGCGTCTTTTAAAATTGCAGTTCCGGGTTTGTCACATCTAAGTCCATCGACAAAAACGATTCCGGCCATGATTGAAGCTTTGGCTCTTTCCCTTGATTGGAAATATCCAAGTTCAACCAGCAATAAATCAAGTCTTTCTTTCAATAAAGCCACATACTCTCCTTGCAATGCTCTCAGGGTCCAAATTATAAAGTGTCTCAAGTTCTTGCACACTTCCCTGTTCGATAAATTTATCCGGCCACCCAATTATCTTGAATGAAATATTTTCAACTCCCAAATCACTGAATTCCTTAAGCATGGCACTTCCAAAACCGCCTTCTGTGGAATTATCCTCAATCGTTACAATCAATTTTGTCTTATTGCCACTTGAAATTATTGTCTTAATATCCATTGGCTTAATAAACTTAGGGTTAATAATTTCAACGTTGTATCCTTTGCTCTTTATGAGTTCCAATGCAAGCAATGTGTTGGAAACCATCTTTCCTGCAGGTATCAATGTTGCATCTACTCCAACTTTTAAGATTTCAGCAGTTCCATCTATAGAATAATTATTACTAAATCCTGACAAGTCTGCCGCGTCGCCTTTAGGATATCTGATAGCACATGGAGTCCCAAGGCTTACGGCGTATTCCAGCATCGCTTCAAGCTCTTTACCGTCTTTTGGAGCCAATATTGTTAAATTCGGAATATGTGACAAAAATGAAATATCAAAATTTCCATGGTGCGTTTCTCCGTCTTGGCCCACATTTCCAGCCCTGTCAATTGCAAATACAACTGGAAGGTTTTGAAGACAGATATCAAACATTATTTGGTCATAGGCTCTTTGCAGGAATGTTGAGTAAATTGCAACAACTGGAATCATGCCATTAAGCGCAAGACCAGCCGCGAAAGATACAGCATGTTGCTCAGCAATTCCCACATCGAATGTCCTTTGTGGAAATTTTTCGGAAAATGATTCAAGCCCGGTACCATCAATCATTGCAGCACTTATTGCCACAATGTTTTCGTTTTTAATTCCCAGTTCAACTAATTTATTGCCAAATATTTTTGAATATGAAAGATTGTTTGAATTGCATAATTGATCACCAGTCTCAGGATCAAATGGTCCAATTCCGTGAAATTTTGACGGGTTTCTCTCTGCTGTCTTATAACCCTTGCCCTTGCTTGTTAAAATATGTATTAAAACAGGTCCGTCAAGCTGCCTGGCAATTGATAAAGTTTCAACGAGACCCGCAATGTCATGGCCGTCGACTGGCCCAAAATATCTGAAACCTAATTCTTCGAAAATTGCTCCTGGTACAATTGCATATTTAAATCCATCACGAATATGTTCAAGTCCGTTCAACAAGCCTTCTCCGAAAACAGGAATTCCAGTTAATGCTCTCTTAAGTTGTTTTTTGATTTCGTTGTACTTGGTTGACATTCTCAGTTTATATAGATGTTCTGACATACCTCCACAGTTTTTTCCTATGGACATTTCATTATCGTTTAAAATTACAGTTATATTGTCCGAACAATGACCAGCATTATTAAGAGCCTCATATGCAATTCCACCGGTTAGAGCCCCATCTCCAATTACAGCAACTACAGATTCATTTCCACCTTTGATTGTTCTGGCCCTGGCAACACCTAGTGCAATGGAAATTGAATTGCTGCTATGACCGGAATCAAAGACATCATGCATGCTTTCAGCTCTCTTTGGAAATCCGCTAAGACCACCGAGCTTTCTCAACTTGTCAAAATCCTGTGCACGACCAGTTAATATCTTATGTACGTATGATTGATGGCCAACGTCCCAGATGATTTTATCAATTGGAGAATCATAAACTTTATGAAGCGCAATAGAAAGTTCCACTACTCCTAAATTTGAAGCGATATGGCCACCGGTCTTTGAAACTTTGTCAATGAGGAAATCTCTAATCTCGTAAGAAAGAAGTTCTAATTCCTTCTCATTCATTAATTTTAAGTCTTTCGGGAAATCATAATCCAATATATTGTTTTTCATTTCATTCTTCTTTCATAATTTATATGTTTATATTCAATTTCTATTTTATTTTTCAAATTTGAAAATGGATACTATCTTGCCCATGGAAAATACTATCTCCTTGTAATATATCATTGCTATTTCTTTCCCTGCAGCTTTTCCGCCAATAGTCAAAGCCGCAATAAATCCACTTAAGAGCAAAGCAGCCAATGCAAGGTCCTGTCCGGGGTAATGCACCTGTATATTCACTATGATCAAAGCTGCGGAAGTGCCACTGATAATCCCACAAACATCACCAATAACATCTCCAAGAATATTGGCAACCTTGCTTGCATTTTTAATCAGGTACAATGAAGTAGTAGCGCTTTTAACTTTTGAAGAAGCCATTGAATGAAAAGGCCTTTCATCGGCAACGGCAACTGCAACTCCCAAGGCATCAGCAATTATGCCTATGAATATGATTATGATTAAAATAATAAAGGATACAAATATTGTTGCATTGTCCAAGAGCATTTTAGAGAAAAAACTCATAAAAGTCGAAATAAAGAAGGCTGATATTGTTATCAATATAACCCATTTATGATGACTTTTAGAGCTTTGACGATTTAATTTATTTTTAGCCATTTATGTTCCCTTAAATTTCATATTAGATGGTGGCAGTATATCAAGTAAACTTTACTGCTTAGGTCTAGTTGGATTTCCCACATTAATGCTGATGAGTCGCCAGATCAGCGGTTTCCCTTTAAATCAATGCCCCCGTCGTCGCCGATCGGGTTACTAGATTGCCACTTAGCTTGTACTGTAATCCTTGATATACCAATTAAACAGCCTAGGGGTTTTCCCCAACAGGATTGAAGCTTCTCAGCCTCTTTTGCAGACCAGTTTCAAACAGCAATTGTCATAAAGCTTCGGCCGAAAACTTACGTGACATGGATCTGTTATCCCCTTTTTCCGCTCAAGGCAGGCTACACTGAGTAATAGCTAGCTTGCCATTACCCAGGTTTATACTTGAAGCAAAAGCTTCAAGCCTCCACGAAGTGAGGGTTCACGCCCATATGCCATTATGGATCGCCCTGAACTTCATTCTCCCAGTAAACACCCCCGACTGGGCGTCGGCAGCAAATACAAGGAGCTTCATCGATGTGCCCTTTATCGGATTTTTAGCCCCGCCCTCAAAAGCATCAACCTCTGACTAGGATACTGCACCACCACTTGATTATAGCATCACTCTAGTCGAAATTCTAGTTCCTTTGTAATATCAACAAGAACTGCAGCTTTTTCCCCAAATGATTCAAGATAATAAAGTGCTTTCTTGTGATAGTCGCTTAGTATTTCAATTGATTCCTTCTCTCCATAAACGCCAGGATATGTTTTTTTGTTTAATCTTGCGTCGCTCCCAATAGTTTTGCCAAGGGTTTCCTGATTGCCATGGATATCCAGAAGGTCATCTTTAATTTGAAATGCCAATCCTAAATATTTTGCATAATTTGACAATTTCTCAAATTCTTCCTGGGAAGCTCCGCCTAGCAATGCACCAGCTTTGACTGAAGCAACGATCAAAGCTCCTGTTTTATTTAAATGTATAAAATCTAAATCTTCCTTCTTAGCACCTGTTCCTATTTGAATGTCCGCAGCTTGCCCAACCACCATGCCATTTATACCCGCACCAAAAGCAATTTCTTTGAAAGCGCAAATCATGGCGTTTTTTATGTTGTAATCTATCACGTCTATGCATTCTTGTTTTGATGCCAGTTCGTTTGCCATTATCTCATATGCTGTGTTTAAAAGACCATCTCCGGCAATAATAGCCATGCCTTCGCCAAAAACCTTGTGATTCGTAGGTTTTCCCCTTCTTAATTCATCATTGTCAATCCCAGGCAAGTCGTCATGTATCAAGGAATACGTATGGATATATTCAACTGCGCAGGCAAAAGGCAAGGCATTTTCTTCGTTGTTGAAAAAAATATTATTTGTTGCTATAAGCAATACAGGTCTCAGCCTTTTTCCACCAGCTTCAAGACTGTACGACATGGAATCAATCAAAACTTTGTTGTGGACATTTCTTGGAGGCAAATAAAAAGTTAGATTTGATTCAATCAACGCTTTTATTCTAAGATACTCTGGGCTGGTCATTCTTTCAACTCCTTCAAAGAAGATGAAGAGGATTCGTATTGTAAAACCTTCTGTTTAGCTTTATTTAATATATCTACACACTTGTCATAATCTTTCATTCCTTCTTCAAAATTTTTTAAAGCTGAATCAAGGCTTATGTTTTCGTTTTGTAGTGCTTCTACTGTCTTTTCAAGCTTTTTAAAAATTTCCTCAAATGATTCGTCGATGACGATTTCCTTATTTTTCATTTCCCATACCTCTTTCTCCAATTTCAATAATTTCACATTTTAAAACTCTCAAAGCCTGGACAATGGAAATATTCTCTCTAAGATGTACCGTAGAATCGCTTCCCACTAGTTTGCCTTTTTCATCCAAAACAATACTGTAACCTTTTTTGAACATGGATTCTGGGCTGATTGATTCAAGAAGCAGTCGATTGTTTTCAATAAGATTATCAAGTTTATTAAAATATTGCCTTACAAGGTCAAATAGAATTAATTTCTTTTGTAAAAGTTTTTCCTCGAAATAATGAATCTTTAAAATCAGCGCCCTCTTTTGACTCTCAAAACTTTTTCCGGATAGTTTCAATTGATAGAATCTAATAATATTCAACATTTTCTTTCCCAGGCGTTCTGCATATTCATCAAGTTGAACAGCCATTTGAAAAGTATCTGGAATCGCTAACAAAGCAGCCGCTGTTGGTGTCGCAGCCCTTATATCGGCAACAAAATCGCAAATTGTAAAATCAGTCTCATGGCCAACCGCCGAAATCACGGGTATTTTGGAGTTGAAAATACTTCTAGCAACCCGTTCTTCGTTGAATGCCCAGAGTTCCTCCATGGAACCGCCGCCTCTTCCAACGATTATAATTTCAACGTTTGAATATGAAGTATTGATGAAATCAATCATAGCAGAGATTTCAAACGAAGCGGCGGCATTATTTACAGGAACTGGAAAAATTATTATATCAACATATGAATTTACTGACTTTATTGATTTGACAATGTCATGAACCGCCGCACCAGTACTTGATGTAACCACGCCGATTGTTTTTGGGAATTTGGGAAGCTCTTTTTTAAACTTATGGTTAAAAAGACCTTCTTTCTCAAGCTTCTTTTTAAGTTTTTCAAATTCCACTGCTAAATTGCCAATACCAGCTAATTCAAGGAATTTAACATTAAGCGAATAATTTCCCAACACCTCGTAAACAAAGATGCTGCCGGAAGCTATTACTTTCATTCCCTCTTCCAATTGGAAATTCAAGTTTTTAAAATTTTCAGAACCCAAAAAACAATTCAACTTACATTTTTCATCTTTCAAAGAGAAATATATATTTCCAGAACTATGGAATTTCAAATTGGAAATTTCACCGACTACCGCAATGTTGGAAAGCATGGGATCAGTCTGGAGAATCCTTTTTATATAACTGTTTACCTGTGATATTTCAATTGGCTTCATAATTACTACCTCGAATAGTATTTAATTTCTTCTAAACATAGTAAAGCTATTCCAACTGCATTATCTGAACAAAGATGGGTTTGACCGAATATAATATTGCAATTGTCAATTTTATTTTCAACTATAGTTTTTCGGATCAATTTATTTGAAAAAACTCCTCCTGTTAGAAGAAGATTATTATATTTCGAAATATGTACACTTTGATAGATTTGTTGTATTAATGCTTTTGAAATCAGATTGAATAAGCACATAAGAATATCCACTCGATCAATTTGCAAGTTTGATATCAATTTTTGAAATGTGTTTTCAACACCGGATAAATTGACATGGTTGTTTTCAATATGAATATCTTTTATCAGATGAATTTTAATGAAATCATTGCTGTAATAATTTCCCGTTGATTTCTCAGCCATTTTGTTTTCAATAAACACTTCCATATGTCTGCCACAAGGAAATGGAAAACCCATTAAAACGCCAATTCTGTCTATCAACTGCCCGTATGAGATATCCTTTGTCCCCCCAATGAGATTGCTTCTAAAACCAAGATTCGTATAACCTTCAACTTTTAATATTTCCGAGGTTCCTCCAGATATGTGGAACGCAATGAATTCCTTTTTAGGATTTAAGTCCGACTGGTACAAGGCTGATTGCAAATGTCCATCTTGATGGGAAAATGCAGAATATGGAATTCCCAATGCCGATGAAACTACTTTTGCAAAACTTGATCCGGCATTGAATACAGGCATATATGAACCTGGAATATTCCGCGGTTTATCTGACGAGGATATTCCATGAATCAAACTCCTATCTAAATCCTTGACAAGAGTTTCGAATATATCAGGTAAATTGTTAATATGCTGGAATAGAGCTTCGCTTTGCCTGAGGCCCCTTTCTCCAGGCCTGATTGAAAGAACCTTCCTTTCATCCCTGATTATATTTCCTGCTTGATCTACAATAGCGGCAGAAGTAGTATAATTGCTTGTATCAAGACCAAGATAATAACCTTTATTGCTGTTCATTTTCTCTTGCTATTTTGCCCAAAACACCATTTACAAATTTGCTGGAATTTGCTCCGCCAAACTTTTTAGCGAGCTCGACAGCTTCATTTATTGATGCAGAGGTTGGAATATCCTTAATATATTTGATTTCACAAATAGCTAATCTAAGGACTGCCAAATCAACCTGTGCAATTCTGCTAATCTTCCAATTATCGCTGTATTCTTCTATAACACTATCGATTTCAACGATCTTGTCAACTATGGCAGTCAAGGTATCTACAAAGAAACCAACTTCTGAATTATCCTCGAAATTGATTTCTATGAATTTATCTATTGCTTCTTTGCTGAAATCCTTTTGGACTTCCATTTGAAATAGGAGTTGCATAATCAATTCCCTAATTTTAGAACGTTTCATCTATATCCTCCAAAAATTTATTTATTCTTCCGAGATAGTATTTTTGTAAACACCTTTAACTCGTATCTCAACTGAATTTACTTTCAAACCAGTAATTTCCATTATTTCATCCTTAATATTTTCTTGAACATTCCAGGCAACTTCTGGAATTTTATAACCAAACTCAATATTTATATCTACATCCAATTTTAGGGCGTTGTTTTCTTGAGAGACCTTGATTCCCTTCAAGCTTGGGCCAATGGTATGGGCACCCAATGTTCTTGCTATCGCGTCGACAGCACAAATTATTATAGATTCATCTGAAAATTTAATTGTTCCTAAGTCATCATCTTTTACCATTGTTACTCCTTTGATTCCTTTAGATTATAATCTAACTTGTATAATTCTGTCTCCAAGAATTTTCTTTCCCAGAGCAATAATATACATATATTTGTCAATACTATATCTTGGAGTCCCAGAATAATCGCCCCGAACACCAACTGGATTGAAGGGAATCAGTTTTAGATTCGTATAATCATTCAAATTTTTTACAAACAAAAAATATTCATTTAATTGTTCAACACTGTCATTTATGTCTTCTAACAATACAAGCCTAATTTCATAAAGCTTTACTGCTTCTGAAGTTGCATATATGCTTTTAAAAACTTGAATGTTGTTTTGCGCTGTTATCTTTAGATGAACTTCCGATGTGAATGCTTTTAAGTCTATCATATAACCATCGATGAATGGCAGCATTTGATTCATTGAAATACTATCTATAAAACCATTAGTATCGATGAACGTGCCCAAATTATATAGATCTTTTGCTTTCCTTGAAAACTCAGCAATAAAATCCGATTGCAATGTGCACTCTCCCCCAGAAAAGGTTATGCCATCGATGAAGTCCAGATTTTCTTCAACTTTTACCAGCAAATCTTCTATTGTATAATTTACAGTCTTTGGACTGGAACTGCTTGGACAAGAAAAGATGCATTTATTGCAATTAATACAAATAGTTTCGTTGTATTGTACCTTGTTTTCAAAAAATGTAAGCGCTCCAGATGGGCAACAAGAAACACAAACACCGCAATTATTACAAATTTGTTTTGTTTCAGGATTATGGCAATAAATACAATTGAAATTACATCCTTGTAAAAAAACTGCCATTCTACTTCCTGGGCCATCAACGAATGAAGGTACAATTATCTTGTTAATCAGTGCTTCCATCCAGCTTCTTAACCTTTCTGTCGCCTAAATGACCTGGAATGAATGACTCAGCTCCCAGCATCACGGAATCTTCCCTCAATATCTCACCTTTAAAGTATTTTTCAATATCTGATTTTTTAACTAAATATCCAGTAATTCTTACAAATTCTGTTGAATCGCAGTTGCATGAAAGAATTCTTATATTGTTTTTCAAAGCACCTTTTATTATTGTCAACATTGCGTCAAGATTGTCCTTTGCGGTTTCTTCAAAGACGTAAATATCGCTACAGCCTGTATCGAAATACTTGTGCAGCTTGCTGGAACACTTTATATGTCTGAAAATCCCAGGTTCTTCTCCATATTTGATTCTAACTCCAGGCGTGATATCCACATCAGTGTCTATATTCGACTGGGCATGCACACCGTGCTTGTTGTTCGTTCCGCCACAATAAACAGCTGGAGATTCTTTCACGTAATCATAGAAATGCTTGGATATATTTTCTGCCAAATCATCAGCAATGTCGCTTTTTCCCATTTTCTCCCCGATAAGGATTTCTATTGCTTCATATAATCCATATACAGCTGGCATTGTTGTGAACTTGTCCAAGGAGATTATGCCTTCTGTGGAAAGAAAACTGGTTTCAAAGAACTTTGACTTTTCTACAATATATTTTGTCCTTGCGTTGGTTAGCTCAATAAGAACTTTTACAGCATCTTTAAGTTTTATATTAATGAAATCATCCACACTGCTGGAGATTTTGGCAATCTCCTTTAGATTTATCCGGCAAAGAGTATGTGCTCCACCACCAATTCTCAAGGTATTATAGCAACTTACAACAGCATAGTCTTCTCCGAGTTGGGAAGAAATCAAATCATGGTTTACAAAGTAAGGTTTTATGTTATCCAGAGCTGAATCTATGGCAAATTTTGCGAAATCGTCTGGAGTTATATTTTCATCATATTTCAACGAAAGATTTGGTATTGTCTTTTTAAGCTCTCTTTCAAGGCTTATTACCATGCGTCCTATCTGGGTATCCCTAGGCCCAATATTCATATGCACAAATGAACTTGGCAATGTCCTATCCATATAAATCAATAATGAGCGAAGAAGTTTCTCCGCTTCAATATAAGTTGCTGTTTCCATAAATGGTTCAAGACAATCGTCTATCTGCCCTACATATACTGGATATCCGGTAATTGAAGGAACATATTTATAGATTATCATCAAAGCGTTCACAGCCTCATAGAGATCCTTTGGGGGTTCAATTCCCAAATAGCTGCTGCCTTGTTTTAAATATTTTACATAATCAGGAAGAATGTATCTGGGTCGATAAGGTCGATGACCTTCATTCATGTCGTGTAGTATTCCTTTTTTAATTGCATCAACAGCTTCATTGCTTAAATCCAGGTAATCCAGGCTATCTTCAGCTTCTTTTGCTAAATTTGCACGTTTTTCATGATACTGCAGCTTGTTAGATTCTATAATATGTTCAAGTTTTATTTGAAAATCATTCAAATCGCTCATTGATATCACCTCCAATGACTTGTTTTCTAAGCATAAAGTTTTTCTTGATAGGTCTGTCAACTTTTATGTAAACTATTTGCTGTGCGTGAGGAGCGCTCTCAATCGGGCTTCCATCCTCATTTAACATTGTATTTATCGTTTGTTTGAAAAAATCATCATATGGTCCGAATATTTCAATCTGGTCGCCAATAGAAAACTTGTTTCTTTGTTCCACTCTTGCGATTTGGGTTTCTTCGTCATAATCCAAAACTATGCCTAAAAAGGAATAATCTCTTGAATAACTGCTTGTCGTGTAGTTTTGTGAAGAAGCAGAAGGTTTGTCAAGATAAAATCCTGTTGTATAGTTTCTATTGCTAGCCTTGTTTATTTCAATAAGCCAATCTTCCTTGCTTGGATTTTGTTCATTATTGTAAAATGAATCAATGGCTTTTCTATATGCGCCAACTACTATGGCAAGATAAAAAGAGCTTTTGATACGTCCTTCAATTTTTAATGACGAAACGCCTGAGTATATGAATTCTGGTATATATTCAATAAGGCACAAATCCTTTGAATTGAAAATATAGGTTCCGTGATCATCCTCGTAGACGGGATAATATTCATTGGGTCTCTTTTCCTCAACTAGCTTATAGTTCCATCTGCAAGGATGCGCGCATTCTCCCCGGTTTGCGTCTCTTTGTATCATAAAATTGCTGAGTAGGCATCTTCCAGAATATGATATGCACATTGCTCCATGGACAAAAGCTTCCAATTCAAGAGTCTGGCTCGTTTTGTCCTTGATTTCCTTAATCTCCTGAAAAGAGAGCTCTCTAGCCAAAACGATTCTTTTTATTCCCTGTGCATGCCAGAATTCAGCAGATTTAAAATTTGTAGTATTTGCCTGAGTGCTAAGGTGAATTTCCGGAGTATCAATTTCCTCTCTCAGCATGGATATGATTCCAGGGTCAGAAACAATATAGGCATCAATCGGTATATGCCTGATAGCCTTTAAATAGCCTTCTAGAAGGTTTATATCCTCATTGTGGGCAAATATATTGAGAGTAATATAAATTTTCTTGTTTCTATCGTGTGCAAACCTGACTCCTTCCTCAATATCTGCTATTGAGAAGTTTTTAGAACCTGCACGCAACCCGAAATTCTCGCCTCCGAAATATACAGCGTCAGCTCCATATTCAATGGAGATTTTTAGCTTTTCTAAATCTCCCGCTGGAGCCAGCAATTCAATTTTATTCATTATTTCCTTCATAAATATACCTGCTTAAGATTATTTCTATTTTAACACGGATATTGCAACCCCGTCTCCAACTGGCAAAACCGAAGTGTGAACTCCCTCCAGATTGGTTATATAGTCAAGGTAATCACGCATCCTTCTCATAATGGTCTTGTTTCTTCTACCTGTGAGAAAATCTTCTGAGGCGGTTATTCCTTTGTATAATATATTGTCTGATATTATGATACTTCCCTGGTGGGTGTTTTTTAAACATTGATCGAAAAACTGCCGATATTGGCCTTTTGCGGCATCAATGAAAATTATATCGAATTCTTCAATGATATCTTGCAGGACAAGGGTAGCATCCCCTTTGATTAAAGTTATCCTGTCTTCCAATTTGAACTTTTCAATATTTGCTTTTGCTTCTTCAATGGAATTTTCACTTATTTCAATTGATGAAATTTTTACTAAATCAGAACAGAAAGTGAAAAAAATAGAAGAATATCCAACTGCAGTACCTATTTCCAAAATGTTTTGCGGTTTTTTAATCCTGATTATCGACTCAAGAAGCATTTCAGAATCTTTTGTTATAATTGGAATATTTCTATATTCAGATTCGTCCCTAAGCCGTCCCAGTTCATCGTTCAATGGCTTATACAAAGTATCGATGAAGCTGCTGACCTTGTGGTTTGTTATATTGTTCATAATTCTCCAAAACTTTAATTTATATATTTGGCCTTGTCTGCAAGAAACTCATCATATGTTGTTGAAAATACAGACGATCCATCTCCTTTGGCGAGAAAATACAAGTATTCGGTTTTTGCTGGATACAGGGCGGCTTTTATTGATTCCAATCCCGGAGAACATATTGGCCCAGGGGGAAGACCGCTTATTTTATATGTGTTGTATGGCGAGTCAATGGCAATATCATTAAGTGTCAGTTTCTCCTTCTGCTCGCCAAGGATATATTGGACTGTCGCACATGATTGAAGCGGCATTTTGATTTTTAATCTGTTATAAAAAACGCTTGCAATAACTGGGCGGTCGGCTGGAACTTTGGCTTCTCTTTCGATTATTGAGGCTAATGTGATCAATTCATTCATGTTTAAACCTGACTTTGCTAGTTGGTCTTTATATTCCATTGTAAAAACTTCATCAAATCTTGCCAACATTTTGTTAATGATCTCTTCTTCAGATGCATTTGGGAAAACTTCATAAGTATCCGGATATAAATATCCTTCCAAATGATTCTTGCCTTTTGGAGCATCACTTAGAAAATAATAATCAAAATTTCCATTTTCAACTTGTTTTTGAAATTCACCAGCATCAATTAAGTCCTGGCTCACAAGTCTTTCCGATATTCTTTTAATATCAAATCCCTCAGGAATGGTAAACCTTACAGTAAGTGCGGAACCTTTTTTGATAAGATTCATGATTTCATCCATGCTCATAGATTGGTTAAGCGAATAATAGCCTGCCTTATAGAGCGATCCATAATTCCCAATTTTGGTTTTGATTTTAAAAACTAGTTCATTGCCAATCAATTTTGAATCATATAATAATCTTGCTATCTCTCCGCTACTGCTTCCTTTTGGTATTTCCAGATTAACAACAGCCTTGTTATTAGGATTAATAGGCTTGCTTGAATTGGAAATATATACAAATGCAGTTGCAAAGAACAATAACGCTATTACAATAATTGATATAATTACAATTGGGAATTTATTTTTCGTATTTTTCATTTAAAATATGTATCCTTTCAGATATTGAATTAAATTCAGGTTAAACAAAAAATTCGCAAACAATATGAATGGTTGCGAATTTATATTGTTGAATTATTTTGCCCTGGACAAGTAGTCTCCAGTTCTGGTGTCTATCAGGAGAACTTCTCCCTCTTCTATAAAAATTGGAACCTGTATAATCGCTCCAGTTTCAACAGTTGCTGCTTTTGTTACATTCGTAGTCGTATCACCCTTTACTCCAGGTTCGGTAGCTATGACTTTCAAATTTACAAAATTCGGAGGTTCAACAAGAAATGCGTTGTCTTTGTAGAACTTAATCGTAGCCATGTCATTCTCTCTCAAATACAGCATCGCATCTTCAACTTTATCTTTCATGATTGGAATTTGGTCAAATGTCTCCAAGTCCATAAAATAATATATGTCTACATCATTATAAAGATATTGCATTGTTTTAGTTTCAATATGTGCTTTTGGAAATTTGTCGTTTGGGTTGAAAGCTTCTTCTCTTGTGGCGCCAGTCATTACGTTCCTATATTTTGTCCTGACAAAGGCGGCCCCTTTTCCAGGTTTTACATGTTGAAAATCTAAAACAACATGGGGTTCGCCGTTTATCTGAAAGGTAATACCCTTTCTAAAGTCACTTGCATAAATCATTGCCCTTACCTCCGTGTAAACATTTTATTATATGATGATGAGCTTTTTATCAATTTTTGATAGGACGATTATATCAGATTCTCCAATAATTGCCAAGTCTTCAATCCTTACTCCAAAGCTATTTGGAATATAAATTCCTGGCTCTATTGTTACCAGCATGTTCGCCATTAATATTTCAGCGCTGCCTGAGTTGAGCGTTGGAGCTTCATGAATTTCCAATCCAACTCCATGTCCAAGTCCATGTCCGAAATACTCTGCATATCCAGCTTCAGAGATTATATCTCTTGCAATTTTGTCGATGCTGCTTGATTTTGCTCCAACTTTAACTGAAGCGAGGGCCTTTTCCTGGGCGTTTAAAACGATGTTGTAAACATCTCTTTGAAGATTATCGATCTGGCCAACCCCTATTGTTCTTGTCATGTCGGAACAATATGAATCATACATCGCACCGAAATCCATTGTAACGAGATCACCCTTTTCAACCATCTTATCGGATGGAATCGCATGGGGCATGGAGCCATTTATTCCGGACGCTATAATGGTGTCGAAAGACAAGGCATCTGCTCCGTTTTTCCTGAGATAAAACTCCATTTCCAAGGCAATTTGTTTTTCAGTTATGCCTGGTTTGATAAAATCTAAAATATGGATAAACCCTTGGTTTGCAATTTCTGCAGCTATTGCTATCTTTTCCAACTCTTCGGGTTCCTTGATTACCCTGATTCCCTCGATGGTATTGTCGCCGGAAATCAATTGGGAAATGTTGGATTTACTTTTTATCTCTTTGTAAAAATCATAAGTTATATCCTTGTATTCCAACGCAATCGAATCTATTTTCAAGCTGCTGAGAAAATCAATTGTTGTAAAAATATTGTCGATTTTCACAATCTCGAATATTTCTCCAAGAGATTTCGCAGCTTCTAAATATCTAAAATCCGTTAAAAGATAATCCTTTTCTTCAGTTAACAGAATAAAATAATTCGACGAGGAAAAGCCTGAAATATAGTGTTTGTTTTCAGGCTTTGTAACAAAATAATTCAATATTTGGCTTTCTTTTGCTTTTTCTTTAATTTTAAGTATTCTATTTTTATAAATATTATTCATGGTTGAATTTGATAACCTCTCCCAAAATTCCATAAACATCGGCAATCATTTTAGAGAACATCATCTCCGCCTGCATGTATTCGGCTGCTTTCGGATCACGCATTATTATCTGCATAAGCTCTTGAACCTGTTCCATGATGTCAGGAGAAATATCTTGCCCTAAAAGTTGCTGTGCTTGTAATGAGTATTGCTTTTGTTGAAAATCATTCAGCATTTCACTTAGTTCGGCATTTTTTGAAACCTCGTCCTTCATGCTTTTATAAGTCAGGTATTCATTGGAATCCTTTATTGCCCTTGCTAGGGAGTGCGCATTGTCATATACGTTCATTTTATACCTCCAGGAAAATTGGTAGAATTACGGGATTTCTCTTTGTCTTTTCATAAATATAACTTTTTAATTCATCTTTAACAGCATTCTTCAATGCTGACCAGTCTCTGACACCATCCTCCATGCATTGATCCAATTTGGCTTTTGCTATTTTCCTAGCTGATTCAATCAGATCTTCAGATTCCCTCACATATACAAAACCTCTGGAAATTATATCCGGACCCGAACATATAGTACCACTTGATCGGTCAATGGCTGCCACTACAATGATAAGTCCGCTTTCAGAAAGGAGTTTCCTATCCCTCAAGACAATATTCCCCACATCTCCAACACCTAGGCCATCTACCATGACATTGCCCGAAGGTACTATTTCCTTCAATATGCTGATATCGTTTCCATGAATATTCATTATTTGGCCGGTTTTCATTATGATTATTTTTTCCTTGCTCATTCCCATATCTTGAGCAATCAAGGCATGCTGCCTCAAATGTCTATATTCCCCATGTATTGGAGCAAAGAATTTGGGCTTAATCAAGGAGTGCATCAGTTTCAATTCTTCCTCACACGCATGTCCAGAAACATGGATATCTGCGATATCCGAATAAATTACTTTTGCTCCCTTTTCAAATAGCTTGTTTAAAATGTTGGAAATTGTTTTTTCATTCCCTGGTATCGGACTTGAAGATAGAATTACTGTATCTCCAGATTTTATCTGAATAGCCTTATGGTCCCCTGATGCCATTCTTGAAAGCGCGGACATAGGCTCTCCCTGGCTTCCGGTGGTTATTATTACAAGCTCTTCATTCTTTAAATGCTTGGCTTTGTTTATATCAACTAAAACATTTTCGGGTATGTTCAAGTATCCAAGTTCCATTGCAACATTGACTACATTCAACATGCTTCTTCCTGATATGGCAATTTTCCTTCCGTTTTTCACTGCGGCATCGATAATCATCTGCACCCTATAGACATTTGATGAAAATGTTGCAATTATTAATCGGTCTTTTGTTTCTCTGAAAATACTTTCCAAAGCGATTCCCACGGTCTTCTCAGAAGGGGTATAACCTTTTCTTTCCGAATTCGTACTGTCAGCCAACATTAGTAAAACACCCTTGCTTCCTATTTCTGCAAGTCTGTTGAAATCCATTCTTTCTCCATGGAGTGGAGTAAAATCGATTTTGAAATCTCCAGTATGGAATATAACTCCGCATGGTGTGTCAATTGCGAAGCAAACCGAATCTGCAATCGAATGGGTTGTCTTGATTGCTTCAATTGTGAATGATCCAATTTTAAACTTTTCCTCATGTGATATTGTTATAAGATTTCCAGTTATCATATGTTCCTTAAGCTTGTTTCCAATCAAACCCAATGTAAGTTTTGTTCCATAAATAGGCACATTGAATTCTCTCAGAAAATATGGTATCGCTCCAATATGATCCTCATGTCCATGGGTAATAATCATTCCTTTGATTTTCTCCTTATTCCTTGTGAGATACGTGAAATCTGGAATAACAATATCTATTCCAAGCATTTCGTCTTCAGGAAATGACAATCCGCAGTCAACTATGATTATTTCATCCTTGTATTCAATTACCGTAATATTTTTACCAATTTCATTTAAACCCCCGAGAGGTATTACCTTTACGGTAGGGCTTTTTAAGTCGTTTTCTTTTTGTTTCATCTATACTCCTTTTAGTTTGTAACTACATTTAATAGTTTGTCTGGAACAGAAATAATTTTAATAATTTCTTTCCCCTTTAATAATTCCTTTACTTTTTCATCTTTTAATGCGTATTCTTGGAATGCATCCCTTTGCATCCCGTGTGGAACAACAATCTTTTCCTTCAGTTTTCCGTTCACTTGAATTACAATTTCAACATTTTCCTTAACCAGAGCTTTTTCATCAAAACTAGGCCACGATTCCATGATTGTATATTCGCTCTCTCCGGATTTTTCCCACAATTCCTCACATAAATGTGGCGCAAAGGGAGATAATAGAATAATCATGGTCCTGGTTGCTTTCTTAAGCAATTTTAGATTCCTGTTGGGTAATTCCTTATATCTGTACATTTCATTGATCAATTCCATTATCGAGCTTACAGCCGTGTTGAAATTGAACCTTTCAATGTCATCAGTGACTTTTTTAATAGATGAATTCAATACAAAATTCATTGAAACATCATCACTTGTCAAAATTTCAATTTTATCTTCCAAGCGGATATAATCCTTTGGCAATTCTGCGTTCAATTCGTCGAAAAGTCGATAGACCCTGTTTAGAAATCTATAACTTCCTTCAACTCCCGCATCTGACCATTCCAGTTCTTTTTCCGGAGGTGATGCAAATAATATGAACAGCCTTGCTGTATCAACTCCATACTTTTCTATTATTTCTTCTGGACTTACAACATTGCCCTTTGACTTTGACATCTTGGCTCCATCTTTAAGAACCATGCCTTGAGTGAGCAAACGCTTGAAAGGTTCCTCAACGGGACAAAGGCCCATGTCAAAGAGTACCTTGGTAAAAAACCTTGAATATAACAGGTGAAGAATCGCATGTTCCACACCTCCGATATACTGGTCTACAGCCATCCAATAGTTGGCTTTTTCCATATCGTAGATCTTTTCACTATTGGTTGGATCGGTATACCTTAAAAAATACCATGATGAATCCAAAAATGTATCCATTGTATCCGTTTCCCTGGTACCCTCTCCTCCACATTTTGGACAAGTTGCTGCCATGAATGTTTTGCTTGTTGTAAGTGGCGATTCGCCTTTACCGGTAAAAACAACATCTTCAGGCAATCTAACTGGAAGATTCTCCTCTTTTTCCGGTACCCATCCGCATTGTTTGCAGTAGATCATCGGTATGGGGCATCCCCAATACCTTTGTCTGGAAATGAGCCAGTCTCTCAATTTGAAATTTATAGATTCATTTCCGATTGAATTTGAAGCCAGAAACTCAATAATTTTAGTTTTACCTGTTTCAATGTCAAGACCTGAAAATTCACCTGAATTTATTAATAATCCATCGCCGCAATATGCTTCATTTAATTGAGATCCATTAATATCTGTTGGATCCGAAATTACCTGTATTATATCAATTTTATATTTTCTTGCAAAATCATAATCCCTCTGGTCGTGGGCAGGCACTGCCATGATTGCTCCTGTGCCGTAATGCATTAGTACATAGTTTGCCACGAAAATTGGTATTTCCTTGCCATTCATTGGATTTATAGCATAACGTCCAAGAAATATTCCTTCTTTCTCCAGATTGCTAGCGCTTCTTTCGATTTCAGTCATGTGATTGATCTTATGAACAAAATCTTTTACAATAGCCTCATATTGGGTCCCCTTTATAAGCTCTTTCACATAAGCATGTTCGGGTGCCAGCACCATGAAGGTTGCGCCAAACAATGTATCTGGCCTAGTTGTGAAAATCTTCAGTGACTTGTCAAAGTCTTTGATAGGAAAATCTACTTCTGCTCCAACACTTTTCCCTATCCAGTTTTTCTGCATAAGTTTGACCTTGTCAGGCCAGTGGTCTAAATGTTCTAAATCATCAAGCAATCTATCGGCATAGGAAGTAATTTTAAAATACCATTGGTCAAGATCTTTTTTACCGACAGAAGTGCCGCATCTTTCACAGTTGCCATCAACAACTTGTTCATTTGCAAGCACTGTTTTGCAAGAGGAACACCAATTTACTGGATTCTTCTTTTTATAAGCTAAACCATTTTCGAAAAATTTTATAAATATCCATTGCATCCACTTGTAATAATCAGGATGGCAAGTTGCTATCTCCCTGTCCCAGTCATAGCTTATTCCCAGAAGTTTAAGCTGGCTTCTCATTTCTGCAATATTTTCCCATGTCCAGATATTTGGGTGTATGCCATTTTTGATAGCGGCATTTTCAGCAGGCAGGCCAAAAGAGTCCCAACCCATGGGGTGAAGGACATTATAACCTTTCATTCTCTTGAATCTTGCGTACACATCTCCGATGGAATAGTTCCTCACATGACCCATGTGCAGCTTACCTGAAGGATATGGAAACATTTCCAACAGGTAGTATTTTTCTTTTGTTTTATCAATTTCTGCCTTGAATAATTTATTATCTTCCCATGACTTCTGCCATTTCACTTCAATTTCCTTGAAATTATAATGTGACATTATTTCCAGTACCTCCAGCTTATAATGTAATTAACTCGCTATCTCCCCAAATTTTTTCAATTCCATATCTTTCTCTCTGTTCGTTAGTGAATATATTTACTATAACATCGCCAAAATCGATCAAGACCCATCCAGATCCGTTGTTTCCTTCTATTCCCTTTTTTTCTATTCCTAAAGCTGCCAATTGAATTGCAACTTCATCAGTAAGACTTTTTACCTGTCTTTCAGATCCACCACTCGCTATTAGTATATAATCCGCAAAGCTGGCAAGCTTTGAAATATCAAGGATTATTATATCGATTGCTTTTTTGTCATCTAGAATTTTCCCAGCCATTAGTGCGATTTCTTTGTTATTCATTGATTCCTCCTGAAATTTAGAGTTATTTTAGCTCAATTGAGCTTTCAATTCTTCATAAGCAAGGTAAGTATCCTTATGGATAGCCTTATTTTCTTTTTTTAAATATTCCAATGTATCTTCCAATGTGTATAAGCAAGCAAGGTCCAAGTTTGTCTTGGCAATATTTCTTAGATATTCAACCCTCTTGTAATTTCTCGATGGTTCAATTGCATCGGAAACAAATATGATTTTTTCCAGCTTAGACATGCCCTTTCGCGCAGTTGTATGATACTTGACAGCATTTTTGATATCAATATCATCAATGCCAAATAGGGAATTCAATAACTCAGCAGCAACCTTGCTGTGAGATAGGCCCGCATCATTCAAATATGTACTGTCTAAACCAAATTTAATAATACTCTCGTTCAATTTCTCTAACGACCAGTCCCGGCATAAGTCATGAAAAGCCCCAGCAAGCTGTGCTTTTTCCATTGACTCGCCATGAATTCGTGCAAGTTCATTTCCCGTCCGTACTACTCCAAGCGTGTGAGAAAATCTCTTTGGAGTCATATATTTTTTTATTGTATCATAATATTCCAAAACACTCAAGTTTTCCTTAAATTTCAAGTTCATTCCCATTACAATTTTCCTTATACAGGTTCTTCGAATTAATAAATTTTTCCACTTCTTCCGGAATCAGATATTTTATTGATCTGCCTTTCTTGACGAATGCTCGGATTTCAGATGAAGAAATTTCTATTTCCGGAATATCGATCTTCAATATGTTCGTCTTATATCTTTTATAAATATCTTGAATCTTTTCATTCACCAGATTTTCCTTATAGCCAGGCCTGTCGCCAATTATAAAAGAAAATTTTCTCAATAGACCTTCGCTATTGAACCAATCCTCCAAATCCAGCCAAGCATCGGCTCCAACTATGAAATAGAGGTCGAAATCCTCTCCTAGCTTAGTTTTTAGGCTTGCCAAAGTGTTGTAGGTATATGAAACATCATCACTTAGCATTTCTATATCTGATATCTCGAAGTTCGGATTGGAACTAATCGCCATGTTCACCATGTCAAACCTGTATTTTATATTTGTCAGCAAATCATTTAATTTGTGTGGTGGTAGTTTTGCCGGTACAAAAATAATCTTGTCTAGACCGCATAAACTACGAACTTGCTCCGCAAAAATAAGATGGCCATAATGAACTGGATCAAAAGTACCTCCGAATACACCTATCTTTTTTTTCAACTTGAACCTCTCCTAGCTTTCAATATTAATTTTAGCCGTGCTTACAATTGCCAATTCGTCCAGTTGGTCTTTTGAAATAAATCCTGGTGCGCCAGTCATCATGCAAATTGCATTTTGATTCTTTGGAAATGCGATTACCTCTCTAATGCTTTCTTTTCCATAAAGAAGCATTGCCATTCTGTCAAGGCCGTACGCCAATCCACCATGTGGAGGTGTTCCATATCTAAAGGCTTCTAATAGAAAACCAAATTTACTATTTGCTTCTTCGTCGGATAAGCCAAGAACATCGAACATCTTCTTTTGTAGTTTCCCATCATGTATTCTTATACTTCCGCCACCAAGCTCCGTGCCATTTAAGACAATATCATATGCCTGTGCCTTAACCTTGCCAGGGTCAGTATCAAGCAAAGGAATATCCTCAAATCTTGGCGAAGTGAACGGATGATGCATCGCATAGAATCTTTGGTCTTCATCGTTATATTCATAAAGCGGGAAGTCTACCACCCACAGCAAATTATATTTGCTTTCATCGATAATTCCAAGTTTTCCAGCGACAAACTGCCTTAAATGCCCTAAAGCGTCAAATACTACTTTTGATTTGTCTGCAACGATAATAATAAGATCTCCTGGTTTACCATAAAATAATTCTGTTATCTCACTTAATTGATCCTGAGTGAAAAATTTATTTATAGATGAAGTTATCTCATTATCAAGGACTTTGATCCACGACACTCCCTTTGCTCCGTAGGTTCTTGCAGATTCAGATAATTTGTCAAGTTCTTTCCTGCTGAAACTTTCCCCGCAGCCTTCAAAGTTGATTCCTCTGACATCCCCATTGTTATCGATTGCGTTTCGAAAAACATCAAAATCGCAATCCACTAGGATATCGTTTAATTTCTTCAATTCAAAGCCATATCTTGTATCTGGCTTGTCGCTTCCGAACCTGGTCATTGCTTCTTCATAGGTATATCTTGGGAATGGAGTTTCAATATCAGTCTTCATAACCTTCTTGAACATGTATTTCAAATACTTCTCCTGTACCTCAATAATATCGTCCACATCAACAAACGACATTTCCAAGTCTATCTGTGTAAATTCAGGTTGTCTGTCGGCTCTTAGATCCTCATCTCTAAAACATCTTGCTATTTGATAGTATCTATCAGTTCCAGATACCATCAATAATTGCTTGAACAATTGAGGTGATTGAGGCAAAGCGTAAAAATGTCCCTGGTTGACCCTGCTTGGAATTATATAGTCTCTTGCTCCTTCTGGAGTTGGCTTATTAAGTATTGGTGTTTCAACGTCGCAAAATCCTTCAGAGTCAAAAAACTCCCGGGTAGCCTTAGTGATTTCATGTCTGAATGCAAGATTTTTTTGCATCGATGGTTTTCTTAAATCAAGATATCTATATTTCAATCTTAAATTTTCAGAAACCTCGTCGTCATCCCTCACATAAATTGGAGGAGTTTCTGCTTCGGAGTATACAATTAAGCCGTCGCCATAGATTTCAATGTCCCCTGTTGGCAAATCCTTGTTTTTAGAATGTCTTTCCCTAACTATCCCTTTAATTCCTATTACGAATTCACTTCTTAATTTTTCAGCTCTTTCAAAAAGCTCTGCTGGGATACTGTCGTTGAAGACTACCTGAGTTATTCCAGTCTTATCCCTAAGATCGCAGAATATCAAACCTCCAAGACTCCTGTTCTTTTGTACCCACCCATTGAGGCATACACTTTTGCCAACGTCTTCCATGGATAGTTCCCCGCACATATTTGTTCTTTTAAAACTATTCGTCATATTAGTTCCTCCCTAATAATTCCATCAATTTACTTACTAAATCTTCCCTCGAAACGACTATCTGCTCAAAATTCGACATGTTCTTAATTATTAATTTATTGTTTTCTATTTCTTCGTCGCCAATAACTATTGTAAAAACTGTTTGAATCTTATCAGCGTATTTAAATTGACTCTTGATATTTCTGGACATTAAATCCAATTCCAAAGAAATATCCAAATCTCTAAGCTCCTTTGAGAGTGTTATTCCATACTCTTTAGCACTTTCCCCCATCGTTGCGATATAAACGTCTGGTGCGGGAGATTTTGGCGCTATTTCGTCATTCTGATCAATCAGCAGCAGGAGTCTTTCGATTCCAAGCCCAAATCCAACTCCTGGAGTTGCCGGTCCACCTATTTGCTCGATAAGGTTGTCATATCTGCCGCCACCGCATACAGTTCCCTGGGCGCCTATATTATTGGAAACAATCTCAAAAGCTGTTTTTGTATAATAATCAAGACCTCTTACGATACCGGAATCAACTATATAATCAATTTTCATTAAATCAAGATTTTTCTTCAAATCATCAAAAGCCGTACTACATTCTTCGCATATATAATCAAGCATCCTTGGAGCTCCCACAACAAGCTTTTGGCATTCTACAGACTTGCAGTCAAGTATTCTCATTGGGTTCTTGAAATATCTACCTTTGCAAGTATCACAAAGATCTTCATATTTGTCTTTCAAGAAAGACATGAGACTTTCTTTGTATGCTTCCCTGCAAAGCGGACAGCCTATGCTGTTTATTCTTAATTCCAAGTCGTTTATTTTCAATTCATTAAGAAAGTCCACAGCAGTGGCGATTACCTCGGCATCCGCCAACATGTCCATTGTACCAAATATCTCAACGCCAAACTGATGGAATTCCCTAAGTCGCCCAGCCTGAGGTTTTTCATATCTAAAACAAGGAATCATATAGAATGTTTTAAATGGCAAAACATCGGCATAAAGCTTATTTTCAACAAATGCTCTTACTACTGGAGCAGTGCCCTCAGGCTTTAAAGTAATATTCCTGCCGCCATAATCATCAAATGAATACATTTGCTTTTCAACGATGTCGGTTGTATCTCCAACACCTCTTTTGAACAACTCCGTATACTCGAAGATGGGAGTTCTAATTTCCTTGAATCCATACCGGGCTGTTATTTCTTTAAAAGTCTTCTCAACAAATTGCCATTTGTATGATTGACTTGGCAAAATATCTTTTGTTCCTTTCGGAGCGTTTATTCCCATGACGTACCTCCTGCGAATTATTCAAATATATCTATATTTTTTCTTTTTATCATTTCATCTATACGGTCGATGTAAATTTGAAAATTGGAAACGTTTGGAATTCTTTCCAGCCTGTTTTCTTCAGGATAGTAGATTTTGCTTACACCACCCGCGCCAAGAGCTATTATTGTTTGGTTTTCTTCCATAATTCTTACATTGTATATACTCTCATACCCTTTTTTTGAATACCCAATATTTTCTAGATTGCCTAACATATCTTTTTGCCTATATAAATAATACGGCAAGTATGAATTTTTTAACATTATCGAATATGAAGATTCAATCATTTCAACCAATTCAATTGGTTTTATCAATTTGCTTTCATCTTTGCATATATTATCTTTGAGACGGGCAGCTCTTTTAATTGCCAGATTATGAATTGTTATATTCTCTGGGCAAAGTTCTGCTACTTTTTCAACTGTATATTTGAAATCATCAATATTCTCATTTGGAAGCCCTGCTATTAAATCCATATTGACTGCTTTTATGCCAGTCTCCTTTATCAACGCATAAGCTTTAGTAAATTCTTCAACAGTATGTTTTCTTCCAATCTCAATTAATGTCTTTTCATTCATGCTTTGTGGATTTATGCTTATTCTATTGCAATGCTTCATAACCAAGCTATCCAATTTAATTTGATTGATCGTATCCGGTCTTCCCGCTTCCACTGTGAACTCTTTTAATTTTTTCAAGTCAAAACTCGAATCAATGTATTGCAAGAGTTCCTGAAATTGCCGGTTAGATAAAGATGTGGGGGTTCCTCCGCCTATATAGATATTCTCTACGATAATGTCTTTCCTAACAATAGCTTTTGAAACATGGGAAATTTCTTTAAATAGCGCCTGCAAATACCTACTCGACCTGTCTTCATTGATTTCATATGAAGTGAATGAGCAATAGCTGCATCTAGAAGGGCAAAATGGTATCCCTATATAGATGCTTATGGAATTTTTCTGGAGGCTTTTGTTTATATTGCTTTGATTCATGGTAGTGGCAATTAAGAGGTCTATTTTATTCATATGTAGAAGATATTCTTCTGAAAGGACCCTTCTCACTTCATCTTCGGATTTCTCATTATTGAAAAGTTCATTGACGATTTTAGTCGGACGAATACCGGTCAATGTTCCCCAAGGTGGATAATATTTCAAATTTTCGCTGAAATAATTGTATAAGAATCGTTTAATTTCTTGTTTTCCAGTCAAATGATCTGGAATCACAAAGCCTTTCAAACTCATATCATTAGTATCATCCGTGTTTTCAATAATTCTAAAACTATTTTTATCCATAAAAAGTTTTATCAACTCTTCCACATCATGGTGGAATTTTTTATTTTTAATTACTATACTGTACATTCCACACCAACTTGAGTTGTATTATAAAAAAGGATTGTTCATTTTTTCAAAACCGATGGTGGTTTCAGACATATGCCCAGGAAAAACTTTTGTATCATCGCTGAGTTTGAAGAGTTTTTCCCGAATTGACCACATTAAATCATTATAAGACGATCCAGGAAAGTCCGTGCGTCCTATTGATTGTTGAAACAAAGTGTCACCACTGAAAAGTACATCTTCAATCAAAATACACATTCCACCTTTTGTGTGTCCGGGGGTATGAATAAATTTGAAGTTTAAATCGTCCACACTTAATTCGTCATTGTCATTTACATAAACATCTGCTTCGAACGAAACTTTAGTCCCAAGTACTTCTCTGGAATAATTTACTGATGAATCCTTGAGCATTTCACGTTCATCTATGTATGCCAGAACCTTACAGCCAAATTGGGATATATATGCCCCAACTCCTCCAATATGGTCACCATGCCCGTGAGTTAGGAAAATAAACTTGATTGTATATGAGTTTTCTTTTACAAAAGACAATAAGTCATTACTTACACCGCCCGGATCTATTATAACTCCACTTTTATTCTTCTCGTCCAAAACAAGGTAGGAATTAACTTCCAAAGGACCGCTTGGATATTTTTTAATTAACATATGTAAACCTGCCTTCAATTGAATATTAAAATATCTTTTTACTATCCAGTATAATCGTGACTGGACCGTCATTTTTAATTGTTACAAGCATTTCTGCTTGGAAAATTCCTTCTTGAACCAAAATGCATTTGCTTTTACATAATGAAACAAAATATTCATATAGTTCTTTAGCAATTTCTGGTCTTGCTGCTTGTATGAAAGATGGCCTCTTGCCTTTCCTGCAATCACCGAAAAGTGTAAATTGTGAGACTACCTGCATTTCACCTGATATCTCCAATAGGGAAAGGTTCATCTTTCCTTCGATATCTTCGAATATTCTTAAATTCGCTATTTTTTCGGCCAGATATTCGGCATCCTTTTTAGTATCCTCTTGTGATACTCCGAGAAATACAAGAATACCTTTGCCAATTGACCCTATAGTTACATTTTCAACTGAAACACTCGAACTCATTACTCTTTGAACCACAGCTCTCATAACTAACCCACGCTCCCATTAGGTGATTGATCTATACACACTGGATATTCCAGAAAGCAATTTTATCTGTCGTATCACTTTCTCTATCTGCCCAGTATTCGTAATTGATAAAGTTAAAGATATAGTGACCAATTTGTCTTTTGCACTTTTCGCTTGAACTCCAAGAATATTAACATCCATATCGTCGCAAGCTCTTGAAATGTCTGAAAAAAGGCCTTTTCTATCCTCTGCTAAAATGGTTATTTCCGTATCATATGACATGTTTTCCTTTTGATTGTCCCATGAAACTTTAATAAATCTTTCTCTTTCATCCGCAGGAAGTGTATTTATATTTGTACAGTCGCTTCTATGTACTGAAATTCCTCTTCCCTTGGTTATAAATCCAATTATTTCATCTCCCGGTACAGGGTTGCAGCATTTGGAGAATCTAATCAAAAGATTGTCAATGCCTTCAACCTTCACTCCGCTGGCATCGACTTTTCTTGGTTTTTTCTTAATCTCAACATTCTTATCTATTTTCTCTTCTTTTAGTGCATCTATCTTCTTTTCTTCCTGATAGAAAACCAGCAGGGTTGCGGCGACTTTGCTAATGCTTACGCCACCATAGCTGACAGAGGAAAAGAGATCTTCCGCTGAAGAAAGATTATATATTTTTGCAGTCTTGTTCAACCAGCTGGGCTTTAAAACCTGATGCTCGTCATATCCTTTTCGTTTGAAATACTTTTCCAGCATTTCCTTGCCTTTATCTACATTTTCAGTCTTATTCTCTTTCTTGAACCATTGACGAATCTTGTTTCTGGCATTGCTGCTTTGGGCAATTTTAAGCCAGTCGATACTGGGACCCTTACTATTGTTTGATGTTACAATATCAACGATATTTCCGTTTTCAAGCCTATAATCGATCGGAACCATTTTGCCGTTTACTTTTGCTCCAATACATTTCACCCCTATGGCTGAATGTATTTTAAAAGCAAAATCAAGAGGAGTTGAACCTGCGGGAAGTTCCATGACATCTCCCTTTGGGGTGAAAACAAAAACCTGGTTTGAGAATAAATCAACTTTCAAAGTTTCAATAAATTCCTTGGGATCATTAAGGTCCTTTTGCCATTCCAATGTCTGCCTCAGCCAGGAAAGTTTGTCCTCTTCTCTTGCAAGAGAAACTCCCTCCTTATACTTCCAATGGGCGGCGATTCCATATTCCGCTATTTTATGCATTTCATAAGTCTTAATCTGAATTTCAAATGGCTCTCCATTATTTCCGATGACCGTGGTATGCAAAGATTGATACCTATTTGGCTTAGGCATGGCTATATAATCCTTGAATCTGCCCGGAATTGGTTTCCATAAAGTGTGCACGACCCCTAGAATCGCATAGCAGTCCTGGACCGAGTCCACGAGTATTCTAATGGCAGTCAAGTCGAAAATTTCATCTAGGGATTTCCCTTGATATTTCATTTTTTTATAGATGCTGTAAAAATGCTTGGTTCTTCCAGAAATCTCATATTTGATATCCAGACCAACAAGATTTGCTTTTATTTCTTTAATAACTTCATTGATATTTTGTTCCCGTTCTTCTTTTTTAATCTTTACTTGGGCAACAAGATCATAATAGGCTTCCGGTTCGAGTTTTTTAAGTGCGATGTCCTCCAACTCGAACTTTAAAGCAAAAATCCCAAGCCTATTGGCCAATGGAGCATAAATCTCCAAAGTTTCAAGACATTTTTCTTTAATCTTATCATCATCCATATAGTTTATAGTTCTAAGATTATGCAACCTATCTGCAAGTTTTATTATTAGAACCCTAATATCCTTAGACATTGCAAGGAACATTTTTCTAAGATTCTCAGCTTGTCTCTCTTCCTTTGTCTCATAAACAAGTGATCCCAGCTTGGTAACGCCTTCTACGAGAAGGGCAACCTCCTCGTTGAAATCTTTTTTAATATCTTTGGAAGTATATGGTGTATCTTCAACTGCATCATGAAGCAAGCCAGCGATAATTGTATTGTCATCCATACCAAGGTTTGCCAGTATTTTTGCAACCTCGATTGGGTGGATGATATATTCTTCTCCGGACTTTCTCAATTGTCCCTTATGCATTTCTTCCGCTTTTAAATAAGCCCTTTCAATAAGAGCGAAATTTAAATTCGGATTGATTTTTTTAAGATACTCGATAAATTCTTCCATGGTGATTTCCTTCTAATATTTTAGCAAAAAGGGGTTTCCCCCTTTTTGCAACCTTTTATATAATTTTAACATAACCAATATATGTTTAGAATTAATATTGTAATAATGTGATAATGTTGTACCCTTTTAATTTTTCCCTACCCTTCAGATCAACCAATTCTATCAAGGCAATAATAGCCACAACTTCGCCTCCCAGTCTTTCGACCAAGTCTACAGCTGATAAGAATGTACCGCCGGTTGCCATTAGGTCATCAACTATGATAACTTTCTCTTTGGGTTTGATAGCATCTACATGAATTTCCAAACTATCAGAACCGTATTCCAAATTGTAGGAATGGCTAATCGTCTTGCAAGGCAATTTGCCTGGTTTTCTCAAAGGTATGAAACCTTTTTTTAAAGCGTAAGCCAAAGGTGTTCCTACGATGAAGCCTCTGGATTCGGGTCCAACAATCAAATCGAAATCCAAATCTTGTTCTAAAATTCTTCTCTTGATTTCATCAACAGCTTCTGCAAAAGCATTTCCATCCTTAAGCAGTGTAGTTATATCCCTGAAAATTATTCCGTTTTCCGGAAAATTTGGTACGTCCCTTATCTTATCCTTCAAAGTCATATATGTTCCTCATGCTTCTTTAACGAGCTTGCATTGATTTATATTTGTTCTTTGATTTTGGCTTGTCCAACTTGTATTTTGGTTTGTCAAGAGCCATGTTGATTTCATACCAGATTGGACTTGCAACAAGTATTGAAGAAAGGGTTCCAACGGTAATCCCTACAATAAGCGGCAATGTGAATTGCTTTATTGTTTCCGAACCCATAAAATACAATACTATTATTGATAATAATGTTGCAACTGAAGTTGCAATTGATCTTGCCAGACTTTGATTAATACTTCTGTCAATCAGCTCATCAAGTTTCGTTCGTTTCATGATTTTCAAGTTCTCTCTTATTCTGTCAAATATTACTATTGTATCATTCATTGAATAACCTAGAATTACCAATATGGATGCTATGAATGGAGCATTGATTGGGATTTGAAACAATCCATAAAATCCCACAACAATTAAAATATCATGTGCCAGAGCCGCAACTGCTGCAAGGCCAAATTTCCATTCAAACCTAATGGCAATATATATCAACATACAAATTGTTGCGATTATTACAGCTTTGATTGCATTTTGCTCAAGCATGGATCCAACCGATGGTCCAAATTGTTCGGCTGCCTGTACATCGGCATTAGTTGTTCCATATTCCTTTCCTAGTGCTGAAATAAATTTAATTCTGTCCGCACTGGTAAGAGACTGGGTCGTTCTTAAAATAATTTCCCTATTACCCTCTCCGGCGTATACTATATCCCCGGTAATCCCAACACTTTTGGCAATAGTTTGAACATTTTCTGTTGAAACCTGCTTTTTCATGTCGATTTGTATCATGGTACCACCAGTAAAGTCAATACCGAAATTAAACCCTTGGATTAATCCTCCACCGATGGTTATTACTATTATTAGTATTGAAACGAGATAACATATTTTCCTGTATTTGATGAATTTGAATTCCCTTTTAAATTTCAACATTTTTAGCCTCCTTGATAGCAAACCATTTATTCGATGAAAATTTCTTGGATTCGGATATTGGTCCCAAGAAGGTATGTGTAACAAACAAGGCAGTTATAAGACTTGCAATTATACCTATCATAAGCGTTGCAGCAAATCCTCTGACTGGTCCTGAACCAAATTGATAAAGAACCAATGCAGCGATTATTGTTGTCGCATGCGAGTCAATAATTGTTGACATTGCTCTATGAAAACCTTGATCTATGGCTACACGAATTGATTTACCGTTCAAAACTTCTTCTTGAATTCTTGCAAATATAATTACGTTTGCATCGACAGCCATACCTATGGAGAGTATGATACCAGCTATTCCGGGCAGTGTTAAGACTGCTCCCAGTGAAATGATTGTCCATACAACAATTAGGATATAGAGCATTAGGGCTAAATTTGCTGCAAACCCCATAATCCTATACATAAAGGCCATAAATAGCAATATTAAGAATACTCCGATACCTCCGGCAACAACGCTGTTATTAAAAGCGTTGAGACCTATTGTAGGTCCTACTATGGATGTTTGAACTTCTTCCAAGCCTACTGGCAGTGCACCGCCTCTAATGAGAACGCTCAATGTTGTAGCTTCCGCTTGAGGAAATCCTCCTGCTCCGGAAGTTATAATTGCTTGACCGTTTGGAATAACTTCAGATACTCCCGGCGCTGATATTATTTCGCCATCAAGGATTATCATTATTACATTTCCTTTTACAGTTCCATATTTCTTAGTTGTTGTAGTCGGTATTGCACCAGCAACGATTTTTTCCGTTGCCGCTTTGAAAGCTTTTGATCCTTCACTATTAAATTTTAGTGAAACAGCAAATCCTCCATTTTGCGAGTCGGCTTGAACACCTGCATCTGATATTTTGCTTCCATCAAGAACTACGGTTCCGTCTGCAAGGACAAATTCAAGTTGAGCTGTTCTGCCAATTGCTGCAATGGCTTCTTCAGAGTTTTGAGCTCCAGGTAGTTCCACACGTATCCGGTTTTCACCTTCAATCGTTACAACTGGCTCTGACAAGCCCATTGCATTTACCCTACGTTCAATTACCTGTTGAGTCTGTTGCATTAGTTTCTTAAGTTCCGCGCCCTTGGCGTCGGTAACTGCTTGCATGACAACATAAACTCCACCTTTTAAATCAAGTCCAAGTTTTAAATTGTCCTTCATGGGTTTAATGCCACCCAATCCGAAGAGGCTCGCATACCAGCCAATAATAAGAATAAGAATAAGTACTATCGATATTGCTTTCTTCATTATCTTGTCTCTCCTTAATTGTTAGTTGTATTTATTAGTTCTGCTTTGATTCCTATAGCACATTCTACTCTTTTCTTCTCCATTTCACAACCTAAAAGATAAGGTTTTTTAATGTCTCCGTTAAAGTTCAATGCATTTGCATGGCATCCTCCACTACAGTAGAATTTTGCCCAGCAGTTCCAACATTCAGGTTTATTTAAAATATGGGCTGAATTGAATTGATCATAATATTTATTTGTAAATTTTTCATCATAGACATTGCCCATTAAATACTCAGTCTTCCCGACAAATTGGTGGCAGGGATAAATTTCTCCATCAGGTGAAATGGCAACATATTCAGTGCCAGCTCCACAACCTGAAAGCCTCTTTATCATACAAGGTCCCTGGTCAAAATCTATGTTGAAATGAAAAAATTCAAATTCCCGGTTGGCTTTGACGGCTTCCAGGTAATAATCGGCCAGTTTTTCGTATTCAAGCTTGATGGCTTCAATATCAGAGTTCCTCAACGAAACCGGATGATTTTCAAGAAGTACCACAGGTTCTATTGATATGTTGTTGAACCCCTCATTGATTAAGTGGGCGACATCTGAAGCAAAGTCTAGATTTTCCCTTGTAAATGTACCTCTAACATAGTAAAGACCTTCTCTTTTTCCAATAAATTTCAAATAGTTTTCTTTGATCAAATCATATGTGCCTTTTCCGTTCACGGTTTTTCTCATTTTGTCATTGATAGAGGGCCTTCCATCAATACTTAGGATAACATTGTCCATTTCCTTATTTATAAAATCCCCCTTCTCGTCATCCAACAACAATCCATTGGTTGTTATTGTAAATCTAATATTTTTTTCAAGGATTTTCTCCTTTTCTTTTCCATAAGCGACAAGTTTTTTAACAACTTCAAAATTCATCAACGGCTCTCCGCCGAAGAAGTCAACTTCTAGGTTTTTTCTGTTTCCAGAATTGTTTAATAGAAAGTCAATAGCTTTTTTCCCGGTGTCTTCAGACATTAAAGAAGGCTTCCCGTAAAAAGCGCCCTGATCCGCAAAACAGTATTGACATCTCATGTTGCAGTCATGGGCAATATGTAGACATATGGCTTTAATAACAGCTTTTCTATTTTCTATTTCTTCCATTCTAAAATCAGGATTTTCAGTAAATAACATTTTCTGATTTTGCAGACCTTTTATTTCTTCGATTGCTTCAAGCAAATCAACTTCGGAATAGTTAGCCGAATATATTGAAACTATTTCATCGATGCTCTTTTCTAAAATATTTTCAATAATATCATATACTATTTTATCTACGATATGAATCGAACCGCTATTAACATCTACTAAAATATGGTTGTCTTTAAATTTAAATTTATGAACCATTGTTTCTCCTAATTCTATCAAATCTTAAAAGCAAAAAAAACAGCAGAAGCTGCTGTTTTGTTTGTTTACTTCCGATCTATTATCTGCGTTTGGTATTCTCGCATTTCTGATTGGCAACTGTACAAGATGTTTTACACGCTGACTGGCATGATGTCTGACATTCTCCACATCCTTCATTGCTTGCTTTTTTTATCAATGATGGTTTGGAAATAGTTAATACTTTGTTCATATTATTCTCCTATTTTTGCTCAACAGCGTCTTCCTGCTTGTCTTCTATTGCTTCAGGTTCTTTTTCCGTTGTTAATTCTTCAGTTTTTTCCTTCAAAGCTTCTTTCTTGTCACTAGGTCTCTTGACTTTGCTTTTCTTTGACGAAGATTTATTATTCTTATCTTCAGAAGCTTCTTCCTTCAAGTTTACAACTTTGGAAATCGCCCATCTCATAACTTCGAATTTTGTTTTATCTGTTCCTACTTCAATTGTAACTTTTTCTTCTTTGATTTTGATTATTCTGCCACAAATGCCACCAATTGTTATTATTTCATCCCCAATTGAAAGGCTATTTCTCATTTGCGTAATTGTCTTCTCTCTCTTCTTCTGTGGTCTGATTAGAAGAAAATACATAATTACTATTAATAGTACCAAAGGTAATAACTGTATCATCGTTTGATTTGTCATTTTTATTCCTCCTTGCTTTTTTAAAAGTATATAATAATATTCTAAAATTGTAAATGCTTTTTTCTTGCTATCCCGCTTTGGATATGGTACCATTCTAAAAGTACGCAAACCTATGCCGAAGTGGCGGAACTGGCAGACGCACACGACTCAAAATCGTGCGGGCAACCATGCGGGTTCGATTCCCGCCTTCGGCACCAATTAAAAAGAAGGCTGACTTTCATTGATTTAATCAAGTTTGTCAGCCTTCTACGTTTTTGCGTATCAATTTATATTATCGATCTTTCGAAGTCTCTTATTCTCATAAAACCGTAGTATGAAAAAGGAAACTGCGGCAATAAGGCAAAGTAATCCTATCCCAATCCATGCTTGCTCGATTGAAACAACTATTAGGGAATATCCAACCACCATAGGACCTATAGCTCTACCTGTGCCCTGAATAATGTCATAAATAGCCTGGAGCCTTGCCCTATGGGAAATTGGCGTTCTATTGGCTATATATACTCCTGTGTTGGTGGCTGAAAGTATTTCACCGATGGTCCATATAATAACAAAAATAATAAATGAATATAGCGACTTGGTAAATGCATACATTCCGAAACCAATGCTGTAGCATAGGCTTGCAATTGTTAAGTTGATAATTGGATTCACTTTTTTTGTCACGGCAACAATAAGAGGTGTGAAAAGAACAACGACAAAACCATTTGCAGACATTAGCAATCCAAAATATTTGGCGCCTTCTGCTGATCCAAAGTAGTTGTTAAGTTGAAGAGGTAATATAAATCCTGTCTGCGAATAGGAAAAACTCAATACTGCGCAGAATATGACAAACAATAAAAGAATAGGTTTGCTTAATATAATTTCAATTATTGAACCAGCATGGGGGGCCTCTTCGTGTCTGCCCTCCTCTATAATCTTCTTATAATCAGCGTCAGATGGAGTTGTATCTTTAATGTATACAGATACAAGGAAAGCAGCGATAAATCCGCTTATTGCATCTCCCCAGAATATCCATGAAGTATACTCTGCAAATAGGAATCCAGCAACTAGAGGACCAATGGCAATTCCTATATTCATTCCTAAGTATAGAATGGAAAACGACTCCTGCCTATTCTTTGGGTTGGTCAAATCCATCAGCATTGCAGACGATCCAGTAAAGGCTATGCTGGTAAAGAAAAATGCTGGAATGAGCAAGTATGGAATTAAAATAGAATCCCCTAGAAATCCACATGTGAAATATATAAGATTTGAGCAAATAGTCGCAACAATATATGTCATCTTTCGATTATAATGGTCTGCAAGCTTGCCTCCTATAATTGATCCTGGAATATATACAACCGAGGCAACAAAAAGAAAAATCCCAATCGTACTTTGAGAAAATCCTATTCTTATGCTTAAAAAAAGAGTCAAAAAAGGGAAAATAAAATAACCAAGACTATTAATCGTTCTGGCTATGAATAATACATAAATTGGCCTAGGCAATCCTAAATATTGTGAAAATAGTTTCATAATTCCCTCTACCTTTATTTATTGCCAGTATTATAACATATATGCTTTTAAAATTGACAGTAATTATTTCCATTTTTGTAATTTGAAAATAATCGTTTTGACATTATTGGCCTAAAAGTGTTATATTCAAATAGGTTAATATTCTATTTAAATGTTTGTTAATTATATATTTAATAGTAGCTATTTCATTGGAGGGTAATGGATTATGGATTATGCAGGCATGCTATCAAAGATAATAAACGAGAGTGGCTTATCACTAAGACAAATAGCCAAGCGTTGTAGTGAGCAAGAAATTTCAATCACACCTTCTTATATTTCGCAGCTAAAAAACGGCAAATTACCTCCTCCATCGGAAAGCATCTCTCTAACTTTGGCAAAAGTATGTGGTTGGAAAAATAGTGCGACTTTGGTTTTTCAGGGATATATGGAGAAAGCTCCAGTTCTTGTAAGAGAGTATATGTTGGCTTCTTCCACATTGAATAAAATCATGTTGGAATCTTTATGCAAGACATCAGGGGAAGTTTCTCCAGATTTCAAGAAATATATTGAAGAACTTGATGTTTTATCTGCATTGGAAATGTCTTCAAAATATGTTTCTGAAAATGATAACACCAAAGGCAGAAATCTGATTAAAGAAATTTCATTGTCTAGCGGAATTGCAGTGAGTCTTGATTCCAATTCTGAAATGCTCAATATATTTTTGCCTGACAGTTCAATGTCCCCAACGATACCTGTACATTCTTATGTTTATATATTGCCAACCAAGATTGAGCTTATTAAAGACAGAGATATAATAGCTTTTTATCCATCAAATAGCAAATCTATTACTCTAAGAAAGTTTTTCAAAGTCAATGGCATGGCATTATTGATTCCCGAAGAAAAATCTCATCAAGTATATTTATTTAATAATCTTGATGAGATTAATTATGCCGGAAAAGTTGTTTCTTATAAAGTCGATTTATAGATATTCATGCACTGGGGGTTCTATTAACCCTCGGTGTATTCAAATTCATAATCCTTGATTTTAACCGTATCTCCTTCTTTTAATCCAAGTTCTTTCATTTTTTCAACTCCACCTTTGGACTGTATGTACTTGTACAAATACCTCAAAGAGTCATGATCGTTGAAATTCGTTGAGTTGAATATTTTTTCCAATTGCTTTCCTGTCAGAATAAAAGTATCGCCTGACTTCTTCACATTGACATCTCTATAGTCTTCATCGCCATCATGTTTTTCAAAATCGAACATTTCGACCAACTCAATCTCGTCTTCCACATGTTCTTCCAATAGGTTGAGTGTTTCATTCAAAAGTTCTGTTATGCCCTTGTTGCTTGCAGCGATAATTGGGAAAACTTTAATACCTTTGTTCTCTATGTAATTTTTAAATGTATTATATTTTTCATCATTTTCTTCCAGAAGATCCATTTTATTGGCAGCTACTATCTGAGGCTTTCTGCTTAATTTTTCAGAATAGCTTGCAAGTTCATGGTTGATTTTTTCATAGTCTTCAATTGGGTCTCTTTCTTCTGATCCCGATATGTCGACTACATGAATTAGTACCCTGGTTCTTTCAATATGTTTTAGGAAATCCAATCCAATACCCGCACCTTCATGTGCACCTTCTATAAGGCCAGGGATATCGGCCATTACAAAGTTTTTGTCATACATGCTGACAACTCCCAAATTCGGGGTTAATGTTGTAAAGTGATAATTGGCTATTTTAGGTTTTGCGCTTGTAGATACGGAAAGAAGTGTTGATTTGCCAACATTTGGAAATCCAATCAAACCTACATCTGCTATGAGTTTGAGCTCAAGTAAAATTGATCTGGATTTTGCAACACCACCTGCTTCAGCAAAATTAGGAGCTTGTCTTACGGAATTCTTGAAATGCACGTTCCCTTTTCCGCCTTTGCCACCTCTGGCTACTACGAATCTCTCTCCCTTTTCGGTAAGATCCTTCATTACTAATCCAGTTTCTTCATCTATAATTATAGTTCCCATTGGAACTCTAATAATCAAATCCTCTGCATCTTTACCAAATTGTTTTTTCTTTCTGCCGTCTTCACCAGGAGCGGCTTCGTATTTTGTCTTATATCTGAAATCCATAAGTGTTCTCAAGTTGAAGTCCGCCATAAAGACCACGTCTCCACCTTCTCCTCCATCTCCACCATCGGGACCACCGTCTGGGGCATAAGGTTCTCTTCTGAAAGAAACACTTCCATTGCCGCCTCGTCCTGATTTTATATGAATTTTTGCTCTATCTATGAACATTTTAACCTCAACTCCTTTAAGAGTAAAAAACCCCTATTTAAATATATTTAAAATAGGGGTTGTTACTTTAAGCTTCTTTAGAATATACGCTGACTTTTTTTCGAGTCTTTCCGTATCTTTCAAATTTTACTGTTCCCTCAATTTTGGCAAAGAGAGTATCATCTCCACCAATGCCTACGTTGTTACCAGGATGAATCTTTGTTCCTCTTTGTCTTACCAGAATACTTCCAGCACTGACAACTTGACCATCGGCTCTTTTAACTCCCAGTCTTTTGGATGCACTGTCTCTACCATTTCTGGAGCTACCTACACCTTTCTTACTTGCCATTGACCACACCTCCTTTGTTATTATTTGTGTGTCATATATAAATTTAATTTAATTTTATTATTTTGTTGTTTTCTTAACTGCAGGTTTCGCTGCTTTTTTAACTGCAGGTTTCGCTGCCGCTTTTACAGCTGGTTTTGCTGCTTTCTTGTCAACTGCTGTTTTAACAGTCTTTTTTTCAACAACTGCTTTTTCAACAACTTTTGCAACTGGCTTAATGGATCTAGCCTTTTTTTCAGCTGCTTTTGCTTCAGCCGCTGCTTTAAATCCAGCTTCCAATGCTGCTACATCAACTTCTTTTCCGTCGCCTGATATAGCTAAGATTCTAACCATTGTATATGGTTGTCTATGTCCTTTTTTCTTTCTATAGTCTTTCTTAGACTTATATTTGAAAATAATAACCTTTTCAGCTTTACCATTCTCAATAATATTGCCATAGACTTTTGCGTTTTCCACAATTGGGGTTCCGATGGAAATTGCTTTTCCGTCGCTCAATACAAGAACTTTATCAAATTCGATTGTATCTCCAGGAGTTACATCAAGTTTTTCAACATTGATTATGTCTCCTGCCTGAACTCTGTATTGTTTTCCACCTGATTCAATAACTGCATACATGTAAATTACCTCCTCTATTCAATCTCGCCATATAGGTAGCACGAATGCTTTTATAACCCTTTCTGAGCGGCTTACAGTCACTGATAATATCATAATTGCAATGGAATGTCAAATATATTCCATTGAATAATGTTCATTTGTTTAATAGTAGTATATTTTTTTCATTAAATAGCTTAATAAGGTTTTTTGCCCTATCTCCATCTAGAAATCCATTCATGGATTCTGTTTCAAAATACCGTTTTGGAAGTTCGATTTTTGAAAGATCAAAGCCAAGTGCAGATTTGATTCTTAGTTTAGTTTTGTAAATTTCTTCGCCGATACCGTCAAGGGCCTGATTGTCTATATCTTGGATCCCGATGGATTTAAGAGCCATTATTATTGTTTCTCTATCATAGACCTTTCTTGCGAAAAGACAAATAGTCAATGAATTGAGCATGCATCTTTCAATTTCTTCCTTGAAAAGACCCTCTATCAATTTCTCATCGGTCAATTCCTTAGCGTTCTGGTCAAGGGAATATCCTCCATTGCAAAGATGTGAGTGTCTTGCTCCTACTGCGGCCCCGATCAATGACCCATATCCCGTATGGTAACCAGCCATTTCATTCCCCGCCACATTCATGGCAAAATCCTTGCCTCCATATTTTTTTGATGCAACAGCAGTTCCCAATCCTAAATCATGATAAAATTCATTTTCCCTATCACATATATATTGAATTCCTTTTAAATATCCTTCAACATCGCCGAAGTTTAACGATACAATTGTTTGATCGATATTTATTATTCCTTTTGACAAGGCTTCAGTAGCCCATCCAAGTGCCACGCCTGTAGACATTGCATCAATTCCAGTTTCTTCTACTGCTTCTATCAATCTAAGTATTTCGATTGGCTTGCTTATACCTAGGAAACTACCCAAAGCAAATATCAACTCATAATCATATCCAACATTAATGGCTTCAAATTCATATCCTTTGTCAAATTCTATTCGATATTGGCCAACATGAATGCACCCTACTGGGCATCCTGTACAGGCTACTTTTCTAACAAGATGATTTTCTGCAAAAGCTTCTCCAGATATTTCACCAGCATGGATAAACCTATTGCTTTGTAGATTCAAAGTTGGCAGCCCTCCTGAAACATTGAGCGGCTCTACATTAACCGGAGTTCCAAGGTCATGGTACTTTGTCATCAGTTCAGTATCTGTTGATTTATCATATATTTTTCTATAGGCCATTAAATATTCTTTTGGATTTTCTATTGGTAGGCTTTTATCTCCCGTTATGGTAATAGCTTTCAAATTCTTGCTTCCGAATACGGCGCCAAGACCCAATCTACCAAAATGTCTATATGTATCAACACAGACACTGGCATAACTTACCATGTTCTCACCAGCCGGTCCTATTCTTATTATGCTTCTTTTTCCAGCTCCTGTTTCTCTTTCCCTAATCAGGCGACCAATATTATTAGTGCTTACACCCTTAAATGCTCTAGCATCGTTGAATTTGACATCGTTTGTATTTATTGAAAGGGAAATAGCCCTTTTATTTTTGCCAGTTATGACCATAGCATCATATCCGGCCATCTGCATGGTCAATGCCATTCTTCCCCCAGCGTAGCTTTCTCCCAACTCTTTTGTGAGAGGTGATTTAAACATAGCGACGGTTTTTGTAATTACTGGGAATATGCAAGATAAAACGCCGATTGCAAAAACAATAGGCGAATCCTGGTGGAGTGGGTCAAGTTCAGGGTGCAGGTTTTCCTCAAGCAATTTTGAAGCTACCCCTACCCCTCCAAGATATTTTTTCAAATCTTGCCTATTTTCAACCCTTATTCTTTCATTTGTAAGGTCAATATATAAAACTCTAATATAATTTTTATAAAGCATTATTGTTCCTCCATTTCCAGGCATTCATGTGGACAAAATTTTACGCATACTCCGCAATGCTTGCAAATAATTGGTTTCATGGTTTCTTCGTCGAAAAATACAGCTTTTGCTATGCACGCTGCCTCACAGCGTCTGCAACCGATACATTTATCCTTATTAAAAATGACGCCTCCTCCAGATCGAGGTTCCAACGCTTTGGATGGGCACGCCTCAACGCAGGCTATCTCAGAAGCGCAGCCTAGGCAAACTGTGGAAAAGAATTTGCCTTCAATACCACCTGATGTTTTTATAACTATTGCGCTCTTTGTTATTGAATGATTCTGTTGATTCACCGAAGAGCAAACGAGCATGCAGCTGAAGCATCCTATGCATTTGTTCATTCCCTGTGCTTTTAAAATCTTGCCCATCTCGTTCCTCCATTGTTTATTAGTATGAATTCATTTTACCATATTACCGTTATATGGCTACTCATAAGTTATATTTTTAAAATGGTAAATATATAAAAATATAAGGATAGTTGTCAAACTATCCTCTATTATACATTTAATATTTTAATTTTATAGTTATATTTTGTCGTTTTATTCGATATTTTCAATTAGTACGGATTCTTCGCAAGTTGGAGCTTTAAGCTTATGTGATTCACGAAGCAGCTTTTCCATTTCCTTCATGGTTTCCGGATTGCTTATTAAATACTGCTTAACGTTTTCCCTTCCCTGTCCAATCCTTGTGCCATTGAAACTGTACCATGCTCCTGCTTTTTCAACTAGTTTCTCTTCTACGGCACAATCCAGAACATCACCTTCCCTAGAGATTCCATGTCCGTACATTATGTCGAACTCTGCCTGCTTGAATGGACAGGCTACTTTGTTTTTAACTACTTTTATTCTTGTGCGATTCCCCATCAATTCGTCTCCTGATTTGATAGTATCGATTTTTCTAACGTCGAATCTCATTGATGCATAAAACTTCAAAGCTCTTCCGCCTGTTGTTACTTCAGGGTTTCCAAACATAACTCCAACCTTTTCTCTTAGCTGGTTTATGAAAATAGCTGATGTATTGGATTTGCTTATTACTCCGGCTAGCTTTCTCAAAGCCTGAGACATTAATCTGGCTTGAAGCCCAATATGGCTATCCCCCATATCTCCTGCTATTTCTGCTTTTGGAACTAGCGCTGCAACGGAATCTATTACTACAACATCAATAGCGCCACTTCTGACAAGAACTTCGCAAATCTCAAGAGCTTGCTCTCCGGTATCTGGTTGAGACACCAGCAATTCATCCACGTCCACACCTAATTTTGAAGCATAGACAGGATCCAAAGCATGTTCGGCATCAATAAAGGCAGCCTTACCGCCAAGCTTTTGGGCTTCGGCTATAATATGAAGTGCCACCGTGGTTTTTCCAGATGACTCTGGACCAAATATTTCTACGATTCTTCCTCTGGGTATGCCACCAATTCCAGTCGCGATATCAAGACTTATGGAACCGGTAGAAATAGCTTCAATATTCAAACTGGTCTCATCATCACCAAGCCTCATTATTGAGCCTTTACCAAACTGTTTTTGTATTTGTAACATTGCTGCTTCCAACGCCTTCGCTTTGTCGTCTTTGTTTATTGCCATTTTACACCATCCTTGCACTAATAGAACATATGTTCTTTTACACTATACTATTACTTATGTTGTCAATAGTCAACAATTTAATAAAAAATATTTCTCGTCCCTCTTGGTATTCTAACATCCCATAATTCAAATGTAAATATTTACCAATTCTAATTGTGAATTTATATTTCGAACATTCCATTTATAAGTCTACATGCATACACTATGATAAAAGATTTTTTTGTTTCAGTGCCTTTAGTATCATATTGAACATCAGAAGAACCGAATATCCTCTAATCCATTGCCTTGCGCTGGACCGAAGCTGGAATTCTTCGCAATACATTTCTCCATCGAAAATCATTGCAATATATATCAGCCCAACCGGCTTTTTAGTGCTTCCCCCTGCGGGCCCTGCGATTCCTGTAACTCCAATACAAATTCGACTTCCTGTTTTTTCCTGCAATCCTAAAACCATTGCTGTCGCTGTTTCATAACTTACAGCTCCAAATTTTTCAATTATTTTAGGATCAACGTTCAGCTCGGAAATTTTAGCTCCGCTATTGTATGCCACTATTCCTCTATCAAATATGGCCGAAGCACCTGGAATATCTGTTATTGCTGATGCAAACAAGCCTCCAGTACATGATTCACAAGAAGAAATCGATATGCTGTTTCGCAAAAGGCTTCCAACTACAACAGATACTAAATCTTCGTCTTTTTCGCTATATAGGAATTCGCCAATTCGGTCTTTTATAATAGTGGCCATATCCTCAACTGATTTTTTAGCAATGGCGTTTGTATAACTTTTAGATGTGATTCTTACAAGAACTTCTCCATCTTTTACATAAGTTGCAATTGTTGGATCCTTTTGACCCATAATCAAATCCATCAGTTCATTTTCCAGACTTGATTCTCCAATTCCAAAGAATCTCAATATTTTCCAGTAAATCACAAAATCTGTTTTGCCTTTTAAATAAGCCAATGCTTTATGAGTGAACATATGGGTCATTTCCTTAGGTGGTCCTGGCAGGCAAATAATTATTTTGCCGTTTTTTTCTAAAATAAATCCTGGCGCAGTTCCAATATCATTAGTTAGAACAATGGCACCTTTAGGAATATACGCCTGGCGGATATTATTATCAGTCATTATCCTGTTCGTCTTTGAGAAGAACTTTTCAATATGTTCCAAGGATTCATTATGTAAAATTAATTCATCCTCCATGATTTCGGAAACCAATTCCCTCGTCATATCATCCTGAGTTGGTCCAAGACCCCCTGTAATTAAAACCAAATCTGTCTTTTCAAGAGCATACAGTAACATTTCTTTTAATCTTCCAGGGTTATCTCCAACTGTAAAATGGTAAAACACATCGTGTCCAATGGTATTTAATTCCTTTGTTAAATAAGCAGTGTTGGTATTTACCACTTGTCCAAACAATAATTCAGTTCCTGTACTAAGTATTGATGAAATCATTTCATTTTCTCCAATTATTCAATATTTAAGCTCAAATATTATATTAGTTATGCAACGAAAAGCTGCTTGTTCTTAATTATATATTCCACTCCTGAATAGACGGTCGTTATCAAAGCAGCCCAAAGTGCAATATCAGCAAAAGGAATATTCCAATATTGGAAGGGGAAATTTTTTAGCAGTATAGCGGTGATTGCGATCATCTGAAGAATGGTTTTAATTTTGCCTGAGTTGCCCGCAGCTATTACAATACCTTCACTTGCTGCAACCGACCTTAATGCTGTAATTGTAAATTCCCTTGCCAAGATCACGAACACCATCCATCCCGCAACCTCTCCAAGTTGAACAAAGCAGACAAGCGCCGCAGTTACCAATAGTTTGTCAGCCAAGGGATCCATAATCTTCCCAAAATTTGTAACTAGATTGTACTTTCTGGCTATATAACCATCTAGGGCGTCTGTACCAGCCGCTACGACAAAAATAGCTGCTGCGGAATATGAATACCCCATCAATAAAACAATTATGAAAACCGGAATCATTAACACTCTTAAAAGCGTAAGTTTGTTTGGCAGATTCATTAATTCACTTCTCCTATCAAATCGTAGTCTAGCGCATCAACAATTTTCACCATTGCAAATGTTCCAACTATGAGCGGTTCCTTTGAAGTAAAGATTATCGATTGATCGATTTCCTTTGCGTCGAATTCACTCCTGCCCAAATAAGTTTCTTCATCCTGGATCTTTTCTTCTATCAATACCTTTATGGTATCTCCTATTTTCTTTTCATTCAACTCAAGTGAGATGTCCTTTTGAAGAGCCATGATCATATCTTTTCTCTTGATTTTTGTTTTTTCCGGTACTTGGCCAGTCATTTTGGCTGCAGGTGTTCCTGCCTCTTTTGAATAATGGAATACTCCAAGTCTGTTAAATCTCATTTCTTTAACAAAATTATAGAGTTCATCGAAATCTTCTTTTGTTTCACCGGGAAAGCCTGTAATCAAAGTAGTACGTATGCTAATGCCCGGAATCCGCTCCCTAAGCTTGTTTATTGTTTTATATATGCTTTCCTTGGTAGATCTTCTATTCATTGAAGTTAATATTTTGTCGCTGCAATGCTGAATTGGTATATCAATATATTTGCAAATCTTTTCATTCTCTGCAATTGCATTTATTAGTTCATCCGTAATTTCATCTTCATAGCAATACATGAGTCTGATCCATTCAATTCCCTGAATTTCAGTAAGATATTGAAGCAATTTGGGAAGCTGGTAAGTCCCATAGAGGTCAATGCCATAGGCGGTTACATCTTGTGCTACAATGGTTATTTCCTTACATCCGATAATAGACAACTCTTTTGCCTCTTTGACAATTTCTTCAATTCTTCTACTCCTAAAATTTCCCCTAATGGATGGAATTACACAATATGCGCAATGATTATCGCAACCTTCGGAGATTTTTAAATATGCAGTATATGGATTATCCTTAAGTTTTCTCTCCCCTAGTTCTATATATTCCTTTTCACTTTCAGTTATGAATCTTTCACGTTTACCATAAACATGTTTCTGTAAAATAGATGGCAATTTATCATATTCGTTCACTCCAAGAAAAATGTCCACTTCTGGTAATTCCTTGAATAATTGCTTTGAGTATCTTTTACTTAAGCATCCTGAAACAACCAGTATTTGCTTTTCATTTTTATATGAAGCCAACTCTAGAATCGTATCGATTGACTCTTTTTTTGCATCGTTTATAAAACCACATGTATTCACAATCAAGACTTTTGCCAATGCCGGGTTTTCAATAATCTTATGCCCTGCTTTTTCCAGTATTCCTGCCGCGTACTCTGAGTCGGTTATATTTTTCGGACAGCCTAGTGTATCTATATATATCTTCATTAAATCTTCCTTTTCCTTCTTTTACATTTCTTCCTGTTCTTTGGCGCATCTTTCTATTTCTCTCAGTTCCAATAGCTCGTCCTTGGTAATTAGTACTTTTCTAGCCCTGCTTCCATCCGCAGGACCTATTATTCCACTTTCCTCCATAAAATCTATCAATCTGGCTGCTCTGTTGTACCCAATTCTAAATCGTCTTTGAAGCATTGAAACAGAAGCCTGTTCAGCTGAAACCACAGTAGCGATTGCCTCCTGTAGCAATTCATCATTTTCTTCTTCTTTTGTTTCTGTTTTTATCTTATCAATAGTACTTATAATTTCCTTGGAATATTCATTATTAGGTACCTGTTCAATAAGGAAATCAATTACTCTTCTAACCTCCGCGTCTGAAATAAATGCTCCCTGGACGCGTATTGGTTTGGATAATCCCAATGGGTTGAACAGCATATCGCCTTTACCAACAAGTCTTTCCGCCCCAGCCATGTCTAGAATTGTTCTGGAGTCGAATTGTGATGATACTGCGAATGAAATTCTGGAAGGTATGTTTGCTTTTATGACTCCTGTGATTACATCCACTGAAGGTCTTTGTGTTGCAACAATGAGATGCATTCCAGCTGCTCTTGCCATTTGGGCAAGACGGCAAATAGATTCTTCCACCTGTGCCGGCGCCGCCATCATTAGATCTGCCAATTCATCAATTACAATAACTATTTGATGGAGTTTTGGAGTATTTAGCTGGATCATTTTCTTATTATATGATTCAAGGTCTTTTACGCCAATCTCAGCGAATCTTTTATATCTGCTGGTCATTTCAGTAACTGCCCAGTTTAAGGCTGTCGCAGCTTTGCTTGGGTCTGTTACAACAGGTATTAGCAAATGAGGTATGCCGTTGTAATGGTTTAATTCAACCACCTTTGGATCTATAAGAAGGAACTTGACCTCGTCTGGAGTGGATTTATATAAAATGCTTATAATAATGCTGTTTATGCAGACGCTCTTCCCAGATCCTGTGGATCCCGCTATTAATAAGTGAGGCATTTCTTTTAAATCTGATATGATTGGCGTTCCAGAAATATTCTTTCCTACAACAAAGCTTATTCTTGATACCGATTCCTTATATTCTTTGGATTCAATCATCTCACGAATTGTAACAAGATTGACTCTTTCATTTTCTACCTCTATTCCGACTGCAGCTTTACCGGGAATAGGTGCCTCGATTCTAATACTTTTAGCTTCCAGGTTCAATGCGATATCATCGGCAAGTCTCACTATACTGCTTACCTTTACTCCAACATTAGGCTGTATTTCATATCTTGTTACAGCCGGTCCTTTTGTAACCTGGATCACCCTTGCATTTACACCGAAATTCTGTAAAGTTGTTTCCAGGGTTTTAGCCTTGTCTTTGAGATTCACTGAATCCTTGCTGGCAAGGCTGTCTTTTGCCTTGTCCAACAATTCGATGCTTGGAAGTAAAAATGTATTTCTTGCTGTCTTGTGGCTTCCTGATTCATCAATCGAAATAGCGACAGCAGGTTTTTCACTATTGGTATCTATGCGTGATCCTCTCTGTGTTTCTTTGAATTCCTCAAATTTTGGATTTGTATTTTCATGATCCTCGAATAAATCATCATCATTCATATAATCGATAATCTTCATTTGCTTTTGGTTCATTGAAGATTTAATTCCACTATTTGCAAGAATACTTCCACCAAAGCCATCATTGAATTCATCCTTGGTTCCAGTATCTATTACTGCCGCTCCTGGGCTTTTATGTACAAAGCTTGATGCCTGTGTGCTTTGGTCGACTATGTTTATATCCTCGTTTGTTTCGATTTTCTCTTCTGAAATTTGATTTGCAAGTTTTTCTTCCCTTTTTACTCTTCTTTTTTCAAGCCAGTCTTCCAACAATTTGGAAAGCGGTGTATTGATAACAAAGAGAATTGAAATAATTATCAATAAGATACAGAAAATAAACAATCCAGGCATTCCGGAAACCTTTACAAGCAGGCTTCCAAGGAGCATTCCGACAAATCCCCCACTTTTCAAGCTAGCTCCAGTATCAAAAATGTCCCGTATATATGCAATCGAGAATTTGACTTCGGAGTAATCCCCAAGATATCTATATGAATTAAGTATTGAAATTGAAAATATTATAATAGTCAGTAAGAAGATTGATCGGCAATTTAAATGCGAAGTCTTCTTTGCGAAAAGCAAGAGTCCATAAAGTATCATTAAATAAGGGATTACATAGGCTACTGCCCCAAAAGTTCCTTTTAAAAATATTGAGATTGCTATGCCAAGTTGTCCAGCCGCTTCTGTCTGCAAAGATACAAGGAAAAAAGCTCCCAATGCAATAATGACGATTGCCCAAATTTCATCTTTTACCCTATCATCGAGGCCGCCATTTGTTCTTTCATTGGTAACTTTGGAAGTCTTTTCAAAAGCTCCCTTCGTTTTATTTGTGGATCCTCTAGGTCTTCCTCGCTTCTTTTTGTCCATTTTCAATTCCTTCTATCACTACACTATTTGTTTATGAATGTTGAAATAATAACAATTGTGCCGAGTATAAATGTATAATATGCAAAATAATGAAGTTTTCTGTTTGTTACAACTCGAATCATGGTCTTTATAGCTATAAATCCGGTAACAGCCGCAACAATAACACCTGCGCTTATTGGCATCAGCAAAGCGGTGTCTATCCCGCTGGATAGTGCATCCTTTCCTTCGATAATCAAAGCGCCAAGGATTGATGGTATGGAAATTAAAAATGCAAAACGAACAGCAACTTCACGTTTTGCTCCAGTAAACAAGCTTCCGGTTATTGTTGCCCCTGATCTTGATATTCCAGGTGCTATTGCAACTGATTGAAATAATCCTACAATAAAACCATCCCAAAGAGTCATTGATTTTATGTCTTTTCTCTCTTTCCCATATCTTTGAACTGTGAATAAAAGAATTGAAGTTATTATAAAACCTATCCCAATAAACAACATTGAATTGTACAATCCACTGAATGAATCCTTGAATACTATACCGAAAAATCCGGTTGGTATAGTGGCGATTACAATTAGAACACCTAGTTTCCTATAATCGTTTTTATTAATCTGAAGACCTTTACCTGTGAACACATCTTTCAAAGTTGCTCCAAGTTCCAAGATTAGTTCATATATATCCTTGTAGTAAACAGCAAATATGGAAATCAAGGTTCCAAAATGAAGTAATACTGCAAAAAGAAGAACATTGTCTGCGTTGATTTTAAAGAAATATTCTAGAACTGCCAGATGGCCCGAACTGCTGATTGGAAGAAATTCTGCAAGGCCTTGCACCAGGCCTAAAATTATTGCTTGAAATATAGTCATTTTGTCCTCACTTTATTAATATTTTGTGATTAAATTCACTGCAATATTATAACATAAATCTAAATATATATTTAATATTAATAAATATTTGTTTTTAATTGACATGGATTTTTTTTTCTGTTATTATAACCACTAATTATATATAATGTGTAATTGAGGCTGCGAAGTAAAAAAGTAAAAGTAATTTGAGTGTGGTAATGTAGATTATTTTGAAAGGTTTCTTCGCCGAAGTTGTCAGCCCTCCACAAGGGAAGATAGCTGGGTATATGTCAAATAGGCGTATAACTGTCCTTTACCGGTACTGCAATCGGTAATTGAGGTGCATTTACACAGGCAGAGAAATCATTCGGTTTATTAAATCGTGGGCATCTCTGTCCTCGATTTTCTTTATATTTAGCAATTAATAATGGAGGTATCAAAATGAAAAAACCAAATTTAGCAATCGTCGGAGCAACAGGTCTTGTTGGTAGTACCTTTCTCAAGGTTCTTGAAGAAAGAAACTTTCCCTTTGACAATCTTTATCTGATGTCATCAAAGAAATCTGCTGGGGAAAAAATAATATTCAAAGGCAAGGAATATATCGTTGAAGAACTTACTGAAAAATCCTTTGATAAACCTATAGACATAGCACTTTTTTCTGCAGGCGGTAAAACCAGCGAGTTGTTTTCACCAATTGCCGCAGCTAAAGGAGTTATTGTTATCGACAACAGCAGTGCTTTCAGAATGGATCCTACCGTTCCATTGATAGTTCCAGAAGTCAATCCAGAGGATATTAAGTGGAACAAAGGTATAATCGCCAACCCTAACTGCTCAACAATCCAGGCGGTTGTAGCTTTGAAGCCTTTGCACGATAAATTTAAAATCAAAAGAATAGTATACTCCACTTATCAGGCGGTTTCCGGATCTGGGGTAAAAGGAATTAAAGATCTTGAGGAAGGTTTAAAAGGAAATGACATTATGGTTGCCTACCCTCACCCGATTTCTGGAAATTGCATTCCTCAAATCGATGTATTCCTTGACAATGGTTATACAAAGGAAGAAATTAAAATGATTGATGAGACAAGAAAAATCATGGGTGACGAGAATTTGAAAATTACCGCTACCGCAGTACGTGTTCCAGTTTTTGCCTGTCATAGCGAATCAATCAATGTTGAATTTGAAAAAACATTTGAAATGGCTGAAATTTTTCAAATTTTAACTTCAGCTAAGGGATTAATAGTGCAAGATGACCTTTCAAGGCAAGTATATCCCCTCGCAAGAGACTGCGAAGGAAAAGACGAAGTATTTGTTGGAAGAATAAGAAGAGATTTCAGCGTGGACAACGGAATTAATTTCTGGGTTGTCGCTGATAATATTAGAAAAGGTGCAGCTACAAATGCAATACAAATAGCCGAGCTGCTGTTATAACTGAAGGGAGTTATTATGAGTATTTTTACAGGATCCGGCGTAGCAATAGTTACGCCTTTTAATAATAGGGAAATTGACTATGATTGCTTTGAAAAATTGATTGAATGGCAAATAATGCTAGGTACCGATGCAATCGTAGTATGTGGAACAACTGGAGAAGCTTCAACTTTGACTGACGAAGAGCAAGTAGATGCCGTTGAATTCACTGTCAAAGTGGTTAATAAAAGGCTTCCAGTAATAGCTGGAGGTGGAAGCAACGATACACATCATGGAATTCATTTAAACAAGGAACTGGAGCAAGTTGGTGCGGATGCCCTGCTTCATGTCACGCCCTACTATAATAAATGCTCACAGCAAGGTTTGATCGAACACTTTGTTTCCATTGCCGACGCAGTGAAAATTCCGATGATAATCTATTCCGTTCAAGGCCGAACTGGTGTCAATATTGAACCAAATACAGTTTTACAGTTGTCTAGGCATCCTAGAATAGTTGGAATAAAGGAAGCCAGCGGAAACATTGCACAGGTTGCTGAGATTGCAAGACTGGTTGGAGATGATTTTGATATATATTCAGGAAATGATGATATGATTGTACCCCTCCTGTCTTTGGGTGGAAAAGGAGCTATTTCAACAGTTGCGAATATTATACCAAATGAATTGCATCTTCTAGTTAAAAACTATCTGGATGGCAACGTCAAGGAAGCGACAAGAATGCAACTTAAATATAAGCCATTAATGGACGCCATGTTTGTTGATGTCAATCCAATTCCTGTAAAAGCTGCCTTAAGCATGATGGGAAAGGTCAAACTTGAATACCGATTGCCTTTATGTCCTCCCGATGAATTGGCAATGAACAGGATTAGAGAGCAAATGTCATCTTTTGGGTTGATATAGGTGGTGAAATGATTAGAATTATTTTAAGCGGAAGCAATGGCAAAATGGGAAAAGCCGTTCTCAAGAGCATAAAAGAAAATGATGCTTTTAAAATTGCTTATGGAATACAGAGAAAAGCCCCAATTTCTATGTCCTTTCCTGTATACACAGATATTTATCAAGGTAAGGAGATTGGCGATATAATTATTGATTATTCAAATCCAAACAACATCGCAAGCCTTCTTGATTTTGCCATTGGTAAAAATATTCCAATAATAATTGCAACAACCGGTTTTTCTGAAAATGAAATTTCAGAAATTCATAAAGCTTCAAAGAAGATTCCAATCCTTTTTTCATCAAATATGTCTTTAGGTATAACGGCTCTAGCAAAAGCACTTGCTTTGATAGCACCCCTGCTTGGTGACGATTACGAAATAGAAATTATTGAGAAGCACCATAGCAAAAAGTTGGATTCTCCAAGCGGCACTGCGATAATGTTGCGAGATACAATTAAGAATTCACTTTCTTCAAATAATGAGATAAAAATACATTCATTGAGAAGCGGTACCAACCCAGGTGAACATAGCGTTATTTTTTCCGGCAAGGATGAGATAATTGAGTTGAAACATCAGTCCTATTCTAGGGAATTATTCGCGCAAGGTACCTTAAAAGCTGCTAAATGGATATTGGGCAAGCCTGCCGGCTTGTATTCCATGAATGATATCAATTAAAGGTGGTAAAAGAGATGCATGAGATTTTCAACATAAGCGACCCATATGAAATAGCAAAGTACATTAAGAATTCAGTCAAGTCAACTCCTGTAAAAGTTTTCATAGATGGGAATCTAACTGATTTTAAAAGTTCTATTCCAAATGGAGTTGAAGTATTCGGTACAAATGATTTTTGGATATTGATCGGTGATTATTCTTCGATAATGAAGTTCATTGATCAGTATAAAGAATTAATAGCGAATTTCCACGTTGAATGCGATAGAAGGAATTCCGCCCTTCCACTATTGGATATTACCGGGTTGGATGCTCGGATTGAACCAGGAGCAATCATTAGGGAAGGTGTCCTAATCGGTGAAAAAGCAATTGTCCTAATGGGTGCTGTTATAAATATTGGTGCCCAGATTGGTGATAGAACAATGATTGATATGAACGCTGTAATTGGAGCCAGGGCTGTAATAGGCAAAGATGCACACGTAGGAGCTGGAGCCATCGTCGCAGGGGTTTTAGAGCCTCCCAGCGCTACTCCGGTAATCATCGAAGATAATGTTTTAATTGGAGCGAATGCAGTAATATTGGAAGGTGTTAAAATTGGTTTAAATTCAGTTGTTGCCGCAGGTTCCGTAGTTATCAGGGACGTACCTCCGAATTCAGTTGTAGCGGGTTCCCCTGCCAAGGTAATAAAAGAAATTGACGATCAAACCAGAGACAAGACAAAACTTCTTGAAGATTTAAGATAGCAAATGAATAGTTCAATACAAATAAAAAAAGCTGCAATGCAGCTTTTTTTATTTCTAATATTCTACGCTTCTGAAGCGATGATTTCCCTACCGTCATAGTAATTGCAATTCGGGCAAACCCTATGTGCAAGCTTTGGCTCATGACACTGTGGACACGTTGATAAGCCTGGTAATGATTTCTTCATATTAGGAGCTCTTCTCTTATCTCTTCTCGCTTTTGATATTTTCCTCTTTGGAACTGCCATTCTAAAACACCTCCTTGTTCTTTAAAACTAACATTTTGATTATATTAATATTGAGCTGTTATGTCAAGTTTTATTTTACTATTTCTAATGTATCCCTAGCAATAACAAGCTCTTCGTTAGTCGGAATTAAGAATATTTTAACCTTGGAATCTTTTGAACTAAGTTCTGCTTCCTTGCCCCTGACTTTATTCTTTTCATAATCCATTACAATTCCAAGACCTTCAAGTCCTTTACAAATTGCTGCTCTTAAATCTATTCCATTTTCCCCAACTCCAGCTGTAAATACAATTGCATTCGCACCGTTAAGTTCAGCTAGATAAGCTCCAATGTATGATTTTACCTTTAATGCGAATATATCCAACGCTAGTTGTGCTCTTTCATTTCCTTTATGTGCAGCATCTTCAATATCTCTAAAATCGCTGCTGACTCCTGATATTCCTAAAACACCTGATTTCTTGTTGAGAATATTGGTAACTTCGTTTGCGCTTAGACCTTCCTTGTCCTTAATAAATGATACAATTGCAGGATCGATATCGCCAGACCTGGTACCCATTACCAATCCTTCAAGCGGGGTGAAACCCATGCTTGTATCGATTGATTTTCCTCCATCTACTGCTGCGACACTGGCACCATTGCCTAAATGGCAAGTGATAATCTTTGTATCTTTGATATCCATTCCAAGCATGTCAGCGGCTCTAGCCGATACAAATCTGTGACTGGTTCCGTGAAATCCATATCTTCTTATGCGATATTTTTCATAATACTCGTAAGGTATTGCATAAATGTATGCTTCTTTCGGCATTGTCTGGTGAAATGCAGTATCGAATACTCCAACCATTGGGGTTTTAGGCATTAATTCCTGGCATGCCCTTATGCCTAGGATATTCGGTGGGTTATGTAGTGGCGCAAGTTCAGTACATTCATCAAGTGCCTTCATTACATCCTCGGTTATCAATACAGAAGCACTGTATTTTTCACCAGCATGCACAACTCTGTGACCTACAGCCGAAATCTCATCCATGTTGCTTACAACGCCATGAACTGGGTCTATAACGGCTTCCAAAACATGAGCAATTGCTTCTTTATGTGTTTTCATAAATGTTTCGATGACAAATTTTTCAGCGCCTTCTTTTTCATGCTTTAAAAAAGATCCTTCAATTCCTATTCTTTCTACAATTCCTTTTGCTAGAACGTTCTCATTTGTCATGTCTATCATTTGGTATTTCAACGATGAACTTCCACAATTGATTACTAATACTTTCATTAATTAAAGCCTCCTACATTTTATTATTTATTTAATATTTATATTGTTTTCTAATTTTGCACAATATTGATTATATTTTAAAATTAGAAAATATCAATCATTTTTTCATTTATTATATCATCATTTTACAAGAAAACTATTTATTGGAATTTTCTAAATATATTCTCTTGACATAATCTGAATTCGAATACAAATCCACTCCCGCTCCAAGGTTGAAGATATTTGAAGCCATGATGTCAAAATCGAGCAATCCCTTTATATTGTTTAAATGTTTTGCTTCCTTGTTTATATTGGTTATTATAGGAATTGAGGCGCATTCTTGTTTCTTGATAAATTTCAGTATTTCCTGACCTTTTTTATTTGCTCCAAGAACTCTGGCATAAAGTGCCTCTTCTTTCATAAATTGTTCCATCTTATCTCTTGTTAAACCTAAAAGTGTGTGGATCAATATTCTTTGTATGCGCGTCTTCGTGAAACGTTTTGATTTTATATAAGCTATTAGTTCTTCAATATCTTTTCCATGTGCAAAACTTTCCTTTATACGGTTTTCCAAACCTTCTGTTACAGAGAAAACATTTCCAATCTCAACTAAATCTAAGCTCATTATCTTATATACAATCATTTCATAAAATTCTTCAAAAGTAACACTCCCTGGATTTGTACTTTTTTCTATAGTATCATAAGTTTCTTTTGGTATTACGTTTTTTATAGCTTCAATTTGAAAATTTGATTTGGCAAGCGTCTCTCTGATAGCTGTTGCGCTGGCCATTTCTCCTGAAAATTTCTTATCATCATAAGCGGCACCTGATCTTTGAATGGTCACTGCTTCAATCTTGCTTTGTATTTCCAATAATTGCCTTAAATACTCTACCGCAAGGTTGTTGTTAGGTCCCTTGGCCACATTCAACCCTTTTGTGCCAACTGTCGACTGGATTGCATTCATTCTTGATTTTGGATATGAATAGCCAAGTTTCATATTTCTTTTAAGCTCCAGCAGGAATTCCGGTGGCTGAGTTGCTAAAACCTGGGCAACCTCCCTAAGCTCTTCAATATTTCCACTCTCACTGCCAAATGATATATGGGATATGCAGCCTATTTTCTCCAAGATTCCAATTGATCCCTTGGCAAAATATTCTGCATTATTACAAGCGAAAGCTGCTGGAATTTCAATAACCAGGTCAATGCCGTTTTGAATAGCAATTTCGCTCCGTATCCACTTGTCATATAATGCAGGTTCTCCTCTTTGTAGGAAATTCCCACTCATTACTGCAACAGAATAATCACATCCGGTAATTTCCTTAGATTTTATCAGATGATATTTGTGTCCATTATGGAATGGATTATATTCTGCAACAATCCCTAATATTTTCATTATATTTCCTTTATCTTCGATGGTAAGAAGTAATATAAGATATATTGTCTCAGATAAAAATTTAGGAGCTTAAAAGCTCCTAAATAATCAATCTGTTGTATTTCCAATTTGATTTTTGTAAATAAGTTCTTTTATCTCGCTTCGATTAGCTGAAATTGTACCATTTACTCCATCAAAAGTCCTGCTGATGTTGTTGAACATTTCATCAAAATATATAGTATTCAACTTTTCCATTTTTTCCTGAAAATTATATAGTATGCTGTCAATGTATTCAAACGTTCCCATTTTAAGATTTCTCGACGTCAATTCAGATGACTTTATCATCTCATCTGCTCTTTGTTTGGCTTTGAGAGTTATATCATCGCTTTCAATCAAGGCTTCTGCCTGCATTCTTGCTTCTTTGATAATACTTTCATGCTCTGCCTTCGCTTCATCAAGAATCCTTTGCCTCTCCCCTTTGATCCATTGTGCTTGTTGAATTTCTGCTGGTAATTCGGATTTGATCTCTTTCAATATTTCCTGAATTTCTGCTGCATCGACAAGTACCTTGCCAGTCAAAGGAAACCCCGCACTGGTATCGATAATATCTTCCAATTCGTCTAAGAGTTCTAAAACCTTCATGGAAATTTCCTCCTCAATTATTTATATTTGTTTTTCATGTACTTTAAAACAACGTCAGGCACAAAACCTTCAATGCTTCCTTTTAACTTGAAGACTTCCTTGACCAGACTTGAGCTAAGAAAAGAATTGCTAGGATTTGTCATTAAAAATATTGTTTCCATTTTACTATAAAGTTTTGAATTCATTTGGGCCATTTGAATTTCATATTCGAAGTCCATGCTTGCCCTTAGACCTCTTATTACAACGTTTATATGGTTCATTTCCACATATTCGGCAAGAAGCCCTGAAAAACTTACTACTTCGATGTTTTCATAATCTAAAACAAGTTCTTTTATCATGTCTACCCTTTCTTCAATGGTAAAGAAAGGCAGTTTTGATGGATTGTTTATAACTCCTACGATTAATTTGTCAGTAAGCTTTGCAGCCCTGAATATCAAATCCAAATGTCCATTGGTAATCGGATCAAAAGATCCGGCATAAAGAGCTTTGCGCATAATTAGTTCTCCTCGATGATGTATTCAAAAACCTCAATATAAATTTTACCATATTTTTTGCTTTTTATTTTAGTAAACCCGAAGTAATCCTCAGGAAAAACTGTTCTTGAATTATGTTCAATCACTATTCTTCCACCTGGATTCATTAAATCCAGTTTGCTTATATTTTCAAAAGCTTGCGCCAATAATTCAGTATCGTATGGGGGATCCAGAAATACTAAATCCACTTTTTCTTTTATTAGTTTTAATCCTGTTGCAAAATCTACATTTAAAATTATGGAATTGTTTTCAGCCATGCAATGCTGTATGTTTTTCTTAGCAAGTTCTATGCTGGTTCTTGATTTATCAATGAAATATACCCGGCTTGCTCCCCTGCTCAATGCCTCGATTCCAAGATTTCCAGATCCACAGAATAAATCCACCACTACCGATTCATTTACTTCATCGGCTATCAAATTGAAAATTGACTCTTTTACCATATCTGAAGTTGGTCTTATGCTATCGTCATTTGGAGAAAATAATCTTCTCCCCTTATAAATTCCTGTAATAATTCTCAAATGCCTTCACCCCTTGTTTTTATATATTATCATATTAGACAAAATATTTAAATGTATAATTATAAAGTATCTATAAAAGTACTCTGAAACATTGTTGCCACTGCATTTTTCAATTGATTATTCTTTTCCATAGTTAAATTTTCATCTTCCTGTAATATTTCTTCAGCAGCAGTTCTAGCAATTAGATAAATTTTCATGTGTTTAACCAAGTCTGCTATTTTAAGCTCAGGAAGTCCATGCTGCCTAGTTCCAAACAAATCTCCCGGACCTCTTAATTTTAAATCTTTCTCAGATATAATGAAACCATCGCTTGTATCCACCATTGTCTGTATTCTTTCTTTGGCTATATTGCCATTGCAGTCAGACACAAGAAAGCAGTATGCCTGATCGGCTCCACGTCCAACACGTCCTCTGAGTTGGTGCAATTGTGAAAGACCGAATCTTTCTGCATTTTCTATCAACATTACCGAGGCATTTGGAATATCAATTCCAACTTCTATAATAACGGTCGAGATAAGTACATCAATTTTACCTTCTTTGAATTCTATCATTATTTTATTTTTCTGGTCATCTTTAAGTTTTCCATGAAGTAATCCGATCCTATACTCCTTCAATTGGCTGTCAAATTCTCTAAGCTCTTTATATAAGCTTTGAGCTGATTTAATGGGATTTTCAAAATCATTTTCTTCAATCAGAGGGGACACGATAAATGCCTGCCTTCCCTTCTTTAGCTCAATATTTAACAGGTTATATGCCTCTTGCCTCTTTCCCTGCTTAAATGCCTTTGTTATTATTTGTTTTCTTGAGCTAGGCAACTGGTCAATTACGGAAATATCCAAATCTCCATATATAATCATTGCCAATGTTCTTGGTATTGGTGTTGCCGTCATTACAATCTTATCCGGTGAAAAGCCTTTTTCAGAGAGAAGGAATCTCTGATTAACTCCAAACCTATGTTGCTCATCCGTTATTACCAGACCAAGATTTGAGAACTTTACTTCATTTTGGATTACAGAATGTGTTCCTATTAGAAGATCTATGCCACCTTTTTCACTTAAGTCTAAAAGTTCGCGTCTTTCACCAGCTTTTGTGTTTGATGTCAATAATCCAATTCGAACATTGTTTTTTGCAAAAAAAGCATTCATTGTATTGTAATGCTGCATAGCCAAAAGCTGGGTTGGGGCCATCATGACTGTCTGATATCCATTAGCCGCTGCTTTAAATATGGCAAATGCCGCAACCACTGTCTTGCCTGAACCGACGTCTCCCTGCATGAGGCGATTCATTGATTTCTGGCTCTCCATATCATTGAAAATTTCATCAATAACTCTCGTTTGGGCCTTTGTAAGCTCAAATGGAAGGTAGTTGCATAATTCCTCAAGATCTACTTTTTCCTGAAAAGCAATACCACTTTCCTTTTGCCTATTAAGATTTTTAATCATTACCAATCCAAGTTGCAAGTATAGGAATTCTTCAAATATAAATCTATATTTTGCTTCCTTTATCTTTATATCGTCTTTTGGGAAATGCATATTCATCAAGCCATATTCTAATGAGCATAATCTGTTTTTAGCTAGTATTTCCTTGGGAATAGGATCTTTCAATTTCGGAATGAATCCAAGAGCTTGCTTAATCCATTTTCTGAATTCGTTCTGATTCAATCCATAAGTACTTGGATAGACCGGCAGGATTCTATCATCAGATAATTTTCTTAAATCAATTACTTTCGGATGCAGCATTTTATTTTTATTGTTTTCATAAACATATTTTCCGACTAAGTAACATTGTTCCCCCAGTTTAAAATTGCTTAATGAGAACCCTGAATTAAAAAAAACAACATCCATTTCTGAACTATTGTCTGCAACTTTCCATTTCAATAATTTATTGCCTTTTTTGTATGGGATATCTGATATTGCCAGTATCCTAACATTTACAATTGCTATTTCTCCATTTATCAAGGTGTTGATTTCTCTAATATTTCTTAAATCTTCATAATCTCTTGGAAAATGAAATAAAAGGTCCTGAATATTATGAATTCCCATATTATTCAACCTTGCCGATTTCACTGGTCCTATTCCTTTTATGTTTTCTAAAGATAGTTCAAATCGACTATCATCCTTTTTCATTTAACCCGTAACCTCTATATTCCTTTTCGTCAATTTTTTTCCCATAATTCCAACAACAATTATAGTAATATTTACATCTTCCTTGCCAACGATTTCCTTTACGGATTTCTTGATATCGTTTATAATCTTATCAGTCACTAAACTTATGCTTGTTCCAAATTTAATGACAATGTTTAATTTGATTTCGATCTCGTCATTCTTATTGGTAACAATTATTTGGCTGTTTTCATCAATTGCACCAATTTTAGAAGCTATAGAGCCCCTTTGACCCTTATGATTAGTAAGTATGACTTTGCCGTCAAATTCAGCGATGCACTCGGCAACTATTTTCCTTACTACTGACTTTTCAATGGCGATATCTCCTAGTTCTGTCTGGATTTTATAAAGCAAATCACTCATCCTCCCATCATTAATCGTAATTATATAATTATTTTCGAGAAATATAAACATTTTATTTTACACTTTGATTTTGTTGTGTTATAATAACGCTTGTTATATACGAAAAATATGCTTAAAGCATTGAAATAAGGAGGTGCAGAAATGTCAAATAAATGTGAGATCTGCGGCAAAGGCCAGGTTTCTGGAAATAATGTCAGCCATTCCAACAAACATACTAGAAGAAAATGGAATGCAAATATTCAGTCTGTTGTAATATCTGAAAACGGAAATTCTTCAAGGAAGAAGATTTGTACAAGATGCCTAAGAACACGTAACAAAGTAAGCGCTGCGATTTAATAACAAAAGCCTGTTGTAAGACAGGCTTTTTTATTTGCATAAAATTTATTATTTGTTAAATTATTGAGAAAGGGCGCAAACAACTTCCGCGTGTTTTGTAAATGGAAAGTTGTCGAAAATTTTAACCTTGTCAATTTTATATCCTTGTTCTGTCATGGACAACAGATTATCAGCAAGGCTCTTATAGTTGCAGGATATATAAATTATTTGTTTTACCCTGTAGTTTAAGATTTTCTGTAGTGCCTTCGGATGTATCCCTGCCCTTGGTGGATCCAAGACAATAACGTCAGGTATATCCTCAACTGAATCAAGCGCTTTCAATACATCGCCACAAATGAAAGAGCAGTTTTCCAATCCATTTAAAATGGCATTTTCCCGTGCAGCGCAAACGGCTTCCTCTACAATTTCTATTCCAATTGTTTTCTTAGCTTTTGTAGACAGTATTTGAGAAATTGTTCCGGTACCGCTATAAAGATCATAAACAATCTTTCCATCAATATTGCCAATAAAATTTATAACTGTCTTGTAAAGTTCCTCTATTGTATAAATATTTGTCTGGAAAAATGAAAACGCACTCACCTTGAATTCCAGTCCTAGGATATTCTCGTTATAATAGTCCCTGCCTCTTATAATTCTCAATTCCTCGCAATAAACAAAGTCCGAGAGTGAGTCGTTGATTGTATGTAATACTCCAACCACATTGTTTGCAAGATTTAATGATAGTATTGCATCGGCAAATTCTTGTTCATCGAATGGCTCAGAAGTCGTCACTATATTTACTATTAATTCTTTTGTTTTTTCGCCTTTTCTAATTATTAAATTTCTTAATAATCCATTATGAGATTTTTTGTGATAGAAACTGCAACCTTTTTCTGTAAGATATTTTAATGCTCCAGATAAAATAATATTAAAATCCTGATCAACAAGCTGGCATTGATCCACCGTTACAATTGACATGAATGAGCCTTTTTTATGCATTCCCAGTGTCATTTCACCATCTTTGACAAAGTCGCCAAATGTATATTCCATTTTATTTCTATAGCCCCGGATCCTACTGCTTTCATTTATTCCAAAGTATTCCCCTATAACAAGCCCTTTTTCATTTAATAGTCCGAGTATTTCTGACTCTTTAATACCTAGTTGTTCGGTGTAAGGTATATCTTGGTATTTGCATCCACCGCAAATGTTGAATTGTTCGCATATATTCAATCTTGTTCCTCATTTCATATTGGGTAATTCTTCCAAATCGTACGGTGTTTCCTGGTATATGTAATTCAACCAGTTTGCAAAGAATAGGTTTGCATGACCTTTCCACTTCACTATTATCTCTTTGGATGGGTCATTGTCCTTGTAATAATTGTCAGGTATATTCATATCGATACCTTTTGCAATGTCTCTTTCGTATTCAACTCTCAAAGTTTCCTTGTCATACTCGGCATGTCCTTGGACAAATATCTGTCTTTTGTTTTTTGTTGATATAATATGTGGTCCTGCAATTTCAGATTCTGCTAGAATCCTAAGATCAGGAATTTTCTTTATATCTTCTTTTCTGACTTGCGTATGCCTGGAATGCGGAGCATAGAATTCCTCATCAAAGCCTCTTGTCAATTCGGATTTCAAATCCTTTACCCTATGGGGAAATACTCCAAACAACTTTTTATCCAGTTCATATTTATTTATCCCAAAATGATAATATAAACCAGCCTGAGCTCCCCAGCATATGTGCAAAGTGCTGAAAACATTAGTTTTAGAGTACTCCATCAACTCAGCCAGTTCCTTCCAATAGTCTACATCCTCAAATGGTAGAAATTCCACAGGAGCCCCAGTGATTATCATTCCGTCGAACTTTTGGTTCTTGATTTCGTTGAATGACTGATAGAAATTGTCAAGATGAAGTTTGTCTGTATTCTTAGAATCATGGGTATCCATATGAAGCAAATGCAAGTCAACTTGAAGCGGAGTGTTTGCAAGCATTCTGATAAGCTGGGTCTCCGTAACTTCTTTTGTCGGCATTAAATTCACTATGGCTATTTTTATTTGTCTAATATCCTGTTTTATAGCTCTTTTTTCTTCCATTACAAAGACATTTTCTTCTTTTAACGTCTTGTATGCAGGAAGGTTTTTAGGTATTACAATTGGCATATTCTACTCTCCTCAATTATTGAACTTGATCGTTTTCATTGTATTTAGTAAAAAACTCTTTTTTATATTCTAAGAACCTATTTTCGGTAATTGAATTCCTTATATTTTCCATTGTCTTTATTAAAAAATGAAGATTATGGTTTGATAATAACATCGATGACAAAATTTCATTCGACTTGAACAAATGTCTCAAGTACGCCCTTGAATAATTTTTGCAAGTATAACAGTCGCAACTGCCATCTAGAGGTGAGAAATCCTCTGTATGTCTGGCGTTTTTTATTACGACTTTTCCCCTCGAAGTCAATGCGGTGCCGTTTCTAGCAATTCTCGTAGGCAGGACGCAGTCAAACATGTCAATGCCCATTTCTACTCCTTCAAACAAGTAATCGGGGCTCCCTACACCCATTAAATAGCGAGGCTTGTCGTAAGGAAGATAATCCACCGCGTAATCGAGAACCTCATACATTATTTCCTTTGGCTCTCCAACGCTAAGTCCTCCTATGGAATACCCCGGCAAATCCATTTCAACTATTTTCGAAGCGCTTTCATACCTTAGATCTTTATACATGCCACCTTGCATTATTCCAAATAATGATTGGTTGTCTTTATTATTGTGTGCTGTCACACATCGTTCAAGCCATCTTGTGGTTCTTTCCAGTGAATTCTTCACATACCCCCTATCAGCTGGGTAAGGGGCGCACTCGTCAAAAGCCATCATAATATCGGATCCAAGGGCGTTTTGAATCTCCATTGCCTTTTCCGGTGAAAGCATATGTTTCGATCCATCAATATGGGATTTGAACTCCACGCCTTCCTCACTGATTTTTCTCATATCACCCAGGCTGAAGACTTGGAATCCTCCGCTGTCAGTAAGGATAGCCCTGTCCCAATTCATAAATTTGTGCAATCCACCTGCTGCCTTTATTATTCCATGGCCTGGCCTTAAATATAAGTGATACGTATTTGATAAAATAATATGGGAGCCCATTTCCTTAATCTGTTCAGGCCGCATTGCTTTCACGGTTGCCTGAGTGCCAACCGGCATGAACACAGGTGTTTCAATCTGGCCATGAAGGGTCTTTATCAATCCTCTGCGGGCTTTGCTGCCCTGATCTTTTGATATTACCTGGAAGCTTAATGGTTTCATTAAATTTTCTCCATTTTCAATTTTATATGAGGAGCATTGCATCTCCGTAGCTGAAAAATTTATAATTTTCTCTTATTGCCACATCGTAGGCGGCAAGAATTTTTTCTCTATTGTAAAAAGCTGAAATCAGCATTAAAAGCGTTGATTTCGGAAGATGGAAATTAGTTATAAGCGAATCAACGACTTTGAATTTATAACCAGGATATATGAAAATATCTGTGCTGAAGTTGCCAAAATGAATAGTTCCAGTTTCGTCTGCCGAACTTTCCAATGCTCTGGCAGAAGTTGTCCCGACAGATATGATCTTTCCGCCATTCTCCTTGGCCTCGTTTATTTTTTTAGCGGTCTCCATATCAATAGAGTATTCTTCATAATGCATTTTGTGTTCAAGGATATTGTCACATGATACTGGTCTGAATGTTCCAATTCCAACATGTAATGTAACGTAAGCTATTGAAACTCCATTTTCTTCAATCTTTTGCAGAAGTTCTTTTGTGAAATGAAGTCCTGCAGTCGGAGCAGCTACCGAGCCATCTGTTTCACAATAGACAGTCTGATATCTATCCTTGTCTGAAAGCTCGTTATCTCTGGAAATATATGGAGGCAAAGGCATTTTCCCAACTTTTTCAATTAAATCCTGAAAAATCCCTTCATAAAAGAATTGGATAATTCTGGTTCCCTCATCTCCGTTTTCCTTAACAACGCATTTAAATTTATCATCTTCTGAAAATATAAATTCGTCATTGATATGGACTCTTTTGCCTGGCCTAACCATGGACTGCCAAATGTCCCCATCAATTCTTTTTATTAAAAGGAATTCAACCTTGGCTCCTGTTGACACCTTTGTTCCAAAAAGTCTTGCAGGAATGACTTTTGAATTGTTTAAAACAAGGCAATCTCCCTTTTGAAGATATTCAACTACATTGAAAAATCTTTTGTGGGCAATATCACCGGTTTTTCTATCTACAACTAAAAGTCTTGAATTGGATCTTTCTTGATTTGGATACTGTGCTATCAATTCAGGTGGCAATATATAATCAAAATCACTTAATAACATTTATCTTATTTCAACTCCAGTATAATAAAATTCTAATATGTCTTTATATGTGTATCCCTCTTTGGCCATTTCTATTGCTCCATCCTGGCTCATTCCAATTCCATGCCCGTAACCTGATCCATTGAAAACAATCACATCAGAAAGGCTGCTGTCAATATTGGATATTTTACTTATTCTACCTTCTCCATTTATGACATTCATGCTTCCAGAATCAATTATTATATCATCTGAATTTATAGATTGCACATGGAATGTCTCCGCCGAAACCATGCTTTCATTGCTTCCTAGGATGCTGGTTGCAAACCCATCGCCTCCAATGGTAAAGTTCATAGATTTAATATTTGTGTATCCAAGCACTGCCCTGGTTTTTTCTTTGGATAATTTGATATTGCCTTGAGAGCCAATAAATTCCAATTCAGAAACATAGCCATCATCATTTATTCCAGTAATTCCAACCGATTGGATATTGCCTATATTAGCCAATCCTGAATCAGCAAGCTTTTGTTTAATATCCTCTTTTTTATATGAGTATGACCATTGATAAACTGGAGAATAGCTGTCTTTAACACTTCGAAGGTACCCAATAAAGCTGCTCCAGACTGTCTCGCTGTCTTGAGTAAAACCACCACTATTTTTATGATAATAGGCATTTATCGGTATATTATTGTAATAGATCAACTGATCCCTAGTTTCATCAACTGCTTGGTTTGTTTTAACATATTCCTTTATGTATCCTCCGAAGACCTGGCAATGGGTCGAATTGCAAACTTCAAAACCATCTTTCGAGTGTCTATCCCTGCTTAAATAAAGAAAATTTCTTGCAGCTACTGCCTGGGCTTTCAATGCTTCGATAGGATTTGCCTGTGACATTTCCATATGGACGACTCCATAAAGATATTCATCGTTTTTTAATCTATTTATAACGTTTATTTTACCTTGAGAATTTACTCTCAATACAATTCCCCCTCGATATGGAAGATTGTTGCAGAATATTATTCCATTGTCCTCAAAGTTGCTTGAGAGAATTATCAATTCAGTATTTTCATTCAACGAGTCTGGAAGATTTCCATCTGTTCCTACTAGGTCAAGTTTCCCGTTCGATACCAGAACTTGAATATTGTTTATATTTAGATAATCGTTTGTTTCAGTCAGGAGTTTTCCTGTCATGCTTCCAATCATAAAGCCCTTTTCAGACTGTAGCGATACAGTATCCACTGCGGTTGAGCCATATTTTAATCCTACAAGTGTAAAATCATCGTTGCTATCAGCAAAAGTCGACAAACTATTAAAATTAATGGCAATAAAAACCAATAAAGAAGTTAACAATAATATTCTTAATGTAAATCTAGTCTTATTCAATATTTTCAATATTCTCGCCTTTCCCTAATTACAGCATTATATTTTCTATTCCTAAATGCTTGTAAGCCAGCATTGAAGCCGTTCTTCCCTTCTGTGTACGGTGCAGGAAGCCTGCTTGTATCAGATATGGTTCATAAACATCTTCGATTGTTATTCTTTCTTCTCCAACGGCTGCTGCTATTGTTTCAATTCCCACAGGCCCGCCTTTGAACATGTCTATTATTATCCTAAGTATTTCCCTATCCAGACCTTCAAGCCCTTCCTTGTCAATTCCTAGAGATTCTAGCGTCTCATCTGTTATCTTTATGTCGATTTTGCCGTTTCCTTTTACCTGGCTGAAATCTCTTACTCTTTTAAGAAGTCGGTTTGCTATCCTAGGTGTCCCCCTGGACCTTCTGGCCAATTCAAGACAGGACTCCTTGTCAATATCGATTTTTAATATGCTTGCCGAACGATTGATAATTGTCTTAAGCTCATCGATGCTATACATTTGGAATTTGTTGATAACTCCAAATCGATCTCTAAGTGGCGCAGAAAGACTTCCAGCCCTGGTTGTTGCGCCGATAAGCGTGAATTTGGAAAGATCCAGCCTGATTGACCTTGCAGAAGGTCCTTTTCCAATAATTATATCTAAAACGAAATCTTCCATTGCTGAATAAAGGATTTCTTCAACAGCCCTGTTAAGCCTATGAATTTCATCAATAAACAAAACATCATTATCGTTCAAGTTGGTAAGTATAGCTGCTAAATCTCCTGCTCTTGCAATAGCTGGTCCAGAAGTGATTCTCAGGTTAACCCCTAGTTCATTGGCTATTATCCCTGCCAGGGTTGTTTTGCCTAGTCCTGGAGGACCATAGAAAAGAACATGGTCCAATGGTTCACATCTTAATTTTGCAGCGTCAATGAAAATCTTCAAGTTGTTGGTAACAGATTTTTGCCCAACATACTCATTTAGATGCTTTGGTCTCAGGCTTGTTTCAATTTCATCGTCTTCTGCCTTGTATACTGCTTCGGTAAGTCTTTCTTCCATAGCCATATTTCCACCATTACCTTCTCATTAGACTTTTTAGCGCGCTTTTAATGTAATCTTCAGTAGTAAGATTCTCTCCAATTACAGAAATAATTGCCTGTGATGCCTCAAATTTAGTATATCCCAATGACATTAATCCAATAATTGCCTCATCCTTTTCACTGCTTTCATTTAAAGCAATCACATAATCGCTGATTCCTTTTATTCCGACTTTGTCTTTCAACTCAAGTATTATTCTTTGAGCTGTTTTTTTGCCTATTCCTGGCGCTTTTGTCAGTTTTTCAACTTCTTCGAATAAAATGGCTTTTATCAGTTCATCAAGTGGTAGCGCTGAAAGTATTGAAATTGCAGCTTTGGCTCCTACACCGTTTACGCTCATAAGTTTAATAAATATATCCAGGGAATCCCTGTTCATAAATCCATATATGTTCACATCGTCTTCTTTAATAATCATTTTGGTAAATAGGAGAATCTCCTCGTTTGAGCAGCTCATCTTGTTTGCTTCGTTTTCTTGAACGAATACTTCATATCCAATTCCATTTGCTTCGATTACTACCCGGTTCTCAAATTTAAACGTTATCTTACCTCTTATATATGCAAACAATAGCTTTACCTCCAGATTTACTTTGATTTTGACATTTTTTTATTATATTGAGCTGTGTTCCCATGACAAATAGCTATTGCAAGTGCATCGGCGGCATCATCAGGTTTTGGTGTTTCTTCGAGTTTTAATATGTTTTTAACCATTATCTGGACTTGTTTCTTGTCTGCCCTGCCATACCCCACAATTCCCTGTTTTACCTGTAGAGGGGTATATTCGTGCACTGCCAGTTTTGAGTTTGCTATTGCTAAAATTGCAACTCCCCTTGCTTGAGAAACCATCATTGCTGTTTTTGTGTTTTGATTGAAAAATAGTTCTTCGATTGCAACTTCGTCAGGTCGATGAGTTTCAATTATTTCCATCAATTCCCTGTAAATTTCAACAAGCCTTTCTGGCATTTCCATTGAGGCATCTGTCCTTACAGCTCCATATTCAATCAATGAAAAGTCGCTGCCTTTCATTTCAATAACTCCAAATCCCAAAATTGCGTAACCAGGATCGATTCCCAAAATTTTCATTGCAGCTTTCCCCTCAGACATTGATATGTCGATATATTATAACATATCATCCTCCATTATCCAAAGAATAAATGTTGATAAGAAGTTTGTATATGATATAATAAATATCAACATTAATTCATAATAATTCATTATTCAGGAGGGTTCTATGCGATACTCTAGACAAAACAAAATACTTGATATCATCAACACAAATGAGGTTGAGACTCAGGAGCGACTTGTTGCCTTGCTTAAAAAGAGTGGCTATAAAGTAACCCAAGCGACTATTTCCCGTGACATTAAAGAATTGCAACTTGTCAAAATCCTTTCTTCAAGCGGCAAATATAAATATTCAGTTGGATCAAACAATGAACAGCCTGTAACCGACCGTTTCATCAAAATATTCAGGGATACCATACTTACTGTGACCGCATCCGGCAACATAATTGTTCTTAAAACTCTAACTGGCTGCGCCAATGCTGCTTGTGAGGCCATAGATTCATTAAATATGCAAAATATTATCGGCACTATTGCCGGTGACAATACAATTTTTGTTGTTGCAAACGACCAATCCAACGTTTCCATGCTTGTAAGTAAATTCAACGAGTTGATTAGATAAAGCTACCCTGTTGTTGAGAAGTTGGTGAAGAATTTGATAACCCGTGTTTCCATTAAAGATTTTGCAATAATTGAGAATATAGACATCTCCTTATACCCAGGTTTAAATATTTTCACAGGTGAAACTGGATCAGGAAAGTCAATAATTATTGAAGCCATAAGTGTTGCCTTGGGAGCCAGGGCGGATAATACGCTTATTAGGACTGGCAGGGATAAATCCATCATTCAAATTGTAATTGATAACAAAGGTGATGAATTCATCATCACGCGAGAGATTTACACTACTGGAAAAAGCTCATGTAAAATCAACGACGAGCTTGTCACTCTTTCCCACTTGAATCAATTTTGCAAAAGATTCGCCGATATTCATGGTCAATATGACCACCAATCCCTCTTAAACCCTGAAAGCCATATAAATCTAGTTGATTCATATTCAAAAGATATAATCCAACCATTAAAAAACATTGTTAAAGAAAATTTCGAAAAATATACTGAATCCAAATCGAAGCTTAACAAACTTCTTGCAAACCTTTCATCTAATGAAAGAAGAAGAGATTTTATGAGGTTCGAGTATAACGAGCTCGTTTCTTCAAAATTAAAGCTTGATGAAGATATATTGCTAAATCAAGAACTTACAATATCTCAAAACAGCGAGAAAATTTATCAGAACCTTTCGGGTATATATGACTCGCTATATTCTTCCACTGACTCATGTTTTAGCGAGCTAGGCAGAAGTATGCACCAAATCAATGAAATATCCACTTTTGATCTTGTTTTTCCAGAATTTGAAAACGTAATTTCTGATTCCTATTATAAAATTGAAGATTTGTGTTTTTCCATTCGAAAATATATAGATAAAATCGATTTCTCTCAAAACACTCTTGATGAAATAATAGAAAGATTAGAAATTATCAATACGCTTAAGAAAAAGTATAAGAAGGATATCCCTGCATTGCTATCTTATATCGACGAGCTGGAATCTGAATTAGCACTTCTAGAAAATTATGGGGATGCTGTCTCTGATTTGGAAAACGAAGTAGAAATCAAAAGAGGAGAATTGTTGAATGCCTCAATTGTCTTGACGGAAAATAGAAGGAATATTTCCCTTATCATTCAGGGCAAAATAAATGTTGAATTAAAAGAATTGAATTTTAATAACGCCGATTTGGAAGTGAAGATTACCCAAAGAATTGACGACAAAGGCAATATTGCATTTTCTGAAAATGGAATAGATAGAGTTGAGTTTATGATTTCAACCAACCTTGGTGAACCAAAGAAGCCTCTATCCAAAATAGCTTCCGGTGGTGAGATTTCTAGAATAATGCTTGCTTTTAAGCGGATAATTGGTGCTTATGATGAAATACCGACCATGATATTTGATGAAATCGATATCGGAATAAGTGGCGCGACGGCAAGTATCGTTGGAAGTAAATTGCGGGATATTTCCAGAAACCATCAGGTAGTCTGCATCACCCATTTGCCGCAGATAGCTTCTCTTGGAGACTATAATTTTAAAATAACAAAGAATTCAGATGCCAATCATACATTCACCGACTTGATTCTGCTTGATGAAAAAAACAAGGTCAATGAAATTGCCCGTCTTTTGGGAGGCCTTTCCATTACTGAAAGCACCATAAGGAATGCAGAAGAGCTAATATCACAAGGTTTCTCGGGAAAATAGAAAAACTTGTATTTATTTAAAGACAATCTGAACAAGGAACATATACAATATTGTTCCTCCACCTATGCTAAATAGGGTGTTCCTCTTCCAAGTATGGATAGCTATGATAAAAATAATTGCTATCGCTTCCGGGAAGCCAAATGGAAATGTCAGAAATGAGACCTTCTTAACGCAGAAAATTATTAGCATGCCGATTATGGCATTTGGTAAAACTCTTCCTAGATATAATATATATTGGGGAGTTTTTTTATTGGACGGAAACAATATAAAGGGTGTAACCCTGATTATAAATGTTATTGCGGCTATTATGAAAACAACCAATAACGTCTGCCCAACATTCAACGCCATGATTCAATCCCCTTTTCAATCTTCCTTCTGAAAATAGTCAAAGAAAATAGTATCAGAATCATTGCTGGAAGAATAAAGTTCGCACCAAAGACTATAAGACAAATCAAAGAAGCTAAAATGCCGATTAATCCGGGTGTATGATTCTTGTATGACTCCCATTGCTCAACAAAGATAACAACAAATAATGCTGTCATTACAAAGTCAATACCTTTAGTGTTAAAAGTAAACACGGATCCCAGTATTCCTCCGATTGCAGAACCTGCCACCCAGTATGATTGGTTGAGAAGCGCTATGGAGAAGTAAAACCAGTTCTTGTCCACGTCTTTCGGTGGAGCCTTTGAGCTAATCAAGGCAAATGTTTCATCGGTTAATGAAAACATCATATATAATTTCTTGTTTTTCATATCCTTGAATTTGTCTATCATTGACAGTCCATAGAATAGATGCCTTGCGTTTACCATTACAGTCATGAAAACCACATTTAAGATATTTAAACCGCTGGTTAAAAAACTTATAGCTACGAACTGCATTGATCCCGCATAAATAAATAAACTCATTAAAATAGCCCAGCCAAAATTGTAACCCTTGCTGCTTAATAATATGCCAAAGGCCATACCCATGAATATATATCCTATTAAAACCGGAATCGTATAAGGAAATGCTGCTTTAAATGCTTTTACCTTCAATACTTTTCTCCTAGATATGCCCAATAACTTATTGGGTTTATACTGTACAACATAAAATGGAAAATATTTTGGATATTAGAATGCTCCATATTGAATATGGAGCATTTTCATTTTTTATCCTGTTTCTACAAATCTAATGTAATCTATAGAGTAACTCTTATTTTAGCACTGTGTCTAGAACTACGTCTCTGTCAAGAACATCAACTTCTGCTTCGATTTCCGATGGTTCAGTTACGTCTTGTTCATGTGCGTCCTCAGCTTGATAATCTTCATCGTCTGCACATTTTGCGTCATATTCACACATCACTTTGCTTAGGTCTTTGTCTTCGTCTGCTTCTTCATACTCTTCAAGAGCTTTTTGCTCAGCTTCTGGTTTAATCTCAGCTTCTACAACCCCATCTTTTATCATGTCTTCTTCGTCTTCGACAACTTCACCTTCTGGCTTGTCTTCGTATTCGTCAGGAATAGTGATATTTTTTTGAGCTTCTAACTGAGCTTCTTTTTGGGCTTCTAAATGAGCTTCCTTTTGGGCTTCTTTCTGAGCTTCCAATTCTTCAGGTGTTGGTGGTTCCAATGTTTCTTTGATACTTAGACTGATTCTTTTCTTTTCTTTGTCTATTTCCAGTATCTTGGCGTTTACCATCTGTCCAACATGAAGTTCGTTTGCAATATTTGAAACTCTTTTATGAGCTATTTCGGATATATGAGCTAGTCCATCAAGACCAGGCTGTAATTCGACAAATCCACCATATTCTTTAATCTGAACAACTTTTCCAACAACTACATCCCCAACCTTGTAAGAATCGTCAATTTTAGACCAAGGTTCAGGTGTATTTTGTTTTAATCCAAGTGAAATCTTTCCTTTTTCTGAATTGATGGAAAGAATTTTTGCTTGTACTTTTTCTCCAATTTTTAATATTTCCTGTGGGTGTTTCAACTTGCCCCATGAAATTTCAGAAATGTGAAGAAGTCCGTCTAATCCACCTATATCTACAAATGCACCGTATTCGGTGAATCTCATTACAGTTCCTTCAACAATATCTCCAACTTGAATCGAATTCCAAATTTCTGCAACTTTTTTGCTTCTTTCTTCATTCAAGAAGGCTTTATGTGAAAAGACAGCCTTGTTTCGTTTTTGGTCAACCCTAGTAACTCTTACTGGAAGAACCTTTCCAATAAACTCATCAGCTTTTTCAATAAATCTGTCTGAAAGCTGTGCCATTGGTATGAATCCAAAAACTTCCTTATATACAGCGATAACTCCGCCTTTAACTTCTTTAATAACTTTTGCGTTAATAAAGGATCTATCTTCAACAGCATTATTAATTTCGTCCCAATGCTCGTTAACTTCAAGTTTTTTCTTTGACAATGCAATGTTTCCATCACCATCATCAGTTTTCAATACCTTGGCTTCAATCATGTCTCCAGCTTTAAATAAGTCTGTCAACTCTTGTCCAGGTTCTAGGAAAATCTCGTCTTTTGTTAGAATTCCATCTTTTTTGCAACCAAGATTAACAACAACTTCTCTATTGTTAACTTGAATTACTTCTCCCTTGATTATTTCCCCTCTGCCAGGTAATCTTAAAGATTTTTCAATCTCCTCCATCATAGCTTGCATTTGGTTCTCTTCTTCATACTCGTCGTTTGGTTCAGTGATAAATTCACTCATAGTAGCAATAACCTCCTTAATAATACGTTCAGGCGTCGAGGCACCCGTCGCAACTCCTATTTTACTATGAAAATGTAATTCTTTCAATGGTATATTTTCTTTTCTTTCCACAAAATACACCTTTTCGCAATATTTATTGGCAATATCGAATAGTTTTTTCGTATTTGAACTATCTATTCCACCAATTATCAACATCGCATCGGAAATTTCTGCTATCCTCTTACATTCCATTTGTCTATTTATTGTATCGTTGCAAATAGTATTATTATCAATAAATTGAATATTTCTATTGCTCAATTCTAATTTTACATTTTCCCAAAATTCCATTGTTATGGTTGTTTGTGATACTAAAAACAATTTATTCAGATTCTCGATCTCAATATTTTTTATATCCTCTAATTTTTCGATTATTACAGCAGTATTTTCACACCATCCATTAATACCAACTACTTCAGGATGCTTGGAATCTCCAACAATTGCAATTTTAAGCCCATCCCGATATGCCTGGTCCACCAGTTTTTGAATTTTATAAACGAATACACATGTAGCATCTATAATTTCAATTTCCATTTTTTCAGCTTCTTCGTAGAAATTTTTCGGAACCCCATGTGATCTGATAATCACAATTGATCCCTTTTGTATTCCCGTAAGACTGTCTATTGCTTCGACACCTCTTTTAGACAATTCAGAGATTACGTCTTTATTATGGATAAGAGGACCAAATGTATATATATTTCTTCCATTATCCTTATTGGAATTTATCACATTTTCAACAACTGAAATTGCATTGGATACGCCAAAGCAAAACCCATTGTATTTTGATATTAATATTTCCATTATTTCTTCTTTATGCCTTCATTGAATTTTGACAAGGCACTTTCCTTTCCATTGTTTGATGACTTGTAGTATTTGACTTGTTCCTTGTAAAGGTTATTTGGCAGATATTGCTGTTCCACATAACCGCCGAAGCTGTGTGGATATTTGTATGTCTTTCCAATCCCCAGTTTTGATGCTCCGGAATAACTTGCATCTTTAAGATGATCTGGCACATCGTCTATTATTCTTTTGCGTATGTCAGAAAGTGCGCTATCTATGGCAACAATTGATGAGTTTGACTTTGGACATAATGCTAGAAGTAAAACCGCTTCAGATAAAATAATCCGTGCTTCTGGCAATCCAACCATTTGTGCGGCTTGAACGCAGCTTGTTACTATGCTTATGGCATTTGGATATGCCAATCCAACATCCTCGCTGGCAATAACCAAAAGCCGGCGTCCTATCATTACAATATCGGCGCCTCCCTCAACAAGTCTAGCCAGATAATGAATTGAAGCGTCCTGGTCGCTTCCCCTTATTGACTTTTGAAGTGCGGATAATAGATTATACCTATCCTCGCTTTTGTCATAAAAGTAAGTCTGTCTTTGCATAGCTTCAGAAATTGTTTCCTCATTGACCAATGTTCCATTTGGAATATTGTCTGATATAAATCCAAGCGTATCTAAAGCAATTCTTGCATCCCCATTTGAAAGTTCTGAGATAAGTTCAATGCTTTTAGAATCTATGGATAAGTTCTGACTACCTATTCCTTTATCCTTGTCTGAAATTGTCTTTTTTAATATTTCAATAATATTTTCTTTAGTAAGTCTTTTAAACTCATATATCGATCTTACCCGGCTTAGAATGGCATTGTTAATGGAGAAATAAGGATTCTCTGTTGTACTGCCAATAAACCTCAGTACTCCATCCTCCAATGCTTTAAGCAATGAATCCTGCTGCAATTTATTCCACCTGTGAAATTCGTCAATATAAAGATATGTTTTAGCCTTTTGTAGTCCAAAGAATTTTAGCTTGGCCTTGTCGATTATTTCTTTCAATTCCTTAATTCCGGAAGTGGATGCATTCAATTCATAAAAATCAGCATCCATCTCCTTTGCTATGATTCTTGCCAATGAAGTCTTGCCAACACCTGAAGGGCCAAAAAAAATAGCCGATTCAAAAGTCTTGTTTTTAATCGAATTATAAAACAAGGAGTCCTTGTACATGAAATGGTTTTGGCCGATAAACTCCTCTAAAGTATCGGGTCGCATCTTTGTAGATAATGGAATCATGAATCTCCCCTATAATCTTATTAATTTATGTATTCTTTTGATATAAAAATCAATAAACAATGTATAGAAATAATCATAAGCCAGAAAAGCGATTTCAAAAATAACAACTATTAAAATGATAGGTAAGTTGGGTAAGCTTATACTTTGAAATAGCATAGTTCTTATAAACAACATTCCCATTGAAGCAATGACATTGAAAATTACCAGTTTCAGTATTATTTCAAGTGGCATATTGCCAATTTTTTCAATTCCAAACTTAACCAGCCCATATATTCCAAAAAAAATGAAATATGGAACCAGAAATACCTTATTAGGTACTATGAGGAACGATAGGATGCAAGATGCAAAATAAAATAATACTGCATAAGGAATACCTATTTCGATTAATACAATAGCAATATACAAAGAACTAATTATGTAAATAGTAAAGTTTGCAAAAGGAAAAACACTTTGGAAAAATAAAGTTGAAATGCAAAATGCCAGTAATATTGCACTTAAAGCTATCTTATTGCTGCCCTGCCGCCTCTGCGTCATATGCAGTCGCACATCAAGTCAGTACAAATGAAGCACTGCATCATTCTGCACAAATCATCATTGTTGGAACCGTATCCCCTGTTTCCTGACATTGATCTGAAACCTCTTGAATTGTTGGATATCTGGTTCAACGTGTTTCGATATTCGTAATTTCCCGGGTCCATTGATGCCGCTGTTTGAATATTTGAAAGCGCCTCATCAAACCACCCCTTTTTATACGCAATGACACCCGAAAGATAAAACCATTCGGCGTTTCTACCCTTTAGTTTGTTCAACATTAAGGTAGCTGCATCCAAGTTTCCCTGCTCTATTGTCATTCTTATATTATAAAATTCATTGCTTGGATTTGAATTTTGGCTGCTGGTTCCAGCTGCACCCTGCCTTGTACCATATCCACCGGTTCCAACATTGCCATTGCCTTTGCTCAGTTGCTCATAGGCTTCATTTACATCTCTTAATTTTTCTTCCGCTAAATCATAAAGCGGATTATTCTGGTATTTATCCGGATGATATTTTTTTACCTGCTCCCTATACGCTGTCTTTATCTCCGCATCGGTTGCTCCTTGTTTTATTCCTAATATTTCATATGGATTATCCATTGGAATCATTACTCCCTTTCATTAATATATTCTCTGTCTTCTTCATAAGTCCAAAATAGATTATGTTATCAAGCAATGCCTGATTTTTTTTAGCTTCCAGTAAATCGTATGCTTTTGCTATTTCAGCCAAATAAGATAAAAGATTGAATTCCATTCGATCTTTTATTCTCTCCCTAAATTCTCCCAGGCTTTCTTTTTTTTCTTCAAAATTGAATTTTAATTTTATTGGATTATAATTTTTATTAATAATATCTTCATCGATATCATCAAGCGCATCTATTAGATATAACCACTTTCCTAAATAATAACCAATACTTTTCATTATTTTATCTTTTTTCATATCATAAAAATCAAATTCATTTTCTTCTGATGAAAATACTATCTCAGTCAATTTTGAAAATGGCTCAGCTGCTTTGTCGATAGAATCATTTTTTTCATCTTCCAATACATTAAGTTGATTCAAATATTCTTCAATTAAGGAAATTTTCTTAGGGTATTTATGCTTTAATTTCGCGAATGTGCCTTTCCCAAATTGTATTCCGGCTTTTGATTTTAAACTGCCGCCATCTCTTTCGTCGTCTTTAAGCTTAAAGAACATCAAGATAAGGAACATATCCGCCGCAAAATCTATGGCGCTATTTTGATTTATTATAGTTCTTTTTTTGACGGGATGAATGATACACCTTTCAATCGATGCAGTTTCGTTTACTGAATACGCTGCAGTAAATAATAAGGCTAGAAAAACAGAATCATAGCTTAACGCAAGTCTTGGGATTTGACCATATCTTTTACCTATTGACTTGCAAATTCCGCAATAATAGCCACTATATATTTCATATTCCTTAATCTTAAGTTCAGGCTTTTCTGGCGATATGTAACCTAGCATTCACTACCCCGAATCCAATTTATTTATTAAGGTTCTTCTTAAAATGGTTGATAGCCAAATAAGTCACACTCATGTCAAAAGCATAGCATGCAGATAAAATGCAATTGAATAGCTTTTGTTTTTTAGTTAAGTTTCTATAAACTTCAACTGGTTGCAATGATTTTTCATCTTCAGGTATTTTTCTGCCTAATACTGCATTTCCTATAGTCGCAATCCCAATATATACTCCGGTTGTAGCCACCGCATGTTTGGAATATGTCCAATTTTCTAAGAATTTTTCCATTACATCCACCTCCTAAGTTAAATATTAAAATCCTTAATTAATTATATTATATTTATATTAGAAAAACAAACGAAAGAGATAAATTCTTTCGTTTGTCTAAATCTTGTTTATAGTTTTCTGATGATTTTTTACACTTCCACGCTGCTTAAAATTTCTTTTACATAAGTTGGAAGAGCAAATGCGCCAGAATGAAGATCAGTATTGTAGTATTTTGTTTTTAAGCCGAATTTCAACCATTCTTCTGGCTTAAAATCTTTAATCGGATCATATTTTTTTGACGCGAATCCAAAATACCAATATCCGGAAGCATATGTTGGAGTATTAAATCCAAATACTCTTGCAATAGGAAATGTCTTCTTGATTTTGGAATGGGCTTTCTTCATTTCAACGATGTCACCATCGAAAAATGCTCCTTCATGCTGATTTATCAAAATCCCATCATCTGTTAAGCATCTGAAACAGTCATTATAGAACTCAACTGAAAACAATCCTTCCCCTGGACCATCAGGATCTGTTGAATCAACTAGAATAAGATCATAGTAATTTGCTTTTGCATCTTTTACGAATTGAAGGCCATCTCTAAACATCAGATTGATTCTTGGGTCCTTATCTAGAATGCTGGACGTTGAGGGCATATATTTCTGGCAAACTCTAACTACGAGCTCATCAATTTCTACCATGTCGATTACTTCAATACTTGGATAACGTGAAATTTCTCTTGCGGTACCACCATCGCCTCCCCCTATTATCAATACTTTCTTGATATTAGGATTTACAGCCATTGCTGGATGTGCGATCATATCATGATAAACAAATTCATCTTTCTCAGTTACCTGGGTATATCCATCTAAAACTAAAAACGTACCAAAAGTATCATTTTTCATCATTAATACTTTTTGAAATTCTGATTTTTCAGTATGTAGAACTTCATTGATCTTCAGTGACAATTTGACATCGTCATCCATATAGTACTCAGAGTACCAGATATCGTGATTTTTTAATAACATTTTATTATCCTCCTATAATGGCAAGTTGACGCCATAAAATATTTCATCAACTTCCTTTTTCAATTTCCCTGTTATTTTCACTACTTCTTCATGCGGAATATCTTTTTCAGAAAAATTGAAGAAATAATTATCCAAATCAAAGTTTTTCAACTTGCATTTTGTGTGAAAAATATTTTCCTGATAAACGTTCACATCTATCATTTGATATTTGTCACGATTTTCCTTATTTATATAGTTTTGTATTGAAGTAAGATCATGGTCGATAAAGAGTTTCTGCCCGGTTATATCCCGAGTAAATCCCCTAACCCGATAATCTAGAGTCATCATGTCAGCTTCAAAACTATCAATCAAATAGTTCAATGCCGTTAACGGAGATATTTCTCCACATGTCGATACATCAATATCGGCTCTAAATGTGCATACGCCACCATCGGGATGATATTCCGGATATGTATGAACAGTAATATGGCTAGTATCTAGATGCCCTACCACCGATGGATTGCAAGTAAATTGTTGATCACTTACTTTTGCTAATGGTGGCTTTGAAGCTTCACATATCAATATGGTCACGCTTGCACCTTGAGGATCGTAATCCTGAACCGCAATACTTAGTATATTGGCTCCAATCATCGCTACCACTTTATTCAAAATTGCTGTTAATTTTTCAGCATTATATTGCTCATCGATATATTCTATATATGCCTTTCTATCTGCAACTGATTTCGTGAAACATATATCATACATGTTAAAGCTTAAAGTTTTTGTAAGGTTGTTAAACCCATGCAATCTGATTTTGTCATTCAACTTAAAGCCCCCCAATTCAATTCTTTAAATTTACTTAAATTTCTGCAATCAATCATTCTTGATTACTGATATTACCTTATAACCGCTTTTTTCAATAGCCTCAATGATTTCCTTGATGTTGGCGGTGTTTATTCTAACAATTAATTCACTTCTAAATGCAGCAATGTGAGTTATGTTCACATTAAAACCTGCAATAATGCCGGCAACTTCAGCCAGTACTCCAGGATGGTCAGTACCTACTTCAATGGTGATTCTTGCCCCTTTATCCCTAAATCCCATTATTTCAATAAAAGCATCGAATACATCCGTCTCTGTTATTATACCAACCAACTCATTGTTCTCAAGCACTGGTATTCCGCCAATTTTGTACTTTCTCATTATTAAAGATGCTTCTTCCAATAATGTATCTGGTGTTACAGTTATGACCTTTTTAGTCATTATCCCGTCAATTTTGGTCTTCGCCAGCAAGTAATTTATTTCAAAGACACTAAGCGAAGTAGCAGGTGAAGGCGAAACCTCAAGAAGCTGGCTATGAGTTATTATACCAACAAGCTGACCGTTTTTAACAACGGGGAGTCTTTTTATGCTTTTATTTCTCATCAAATCCATAGCTTCCGCTATTGTGGCTTCCGGAGACACCGTATAAGGATTAGTTGTCATACTGTTACGTACGTACATGATAAACCTCCTTAGTTCAAACTGAGGCTTTAGCCTCCCAAATATGCCTTCTTTATTTCTGGGCTTGAGGCCAATTCCTTGGCATCCCCAGCAATTATAATCTTGCCCGTTTCTAGAACATATGCTCTATTTGCTATTGAAAGGGCTAGATTTGCATTTTGTTCAACAATCAATATTGTAGTTCCAGATTTATTGATATCTTTAACTATGCTGAATATTTCAGAAACAAATAATGGCGCAAGTCCCATTGAAGGCTCATCTAGAACAAGCAGTTTAGGTCTGGCCATTAGCGCCCTTCCCATTGCAAGCATTTGTTGTTCTCCGCCACTCAATGTTCCGCCTATCTGTTTTATTCTTTCTTTCAATCTTGGAAATCTTGTGAAGACGATTTCATAATCATCTTTGATTCCCTTTTTATCTTTTCTGATATATGCTCCCATTTCCAAATTTTCCAGAACAGTAAGATTGGCAAATATTCTTCTGCCTTCTGGAACATGGCATAGCCCCATCTCTACTATTGTATTTGGGCCTGTTTTAAGGATGTTTTTATCCAAAAATGATATTGAACCAGTCTTTGGATGCATTAATCCGGATATTGTTCTCAAAGTAGTTGTCTTGCCAGCACCGTTTGCGCCAATAAGAGTAACTATTTCTCCTTGATTTACTTCAAAACTAATACCTTTGAGTGCATGGATAGTGCCATAGTATACATTGATATCATCAACTTTAAGCATTGTCCTTCACCTCCTCGCCAAGATAAACCCTGATTACTTTTGGATCTTTGCTGATCTCATCAGGTGTTCCTACGGCAATCGTCTGTCCATAATCAAGAACAACGATTCTTTCGCATATTCCCATTACGAGGCGCATGTCATGCTCAATAAGTAATATTGTTAGGTCGAATTTATCTCTTATAAACCTTATCAATCCCATTAAGTCATCTGTTTCTTGAGGATTCATTCCTGCTGCTGGCTCGTCCAGAAGCAGTATTCTTGGTTTTGTCGCAAGGGCTCTTGCTATTTCCAATTTTCTTTGTTCTCCATAAGGAAGATTCTTTGCAAGTTCATTGGCCTTCGAATCAATATTGAAAATCTTTAAAAGATCCATAGCCTTTGACTTTATATCCTCTTCTTCCTTATAAAAAGAAGTTGTTCGTATAATTGCTTTAAAAGCATTGTACTTAACTCTATAGTGCATCGCTATCAATACATTGTCAAGAACGGTCAAATCCTTGAATAATCTGATATTTTGGAAGGTCCTTGCTGCGCCTGCCTGGGTTATCTTGAAAGGTTTCAATCCATTTATTTTCTTTGGGACATTGTCTCTAAGAGTAAGAAAGATATCTCCAGATGTTGGCAAATAGACTCCTGTAAGCATGTTGAATATGGTTGTCTTTCCTGCTCCATTTGGTCCAATCAATCCGACCAGCTCGCCTTCATTCAATGAAAGGTTGAAATTGGTTACTGCCTTCAGTCCTCCGAACTCTATGGAAATATTATTAACTTCTAAAACAGCCATTATTTCACCTCCCTATTATTTTTCTTTTTACCAATATTTTTCAATAATAGGATCTTTGATTTAATGCTTGCAAGATTGATTTGTCCTGATAGAAGTCTCCTAAAGAAACCGGTAATAGAGATTTCCTTGTTCCCCATCAAGCCTCTTGGCCAGAAAATCATCAATAATATTAAAGCAAGACCAAATACAACCAATCTGAAATCCGCGAAAACCCTGAGCCATTCTTGAAGATACGTAAATATAACGGCAGCAATAATTGTGCCTGTTAAACTTCCCATACCTCCTAGTACAAGTATTACTACAAAGTTAACCGAGTTTAGCCAACCGAACATGGCAGGATTCAAATATCCGAAGAATATGGCATAAAGGCCACCGCCGATACCTGCTATAAAGGAGGATAATGCAAATGCGAATACTTTGTAATAGGCAACATTTATACCCATTGAACTGGAAGCGATTTCATCTTCCCTAATTGATAGTATCGCTCTTCCGTGGGAAGAATTTACCAGATTGTATAGAACTGCCATGACTATTATCGCGCATACATAAACCCAAGTGAATTCAATAATCGCGTCCATGACGAAGTTGCCAGTATTGGAAAAAGGTGGAATACCTTTCAAGCCTGCGGCACCGCCTGTCAAACTATCAAGATTGACCATTATAACCCTTATTATTTCGCCAAAACCTAATGTTGTTATAGCTAGATAATCACCACGAAGTCTTAACGCAGGGATACCAATTGCAAGTCCAAAAAGTGCGGACATTATACCACCCATGATAAGAGCAATAGGAATAGGCATAGAGAATCTAATTATAGCTATTGCTGTGGTATAAGCTCCCACACACATGAATCCCGCTTGCCCAAGTGCAAATTGTCCCGTAATACCAGTAATAAGATTCAAACTCAATGCTACGATTACATAGATTCCAGCTAAAGTTAAAAGCATTCCGTTATATTCGCTTATTATCTTAAAATATTGGAGGGCAACTAAAATGACAAAGACTACGATTGAGACTATGAACAAAGTTGCTGTATTGAATATTCTATTCTTCATCTTAATCACCTACACTTTCTCGTTGGTATTTTTGCCGAGAAGTCCCGAAGGCTTAACGACTAAAATAAGGATTAGAATACCAAAAGCTACGCCATCCGCAAGCTTTGAAGATATGAATCCCTTTGTCAACGTTTCTGCTATACCCAGTATATATCCACCCAGCATGGCGCCAGGCACACTTCCTATTCCTCCCAGCACTGCTGCTACGAAGGCTTTAAGACCAGGCATCATTCCCATATAAGGTTCAACTTGTGGATATGAGGTTGCAAACAATATACCTCCAGCAGCTCCCAAGGCGGCTCCTAAAGCGAAGGTAAAGGATATTACTCTATTAACATTAATGCCCATCAAATAAGCTGCATCCATGTCAAATGATGTAGCTCTCATTGATTTGCCCATTTTTGTCCCATTAATAATATAATTCAAAACAAGCATAAGTATTACTGAAACACTTAATACTACAATTTGAACCATACTGACATTTACACCAAATACATCGAAATTTATATTCTCAAAAGTCGGAAATTGCTTTGGATTTGGCCCCATTTGAGGAATTACTCTTGCTCCGTTTTCAAGCAAAGTCGATACGCCTATTGCTGTTATTAGCGCCGCTATCCTAGGTGAGTTTCGCAATGGCTTATAACATGTTCTTTCTAAAAACATTCCTATCAAGGCACTGAAACCCATGGAAAGTATGAATGCCAGCAGCATTGTTGTTGGTGTGACTCCTAGTGAATTTAAAGTAAAATATCCGATAAATGCTCCCAGCATTAAAATATCACCATGGGCGAAGTTTATCAGTTTTACAATACCGTATACCATCGTATAGCCCAAGGCAAGGAGCGCATATATGCTTCCAAGAGAAATACCATTAATAAGTTGTTGAATAAATTCCATCATTTTCTCCTTGCAAGATTTTGCTTCTAACGCATTAACAATGGGGGAATAAATTCCCCCATTGCTTAATACCGTCAGATAGTCATATTAATTTCTTTAAATGACTTTTAATTACTATTGAGGGTTTACTGTTGCAGCATATTTAACTGTTGGATGATTAGCTGTAGCACCCTTAACTATTTCTACCATTACAGCAGATTTAATCGGATTTCTTTTTGCATCAAATTTGATATTTCCTGTTACGAATTTTTTGTCTGTAAGCATCATAGCTTCTTTGATTGCTTCTGGGTCAACAGATCCAGCTTTTGTGATTGCATCTGCAACGATATAAGTTGCGTCATATGCAAGAGCAGCTAAAGCATTAGGTTGTACATTGTAAAGCTTTGTATATTTTTCTACAAAAGCTTTTACTTCTGGATCATTTGCGTCTGGTGAATAATGGTTGCTGTAATAACATCCAACTACTTCATCTCCAGCATTGTTTACGATTTCATCCCAGCCATCAGCACCAAGCATTGGAACAGTTATTCCTTGTGCTCTAACTTGTTTAGCTATAAGAGAAACAGTATTGTAATAGTCAGGAATAAATATTATTTCAGGGTTTTTTGATTTAACATTAGTAATCTGTGCATTAAAGTCTTTGTCGCCTGTTGCATAAGATTCTTCAGCAACTATTGTTCCGCCTGAAGCAATGAATTTTGCTTTGAAAGTTTCTGACAATCCTTTTGAATAGTCGTTTGTATTATCAAAAAGGATAGCAGCCTTTGTAGCTTTTAAATTTTCATAAGCAAATTGAGCAACTACTTGACCCTGGAAAGAATCGTTGTAGCAAGCTCTGAAGATGTAATCTCCAGCATCAGTAACTGTGTCGTTTGTTGATGATGGGCTTATCATGATTATTTTTCTAGCTTGTGCATCTGATGTTATTGCAAGTGAACATTTGCTTGTCAATGCTCCGATGATAGCAATAACGCCATCTTTTGTTACTAGCTTAGTGAAAGCATTTTTTGTTGTTTCTGGATTTGCTTGGTCATCTTCAACAGTAACTTGAAGTTGTCTTCCAAGAACTCCACCTGCTGCATTGATTTCATCAATGGCCATGACAATAGCATCTCTTGATTGTGTTCCATATGCTGATACAGGTCCACTAATTGGCATTATGCTGCCAATTTGGATTGGGCTTGTGTCGCTCTTGTCAGTTCCACCGCCGCAGCCAGAGAATACTGAAAGAACCAATACTAGAATAAGTGAAATGGATAAAATCTTTTTCAAAACAAATACCTCCTATAAAATAATTTTGATATGATATTCGACATAAAGTATAAAGTACATTATAAATAGTATTTACAGTGATTACAAGCATATTTTCAAAATTTTGACACGTTGTCAGACATTGGTAACAAAGCATTACAAAGAATAATACATTAATCGGAATAACTACCCTGAATTAGTCCCACAATGATGATTTAAATTTATTTATAATTGTGTATAAATAATACAAATTTTAGTAGACATGCTCATTTTTCAATTGTATAATGTGCTCAGAGAATAAAAAAAGACTCAATGGTCCGAACTTCTTTTTGGAAATGTCGCTCCCATTATGCCAATTTTAATCTCAAATTAATTTTTTTTTAAAACATTTGGAGGAAAAAATCAATGGAAGAAAGAACACTCGTATGTCAAGACTGTGGTAAAGATTTCATATTTACTGTAGGCGAACAAGAATTTTACAAAGAAAAAGGTTTTGATAACGAACCAAAAAGATGTAAGGAATGCAGAGACAAGAAAAAAAGCGAAAGAAGAAACTTCAGAAACGACAGATAGTTTCTCGCTAAAAAGCAAACTAAGCCGGGTTTTTAACCCGGCTTTTTATTTCCCTAAATCCTATTTCTCAAATTCTCATTTATTAATGAGCTGCCCTAAAATATACATATGTTATTTCTACAGAATCTTGGTGTATTTTAGAACCCATAGATCCAAAGCACCAAGAATAATTAAAAGTGCGATAAAATCGAACGTTTTTAAATAATTCGTTAAATATATTGCTGAAATTGCTATTAATAATATGATTTGAAAAGCAAAACCAAGTTTAAAATTATGATTATTCTTGATAAAAGCTCCTATGATTCTTCTTGATATGGTTTTACCTTCCTCTTGAACATTATTTTCAATACTGGCTATCCCTCGCAAATTATCATTGGTATTGATGAGCTCCATTGCTATTCCATGATATGAAATTTCATCGTCAATCCGGTTTTGTCTTTCTTCTTCCAATAGCAATCTTCCAAGCATATTCAATCCTGCATTTTCTTCCAATAAATAACCTCGGAAATTTGATTTTTCGAAATTTAAATAATTGTTTGGTTTCGCCTCGTTGAAACCTTCGATTATTTTAATCAAGCTAATATATACATTTTTAGTATTATCCAAATTACTTGCAAGAACGAATTTAACATTCAAACTTTCCTTACAAATGAATATTTTTTTTATATTTAAATCCAAATAACAATGGTTTAGCAAATATTCTTCCAACATTTCGATCTTGATAATCATATTGAAAAGAATAATCGTACTTTGACTATTTTTAAAATCAATTGATTTTATGTACTCAACTAAGCCAATCATTCCTTCGATGTTATAATATATTCTTACTTTTGAATCCATCGTAAGAATTTCATAAGGCAGTAAGGATTCAATTTGATTATTTTTCAACATATCCAAAACATAAGAAGCAAATTCTTTTATCTCATATTCGATTACCAATTGATTCATGTTATTTTGAAATTCATCATTTTTCGCTAATATTTTATCATCATATATTCCTAGTCTTGAAAATCCCGATTGTCTAATTTCATTAGAACCAGATTTAAATGTTAAGCTAAAATCTATGCTATTTATCTTATCCATGTCTTCTAAGGATGAAATTTGATTATAACCAATTTTCTTATTATTAATACAGACATCCTGAATATTGTGGTTTCTTAAAATGAATATATCCTGGTAGAAAGATATTTCAAAATATTCGCTTCCGATATTTTCATAATTAATAATATTATCAATACTTATAAAGTTGCCATCTTTGTTAAAGTAATTGCTTTCTTCTGAAGAAAGTTCAATCAATTCACCGCTTTCACCATTGATTACTAAAGAATCCATCAATTGCCTCCTTTACATTTGAAACATGGCAAATAGCCTTTCGCCTCTGCTTCCAGTTTATCCATTGATATAATATATTTTTCAACTTTGTAGCAATTGCTTCTATGATAAACTTTCCCATTTTTAAAAATATATGCAACTTCTCCTGCAATCATATTAGCAGAATCGCAAAGTGCACATGGACTATATATTTTAAAAATTTCGTTGGATAATATCTTTTCAAAAGGATATGAGGAAATGAAACTACAGGTTTCAGAATGATATCGCTCACCAGCCCTGGGAAACAAGTAAATTATTGATGATTTTAAATCCTCTTCCATTTTTTTGAAAGGAATAGTTATACCTCGGGAAGTTTTGCCACTCCAGGCTCTTGAGACAAAGTTTTGTTGAATATTAAAATCCTTAAAAATTGCTTTGCCAAAAATGTTCCTCACGTTGAAGTTGACTTTAATTTTAATTAATTCATCTATTTGATTGCTGCTGTATATAAATCTAAATTCCTTAATTTTAAAGTTTTGAATTTCATTTTGATTGCCCAAATCTAATTTTTTATTTATTCTGCTTTCAAATAATATCCTATTTTGCGGACCAGCTTTAATTAGTTTTTGCAAATAATTTTTTTCAAGAAATTCTAATTCATATAAGGAAGCTTCCTGACTTATTCGTCTTCCCTCGTTTACTAAATGGTTGAAGACTTCTTCCTGGAAATATATAACTTTTATAAAATATGAAAAAGTCAAAACACATATTATCAACATCGGTAGAAATATGGCTGCCTCAACAAAAATTGATCCCTTTTTTTGATTAAAATATGCTTTATTATAATCAATAAAGCTGAATGCCATCGACGGCAAATTCTTTAAAACCGAACAATCCATAAAAAGGCAATACCTCCTCTTTGGACAATTTGGCAGTGAAATCAAAGCCATTATAATGTTCTTCTATATTAAATAATTTATTATATCTACCCTTCATATTAATTTGAACAAGATCCATTGTTCTTAAAATTTTACTATTTCTTCCTTCAAGCAGAAGAAATAATTGCAGATAATCCTTGTAATTCAAGCCTTTAATATTTTTTAAGCTCTTTATCTTGTTTTGTTTGCCATTTAGAAATGAAGTGAAATCGATTCTCCAATCTGCCTGGCTTTTTACTAGTACTACCTTCCCCCCGTTTTGTATGATTTCCAAATCCTGTGCTGCTTCAACTGAAGCCCACACTGTAGCTATTAGAAACTCAGTTGCAACAACCCATGGAGTTGGGCTAATAAGCAATGCAAGCGCTTTAACTTCGCCAAGCTTAGAATTGTCAGTATAGATATGAATCATATTGAGACTTGTTCTAAGCGCCATAAAATTCATTCTAAAGTAATTGAGATTGCTATTGTCAGACATACTCCCGTAAAGAACATATTCTGCTTCATTCTTGAAAAATGTTTCAAGTTTAATTCTGTCTTTATCCATGTGATTTTTAAAATATTCTAATATATATTCAGATATCAATAAATCTTTATAAATCGAACTTGTTATTTTATATTTGCTTTTAAAATTATTCAATGCATGCTGGTTTAGAAGATTAATTTCAATTTCGCCTTTATCTTTAGATGGCAAGCTATTTATAATAGATTCGTTTCTTAGAACAACACCTTTAATTATGTTGTTTGTTTTGACTATATTTGCTGCTTGCAGCTTCTTTTCTTCAATATCATTCTTTTTTGCTGTTTCGCTATTTACATCAAAGTCCAAAACAAGTAACGCCAGCATTGGAATGCAGCTTTTGTATGCAATAAGATCCTTACCGATATTATAAGTTTGTTGATTTTCTTTTGTTATTTTTCCAATCCGTATAATTATATTTGTCAATAATTTTATATTTTGGATATCTACATTATTTATTGGAACGAGTTTCCCTTGGCCAAGATTCTCTACAAGCTTCTCTGCCTTTTCAACTTGAGTTATAATATTCAAGCCAGCGCCTTTTAATTCTTCGCTGGAATTTTCAGCTAAAAAAGCCTTGAAAATTGAAAGCGAATCTCTAAACCGCTTTGCTTCAGTTGGTATGCTTGCTAGGATAACATTCAAATTTTGATTTTCTTTTCTAAGTTCCTTGCAAATAGAAATAATATTCATTTTATTTTGGTAATTGACCATATTTTCAGATTTATACAATTTATATTCCAATGCAGTAATTGCCTTAATCGACTTAGCTATTTTAGTTGCAATAGTATCAATAGCTTTTATGGTTTCAAATAGTGACAATGAGTTTTCAATTATCTGAATTTCAAATGCATTATCACGCAAATCCTTGATATTCGTTTCCATATCAAGCAAATTCACCGCTATGCCTCGATATTTCATCAACTCTATTATTTCGTTTTCAAATAAATCAATATTAGCCAAGGAATGAGATGCATTAGATATATTAATAGAATTGACATTCAATTTTATGCAGTCGATACTGTCAACTGACGGTTCTTGTTTTAAATTTTCGCTTGAATAAAAGTAAAGATTCCTTTTAATTTCATCTTCAGAACTGAAGAGTCCAAAAATGCCATAGTCATTAAACAATTCTTTATCAAATTCTGAAAGAACAGCTCTTCCTGCTGCAGTAAAAGAAGATTCCGCCATACTCCTTCCAGCATAAAGACCCGCTAGATTAATAAATAGACTTACTATTACAAGCATACTTATAAGTATAATCCCAAGAAAAACAGCTATGCTGCCATTTTTACCTTTGTTTTTATATTTAATGTGTTTTTCATTATCTTTAAATATTTTTATCACTATCGATCCTTCAATATTGCAGACATGCTTTCTTTCAGCAATTGAGAATTTCTGAGAAAACTTGCCTCATCGAAAATTGTAGATTCAGCCTCAATATATTTTGAAAATTGTAAATTCCTAAATATTACACTTTCATATTCCACCTTGCTTGCCACTATCACATTTTTATATAGTTGTACACCTTCATTTTCTATCAACCAGTTGTTTTTTTTAATTTCTTCAGATGAACGTCTTGAATAAAATGACTTTGAATTATAGCTTGATATGGTTTGTGCTTCTCTTTCGATATTTGTTTTTTCCATTACCATGGAGAATAATAAAATATTTAAATTTATCAGAAAAATTAAAACCATGATAACCAACGGCAAAACAATAGTGGTTTCCAATATTGCACTTCCCTTTTTATTTAGCATCCTAAAATTTTGTATTAGCTAAGCTGTCAAAAGTTGATGAAATAAAATCTGATATTCTTTCCCTGAAAAGCATTCCAAGTCCGATTGCTATTGCAACTAGAATAGCTACTTGAACCATTTCCATTCCCTTTTTATTTCTACACGGTTTGAAAAATTCCATAATTTTGAAGACTAAATATTTATCTTGCATTTGTTCATCCTTTCAATAGTTGTTAAAACGAAATCAACGCAGGAGCAATTGTTATCGTTATCAATGTTATTAATAGTATTACCAGTGGTAGCGTCAATTTTGTATCAGCCAATTTTGCTCTTTCTTCTATTCTCTTTTTACGATTCAACCATAACATATCACCTTCACTTTCCAATTTTTCAACTAGTTCTGAACCTTTATTTATATTTTCGGATATAATCGACGCAAACCTTGACAACTCTCGTACCCTTGTCCTATCGCCTAAATTTTTTAGTTCAGTAGCCAATGACGAATTTGATTGGGTAATTCGATGTTCAATTTTTAATAATTCCTCATAAATCGGTATTACAAATTGTTTTTTTGTATTTTTTTCGTAATCCTTTGCCATTTTCTCCAGTGCACTGCTAACTACCATGCCTGCGTTGACAAGTAGTACAAATTTCGAAACAAACCCCGGCAGCTCTTTAATTATTGACTCTCTATATTTTTTTGCCCTCCATTGAACCTTTCTGTGTCTATTTATATATATGTAAACAAAAGCCGCTAAAAATAGAATACATATATTTGAGTTGATTCCATTCATGCTTATATACCAGTTAATTTGATTTCCAAATTTGTCATATTCCGGAAGAAAAATAAATTTACCACTATTTATGCCCTCTATATTTTCCTTAATATCTGACATACCTCTACTTATAATCTTGCCTATATATTTTTCATCATTCTGATTTACAACGATAATCGGATAATCTTTTAAAATTTCAGTTTCCAATAATTTAAATGTTGCAGTCAATATGACTTTTGTCGGTCTTTCCAGGTTTAAAGCATAAACGAACCCATCATTTCCAATTAATTTTGTATTGCTGCTTTGCCAATTGATTGTAATTCCATCAATATTTTCATTTTTTATTAAATTCAACGATTTTGAAACTGTAACTAAATTCTTATTTTCGCCAACAATAATAGCTGGAACTTTATTAATGAATTTATTTAATGACTCAATTTGCTGATCAACTGACATTGCTTCTGGTTTAACGTTTAGTAACAAAACTTGATTATATTTGCCATTCTCTGATACAACTTCAGCAGCAACAGAGATTTTTTTTTCAGAAGCTCCTATCTTGGGTTTTGATAAATAATCTATCTGCTTGGAATATGCAATTTCTATTGTTCCAATAGCCAATGAGACTATTATCAAAGCTATCATTAAAATTAAATAGTACTTACAATTTTTTTCGATTGTTTTTTTCACTGTCTCTGAATCATTTCCAGACTCAGAATATATCTTTACGTTTTCAAGAAGTTTTAGCTTGTTTCCAAAAATTGGGATTTTAAATTTTTGGCAAATATATTCAGCTAGATTATCTAGATTATGAATATTTGAACCGCTTTTTTTAAATAGGAAATATAGAAAAGCTAAATTGCATAAACCAAATATGAAAAACTTCATTATTCTCCTTTTATATATTTCAAAAATCTATTTGTGTTATTTTTATTATTAGTGCATATGCTGCAATTATTCCACAGAGTGCAAATGTCATTATTATTTTCCCTGTGAATGAATCATATAGAATTTGAATGTAGCCGGGTGAAGTTATTCTTAATAAAAATATTGTAATTAATGGAATAGACGTAAGGATAATTCCCTCCAGTTTCTTTTGAGCCGTTAAACTTTCAACTTCTCTTTGCATGCTTATTTTATCCATTATTGCATTGCAACTCTTCATTATTACTTTATTAATATCGCCTCCAGTCTTTCTGCAAGTTGAAAGTATATCAACAAAATTCGTTATATCTTCAAGTGCGCATCTGTTTGCAAAATCAAATAGGATCTTTTCTATTGATTCTTTGGAATTGATTATTCTCTTATTGATTTCTCTTAATTCAATATTTATAAAATCATGATTTTCGTAAATTATCTCTAAATTATTAGATGCCTCAATTAAAGCCTCTCCGATTTGCCTGCCAGTAGCAATTGAGGTGGAAATTGAGAATAACAAGTCTCTAAATTGGAAATTCAATTCCCTTCTACGCTTTGCAAGCATAAATTTTTTGTAATGCCTAACAAGTTTTAATGAAAGGAACCCCAGCAAAAAAGAAATTATTATATTTGAGTAAAATAAATAGCCAAGGGAAATTAATATTGTTGTTGAAATCAAATAATAGTATTTTCCTTCATCTTTAGAAAATGCATATATTTTATAGTCAATTGTTTCAAAAGTATTCTCTTTTATTTTCAATTTATATAGTATCCTTTCATCTCTAATTTTTTAGTATTGAGCAACTCATTTTTTGTCTTAACAAGTCTTCCAATTTCATTATTACAAATTGTTATATTCTCAATTTGGAATTTGTATAATTCATTCAATAGGATAATTCCATTTTCCAATCCTTGCACTTCGACAATTTCAAGTACTCTTCTGCTCTTATCCTTAAGTTTACCTAGATGTACAATAATATCAATCGCAGAGGCAATCTGTCCCCTCACAGCCTCAAGCGGGAAATTTACCGCGGTTAGAAACATTGTTTCCAATCTACAAATCATGCCTTGTGGAGAATTGCCATGGCCTGTGGATAAGGAGCCATCATGGCCAGTATTCATGGCTTGTATCATATCTAGAACTTCTCCACCTCTTACTTCACCCACTATTATTCTATCTGGGCGCATTCTAAGTGAAGCTTTTATCAATTGTCTGACTGAAATTTCCCCCTTACCTTGAACATTTGCATTTTTTGTTTCCAATCTTACAATATTTTCAACTTTTGATATTTGAAGCTCACAAGAATCTTCAATGACAATAACTCTTTCATCTTCAGGAATATATTCAGTTAGAACATTTAAAAACGTAGTCTTTCCTGAGCTTGTTCCCCCCGAAATAAAAATATTATATCCACTTACAACCAAACTCTTAAGAAACTCCGCTGCTTCTACAGTGATAGAATTCATCCTGATGAGATCTTCCATGGTAATTTTATTTTGTGGAAATCGTCTTATAGTCAAAATAGGGCCATTAATTGCTATATTTTTATATATTGCGTTAACTCTGGAACCATCCTCCAAACGTGCATCAACTATTGGATTCAATTCGTTTATTTCCCGATGAACTCGGGCAGCGATTCTTCTTATTATTTCTTCAAGTTGATCAAAATCATCAAATTTCAAATTCGTTTTTTCTATTTTTCCATTTATTTCAATGAAAATATTATCTAAACCATTCACCATTATTTCACTTACATTTTGATTGTCTGCAAGTGGCTGTAATATATCCAACTCCATCCTTGTTGCATTATATACATTTTCTATAATTGCCTTCTTTTGTGAGTAACCATCTTTAAATGTTCTTTGATCATGAAGTACATATTCCTCTATAAGTTCCAACACCTCGCAATCACTAATTTTCTCCTGGCTTTGGTTGATTATTCTCCTTATATCTTCTGTCATCTCTTTCAAAAGGCTTTTTGAGTTGCTCATCATCTCCTCCTTTTCTTTTAATAGTTCTTTATAAGATAATCAGATATTTTCTGTATTCCAAAGTAGAAATTCCCATACATTGAAATTTCAACTTTATCCTTCAAACAATTAATGCTAGCTGGATCATATTCCACAAATAGATTATCGCAATGAGTGCCACCTCCAATTTCTTCATTGTTGTATATCATCATTGTTTTGTCTTCATCTTTTAAATTTCGATTCAATTCCAACGAATCCAATAAAGCTACATTCTTTTCTTTGGTAATAATAGAATTTTCTGTAACAAGTAAAAGGCAATTGCTGCTTTTATACATTAAATTCAATACTTCAGTTTGCTCCGATGAAAAATCAATTATAATATAATTAAATTCTCCAACCTTGCAAATATATTCAATTGCCACTCTTAATTCCTCAATTTCAAGTTTTAATAATTGATTTATCCCTACGCTTGGATAAAATGTATAAACTCCAAATGGATCTTTATAAAGGTAACTTTCAATTTTTTTATACGATATTGGATTTTCTATTGTTTTAAAAAGATAATAAAGAAAATCCGACATATCTCTTTTGCTAGTTTTCATATCATTGAAATATGAATCATACTTTTGAAATGTTTCTAAATTTAAATATAGAACTCGTTTTAGAAATCTTTTAGAAATATCCCGTGCTATTGAAACTGAAATTACACTCTTTCCAACACCTCCAGCTCCACTTGTTACGGAAAATAATCTATCATTTTGTTCACCACGTTTATAATTGATAAATCCTTTGGAATTCGAGTTTAGAAACTTGATCTCTGAATTTAAATTTTGCATTGATTGAAATTTTTTTAATTTTACTTGATTTTCATTTATGAGTTCGGATTTCTCCTCAATTTCCTCTACTAGAATTATACATTTTAGTTTTTCACTCAAATTAATTTTATTTATTATTAAGTGATTCTCCTCCGAATCAATAATAACCAACTCCAAATTAAGATTCTTGATGTCGCCTTCCAAATCTTTGTTGTCATTAATTTCATTTAATATATAAATGTCATAATCGTGATTCCTATTTGATAAGTATTCTCCGATTTTTATAGCATATTCCCGGTTTTCTAATATTAATCCAATTTTCATTTTTCATTACACCAATTTTGTCAATATTGCATAGCAACAATTTAGTAATATTGCATATTTTAATTTATATGTCATTAATTTACATATTTGTTATTATTTGTTATTTATACTTTACGCTTCTTCTTTTTCATTTACAAGAACATTAAAACGACAATAAAAAGAAGGCTTTACAAGCCTTCTTTGAATATTTCAGTTATAATATTGCCTTTATATAATATGACAGATGTATTTTGATTCTCTTTTAATTTAACATAATATATATTATTGTTAATTCTATTCAATAATTTTCTTTATTAGAATCGGTAGCTCTGGTTTTTCTTTTGATATTGTAAAAGCATCTTTCCCAATGTTTGAAGCTTTCTCAAGTTTCTCTCGGTCGTTGCTATAGATAGTAGCAAGCAGATCTCCCATTTTAACTGAATCCCCTACTTTTTTATTAATTATAATTCCAGCTCCAAGGTCAATTTTATCTTCCTTGGTTTCCCTGCCTGCCCCAGAATGAAGGGATGCGTTCCCAATTGCTCTTGCATCAATACTAAAAACATAGCCTTCTTCGGTGCATTTAATTTCACTTTTGTATTTGGCTCCTGGCATTAAACTGTAATCATTGATAACATCTGCATTTCCACCTTGTCCAGTGATGAATTCTGACAGCTTCTTCAAGCCCTCTCCTAAGATGAGTTTTTCATGAACCATTTGATAAGCTTCTGCAGGTGATTTAGTTTTCCCACCCAGATAAACCATATATGCCGATAGTCTTAATGATAGTTCAGTAATATCAACCGGTCCCCTATTCTTTAGCGTTTCTATAGCTTCTATAACCTCTAAGGAATTTCCTACTGCATTTCCAAGGGGCTGGCTCATATCTGTTATAAATGCTACTGTCTTCTTTCCAGCCGCATTGCCTATATCTACCATCCATCGTCCCAGTTCTTCGGCATCCTTCATTTTTTCCATAAATGCTCCATTGCCGCACTTTACATCTAAAACTATGGCATCGCTCCCTGAAGCTAGTTTTTTGCTCATTATACTGGAAGTTATCAGTCCAATGCTGTCTACTGTAGCCGTAACATCTCTCAATGCATAAAGCTTCTTGTCTGCCAATGCAATGTGGGCTGATTGTCCAATTACAGATAATCCAATTCTATTAACAAGTTCAATAAATTCTTCAGGTTCCAGTGCTGTTCTAAATCCCGGAATAGACTCCATCTTGTCAACAGTTCCACCAGTGAATCCCAAGCCTCTGCCCGACATCTTTGCAATTGGAACACCACAGGATGCTGCTAGTGGTCCAACTATCAGTGTAGTCTTATCCCCTACGCCTCCAGTACTATGCTTGTCCACCTTGATGCCTTGTATCTTTGATAAATCTGCAACCTCCCCAGATCTTTTCATAGCATCTGTTAAGAAGAATGTTTCCTCCTTGGTTAGCCCTCTGAAATATATCGCCATCAACAATGCTGAAGCTTGGTAGTCTGGAATATCTCCTGCTGAGTATTCCGAAATGAAATTGTCGATTTCTTCTTTGTTAAGTTGAAACCCATCTCTTTTTTTCAGTATCAAATCATACATGCTCATAATTTTACCTTATAACCTTTTCTAAAAAGCTTTCGCCTATATTTGTCTTCTTTGCCCTAAGATATTCACAAATTGTTGCACCAATATCTGAAAATCCATGAGTACTTCCAAGATTTATATTAGATGAAAAATGTTTTCCATAAATAATAATTGGCACATACTCTCTAGTATGGTCCCATCCCGAATGCATTGGATCATTTCCATGGTCTGCGCATAGAATAAGCATGTCGTTTTCTTTCAAACCCCGGATTATTTCCGGAAGTCTGTCATCAAAATCTTTAATGGCATTTCCGTAGCCAATTGGATCTCTCCTATGCCCATATTTCGAATCAAAATCTACCAGGTTGGTAAATATAAGGCCAGCAAAATCCTCTTTCATTTCTCTTAAAGTTTGATCAACACCATCCATGTTGCTTATGGTATGTATCGATTTGGTTATTCCCGTTTCATTGAAAATATCTCCAATTTTTCCCACACCCACAACGATCTGTCCAGATTCTCCTATATTGTCCAGCATGGTCTTTCCTGTTGGAGAGACTGCATAGTCTTTTCTATCGGAAGTTCTAATATATTCATTGTTTCTTATAATGAAAGGCCTTGCTATCACCCTGCCTACTTGCATCTCACCAACCAGCATTTCTCTTGCTATCTCGCAATATTCGTAAAGTTTCGCAAGTGGTACTAGATCAACATTGACAGCAATCTGGAATACGCTGTCGGCTGATGTATAGACAATAGGCGAAAGTGTCTCATTGTGTTTTGGTCCAAGCTGGTGGAGGATGTCTATTCCTGATGCCGCGTAATTCCCCAAGGTCTTAATTCCAATTCTTTCTTCATATGCACTGATAAACTCTTTTGGAAATCCATCCGGGAATGTTCTGAATGGAATCATGGTCAAGAGCCCTGCAATTTCCCAGTGTCCTGTTATTGTATCTTTGCCTGGTGAAATTTCTTTCAACCTTCCATAAGATCCTTTTGGGCTAATACTTTTCAATTCACTTTTAATCCCATCAATATTGAACAAACCCAAGTCCGCCAAATTCGGAAAAGCATGGTTTGGATAATTATCCAAAATATGTTGAAGTGTGTTCGATCCTAAGTCTCCATAAAGCTGGGCATCATCCAATGCACCAACTCCAAGGCTGTCAAGAACTATCAATATAACTCTCTTATCCATTTTTTCTCCTATTAGCTATTATTATAATAATTTCATCGGATTGCATTCTATTGCATCGCAGGAAGTCAAATAGTATTTTATTCCATTAACCTCGCCTTTTATACCCTTGTTAAATCCTTCCTTATTGTGAAGATGCCCATATACCAAAGCTTCAACTCCATATTCCTCCAACAATTCAGTAAATCCAGACTTATCCATATTTTCATTTGTTGGTGGGAAATGAAGCATTGCAATAAATTTTCTAAATCCCTCACTTTTTGCCGCATTAAGTGAAAGCATCAACCTATTTACTTCCCGTTTATATATTTTTTCATCATGAATGGTGAAATCCTTGTCTCCAGGACAAATCCATCCCCTGGTACCGCAAATTGCGTAGTCTTCATATTGGAAAAAGTTATTTTGAATGAAATTAATATCCAATGAAAGTTTTGAAAGTTTGCTGATTGAAGACCACCATAAATCATGATTTCCCTTTACTGCAATCTTCTTGCCGGGCAAAGCATCAAGCCATGATAAATCTTCTTTGGCATCTTCCAGCCTAAGAGCCCAGGAAATATCCCCAGGAATTAGAACTGTATCATCTTCCCCAATATTTTGAAGCCAGTTGTTTCTTATTGTTTCCGTATGATTAATCCACCAGCCTCCGTATATATCCATTGGCTTTTCAGTGGTAAACGAAAGATGCAAGTCAGCTATAGAAAAAAGTGCCATTTATTCCCCTCAATCAATCCATGTTGCAATTTCAGATAATTCCTTTTTCTTTGGACTCCTCTTTTCTCCCGCAGGAACGCCAATAGGTACTATTGCAAGAAGTTTTTTTGATTCTTCATCCTTATACCCAAGCAAATCTTCCAACATAATAGCGGAATTATTTGGGTTTGTCATCCAGCATGCACCATATCCAAGATCAAATGCCGCAAGAATCAAATTCTCGATTGCAGCACCAACACCTTGAATCCCTGGTTTGGCATAAAACAATCTATCAATATTGCTTTTATCATCCCTGGCAGCGGTCATCTCTTCAAAACCTTCAGGGATATAATCCTTAGCATAGACACAAACAACAACTGGCGCATCTTCAAAAAATGACGAGAATCTATTGAATTTAATAAAATTATCCGCCTCTTCTTTTGAAAGATGTTCTGAAATATTTTGGACTCTTGTTTTAACAGTCTCCCCCATTTTTTTAATAATTTCCTTGTTTCTTACTATGACAAAATGCCAATCTTGCCTGTTTTTCCCTGATGGAGCAATCCCAGCAGCTTTGATCATTTTTTCCAGATCCTCTTTTTTTACTTCATCCTGAGTAAATTTTCTTACACTGTATCTTTTCTCAATTAGATCAAAATATTCCATATCATTTCTCCTTGTGTTTTAATGAATTTATTCTATTTAATCTTCCTTTTCATCTTCGTCGATAATTTTCAATTCATCCGCAACTTCTGACAAATCTTCAACCGCTTCCTCATCTCTTTCATCTATACCTAATATTGCTACACTGCTGTCGTCTGGAAGCGTGGATATCATTCTTAACTTGCTTTGTATTTTTCTTGTTCTCGCACCAACTAGCTTATCAAGTTCTGAGTGAGCCTGTTCAAGCCTGGTCTGTGTTGCCGCTAGAACTGTTCCAAACTTCTCAAATTCAGTCTTTACGGCGCTGAGAACATTCCATACCTCGCTGGAACGCTTTTGTATTGCAAGCGTTTTAAAACCCATCTGAAGGCTATTTAGGATGGCTGCCATGGTAGTTGGTCCTGCTATGCTGATTTTATATTCCCTTTGTAGAGTTTCCACCATTCCCCGTCTTACGACCTCGGCATATAATCCTTCAATTGGAAGAAACATTATTCCAAAATCTGTTGTATTAGGTGGATCGATGTATTTTTCTGAAATAGTCTTGGCAAAGCCCTTAACATTCTTCTCCAGTATTGAAGCAGCTAAATCTACCGCTGCTGGATCTCCTGTATCATAGGCATCGATGAGCTTTTCATAAGCTTCCATTGGAAACTTCGCATCAATTGGCAGATAAACCGGGTTGTTGTCGTCTCCGGGAAGTTTAATGGCAAATTCAACCCTATCCCCTGTTCCCTTTTTTGTAACAATGTTTTCCTCATATTGTTCTTTTGAAAGGATTTCCTCCAATATGGCTCCAAGTTGTATTTCCCCAAGTATTCCCCTTGTTTTTACATTTGAAAGCACTTTTTTTAAATCGCCTACTCCTATTGCAAGAGTTTGCATTTCACCAAGTCCCTTGTATACTTGTTCAAGCCTCTCACTGACCAAGGTAAAAGATTTGCTAATTCTTTCTTCCAAAGTCTTCTGAAGCTTTTCATCAACAGTCTCTCTCATTTGGTCGAGTTTTTTTCCATTCTCCTCCTGCATTGATTGAATTCTATTTTCCATTGTATTTCTTATATTATCCAGCTTTTGCTCACTTTGCATGGTGAAATTCTTGAATTGGTCATTTAAAGATATCAGCCTTTTATCCTGTTGTTCGGATGATTGTCGTTGAAAGTTGATATTTTGCTCCGCAGACTGCCTTTGGAAGCTTACATTCAATTCTCCCATATCCTTCATACTTGATTGAAGCAGAACTATTGTCTCCTGCTTTGAACTTTTAATTTCAGCATTTATTTCTTGTTTCAATTTTTCAATTGATTCCTGGAATTTTTCATTGTCTCCTGAATCTGAAGATTTTTTAACCTTGAACATTAATACAAGCAATAATATTATCATGATTCCAAAACCCGAAATAATTATTAAAGAATTATCCATAGCCTGTCCTTTCTCAATTAAGGGAATACAAAGTAATTTCTATAAATTATAACATATTTTAATGAAGGAATAATAATTAATTAAATATTTTCTAAATCTACTTGATAATAATTATCATTTATGCTATAAATGTAACTGAGAATAATTATCATTTAAATAGATAAGTTATGAGGAGTTTAAGATGAATCTTTCAGATGTAAAAAAAGGCCAGATTTTTAAAATTATAAATATTGCAAACCATTCTGCAAGGCAGCAAACTATCAGGCTTGGCATGGGTGAAGGTAGCACGGTACACTGTTCGAACAAGGTTCCAAATGGTCCAATTATATTAAAGTTGGGAATGCAGGAAGTTGCTATAGGAAGAAGTCTGGCAAATGAAATAACCATTTGCTTGCAGGAGGTAATTTAATGCACTGCCATCAATCCAGCCAGATACTTACAGAATTGACCCATAGCCACAACCCCACTCTTATATTGGTTGGCAATCCCAACGTGGGCAAATCCGTTTTTTTTAATGCTTTAACCGGCACTTACGTAGATGTCTCAAATTTCCCAGGGACTACAGTTGACATAACAATGGGTTCATATGAAAATTTTACTGTAATCGACACACCAGGTGTATATGGTATCTCTGCATTCAATGACGAGGAAAAAGTTACAAGGGATTCCATCATCTATGCTGATTTGGTTTTAAATGTTGTTGATGCCGTTCATCTTGAGAGAGACTTATTCCTGACACAGCAAATTATAGACATGGGGAAACCAGTTGTTGTGGCCTTGAATATGTATGACGAAGTGAAGAAAGCGAATATCCACATCGATATTGATTCTCTTTCCGAATTCCTGGGGGTTGATGTTGTCCCATGCTCTGCGACAAAAGGAATTGGACTTGATGAGATTAAAAAGTCATTGAACAGAGGCGGAAGAATCGGCAATACAGTAAAAGAGATTGAGCCGCTTATAGGTAATGTCAGTGAATTGGTTGATTCAAGGGCTGAAGCTTTGCTATTGCTTGAAGAAGATGAGTATATTCTTATAGATCATCATATTAAAAGAAAAAACGCATGTAGGGAATGTATATACAAATTGAGAAGAAACCATGTAAATCTAATGTTCAATACGGTATTCAACATAGAAAATCTAAAACCCTCTATCTCCCAACGATTTGGGGATTTGATGATTAGACCTCTTACCGGATTTCCCATATTGATTGTTATTCTTGCAGCTGTTTTCGCTTTTATTGGCATAGTAGTAGCACAAGGTGTTGTTAGCGTAACTGAACATTTGATTATGGGGACATACTACAATAATTTTATCCTTCATGTAACCTCTTCGTTTTTAAATCCCAAAAGTTTTATTGGCAACTTGATGATTGGCCAATATGGTCTATTGACCATGGTGCCGATATATTTGTTCGGGCTTCTTCTTCCTTTGGTTATCGGTTTCCATTTCATGATGTCACTGCTTGAGGATTCAGGGTTACTTCCGAGAATTGCCGTCCTCCTTGACAGGATTTTCATGTTCTTCGGTCTTAACGGAAGAGCTGTAATACCTATGATACTCGGCTTTGGCTGCGTTACAATGGCCTTGATTAGCACAAGAATACTGGGTTCCAAGCGTGAAAGAATCATCGCCACGGTTTTGCTATGTGTTGCCGTCCCCTGTTCCGCTCAATTCGGAGTAATAATTGGTATTGCCGCTACGATGAGCCTTCAATATACACTTTATTATATAATGTCTATAATGCTGGTTTTTGCTTTTCTCGGAGTTTTGCTAAACAAACTGCTTCCTGGAACTTCTACTGATCTCCTAATTGATATACCAAGCATTAGAGTCCCTGTTGCCATGAATGTTTTCAAAAAAACCATGCAAAAGGCAAAGCACTTTTTGTTCGACGCAGGTCCAATGTTTGCCCTAGGGTCAGTTATAGTCTCGCTGCTTAGTTACACAAACAGCTTTCCCAAGATCAGCGCTTTCTTCTCCCCTGTCACAGTACATTTTTTAAAGCTTCCCGCAGAAGTCACAAATGTTTTCATAATGGGAATAATTAGAAGGGATTTTGGAGCTGCCGGCTTAAATACTCTTGTCGAAAAAAACCTTTTATCACAAGGACAAATAGTTGTAGCTCTTGTAGTAATTACACTTTTTGTACCATGTATTGCTTCAATTATGGTTTTGTTTAAAGAGAGAAAACCCCTTGACGCCATAATGATATGGGGTGGGAGCTTTCTCTCTGCATTCCTGGTTGGTGGCATAGTGTCTTTCTTCCTTGTGTGATCATCAATAAAATATTCCATTTTTGATTATCCAAGGACAATATTTATTTACAATAATTCATAATATTGATTAGTTTGTTTATATATCTTTTTCCCTGTCTTAACCAAAGCTTTAACATCATCATTAACCATGTCTTCAGGAATGGTGGATGCGAAAATCTTACTTGACTGAATAAAGTCTGTTACCTGTTTTGCTGTGTATACTCCATCGTCAGCCCTGAAAATAGCATTGGTATAACCGTTATATTCTGCAAGCCAATATTTATCCATGGCATTGATTTCAGGTATTATTCTCTCTTTTAAGTTTGGATATAACTTGTTAATTTCAGCAAGAAGATATTCTATATTCTGGTCCTGCGATGCTATTATATATAAGTCCTGATGCGCTTTCATATATTGTGCTAAATCTTCTACATTCATGGATGTATAGTCCGATTTAGCAATAATTTCCGAAACTCCGGCAGCTGTCCATGTGAAGTTCAATTTTATATATCTATTTCCTTTTTTATATGATGATTCCAAAGATTCCTTGGAGTTTGTGTTAACAAGATCCATATTCGGAGCTCCAGAAATTGCTATCTTGCTGGGTGGTTCAATAATATCCAGGCTCTTTAGTATCTCTTCTGGAGTTAATTTATCTACCAGCACTTTTCTAAGCACATCGTATTTCAAATAGAATTCTGATAAATCAATAGTTCTTATAGATCTTAAATATCCTTCTTTGCAAAGTTCCAAAGGTACAGCTTCACCTGTCTTAAAATTCCATGCCCTGCTATTTTCGAATACTCCATCCTTGGACATTTCAAATATTACATCATCCTTGATGAAGGAGCCTTTTGGCATATAAGGTTCTTCACATACAAAACCGGTTGTAGCAGTTAGCAGATTGTGTCCAAAGTACAGAGTGTTCAATTTTTCCAATCCTAGTAAATAAGATATTGTTGGAAGAAAATCCATTTGTCCTCCGGAAATACTGACTCTCTGGTTGACGTCTGTGTTTGGTATATGGATTATCAATGGAACATTCATCATAGTATCATAGTCATAAGGCTTCCCTACGAATCTAGAAACTGAATTGTAAATCTCATTATCGCTTGGTGTCAAACCAAAGTGATCACCATAAATTGCAATAATTGAGTTGTCGTAAAGACCTGCTGCTTTCAGCTCATCAATAAATTGTCCTATTGCATCATCAGTATGGTTTACTGAATTGATATAATTCCCAAAAATTGAATTCTCATCTTCAGGCTTAAGTTTGATTTTAATATATTTGGATGGCATATAAAACGGATAGTGGTTGGATAATGTAACAAGAAAGCTATAAAATGGTTGTTTCATTTTCTTTAAATATTCAATGGATTGCGGAAAAAATTCCGAATCGTCAATCCCCATCCCAAGCTTTACAGTTGGTTTGAAATTATCCTCGCTATAGAATGTATCGAATCCCATAGCCGGATAAGCCAAGGCCCTATTCCAGAAATCCTTTTGATAACCATGAAAAGCTGCGGTTTGATATCCTAAATCTTTTAACTGCCATGGAAGCCCTCTGAAATAATTGTTTGCATATATTCGGTATGTATAGCTTAAAACAGTCCCATATAATGAATTGTTTGTTGCAAATTCAGCATCAGATGTGTTGCCGCTTCCCCGCTGTTCATAATAATTGTCAAAATAAATAGAGCTTTTGTCATTTATCAATTTTGTAAGATTAGGTGTTATATCCTGGCCATTATATGTCTTTGAGACTATCATATTTTGAAGTGATTCAACCTGAATAACAATCAGATTTCTTCCCTTGGCAATTCCAAAAAGCGGACCATCCTTTTCTTTTTCATAACTTCCCGTTGATATGACAAAACTATCTTTATTAATACTGCTCTGATTGTTTTTATATATATTATTTACAATATCCTTAATATGATAGCTGTAGAATTCTTGGTTGCTTACTGAAGCTATTACATAATTTAAGGAACCTCCAAATACCAAGGATATGATTAAAATCAATGCGACAAGTTGTTTTGAATAATTATAGAATGAATATTTTTTCGTTCTATTCAAATTGTTCAAATCAACCAAACTCTCATTGTTCGAAGCAATCCCAAGCTTTTTAACAATTGCCAAATAAGCGAAAATTAAAACATTGTCTGCGAAAAGCAAAAAGAAGATTGGCTTGACCGCAGCCCTAACACTCTCTCCAACACCGCTAAGCAATCCAGCTTGGCTCATTACACTTACAGAAAGATATCGATTAAAAAAGCTGGCATAAGCCGCATCAAAAAACATGAAAAGACTCAAGATCAAATAAATGATTGCCGGAGTCCATTTGTTTACCTTGAAAGACGAGAAAAGAATCCCTGTTAAAATACAGGTGATCATCCAAACGAGAAGAATATTTTTAGAGATATTCATTAAATTATAGAAGGAATATAATTTAATCCCAACAATCAAAAAGATTGAAATATAAAGGGAAAAAACATATTTATTTTTCGTATTTGATATTTGTTTAAAATAGTCTTTTGTATTTTCATATATATCAATAATATATTCTGTAATTTTAATATTCATTTATTTGCCTTTTCACTCATAATATATTCATTTTGCAACTTGCTTATTATAATTCAGAAAGTACATCTTTTCAATAAAATTCTTCTATTTTTTAGGAATTGCTATTTATCTCCTGCACCCATTTAGAATTTAATTATTGGAGATTATAATTTAAAGGCTCCGCCTGGCTTGAAGCCATGTTGCGGAGCCTTGTATATCATAGTCCAATTGGCATTTTATAAAATAACTACTTTACAAATAGATTTTGGATTCTGCTTTTCAACTTACTCTTCAGAGGAAACTTGATTGTTTAAAGCTTCTCCTGGAGGTACAATTGGAAAAACATTTTCATCAATATGGATGTCGCAAATAATAACAGTGCCGGTTTTTCTATCTTTTGCTTTGGCTAGGGCATCTTTAAGCCCATCAAGGTCGATTGCAAGGTTTGCATTTAGACCCATTGCTTCAGAAAGTTTTACATAATCGACTATGTCAGGTAAATCTGTTGCAGAATATCTTTTACTGAAGAAAAGTTTTTGCCATTGTCTGACCATTCCTAGAGTATTGTTTTTAAGAACAACAGTGATTATTGGCAATTTTTGAGCTGCAACTGTAATCAACTCGTTGCAATTCATCCTGAAACAACCGTCTCCAGCAATATGCAACACCCTTTTCCCAGGGTTAGCCATCTGAGTCCCAATTGCTGCTCCAAGCCCAAATCCCATAGTACCAAGCCCACCTGATGAAATCAAAGTTCGAGGTTTGGTGAATGGCCACATTTGAGCAGTCCACATCTGATGTTGTCCAACTTCGGTAACGACAATAACGTCATCGCCAAGTATTTCATTCAATATCTTGAAAATATTTTCAGGATTGAATTTTTCCTTGTCTTCAATTTTTTCTTTCTTCCAGTTGTGAATCTTTTGAAGCCAGTCTTTATGATCCTGTTTCTCAATCATAGGAATCATTGAAGTCAAAATATCTTTGATATCTCCGATAATGTGAATGTCAGCTTTGACATTTTTGCTGATTTCTGACTCATCAACATCAATATGAATAATTGTTGCTTCTTGCGCAAACCTATTTACATCTCCAGTTACCCTGTCACTGAACCTTGCGCCGATTGCAATTACCAAGTCACAGTTGTGCATGGCAAGATTAGCTTCCTTTTCCCCGTGCATTCCAACCATGCCTAATGATAAAGGATTCCTCCGGGAAAATGAACCAAGTCCCATCAAAGTACTTGATACAGGAATTTGAGCCTTTTCGGCGATTTTTGTAAGTTCAACGGAAGCTTCGGAAATTATTATTCCTCCACCAGAATAGATAATTGGTCTTTTAGCCTTGTTAATAAGTTTGGAAACTTCTTCAATGGCAGTTTGGTCAATGTCCCCATGTGGGAGCTTTCCATATGGTTCAGCTTTTTCATATTCGCAAATTTCCAACATAAGATTTTTTGGAACATCGATTAAAACCGGTCCCGGTCTCCCACTCGCAGCAATCTGAAACGCTCTTCTGATTGTTGGCGCTATATCTGCAACACTGCTTATGAAGAAATTATGTTTTGTGATTGGTATGGTAATGCCAGTAATATCGACTTCCTGAAAAGCATCCTTTCCAATCAGAGACAAAGGCACTTGTCCTGTAATTACAATCATTGGAACTGAGTCCATGTATGCTGTCGCTATACCTGTAACTGTATTTGTTGCTCCAGGTCCGCTAGTTGCAAAACAGACTCCAATTTTGCCGGTTGAACGTGCATAGCCGTCAGCCGCATGTGTGGCGCCTTGCTCATGGCTGGTCAATACATGCTTGATTTCTCCCAGATAATCATACAATGCGTCATATAGAGGCATAATCTGTCCACCTGGATAGCCAAATATTATATCTATGCCCTGTTCTTTTAAACATTCCATGATTATTTGAGAGCCTTTTAGTTTCATATCATTCACCTATTATCACTAATAATTTATTTCTTTATCCAAGACATCATTCCACGAAGATTCTTTCCAACTTCAACAATTGGATGTTCCAATTCAGCTCTTTTTATTGCGTTGAAATTCGGCCTGTTTGTCATGTTCTCAAGAATCCATGCTTCAGCGAATTTTCCTGATTGAATTTCACCAAGCATCTTCTTCATTTCTTTTCTAGTTTCTTGATTTATTATTCTTCGTCCAGCTACATAATCACCGTATTCTGCTGTATCACTGACGCTATATCTCATTTTTTCGAAGCCACCTTCATATAGAAGATCTACAATTAGCTTAAGTTCATGCAGACATTCAAAATAAGCGATTTCAGGTTGATAGCCTGCTTCAGTCAATGTATCAAATCCAGCTTTGATTAGCTCGGTTGCTCCACCGCAAAGAACACATTGTTCCCCAAATAAATCTGTTTCAGTTTCTTCTTTGAATGTTGTTTCAATAACTCCAGCTCTTGTTCCGCCTACACCTTTTGCATAAGCTAGCGCAAGTTCTTTAGCTTTTCCGGTAAAGTCCTGGTAAACAGCAATAAGCATTGGAACTCCAAAGCCTTCCTGATAAACTCTTCTTACAAGATGCCCTGGTCCTTTTGGAGCACCCATGAAAACATCTACATTTTTAGGCGGTACGATTTGATCAAAATGGATATTGAATCCGTGAGCAAAAACCAATGCTTTTCCTTCAGTTAGGTGTTGCTTGATTTCTTCATCATATACCTTCTTTTGCTTTTCATCGGGTAGAAGGATCATGATTATATCGGAAGCTTTTGCAGCTTCACTGACAGTCATTGTCTTTAACCCAGCTTCATTTGCTTTCGCAATGGATGGGCTTCCTTCATAAAGACCAACCACAACATCAACACCGCTTTCTTTCAAGTTTAAAGCATGGGCATGTCCTTGACTTCCATAACCGATTATGGCAACTTTTTTACCATCTAGTAATTTTAGATCAGCATCTACATCATAATACATTTTAGCCATTTTTTTATTCTCCTTATTTATAAAATATTAATTCATTAAAACCAATAATTGATTAACTTTCTTGAAATTATTAATACATTTTACTATTTTTAAGTAGTTCGTGTCAACAAATAAAACCTTTTCAACCTAGTAATTCTATCAATCTTTCCATATCATCAGGCAATTTTGCCTTTGCTTCAATTTTATTCTTATGTACCGGATGGCTGAAGCTTAGATATTCAGCATGCAATGCTTGACGTTTTATTAGTTCGGGCTCAATTTCTCCATAAAGGGAATCCGAAACAATCGGATGGCCTATATGGGCCAGATGAACCCTTATTTGATGGGTTCTTCCTGTTTCCAGCACCAGTTGGACCATGGAATATTCCTTTGAAAATTGTTCAATAACTTTGTAGTGCGTTACTGATGCATAACCTTCTTTGTGCACAATTCTTCTAATCTCACCTTCATTTTGCCCTATTGGAAGGTCTATTGTACCTTCTGATTCTAAAAAATGACCTTTTACTATGGCAATATATCTTTTTACAATATTGTTATCTTGCATTTGTCTTGACATTTCATCTTGGGAAAAGGAATTTTTTCCGATTATCAGAAGCCCTGATGTATCCTTGTCCAATCTATTGATAAATCTTATCTTGAATTGTTGGTTTGTTTTTTCCATATAATACATTATTGCGTTTGCCACTGTCCCAGTCTGGTGTCCTTTTGTTGGATGTACAACAATTCCTGACGGTTTATTCACTATTAGAATATCATCGTCTTCGTAGCAAATTTCCATTTCTATATTCTCGCTTTCAAAATCACTATGTTCGTCTGGCAGACACACTGTGATTAAGTCACCAACTGACACTTTCTCGTTCATTCTTACTCGTTCATTATTTTTAAAAACACCATCGTTATCCTTTAGTTTCCTCATTAAACGTGTAGAAATTCCTATTCTGCGTTTTAAGAGCCCCTTTACCAGGAGCTCTTTGTCGGTTTCTAAAACTGTATAGCTGAACTTAATTTCATTTGCTTCTTTTTCTTTAGTATTGTTCCATTTATTTGTCTTCATTATTAGCCCCTATAGAAATTTGCTTTTTACTTTATTCCAGAAGTCATAATCCTTGAATCTTAACAACTGAACGGTGTTTTCTGAAAAGCTTATTGAAATTTGAGAAAGCTCGCTGTATTTATATTCAATTCCATCTGCTATTACAAGAATTGCGTTTTCCGATGAAAGCTCAGGATATATGTTTATTGAGAGATCAGGTGGAACTATTACACTTGAAGTAAACGACCTGTATGCAGTTGTGTTCATGGGAGCAATGGGAGTTATTTGCAAAAGAGTCAGCCTTGGGTCAACAATGCTTCCTCCCAATGCGTAGTTGTATGCCGTACTCCCCGCAGGTGTCGCAACAAGTATTCCATCTCCACTGAATCGTTCCACAAAACTTTCCCCAATGGAGATATTCAAGTGGGCGGTTATGGATTTGTCGCCTTTTATTACAATTTCGTTTAGTCCTTTTACTTTGACAATCTCATTACCGGCTGTAATTTCAGCTCCAATTGTTTTAAGTTCCTGGATTTCATAATTCCCCATTTTATATCTGAAAATGAATTCGTCCAGCTGATCTGGATAAAGTTCTTGAAAGAAGCCTAAATGTCCAGTATTTACTCCAATAAAAGGTATCTTTGGAAAATCATATTTTCTTAAAGTATGCAGGAATGAGCCGTCACCACCAACGCAAATTATTAATTCTGCGTTGGGATCATAAACTCTTGGAACAAGAAAACCACTCTTTTCAAGCTTTTGCTTGAGTATCTTCTTTGTGTCCCTTGACACCTGGGTGTCATTTCCGAATATATTGATTACTCGTTGAATGCTTTCCATCATATTCTCCATTTCGAATTTTCTATAATAATTCTTCCAGTTTATCCAGCAGCTCCTTAAATATTTTCATTGCTTCCTCTATAGGTTCAGGCTTCCCCATATCTACTCCTGCAATTTTTAGAATATTTATTGGATAGTCTTTTTCACCTGATTTTAAAAATTCAATATATTTTGAAATTGCTTCCTTGTCTCCTTCCAATATTTTCGATGCAAGGAAAGCCGCGGCTGAATATCCAGTTGCATATTGATATACATAAAATGCATTGTAAAAATGCGGTATTCTTGACCATTCATTGGAAACTTCCTTATCATATGTGAGATTATCTCCAAAATATTTTTTTACTAGTTTTTCATATTCGGTGGAAAGAAATTCAGTTGTCAGAACCTCTCCCTTCTCAACAGTGGAATGTGCAAGTTTCTCAAATTCCGCAAACATGGTCTGCCTAAACAAGGTTGTTCTGAATTCCTCAATATAGTAATTCAATAAAAAGAAATGTTCCTTCTTGTCTTTGGAATTGGCAATCATATTGTTTATCAATAATGTCTCATTTACAGTGGAAGCAACTTCCGCCGTGAAAATTGAATGGCTTCCATATATATATGGCTGTGTTTTCCTAGTATAATACGAATGCATTGAATGTCCCAATTCATGGGCAAGGGTAAAAACATCTTTAAGTTTATGGTTATAATTCATCAACACATATGGGAGGCTGTCGTAACAACCGAAAGAATAAGCCCCGCTTGTTTTTCCATCGTTTTCATAAACATCGACCCATCTTTTTTCGATCCCATCCTGCAATGCATTTAAATATTCTTTACCTAGTGGCTTAAGCCCATCCTTAACAATGTCAACAGCTTTTTCGTATGAAATGTCTTCGTTGGTATCGCTGGCTAAGGGCACATACATATCGTACATATGTATTTCTTTCAGCCCTAAAATTCTTTTCCTTATGCCAACATATCTATGAAGCAAATGAAGATTCTCGTTAACAATCCTTATTAAATTGTCATAAACTTCAAGTGGAATTTGATCTTTTTCAAGAGCGCTTTCCAAAGCTGAATTGTATTTTCTTACCCTTGCGTATATAACATCGTTCTTGGTATTGAAGTTGTAGTTTGCAGCTAGGGTATTTTTAAGTTTTCCATACGCTCGGTGAATTTTGATAAAAGCTTCTTTTCTAACCCTTCTATCTTTTGATTCCATCAAGCTTGAATATTTTCCATGGGTGATCTTAGTTCGGGTTCCATCTTCATCCTTTATATATCCGAATTCCATATCTGCATTGTTCAACATTCCGAAAATAGTATTGGTTGTTCCAGAAAGCTCGCTGAGATTGGCAATTATGTTTTCTTCCTTGTCGCTTAAAACATGTGACTTTTGACGAATGATATCAAGTAAATAATGCCTGTAGATTTCCAAAGCCTGGTTTTTCTCAATAAAGTCTTTCAACTTGTTTTCAGGTATTTTTATTAACTCTGGAATGAAGAATGATTGTGATGCCGCAGTCTGGGCTATTAAACTTCCTGCCTTGTCACACATGGATTGATATTTATCTACTTTATTGTTTTCATCTTTTTTCATCCTTGCAAATACGTATAGTTTTTCAAGCTTTCTCCATATTTCGTCTTTTTCCATTAAAGCTTCTTGGAGTATTATGGCACTATTAGTTAATTTCCCTTTATATTCTGAAAATTTTTCTAGATTTAATTTTAATGATATTAAATCTTCATCCCACTTGAGATCATCACTGTACATATCGGAAATATTCCACTTGAATTCCTCTGAAATTTCTTCCCTTGTAAGAAGTTTTTTCATATCTGCCATTTGTAACCTCCATAAAATTGTATTATAATGCATTATAACAGTTTAATTGCAATAGGTAAACGAAAGGACTAAAAAATGGACAATAGGCCAATTGGATTTTTCGACTCAGGACTTGGGGGTTTGACATGCATACCATATCTAATGAAAACCTTGCCAAATGAAAGCATAATCTATTTCGGAGATACTGCAAGAACTCCTTATGGATCCAAGGCAGAATCTACAATCAAGGCGTTTTCAAATGAAATTACAGATTTTCTTGTGCAAAACAACGTGAAAATGATTGTTATTGCCTGTAATACTGTTACCTCAACTTGCCTTTCCGATTTGCAACTTCGGCATAGTGAAATTCCAATTGTTGGAATTATACAACCTGCCGTAGACAAAATAGTTGCAACCTGTACGCAAACCAACAACATCGGAATAATCGGCACGAAGGTAACCATAAGAAACAAAACCTACAATGACTCCATTCACCAGCTTGATAGCAAGTTGAAGATTTTTTCCGCTCCTTGCCCCGCGCTGGTCCCTCTTATCGAGGAAGGGATAATCCAACATGAAATTATGGATCTAACGATTAAATACTACTTGGATCAGTTCATTTCATATAACAAGATTGATACTTTGGTATTGGGATGCACTCACTATCCACTTATTAGGGGAAATATAGAAAAGCTTTATCCATCAATCAATATAATTGATCCTTCAGAACAAATTATCGGCAGCATTGAGCAGGCGCTTAAAGATGGCAATCTTCTCTCGTCTGATCCCAACCATGACAATATATTTTATGCGAGTGATCTTTCTGAAAATTTCATCAATATGATAAATAGAATTTTTGAGAACTCAGAGTTTAAAGTTGCTTTTAAAAATTTCGATCTGGATGTATTATAATAAAATTATACAGAAATATATATTGAAGCTGATATTATTAGGAATTATGTAAATGAGGTGATTATTATGACGTATAGAGATTTGTTGGATCATTTGGAAATAGAAAGTTCTTCTGAATTTGAATATTTCGAACAATTTTCAGCCCTTTTCGAATACGAGGATGAAATAGAGTTTTCAAATTTCTCTGCTCTATTCAATGAAATTGAAGGCCATTTGCTTTCTGAATTAACCGATAATTATTTCGAGGATATGATTACTGGAATTCCTGACGATGCTTTACTTCTTTATGCTTCATTGCAGACAATGAGGCATGGTTTATGCGATCTTGCTAAGGAAGACGAAGGGTCCAAAGAAAGGGCAATATATGTTGAAGAACTTTTCAACTTTCGTCAATGGTTTATGTTTGATAGCAAAGTCAAGTGTTTAAATAAGAAAACAAATGAAGAGATTGAATTGACCATCTTTGACGCACTAATCCTGTTTAGATCAGAAAAACTTGGAGATGATATCTATGAATATGATTTTTCCAATTGTTTGGATTATAGAACTGAAAATTTGAATATAGAAAGCATGGAGGAAGAAAATGATGAAGATTATTGATTTTAGAAGCGATACTTTTACAAAACCAACAGATGAAATGAGGGAAGCAATGTTCCGTGCTGAAGTTGGCGATGATGTTTCAAGTGAAGATCCAACAGTCAACAAACTTGAGGAAATGGCAGCATCGATTTTTGGAAAAGAATCTGCAATGTTTGTACCCTCTGGCACTATGGCTAACCTTGTTGCAATTCTAACCCATACAAGACATGGCCAGCAGGTTGTTTTAGATGATTTGGCACACATAATGCAGTATGAAGCCGGCGGTATTTCTGCAATAGCAGGTGTTATGCCAAAGACCTTCTCTTCTGGTGGAGTTTATACAAAAGAACTTATAGAACCACATATTATTTCTGATGATGATTTTCACCATGCGCAAACTGGTTTGATTTGTCTTGAGAATACCCACAATGTTGCTGGCGGAATTGTCACCCCGCTGAAAAATTTCGAAGAAATCCATTCCCTTGCAAAGTCTTTCAATATTCCAGTCCATCTGGATGGTGCAAGAATTTTTAATGCTGCAACATATTTGAATTGCAAAGTTTCAGAAATAGCAAAGCATACGGACAGCATGATGTTTTGCCTCTCAAAGGGTCTGTGTTCTCCAGTGGGCTCTCTTTTGCTCGGAACCAGGGATTATGTCCACCAGGCAAGAAAGAACAGGAAACGCGTTGGTGGAGGAATGCGACAATCGGGTTTTTTAGCCGCATGCGGAATAGTATCACTTGAAAAGATGACAACACGGCTTGAAGAAGACCACTTCCATCTCAGATTGCTTGCTGAAGCTATAAATGATATGCCTGCTTTTGAAGTTGATCTTGCTAAAGTTCAAACCAATATCCTTATGGTCGATATAAAAAACCCTGCCATATCTTCTTACGATTTAGTAGATAGACTGGCAGAGTTAGGTATTTTAGTTTACGATATGAATCCAAGAAGAATTCGTTTTGTAACTCATTATCATATATCAAAAGCTGATATAATCGAAACAATTGAAAGGCTGAATACATTGTCAATGTTATAGATTTTCCAAATCACATTTATAATTCCTTTATATTAGAATCCTTGGAAGCTGTTTCGGCAGCTTCTTAATTTATTTCAATATTTCCGCTGTCATTTTTTTCTATGTTAGATTCAGGATTTTGAATTGACTGTACATCATCTTGTATTTTTAACGACTGGTTTTCGTTCTGATAGCCATAGTTGATTTCAATGTTTCTCGGCATTATATTTCCATTGCAAAGCTCGTAAAAAACAAATGTTGCCATGTTCATGTATGGGGTCAAAGCTATGAATCCAAGTCCGAATGTTATAGTAGCAAGTATCGCCCAGCCAATAAATGAAAGGTCAAGCAAGAACAACTTTCCCTTGTTTCCCCTCATTAGTCTTTTGCTTTCATTTATCACTTCTAGCGTTGATAAATTTGGATTGTCCAGCATGATGTAGTAAGACAACCGATATCTGTAGGCAGCAACAATTCCTGGTATTATGAGTAAAAGCGACCACAATATTACGAAAACCGTCATTACGATATTTAAAGATAATGCTTTAACCAGATAATCGAATCCATAGAATATATCCTTTGGGCTCCCATTCCCAGTTCTGAAAAGACTCATGGTAAAATACGAAAATCCTAGTAAAAAAGCTCCTCCAGTTATCAACATATAAATATTCCCTACAATAGTGCCAAAATCTTTGCCAAATATAAAAACGGCGAGCATTGATGGAAGTGTTGTAGCAGCTGCAAAAACCAAAGTTGCCAGCATTGCGGTATACCATCTTGAAGTTAATCCCTGCCTGGCAGCCTTACGCATATTGCTGCAATTTTCAGATACAATAATATGATTCATTTTATTCTCCTATCTAACAATTTAAACATGTTGCTGATATTATTTCTTTGCTTATTATGTTAATATTATAAGATATATCATAGTTTAATACAATATTATTAATATTTCATAAAAAGAAGGATGTTGTTTATGTTTTTCAAATTTGGATTGATAGGCGAACACTTGAAACACAGCTACTCAAAAGAACTCCATACAAAAATAATGAAAGATATGGGCATTTCCGGCTCTTATGGAATTATTGAAATTCCTTCCACCAATTTCCATGATGCTTTTAGCAATATACTAACCCAGGATTATAATGGATTGAATGTAACCATCCCTTACAAGGAAGCCGTGATACCATACCTTGATGTCATTTCTAAAAGCGCTAAAAAAATTGGCGCTGTAAACACAATTTCTTTCAAGGACAATACTTCATTTGGGTATAATACTGATTATGATGGATTTTTGCAGGTTTTCAAAAGCCATTCAATTGATATCAAGGGAAAGAAAGCTGCAATTTTAGGATATGGCGGCGCATCAAAAGCTGTAATTGCTGCATTAAATGACAATGGAGCCGAATCAATTCTGGTGGTAACAAGGAATATACCGGATTCGACTGACAGGCTACCCTTCCATATTACCAACTATGGAGATTTTAATATTCGTAGGGATTCTTATGATTTTATTATTAACTGCACTCCAGTTGGAATGTATCCCAACATGAAAAATTCTCCAATTCCAAAGGCGTCAATAAGGTCTGAATATCTCTTTGATTTGATATATAATCCAACTGAGACATTGCTTATTTCTCATGCAATCGAGCTAGGTATAAAAACTTTCAACGGAATGGAGATGCTTGAATCCCAGGCCAGAAAATCTCAGGAAATCTGGGCAATTGATTCAAAATAATCCATTCAGAATTAAAAGTGGGTTTTCGATTTTTTACTTAAAGCAAAGAGCAATTGCCTTCCGGCAATTGCTCTTATTTCTTGATTTTATAATTTAGTAAAGGTTTGTGAATATTTCAAGGAAATCTTCCCTAGTAAATGCAACATAGTTATTTGCAAGCAATCTTTGTTGATTTGCAATTGTGCTATCTGTAAATTCTACGATTTGTTCCTTTGTCATTCCATAATCTTTTAATGGCTTCTTAGCAATTATCTTGTTAAGAAGAACTTCCAACTCGCCATATACATCTCCGCTTGGATCTACTCCAAGAGCATTTGCAAGTACAAGATTGGCTTGTTGGATTTTTCCAACAGGTTTCTTGGCGTTGTATTTTTTGAAAACTTCAGTAAAGAACTGGTAGTTTGCCTCGCCATGAGCTACATGGAATGCTCCGCCGATTGAATATGCCAATGCATGAATTGCTCCGCAACCTGCATTGCCGAAAGCTATGCCGGCATAGTTGGAAGCTATTGCAAAATCTTTTAATAAATTGAATCTTTCTTCTTCACCCTTTTCAGCTATTTTCTTGTATCCAGAAACAATCATTTCGATTGCTTTTAGAGAAAATAATTCTGTATAAGGAGTAGCTTTTGGTGATACATAAGATTCAATTGCATGAATCAAGGCATCAACGGAACTTGTGCAGAAGAATTTGTATGGTAATCCCTTTACAGTTTCTGGAATCAAAACAGCGTGGTCTGCATATAACTGGTCAGCTGCAAGACCTTTTTTGATATGCTTTGATTTAAGTTCGGCAATTGAAATATTTGTTACTTCGCTTCCCGTACCGCTTGTTGTTGGGACAAGGACTAATTGTTTAATTTTTACAGGTGCAACTGTTCCTTCGAATAATTCAATAGACTTGTCAGGAATATCCAAAGCAAAAAGCTTTGCTATGTCAATTATAGTTCCACCACCGAAAGCAATTATCCTGTCGAAATTGTATTTTCTCATTTCAGCAGTAATCGCATCAATCATTTCATCTGTAGGTTCGCCCATTCCATATTTTTCCTGGAATATGAAATTTGATTCTACTCCAAGTGGTTTGATAAATGGTTCATACAAAAACTCATGAGTTAGTACTAGATCATTTTTTCCAATTTTAAATTCATCTGAAAATTCTTTAAAAGTTTCAAATATGTGAATTCTTGGTACAATTCGTAATGCTTGCATTTTATTATCCTCCTATAAGATATTTTGATTAATTAATTTTTATTAAAACTCCATATGAAATCTTTTTTCATATTCGGCAATTAAGAAATCCTTGAATTCAGGATGAGCTATATTGATCAGATTCTTTGCTCTTTCTCTAAGACTCTTTCCCTTCAAAGGTGCAATTCCATATTCAGTGACAATATAGTCCACATCGTTTCTGGAAGTTGTTATTGCCGCACCATTGTCAACAAAAGGTACTATTTTTGATATTTTAGTTCCATCTTTCTTAATAGTGATTGAAGGCATGGCTATTATGGCCTTGCCGTCATTTCCCATGCTTACTCCTCTTACAAAGTCCACTTGTCCACCGACTCCGCTAAATTGTGTAAGACCCATGCATTCAGAAACGACCTGACCCATTAGATCGACTTGTATGCATGAATTTATAGAAACCATTTTGTATTGTCTCATAATTACAGCCGGATGATTAACATAATCAACTGGTCTGACTTCAACGCAAGGATTGTTGTGTACGAAATCATAAAGCTTTTGAGTTCCCATTAGAAATGCGATTGTGAACTTGCCCTTGTTTTCAGATTTCATGCTGTTGTTGATTACTCCAGCTTCATATAAAGCCAAAGTTCCGTCAGAAATCATTTCAGAATGAATTCCCAAATCTCTTTTATCTTTCAAGAAAAGCATGACAGCGTCTGGAATTCCACCAATGCCAAGTTGCAATGTAGACCCATTTTCAACAAGTGAGGCACAATTTCTACCAATAGCTTCTTCAACTTCTCCAATTTTAGGTGGCTGAAGCTGGGTTATTGGATGATTTGCTTCAACAATATAGTCGAATTCGGAAATATGAACCGAACTTTCACCATATGTTCTTGGGAATCCAGAATTTACCTGAGCAATTACAGTTCTTGCTGATCTAACTGCTTGAAGAGTATAATCTACCGAAGTTCCTAGGCTGCAATACCCATGTTCATCCGGTGGAGTGACCATTACCAACAATACGTCTATTTTCAGCTTGCCTTCTCTGAATAATTTTGGTACTTCATGGAAAAATGCCGGTGTAAAATCTCCTCTGCCTTCAGCAATAGTAGTTCTTACATTTGCACTTGCAAACATTGGGTTTACCCTAAAATGTTTTTCCATTCCTGGTTGCGCATATCCACCTTTTCCAAGGCTTACCATATGCTTGATTTCCACATTTTCGTATTGCTTGTAGTTTTCCACCATCGCTTCAACTACAACTGTAGGTTCTCCAACGCAATGCGCCAAAACTACAGTATCTCCGGATCTAATGCTTTTTACCGCTTCTGCCGCACTAAATAGTTTGCTTTCGTAAATTTCTCTCCAGCTCAAATTCCTTCAACCTCCTTATTGATTTTTTCTATAATAATATCGATTTGATTTTTATCGTGTAGAAAAAGTGGTTTTCTTCTAACTTTGTAATGTTTGTATTTCGGGCAGATGTTTGTACATCCTCCAATAACAAGCAAGCCATCATAAGTATCTTCTTCATTGACATTTTCAAATTCAACTTTATCCTTCAAGCAATTTTTTATGACTCCCAGGGCCTCAGTTCTTTCGAAACGAGGATTACAGCCGCCACAAAATTTTACTCCGTATTTCATTTCTATCACCTATTAAATGAACCGCCAGAGCAACTCCGGCGGCTCCAAATATTTATATTTTCAAGCTACTCTTTAATTCCTGCAATTTTCTTGGCTAGTTCTTTCTTATGAGCAAGATTTCCCTGTCTAGCTATCATGATTCTTTGAGCCTGAGGAGAACCTGCTCCATGCATTGATTCAGTTCTATATCCTACAGCAGAAGCTCCAAGACACATGTTTTCAATGAATCTCAATATTCTCATGCGGTTTTCAGTAGTAACAGAATTAACTCCTTGGAAATATTTCTTGCAAACTTCTCCAATAGTAGTCTTTCCAACTTTTACATCCGACTTGAAATCTCTTTCAGAAGGCATTGTTACCATTAGCCCACCTGCAATATCTTCGGCAAGTCTGGTAATTTCGTATGGGAATCTTGTAACATTCTGTTTGCATACATTTGCAAGAAGCAAATCTATCTGGTAGTTTCCGGCAGCTGTCTTAGAACCTTCAGCTGAACAGGCAATACCGCAGCAATATAATGTTTCATTTAAGTGAGTCATTTCAATCAATTTATCTTTGATATGGGAAGCTTTGTGAGCTCCATTATAATCAGCAGCAAGTGCAGCAGCGCCAATAAGGACATCTCCTACTCCAACTTTGCATCCACCATAACTTTGTCTATGGTATCCTGCAAATCTTTCAACAAGCATGCCTGAGAAATCCCATTCTTCGCACATGAAAATTCTATCGTTTGGTACAAATACATCATCAAATACTACCAATGCTTCTTGTCCGCCGAATTTCTTATTTCCAAGATCGATATCTGCTCCATCTTCAAGTTTTCTTGTATCACATGACTGTCTGCCATAAACCATGAAAACTCCTTCAGCATCCGTAGGAACTGCAAAAGCAACAGCATATGCCTTGTCTTCTTGAGTCATGGTCATAGTTGGCATGATTAAATGTTCGTGGGAGTTGATTGAACCAGTTTGATGAGCTTTTGCCCCTCTTACAATGATTCCATCCGCTCTTTTTTCAACTATATGAAGAAACATGTCAGGATCAGTCTGCTGTCCAGGAGTTAGTCCCCTATCTCCTTTTGGATCAGTCATTGCGCCATCCACGGTCAAATCATTTTCTTGAACATATTCTAAATACTTTTTAAAGTTTTCATGATAATGTGTTCCGTACTTTTGATCCATTTCAAATGTTGTTGAGAATGTAGCATTGAAAGCGTCCATTCCAACACATCTTTGGAAACATGAAGCGGTCTTTTGTCCCAATAGTCTCTGCATTTTAACTTTTTTTCTTAAATCATCTGTGCTTTGATGCAAGTGGGTAAATCGGTTAACCTTTTTACCAGTCAAGCTTGAGGTTACTGTCATCAAATCTTCATATTCTGCTTCAAAAGCAAGATCATAAGTCATTGCGACACAATTGATTGATGGTCTGATAATGGGATGATCAACAAAGTTCTCAACCTTTTCACCAAACATAAAAACTTTAACGTCTAATTTTCTCAAGCTCTCAATATACTGAGCTCCATTCATTAATGCCATTTTACACACTCCTTAAAACTTTGATATAAAATATTTTCATGTTTCCAGATTATTCTTGGAATAAAATGGAAACTACTTTTTACAATTTAAAATGCAAATTCTGTGCCATATTGAAATTGCTTACTTAATCTCTTTATTCAATATTTTTTTTGCCATGTCAATTAGATCTTCGCTGACAGAAGTATCCAAGATAACATCTTTAACTTCTGGTAGCTCATTTAGAATAATTTCCTTAACTACATCTTCAATTGTAAACTGAGCTGATGGGCACGTTCTACAAGCCCCTGTGAGTCGCACTTTTGCGATATTATTCTCAAAACTCACGAGAACAGCCCCACCATAGTGGGATTCCAGTAGTGGATTTACTTTTTCGATTAAAACTCTCTTGATTCTTTCTTCCAAAACAGATGCCTCCTATCTAGTTAGGATTATACCCAATATAAATTCTATTATCAAGACATTGGATAAAAGTCAGAATATTGTATTTTATTGCTTTCTGACTTCTATGAAATCAGACAAACCTAATTTTTTTTCAGATTGCCAACCAAATCATTTTATGATTTGTAGAGCATAGTGCATAATTAAACTTTAATTAGTGAAATAAATTTCTTCGTTTCTTTAAATGGGTCTTTTGCAGCAAAAATTGCCGCACCTACTACGACCATATCGGCGCCCGCAGAAAGTATCTTCTCAACATTCTCCAAATTGATTCCACCATCTATTTCTATTTTAAATTGTAAATTCTTTTCTTTACGAATTTCATCCAGCTTTTTAATTTTGTCAATTGTGGTATCGATAAAATTTTGTCCTCCAAACCCTGGGTTTACGGACATCAACAATACAAGATCTAATTCTTCTAGTATGCTTTCAAGTGTGTTAAGTGGTGTCGCCGGGTTCAGTGAAAGACCAGCTTTAACTCCAAGTCCTTTAATTTGTTGGATCACCCTATGGGCATGAATGCATGCTTCCATATGGACAGTTATAAACTCCGTATTATCTGTTATAAAATCTTGCAAATATCTTTCAGGATTCTCAATCATAAGATGCACGTCAAAAGGGAGCTTTGTCTTGCCTGCCAAGCTCTTTAGCACAACTGGCCCAATTGTAATGTTTGGCACAAAATGGCCATCCATAACATCAATATGTATATAGTCAGCGCCGGCTTTTTCCAGCATTTGTATTTCTTCAGCTAGTTTTGAAAAGTCCGCAGACAGTATGGAAGGTGACAACATATTCATTTAAAATCTCCTTTGGTTTTTTATTTCATTGTAGAGCGTTATATATGAGTGGTATCTTGATTTGTGGATCTTCCCTGCCTCAACGGCAAGCTTTACCGCGCAGTCCGGTTCATTTATATGTGTGCAGCTTTTAAATCTGCATTCTTGTGAAAATCCATGCAACTCAGGAAACATGAAGTGCAGTTCTTCCAAATCCACATCTACAGTCTCAAATGATGTGAATCCAGGTGTATCAAACACGAAACCGCCATTATTCAACTCATATAACTCAACATGTCTCGTGGTGTGCTTGCCACGCTGCGTTTTCACACTTATCGCTCCGACTTCCAAATTCAAATCCTTGTGGAAATTGTTTATCAATGTGGATTTACCAACACCTGATGGCCCCGCAACAGCAGTCTGCTTGTTTATCAATTCGTCTTTTATTGTAGCAACACCCAGCCCTGTTTTAGCACTAAAAAACCTTACTTTATATATATTGCCATAGATTGCTTCTACCTTGTCGATTTCTTCGCTTTCTACCAAATCAACTTTATTGAAAGCAATAAGAATCTCAACTTGATTCTTTTCAGCCATTACTAGAAATTTATCCAGCAAATAAAAATTCGGCTCCGGCCTTTCCATTGCCATGACTATCAATAACTGGTCGATATTAGCAACTGGAGGCCTCATGAAAATATTTCTTCTAGGCAGAATTTCTACAATTGTACCTTTATAGTCATCCAGGGAATCCGGCTCAAGTAATATATGATCCCCAACAAAGGGAATTAGCTTTTCTTTTCTAAATAATCCCCTTCCCTTGCACTCGAAAATGCCATGTTCGGTTTTTATATAGTAGAATCCTCCAATACCCTTTATGATGGTACCTTTGATCATGAAATTTCTCCGGTGGCAAAATTTACTGTTTTATCGTACACAATATCCTTGTCAAACATAATTATAACTTTCTGTGTTCCCTCACCTTCTATTGCAATTGTCTCCGATCCATCGCTCTTATTCCTGCTTTGCCAGTCAATAACTGGAGTGCTAACGTTTCCAACATAAACCGTTAGGTAGAAAACCTCATTTTTTGCTTGATTATAACTAATGTCGATATTTACGGTACCCAACGTCGGTTTTGCTGTATCTATCCCTTTGCTAACTGCCAGATTTACCAATGTGTTTCTTACAACATCCGTATTTGGGCTAAGTCCCTGACCTATAACCACATTCATGTCATACATGGTACTATAGTCATAAGTTACCTCCCCCAGAACCAAGCCAATCTTAGTCAACTCTTGTTTTGCATTCTCGATGTTCATTCCAACAAGATTCGGCATTGAAACGACCTGCATTTTCAATCCATCGCTTAAGACAAGATTAACACTTGCTCCAGCTGAAGCGGGAGTTCCGGCTTCAGGACTCTGCCTAATTACAAAATCTTTAGGCAAATCACTAGTTTCTATGGACACGTTACCTTTGGTAAACCCATAATTTTCCAATGTGAATGTTGCATCGACCAATGATTTATTGGTGAGTAATGGAATTGTACCTTCCTTTTGTCCCTTGCTCACATTGACAGTAATGGTGTTTCCTGTTTTAACTGTCATTTCTGCTGCAGGGTCTTGTGACATTATCTTACCAGATTCAAATTCGCTGCTAATTAATTCTTCTCCAACTTTTATTTTTAGATCAATGTCGCCAAGGGATTTTGTAGCTTCATCGACGGTCATACCAACAACGTTTGGAACCTTTACGTCTTTCTCGGAAAATGCTCCTGAAAATAAATTTAAAATAAGTTGGCTTGCGGGTATGGCTAAAATAAGCGCTAGTAGAACCGCACCCAGCTTCAATTTATTGATTTTCATTTTTTTTCTGCTTTTTTTACCATCATTTTCGTTTTGCTTTGATTTACTATTGTCTTTTTCTTTAATCGTCACAGCCATTTCTCCATTTTCGTCTATTATTTCTGAAAGAACCTTGCTAATGGCTTTCCCAGTTTGTGTGCCTTTTGCTAAATTGAGATTATTTATCGCATCATACATTTCATCGGCGGATTTATACCTATTTGTCTGGAATTTATCAGTTGCTTTGAAAATTATTTGATCAATTTCTTTTGGTACAAGAGGATTAAGTTGCGATGCAGGCTCAATTTCATTATTTATCTGCATTATCGCTACAGAAACTGGATTATCAGCGTCAAATGGCACTTTTCCTGTCAACATTTCAAACAAGACTATACCTAATGAATAAATATCAGATTTTTCATCCACATATCCACCTCGTGCCTGCTCAGGTGAAAAGTAATGAACTGAACCAAGTATAGTGTTGGTATTATTCACAATAGTATTTGAATTGACAGCTTTTGCAATACCAAAATCTGTAATTTTAGCATTTCCGTTTTCCATTATCATTATATTATGAGGCTTTACGTCCCTATGGATTATATGGTTTTTATGAGCGATACTGAGCCCTTGTGCTATTTGTTTTGTTATTGATAGAGCTCTTTCAACGGAAAGTGGTCCTTCCTTTTTAATAATTTCGCTGAGTACCTGTCCCTCGATCAATTCCATTACAATATAATAAATATTACCTTCCTTGCCAACATCATACACATTTACAATATTTTGATGTGAAAGGCTGGCAGCAGACTGAGATTCACGTCGAAAGCTCTCAATAAACTTTGCATCTTTAACAAATTCCGGTTTAAGAATTTTTATTGCAACGAATCTATTCAATAACCTGCATTTTGCTTTATATACAACGGCCATGCCGCCTTCTCCTATTTTTTCGATTAGCTCATATCTTCCCGCTAATATTTTATTACTCATTTATATCCTCCATTTTTTATATCCTAACACATATTACAGTGATATTATCCTTGCCTTCATATTCGTTTGCCCTTTGGACAAGCCTATTGCATGCCTGGTGCATTGATGGGCTGTTAAGGCATATTTCCATAATTTCGCTTTCTTTTACCTCGCCGTATAATCCATCTGAACATAGCAATATTATATCTTTTCTTTTGACATCGATTGAATAGTAATCTGGTGCTATGGAACAGTCCGCTCCAACAGCCTTTGTTATCACATTGCTCATAGGATGGGTTTCCGCATCTTTTTTTGTTATCTTGCCAACTTTTATCAATTGATTTACTACCGTATGGTCTTCAGTTATTTGATGTATTTCCATATTTCTAATCAAGTAAGCCCTGCTGTCTCCTACGTTGATAAAATGTGCCTTGTTTCCTACGACATAAAGAATTACCAAAGTTGTAGCCATGCCCTTTTGGGTTTCTTTTTCTTTTGCTAGTGAGAATATCTCGTTATTTACCAAGTTTATACACTTTGCGAAATAATCCTTGATTTCATCAGTACGGAAATCCTTGCTGATTGGGTTTTTCGAAATATATTCAGCTATTATTTTAACTGATGTACGACTTGCAATATCTCCGGCGTTTTGTCCTCCGACCCCGTCGGCAATAATGTAGATATTTTGTTTTGGCATTACAAAAAAAGCATCTTCGTTAACGCTTCTGCCTTTGCCGGTATCAGTTTTGAATCCAATCTGAATCATATAAATTCCTCATGGTAAATATTAATAACAATTATCATTTTAACACATTTATTTAAAATATTATAAAATATTTTGATTGATTGATATTAGCACTTCTGATTCTATAGGATTGATTTAATCATCTTGCAAATAAAGAAACCATCGGTATGATGAATGTTTGGAAATAATTGTATTTCTTCGATTTTTTCAAATTGAGGATTTTCAAGTAGAAATTTTTCAACAACGTTCTGATTTTCGACTTTTGATATTGTGCAAGTGCAATAAATCAAAGTACCTTGATCAACAACGTACTTTGAGGCATTCTCCAATATTCTACTTTGTACTTGTGAAAGTTCAATGACTTTGCTTAAATCTCCTTTATATTTTAATTCCGGCTTTCTTCTCAATACACCCAATCCCGAACATGGGGCATCTACAATAACTTTGTCGCCCCTGCAAATCAAATCATTATTTAAAAACACTGAATCCCATAAACTTGTTGTCATGTTTGAGATCTTATTCTTTATTGCTGCATGTTCAATTAGTTTCAACTTATGTTCATAAATATCCAATGAAATTACTGAACCTTGATTATTCATTTTCTCTGCTATGTTTATTGATTTTCCACCTGGTGCGGCGCAAGTGTCGATTATGGTTTCTCCAGGTTTTGGATCAAGCATTTTTACAGCAAGCATTGAACTTTCATCTTGAACCGAAAAAAAACCATCTAGGAAAAGTGGTTCTTTCAGCAAATTGTTGCCCTTTACATATATGGCCTCTTCTACAAGCTCTCCACGGGCAATTTGGAAATTTAAATCTTCGAGCTTTTGGATTAAATCATCTGTTGTAACTAGCAACGGATTTGCCCTTATGCAAATCAAAGGGGTCGTGTTGTTTTCCAATAACAATTCTTCCACAAATTCCGGATTAAAACTTTCAAGCCAGTAATCTATAATCCATTTGGCATGTGAATATTTTATTGATAGATATTCTGAAATCGATCTTCCTTCTTTTGAAATTACAATATCGCTTTTATTTCTTAGATAATTTCTTAATACTCCATTTACAAAACTTGCTTGATTTTTAAACAATTTATTTACAAGCTTTACAGATTCATCCACAGCTGCGTAATCTGGCACTGAATTCATTTGAAGTATTTGAAATATTCCCATCCTGAGAATTGTTGTAATTTCTATTCTGTTTTTACTGATGGGTCTTGGAATTAGGCATTTTAAAATATAGTCCAAGTACATTTTGTTTTCCAAAACTCCATAGACTAGTTCCCTTACAAACCCTTCATTTACTTTTTCGTTTGAATTGTTTGATATTTGTTTATTCAAAGAAAGGTTGGAATAAGCCTGGTTCTTTTCAATATCTATTAAGACCAGAAAGGCGATTTTCCTGTTGATATCCATATTTTGCAATCACTTCATCCTTATTGATTTATTATGTGTCTAACATTTATCTATCTTCTGTTATTTAATAATATCAACCTAAGCAAATTTGCCATGGAAACTGCCATGGCAGCTACATAGGTCATTGCGGCGGCGGACAGCATTCTTCGTGCTGAGCCCTTTTCTGAAGGGTCAATTATTCCAAGATTATCCAACATTTCAATTGCAGATTTGCTTGCATTGAATTCTACTGGCAAAGTAACTCCTTGGAAAAAAACTGCCGCTGAGAACAAAATTATCCCTATAGTAAAGAATCCTGATATTTGAAAAAAGAGGCCTATCAATAGCAATGGCCAAGCCAGATTTGATGCAATACTCACGACTGGCGCGATTGCATTTCTAAGTCTAAGGGGCATATACCCATTAGCATGCTGCAACGCATGACCTGCCTCATGTGCTGCAATACTAACTGAAGCGATTGTGGCATTGTTGTAAACTTCAGTTGAAAGACTCAGAACCCTGGTCCTTGGATCGTAATGGTCAGTCATCTTACCTTGAACAATTTCAATTCCAACGTCACTAAGACCATTTTTGTCTAATATTACTCTGGCAGCTTTTGCACCTGAAATATTCTTTGAATTTTCAACTTTTCCATACTTGCCATAACTTGTACTGACCTTTAATTGAGCATAAAATGCAAATATCATAGCTATAATCAAAACTATTAATGAAATATCCATTTTAATCATCCTCTCTTTTATTGAACGCTTCTTCAATGTCGAAACTATTTCCAACAAGATATTCGGAAATTTTCATTTCTCTCTTGCCTGGGAATTGCAGCCTTGTTATCAATAAGGTAGAACCTCCGCAGGAAACTTTAATACCTTCTTTCGATATACCAGTGATACATCCTGCCGGCTTAAAATTTTCTTCATCTAAAGCTATTGTTTCTGAAATGATTAGTTTTTCATTTCTATATATTACAAATGTCTTTACCCAGGGATTTATTCCTCTAATCAGCCTAACCAATTCTATAGGGCTTTTGCTCAAATCAAGATGCCCGTCTTCCTTGTGAATCATTGGAGCATAGGTGGCTTCGTCAGCATTTTGGGCAATAGGCAAAATATTATCTTCACTTATCCTTCTGATAGTATCCACTAATAGTTTTGAACCTATTTTCGACAGCTCATCAAAAAGTTCAACAACATTTTTGCTATCAATAATGGTTTTTTCCATGCTATATACAGGCCCTGTATCCAATCCTTCTGCCATTTTCATAATGGAAACCCCTGTAAATTCATCTCCGTTGATTATACTCCACTGTATTGGAGCTGCTCCCCTATATTTGGGAAGTAGAGATGCATGGATATTCAGACAGCCATATTGGGGTATATTCAAAATCTCTTTAGGAAGTATTTTGCCATATGCTGATACAATAATAAAATCCGGAGCCATCTCTTTGACTTGATTGAAAAATTCTATATTTTCTCTTATTTTTTCTGGTTGGATAGTCACAATGTTTAATTCCATGGCTCTTTGTTTTACGGGAGTAAATACTATTTTATTGCCGCGGTTATTTATTTTATCAGGTTGCGTAACTACCAATAGAATTTCATGACCTGCGTCAACCAATGAATTCAGTGGCATTACTGAAAATTGGGGCGTTCCCATAAATATAATTCTCATGAATTCTCCTTTTAGTCTTCGCTTGTATCCGCATCTCTTATATCCATTGCTTTATCAATGAACAGTTCTCCATTTAAATGGTCATTTTCATGGCAAAATACTCTAGCCAATAGATCAGTTCCTTCATATACAACTCTCTTGCCTCTTCTGTCCAGCCCTGCAATCTTCACATATTCGGGGCGCTTAACCTTCCCTACCAGTCCAGGAACGCTCAGGCAGCCTTCCTCTTCATTTTGCATTCCACTTGTCTCTAGGATTTCCGGATTAATAAGTTCAATAATTCCATCTCCCACATCGGCAATAAATATTCTCTTAAGCATTCCAACCTGGTTTGCTGCAAGGCCGACACCTTCTTGTGATTTCATGGTTTCCGCCATATCTTCAAGGAGCATTATTATTTTTTCGTTTATTTCAGTTACTTCCTTTGCCCTTTTCTTTAGGATTTCATCTCCCTGGCAAACAATATTTCTAATTGCCATTTATATTCCCCCATTAATATTCATAATTTTTATTATCAATAAAAGCTGTATGGATTGACATCAATGGATATCAAAACATCGCTCTTATTATTTTCAGTGTTACGCATTTTTATTTTCCATAAAAGTTTTCTATATGACTCCATTTTCTCATTGCTTGCCTTGATGATTATTTGATATCTATAATATTCCTTTGACTTGAATATAACACTTTGTGTCGCTGGAAGCACATTTTTTCCTTCATTTTCTCCAGCTTTTATTTTAATTATTTTATATATGCTCTCGGCGGCGGCTTGAGCTATTTCTTCCTGCTTGCTTGATATTGTAATCAAAATGATTTGATTGAAAGGTGGATAATTAAGATTCTTCCTAATAAATATTTCATCTTTGTAAAAGCCTTGGTAATCATGGTTTATTGCAGTCATTATCGCATAGTGTTCAGGAAAATATGATTGAACTACTACTTTGCCTATTTCAGAGCCTCTGCCGGCTCTTCCAGCTGCCTGGGTTATAAGTTGAAAACTTCTCTCTGCCGATCTATAGTCTGGTATGTTTAAAGAAATATCTGCTGCAATTATTCCCACCAGTCCTACATTGGAAAAATCCAGACCTTTGGCAACAATTTGCGTTCCTATCAATATTTGTACTTTACCTTTTCTGAAATCACATAGGATTTTATCCATGTCGCTGATTTTTTTAACCGCATCTAGATCAAGTCTTTCTATGCCGGCTGTTGGAAATAATTCCCTGGCAAGCTCTTCAACTTTTTCCGTACCAGTTCCGAAATGTTTTAAATATTTTTGATTGCAATTTGGACAAATATTTTGTACTTTTTCCTTATATCCGCAATAGTGGCAAACAGCCACATCGGTGCCCTTGTGATATGTAAGTGCAACACCGCAGTCCTTGCATTTCATTGTATATCCACAACCTCTGCAAGTAATGAATGTTGAATATCCTCTTCTGTTTAAAAAAAGTATTACCTGCTTGCCAATTGCAAGATTGTTTTCTATTTCACTATAAAGTTCTCTGCTGAATATACTCCTGTTTCCGTTTTTCAGTTCTTCCCTCATGTCAACCAATGTAACATCAGGTAATGAAGTCTTGTTGAATCTTTCATTTAATTTTATAAGTTGTGCACGGCTTTCCATGCAATTATAGTAGGAGTTGATTGATGGAGTAGCGCTGCCAAGCAAAAATATCGCGTCGTTAAAATATGCTCTCATTGCCGCCACTTCAATAGTGTCATATTTCGGAGTCATGTCGGACTTATAACTTCCGTCATGTTCCTCGTCAATTACAATTATTCCGATGTTTTCCAGCGGCGCAAAAATTCCTGATCGGGCACCTATAACAATTGAAGCTTCCTTGTTTTTTATCCTATCCCATTCCCTCTGTCTTTGAGCTCTCGAAAGTTTGCTATGCAAGACAGCGATTTTTTCCATTCCAAAACGCTTTTCGAATCTTTCTATTATCTGTGAAGTCAAAGATATTTCGGGAACAAGCATTATTGCGGTTTTACCTAAAGAAAGGGTTTCCTTGATTGCTCTAATATAAATCTCTGTTTTCCCGCTGCTTGTTACCCCATGGATTAGAAATGTCCTATTAACTTTTGCATTAATAGCTGGGAAAAGTATTCCTTTAGCTGTATCCTGTTCTTCGGTCAATGTCAGTTCGGCTTCACCAATAAAATCATCTTCATCTTTGGCGCTTTCAAAAACTGAAACTTTCTTGTTTGGTTTTCCTGGCATGGTGAAGCATTTTACAGCATCAATGTATCTACAGAAATAATGCTCACGCATCCATATGCAAATTTCAACTGCCTCTTGGGAAATACTCCCATCGATTTTTATTTCAATAATCTCTTTAATATTTTTAATTTTTGATTCAGTATTTTCAAGTATTTGGAAAATATATGCTTCCTTTAATGTATTGGATCTTCCGAATGGAACCAATACCTTTTGGCCTAACTCAACCTGATCAAAAAATGAACTATAGGTGTAATAATAATCAGTACTGTTGCTTTTATTGTCAATAACTACATTAACATATTTCATTTTTACACCTATTGTTCATATTTAATTTTGTTTATAGAAGGATAATATTGTTACTTTTGCATTCTTTTATCATATCATCAGGCCATACGGATACTTGGACTTCTCCAATATGGGCCTTTCTGAGGAAGAACATGCATAGTCTGGATTGGCCAATACCGCCACCAACACTGTAAGGCAATGTTTTATTTATTATTCCCTTATGGAATTCTAATTCTTTTCTGTCAAGTGCTCCAGCGATTTCAAGCTGCTTAACCATTGCAACTTCGTCTACCCTGATTCCCATCGATGAGATTTCGAAAGCCAAGTCTAGAATGTCGTTCCATAATATGATGTCTCCGTTTAGATTCCAGTCATCATAATCTGGTGCTCTTCCATCATGTTTCTTGCCTGATTTCAAAGCTCCACCGATATTCTTAATGAACACAGCTCTTTTCTCCCTTGTAATGGCATTTTCTCTTTCCTTTGGTGTAAAGTCTGGATATTTGTCTTCTAATTCCTGTGAAGTGATGAAGAAAATTTCATCTGGCAAATTTGTCTTTAGGTCATGATAGTTTGCGTTTACAAAATCTCCAAGAGCTTTGATTGCAGAGTATATTTTTTTCACTGTTTCCTCTAAAAATTGGTCTTTTCTGTCACTCTTTTCAATTCTTTTTTCCCAATCCCATTGATCCACATAAACTGAATGAAGATTATCCATTTCTTCATCCCTTCTAATTGCATTCATATCTGTATATAGGCCTTTTCCAACTTTGAATTCATACTTGCCTAAAGCCATTCTTTTCCACTTGGCTAAGGATTGCACTATTTCAACTCTTTTTTCATTCATATCGAGAAGAGTAAAATCTACTACTCTTTCAATACCGTTGAGATTATCATTCAAACCACTTATTGGGTCAACAAAAAGTGGCGCGGAAACTCTTGTAAGTTCCAAATTTTTTGCTAGCTCAACCTGAAAGAAATCTTTAATCTTTTTAATAGCAATTTCAGTTTCCATTAAATCGATTACTGGGTGATAGTTTTTTGGAATAATTAAATTGTTTTTCATATTAAAATCCTCCTTAGAATATTTAACTTTTTAATTTTAAGCTTTGCGGCTTATCTTATGGAATACTTGCAACCGCAATATTTTTGTCTATATAAACAATAATTTTTAGAAATTTCGATGGATTTTTTATATCCTTCATTTTCCTTAAAATCATTTTCCATAAAAATCACATTTGATATTTCAGCAGTTCTTCTGCCGATGTCATTGATCATAATTGTATTTTTATATGGGCTAATGGAAAGTGTTGTGGCAATATTGCCTATTCCAAGCATTTTAGCTTTTTCAGCTGTATTTTTAATTCTTAGCTCAATACATTTTTCGCATCTTTTCCCCATTTCAGGCTCATTCTCATATCCAGCTATGGTTTTGTCAAATACTTGTTCCTCATAATCTCCATTGATAAATTCCACATGGGATCGATTGCTTTTGTTAAAATTCTCAATATAGTCAATTTGTTCGATTTTCCTTTTTTCATATTCATCTTTTGGAAAAATATTAGGATTATAATAATAAACAAATAGATTATATCTGGAGCTAAGTCTTTCTATTGCTACCGTGCTACATGGAGCGCAGCAACTGTGTAATAGAAGAGCTTCCTTTATTTCCATAGTTCTTCCTCATTTGGAACTTTATTGTCTTTCATATAATAACCTATTTTCGAAACATTGATTAGATGCTTGTAATCAAGGTTTTCTGAAATGCTGTTTCCACCCCACGAACCACAACCTAGAGTGTTGGTTGGGGCAAAACCGTTATAAAAGCTGCCTCCAGCACTAGTCGCACAACATTGGTTGATTACAAATCTGCTAACAGATATCTGTAATCCAGCATATTCAATATTTTCTCTATTATTAGAATGAATGGCGACACTATGTCCCTTTCCTTCCATTTCCAAATTTGATTTCGCTATTTCTACTGCTTCTTTAAAGTCATCGTAAAGATAAAGTGTAAGGACTGGGCACATTTTCTCTTTGCCTAGGATATCATTGCCACCATCTGACTCAACCATTATAACCTTGGTGTCCGCTGGTACTTTTATTTCTGCCATTTCTGCTATCTTCAAAGCGTTTTGGCCAATAACATACTTGTTCATTGCTCCAAAGTTGAAAATTGTTTCTCTTAATCTATTTCTTTCTTCCATGTCTTTGATTACATAAGTTTTATTTTTTTCGAAAGCTGCAATTACTTCTTCCTTAAGAATTTTGGGAGCAATTACAGACTGCTCTGCTGAACATACGATACCATTGTCAAATGCTCTTCCAACTGCAATCATTGGTACGGCTGAATTCAAATCGGCATCAGTATCGATTATGCACTGAACATTTCCCGCACCTACGCCCAACGCTGGTCTTCCACTGCTGTAAGCTGCTTTAACCATCCCCATGCCTCCAGTTGCAATAACCACGTCCGCGTTTTCAATGAGATTTTTGGTATTCTCTCTTGATTGTGCATCCAGTATTTGAATTAGATTTTCTGGTGCTCCTATCTTGGCAAGTTCAATGTTGATTAATTCCACCGTTTTGGAACTGGAAATCACAGCTTTATGATGCGAGGTTATTATAATTGCATTTCTGCCCTTCAAAGCAAACATGGCGTTTGACATGGGCGTCACAATTGGATTAGTCATTGGTGTTATTGCCGCCACGACTCCCATTGGTTTTGCGATTTCCACAATTCCAGTAGCGCTGTTTTCGCTGATTATACCAACTGATTTTTTTCCCTTCAATGAATTCCAAATTATCTTGGCTTTCATTTGATTCTTTATGAATTTATCTTCCTTTACGCCCATATTTGTTTCATCAACGGCTAATCCTGCCAGATATTCGGCGTTGTCGTAGACGGTTTTTGCAACAATTTTAACGACCTGGTCGACTTGCTCTTGTGTATATGTTTCAAATACTTCTTGTGCTTTTCTTGCTCTTCCAATATATTCATTTATATAATCTTTACTATTAATCATAGGTTGAATTTCCTCTCGATATTTGTACTTTTATAGTGAGTGATTATATCATACTTTAACTTTTGTGCATACAAAATATTGATTAAAATTCATTAAATTTGAATCTTCAATCATTGGCCAATTTAGATAATATTGATTTTAAGCGCTATACGAAAATTAATTTTAGGAAGGGTATTATGACAAGCTATCCATTTTACGACTGTCACTATTACAATTCAATTTCCGGATATTTAAAACTACATTTCGGTAAAAAAGTAGTGAAATTATCTGTTGATGGTGGTTTCACATGCCCAAACAGGGATGGAAACTTAAGTTGGGATGGATGCATATTTTGTTCTGAAAAAGGTTCTGGGGATTTTTCCGGAAAAAGGTGCGAGTCAATATCAAGTCAAATTTCCTCGCAAGTAGAAGCGATTAGCAGGAAGTGGCCAGATGCAAGCTACATAGTGTACTTTCAAAATTTCACGAATACTTATGGAGATATAGATGATTTACGGCAAAAGTATGAAGAAGCCTTGTCATATGAAGGTGTTATGGGCCTGGCAATTGCTACTAGGCCAGATTGCATCAGCGATGAGGTTTTGAATCTCCTTACAGAAATAAACAAAAAAACCTTTCTCTGGATAGAGTTAGGTCTTCAGACTATTCATGAAAATACAGCAGAATTAATCAACAGATGCTATAAACTTCCGGTTTACGACAATTGTGTTAAACGATTGAATCAAAACGGAATCAAAGTTGTTGTTCATGTTATCGTCGGTTTGCCCGGAGAGTCAAAATCGGATATTTTCGAAACAATCAGATATATTTCTTCCCAGAATATTTTCGGTTTAAAATTGCAGCTTCTTCACATATTGAAGGGTACTGCACTTGAGTCACTGTTTTCAAATCGTCCAGAAATCTTCAATTTTCTTGAATTCAACGAATATGTAAATACAGTTGTAGATATTATAGAAATTCTACCAAAAGATATTACAATCCACCGCATTACCGGAGATGCTCCGAAAGAGCTATTGATTGAGCCAAAGTGGAGTCTGAACAAGATGAACGTTATTAACAATATTAACAGGGAATTCAGGAAAAGAAAAAGTCATCAGGGAATTTAACTACTTTTCCTGCTCAAGCCTTCCATCGTTGTAGTGTTTCCTGCATAATGACACATACATGTCATTTCCTCCAATTTTAATCTGATCTCCTGTCTTGACAAATTTTCCATCGATTACTCTTGCTACCATGGTCGCTTTTCTCCCGCACCAGCAAATAGTTTTTATCTCCTCGATTTTATCTGCATAAACCAACATATAATAAGACCCCTCGAAAAGCTCGTTTCGGAAATCGTTTTTCAATCCATACGCAAGCACAGGTACGTCAAGGCTGTCAACAATTTCAGCTAGTTCTTCTATATGATGTCTTTTTAAAAACTGACATTCATCAACTAATACACAATCAATCTTTCCCTTTTGCTCTTCTTCAATAAATAATTCAAGTATATTGGTGTTTTCTCCCACTAGTAGAGCATCCCTGCTTAATCCAATCCTCGAGGCTATCTTGCCAATTCCATACCTATCATCGATAGATGGTGTTAAAACCAATACTTTTTTTCCGCGTTCTTCATAATTGTATGCTACTTTTATAAGCTCAATAGTCTTTCCCGCATTCATAGTGCTATATCTATAATATAGTTGTGCCATCACTTATCTCCTTTTAAATTATTTCAACACATTGACGAATTCCAGTTTTTCACTTTCCGAACCTTGAATATGTCTGCCGGCGACCCTGATTTCATCCAGATACTCAAATATATCATCTGTGAGTATTTCCCCAGGGCAAATCGTGGGTATTCCTGGTGGATATGGGATTATCATCTCACCCATTATCCTTCCCCTGGCATCACTCCATGAAATTCTTTCCTTTTCCGAAAAAAACGCATCTCTTGGCAGCATTGCCTGTTCTGGTATGTTGGGAGGTATAGATGATTTTTCCAAAGGCGCTCTTTTGTTTACATTTTCTCTTGAGATTTCGATCAAGGCATTTTTAAGCTTCTTGATATGATCAATTTTCGTACCTGGCCCTAGAATAAATATACAGTAATAATAATCAGAGAATTCGGCATTTATACCATATTTTTTATTCATAATATCCATTAATTCGTAACCATTTATTCCCATGTCCCTTGCAGTTATTACAAATCTCATGGAATCTAAATCATGTATCGAGTACTTGCCAATGATATTATTATCTAGGCATCTAAATCCTTTTATTTCATTTATCAACTTGCGTGACTCACAGGCTTCAAAGTACAAGTCTTCGAATACAACTTTGCCTACTTTTGCTATTTGTGCCCGCTGGGCGTCCAAGGATGCCATTAAAAGGTACGATGGACTGGTTGTCTGCATCATTTGCAAATTGAATTTAAGCTTGTTGATATCCATTGTTTTGGATTTTACATGAAGTATTGAACTTTGGGTAAATGAACCAAGCATCTTATGAGTGCTTTGAAAAGAAAGATCAGCTCCAGCACCAATTCCATCAATTGGAAACTTGTCGCTAAAACGCATGTGACACCCATGTGCCTCATCGCAAACTGCGATAGCATGATTTTCGTGGGCTATATCCACCAATTTTGCAGTATTGCTGCAAATTCCATAATAGGTAGGGTTGATAATGTAAATTCCTTTGGCTTGAGGATTTTTTAAAAATACATTCTTAAGATCAACTTCATTTATACCCCCCAGATAGCCATCTTCAATATTTATTTCCGGTTGGAGGTAGATTGGTTTTGCTCCACTTATAACAAGGGACATGTATACCGACTTATGCGAATTCCTAGGTATGACTATTCCCTCTCCATTTGATGCTATCGTTGTCAAACCAGCTATGATACCTGAACTTGTGCCATTTACAAGGAGGAAAGAATGGTCAGCTCCAAAAAGAGAAGCCCAAAGTTCCTGTGCTTCCCTGATTGCCTCCTTTGGTTGATGAAGATCATCAAGTCCTTCCACTTCGGTGGCATCAATCCTGAATATATTTGGTCCCAAAAACTCAGCAAATTCAGGCTGCACGAAAGAACCATCCTTATGTCCCGGTATATGAAAGGAAATTTTTTCTTCTGACGCATATTTTTTTAATGCTTCAAAAATTGGCATTCTACTCTGATCCAATTACTTATCTCCTTAATTTACAACCTTGATAATCCAGAATCCACTGCCGCCTGATAAACTGCCTTGGCTACTGCTTTTCCAACTCTTTCGTCAAAAGGTGGAACTATGATATAGTCGTCTTTCAACTCATCATCGCTCACTAAATTTGCGATTGCGTATGCAGCCTCTATTTTCATTTTTTCATTTATATCAGAAGCCATTGCGTCCAAAGCTCCTCTGAAAATCCCTGGAAATGCAAGGACATTGTTTATTTGGTTTGGATAATCTGATCTTCCTGTTCCAACAATTCTCGCACCAGCTTCTTTTGCAATGTTCGGTGATATTTCTGGATCTGGATTTGCCATTGCAAAAACAATTGAATCGATGTTCATGGATTTTATCATTTCCTTGTCTACAAGATCTTTTTTAGAAACTCCGATGAAAACATCGGCTCCAATCATTGCATCCTTTAGTGTTCCTTTTTTATTTTCAGGATTAGTTATTAGTGAAAGCTCGTTATGAACCCAGCTTTCGTACTTTTCATCTTTGTTTATTATTCCCTTGATATCACAAGCAACAATATTATTAACTCCAAGATCAAGCAACATTCTAATAATTGCAGCTCCAGCAGCTCCAGCACCATTAACAACTATTTTGATATCACTTATATTCTTTTTAACAATTTTTAATGCATTTATCAAACCTGCAGCAACAACTATGGCTGTCCCATGCTGGTCATCATGGAATACGGGAATATCCAACAGGCTCTTCAATTTTCTTTCAATCTCCACACATCTGGGTGAAGAAATATCTTCAAGATTTATTCCACCAAATCCTGGTGCAATAAGTCTGACAGTATTTACAATGTCGTCAACATTCTTTGAGTCAATACATATTGGGAACGCATCCACGCCTCCAAACTCTTTAAATAAGACTGCTTTCCCCTCCATTACAGGTAATGAAGCCTTAGGTCCTATATCTCCAAGCCCAAGGACCGCTGTTCCATCTGTTACAATTGCTACCAAGTTCTTTTTGGACGTATATTTATAAACATCATTTTCATTTTTATAGATAGCCATACATGGTTCCGCAACACCAGGTGTATAGGCAAGCGACATGTCATGTTTTGTTTTTACCTGCACCTTGCTGGTGATTTCGATTTTGCCCTGCCATTTTTCATGAGCTTCCAAAGCTTCTTCTTTAATTCCCATAGTTTAATCCTCGTTTCTTAGAATTCCAATAAATAGATTATATCACTAGACTTAAAATATATAACCCTATATTTAGGTAAAAAAAAATAGACACCCGGGCTAAGCCAGCAGGCGTCTATTCTTTTGTGGTGCCCAGACGCGGAATTGAACCACGGACACGGAGATTTTCAGTCTCCTGCTCTACCGACTGAGCTATCTAGGCATATGGTGGGCCTTCAGGGACTTGAACCCCGGACCGATCGGTTATGAGCCGAGCGCTCTAACCAACTGAGCTAAAGGCCCCAATGATTGGGAATGGTCGGAGTGAAAGGATTCGAACCTTCGGCCCTCTGGTCCCAAACCAGATGCGCTACCAAGCTGCGCTACACTCCGTAATTGTTTCAAATGGCAGGGGCAGTAGGATTTGAACCCACGGCGCACGGTTTTGGAGACCGACGCTCTACCAGCTGAGCTATGCCCCTATATTATATTTCCGTTATGGCGGAGACGGTGGGATTCGAACCCACGCACCAGTTACCCGGTCTAATGGTTTAGCAAACCATCCTCTTGAGCCTACTTGAGTACATCTCCATTTGGAAAGTATGGCGGAGGGGGTGGGATTCGAACCCACGGTCCCTTTCGGAATCACTGGTTTTCAAGACCAGCTCCTTAAACCGCTCGGACACCCCTCCATAACATAGGTTTAAATCCTGTAAATAATTGGTGACCCATCCGAGATTCGAACTCGGGACACCTTGATTAAAAGTCAAGTGCTCTACCAACTGAGCTAATGGGTCAAATGGCTGGGGTAGCAGGGTTCGAACCTACGGGTGACGGAGTCAAAGTCCGTTGCCTTACCAGCTTGGCTATACCCCATTAGTTTGGCTTATAATTTTACTAATATCAACAATCATTGAAAACCCGCAAATTTAAGATTTGTGATTTCCTTGTATAAGTTCACCGACAATTCACTTCGCATGTCTAACGAGCTGTTATCAGTAGAAATCTACAAATCAAAGATTTGTGATTTCCTTGTATAAGTTCACCGACAATTCACTTCGCATGTTTAACGAGCTGTTATCAGTAGAAATCTACAAATCAAAGATTTGTGATTTCCTTGTA